>CAZESB010000045.1:0-1660 GCA_964515115.1 uncultured Pseudomonadales bacterium | reverse complement strand
GCCTTGCGGCGGTTATCTCTGGCAGTTTTGCCCGAGTTGGAAAAACTGACTATGCCAATCGTGGACAAAACAATGATAATTGTAGCTACCACCAAGAGTTCAATGAGAGAAAAGCCTTTTTGTGATTTCATCTTGTCCTTTTGGTTATTGTAGGTTGGCTACGCAGTAATAAACTCCTGTATTGGGAACCCAACTACAGTTGTTGTTACTGCTGTTTCCATTACCTTCTTCTATATCAGCACAATAACAGTATGTTACGCCTGGGGTTGCATGATAAAATCTATATGGATTTTGAGAAGCTGGCTTTGGGTCACTTGGCACGGAGTTTATATACCCCTCACTTGCTAAAACAGCAGTTGAATTTGCATAAGTCCCATTATTGGCTGCATAACGTTGCTCCTGAGCAGTCTGCAAAGCATCCATATCCGCGCGCCGCTTGGCATCGCGGCCTTTTCTTTGCGCCGTCGAGTAGGCCACCACGCCCATGGCCATCAAAATACCAATAATGGAGATCACCACCAACAGTTCAAGGAGGGTAAAACCGCGGCTGCGTTGTTTCTTTTTGTACATTTTGCGCATTTTCGTCAACCTTTCTTTACATCATAGTGTTGCTTGGTTGTTAATTGCAAGTAACAGAGTCATTTTACCTACTCACATTCACAGCGATCTCGCTGATGGGCGTTTCAATCGAGCTGAGACCATCCGGGTCGGTGACGATCAATTCAGCGGTATAGCTGCAAAAAGGATCGTCACAATCATACTCATGCACCACCTGGCCTTGTCTGGCATAAAAAGTTTCGCTCTGGCCATCACCGAAATCAATCACCACCTCAAAATCTTCGGTGTCCTTTTCATCAACGACAAAAGCAAAAGTAATAGGAGTGCCCACAGCCACATCAACCTGCCTGGTGTTGGGGTTAAAAAAGGGATTGGTAGCAAAAGAGAGCACCACCGGCCGGTTGAGGCATTGCTGGAAGCAGTTGTCACTGCACTGGCCGGCGCCAGCCAGTTGGCCGCCGCTGCCTACCTGGGAAATGGTGTCGCAGCAGGTGAAGCCGTAGCCTTCGCAGGTCGCCACCGGCTGTTGAGAGTCGGGCAGGGCAGTGGCGGCGGTATTCACTACCCCGTTTTCGATCACAATCTGGCGCGAGCGAGTAATCAGCCTACTATCAACATAAGCAGAGGCGTTCTTTGCCAAAAATTGCGCCAGTTCGCCAAAAACTTCAATCTCAATACCGGTATCAAAACTTTCATCCCAAACAAAACCGGATTTACCTGGCACTTTCTTCACAAAAGCGGCAAGAGAGTTGGCTCCCAATTCAATGGGATTACTCTGATTGAGCGGGCAGACCGCTTCGAGCACATAATCAGTGTCGTTAAGAAAACGAATTTGATAAACCACCGGTTGATCCAAGGCAGAATTGCCACCAGCCAACTCAAAACACTCAGTGCTGGCCACATTCCTGGCCGCGGACAGCTTCAGTACCTCAAGAGAATCTTCTAGCTTCTTGGTGCTGGCAGTAAGCAAAATTAAGCGCAGCGCCAAAAAACCCACACCACTGACCACGACAACCAAAAAGAGAGTAGTGAGCAGGTATTTGAAAACGCGCATGCACTTCTATACTAACTCATTTCCAGGGATTCTTACAAGCCTTACTTG
>CAZESB010000044.1:0-1691 GCA_964515115.1 uncultured Pseudomonadales bacterium | reverse complement strand
GTCAGCTTAAAAGTTCTATCTTCAGCAATAGTTGTTTCCCCAACTTGGCGGGAGTTAAGCAGCAAAGTCAAGTTGCTGCCGGCTTCACCATCACCGGTCAACTCAATTCTGGACTCGGTGGTGGCATCAAAAGGAACAATTACTCTGGGCGGCTGAGGCGGAATAGTATCGGTCGCCTCAAAAGGATTAGTGCTGAGCATGGAATTGATTAAACTAATAAACCCAGGCAGGACTAAAAACAAAAAGAGCACGGAAATAATTAAAGCGATGCCGCCAAAAACCATGGTTTGGCGCAACATCTTCTGTTTTTCTCTTTTGATTACTCGAGAAGTAGCTCTGCGACTATTTGCCATATATGATGTAGTATATCAGTTTGTAGGCGGGTTCAATAGGGAGCCGAGAAGGGGATTCGAACCCCTGACCTACGGTTTACGATACCGCCGCTCTACCAGCTGAGCTATCTCGGCAAATTTCAGTGAAAGTATATCATGAGCCGGGCCTTTGTTATAATCGGAACCGAGTGCCAAAAAAATCAATTGTTCATCTGGCTCCTTTTTACTTTCCTCACTTAGGCGGCGTTGAAAAACATCTTTTGCGGGTGAATCGCGAATTGCGTCGGCGCGGCTACAACATTACTACTATCACCCAACAGCATCTGCCCGACTTGCCGCTGAAAGAAAAAGTTGAGGACAATTTGGTTATCCGCCTGAAAACCTTTGGAGAACCCCACGGTAGCTGGGCGCAAAAAACAAAGTACAAATTAAGCATTTGGCAAAGTGTTTTTAAGCATTTGCCTCTACTCAGAAAGGCAGACATCATCCAAGTACACGATGTTTTCTTCTGGCTGCTGCCATTGCTTGTTTTTCTGCCGCGAAAAAAATTGTTCATGACTTTTCATGGCTACGAAGGTGGAGAGAAAATTAGCAGCTGGCAGCGTTTTTGGCACCGACTGGCCGATAAATTAACCCAAAATAATCTTTGCATTGGCGCCTTTCATCAGTGGTGGTACGGCGTACAACCAGGGCAAATTTCGCATGGTGCTGTTGCCGCCAGGCCAACACCACCTAAAAAGCAGTCCCGCCACCACTTAGTTTTCATTGGCAGACTTCATCCGGACACCGGCATTATGGCCCATCTTCAGGCTTTGAAAATTTTGCAGAACCAAAACCCCAAGTACCGGCTCGATGTTTATGGCGCTGGTCCACAAATGCCGGCGGCAGTGGCGTATACTAAAAAACACCGACTCAACGCGGTTTTTTATGGCTTTAACCATAAAACCGAGGAGCTGGTGGCAAAATACCAAATTGCCTTCGTTTCCGGTTATCTCAGCATTTTGGAGGCGCTGGTCTCACAAACCCTACCAATTTGTTTTTATGATAATAATTTAAGAAAAGAGTACCTGGACTCCGCACCGTTCAGCCAATGGATAATTAAGGCCAACAGCCCTCAGCAAATCGCGCAAAACGTCTTCAGCCATCGGTCGCTGAATCAAAAAGCTGTTTCCTGGGCAAAAAAGCAAAGCTGGGCAAAATTGGCGAATAGTTATGAGCGGCTTTGGCATCAAAGCTAGTCTCACTTTCTAATTAGATGTATGGAAAAGCTTTAAAGTAAGATAAAATGTTTAAATTATGCAAACAGCAATCGCTTGGCTTGAATCACTGGCCCAACAAATTCCGGTAACATGGTTCGTT
>CAZESB010000043.1:0-1692 GCA_964515115.1 uncultured Pseudomonadales bacterium | reverse complement strand
CGCCCGGCAATATTAGTAGCCACGGTAATGGCGCCGCTCTTACCAGCGTCGGCGATAATAAAAGCCTCTTTTTCGTTATTTTTGGCGTTAAGAACCTCATGTTTCACCCCGCGGCGCCGCAAAAAATCCGCCATCATCTGGTTGTGCTCGATTGAACGAGTACCAATCAGAATCGGTCTGCCCTCCTGATGAATCCGCTCCACTTCAGCGGCAATGGCGGTATATTTGGCGCTGGCAGTCTTATAAACTATGTCCGAGTGGTCTTCCCTGACCACAGCTTGGTTGGTAGGCACTGCCAAAACATCCAGGTCATAAATTTCCTTAAACTCCTCAGCCTCGGTTAAAGCCGTACCAGTCATACCGCTCAGTTTTTGATACAACCTAAAGTAATTCTGAATCGAGATCGTTGCCAGGGTTCTGGATTCCTGCTGAATTTTTACTCCTTCTTTGGCTTCAATAGCCTGATGCAAACCATCAGAGTAGCGTCGGCCATACATCAGACGGCCGGTATGCTCATCCACAATCACCACTTCTCCCTCGCGCACAATGTAATCCTTGTCGCGGGTGAAAATGGTTTTAGCTTTGAGAGCTGCTTCAATATGATGAATAATGTCAAAACTTTCCTCGTATAAATTACCTACGCCCAACTTTTTCTCAATTCTTTTCACCCCTAAATCTGTCAAGGTCACCGCTCTGGCCTTCTCATCCACTTTGTAGTCTTGATCTTTAGTCAAAGACTCGACCATTTTGGAATACTCATAGTACTTGGAAGTCGGCTCAGTATCAGGTGCGGAAATAATCAGCGGTGTTCTGGCCTCATCAATCAAAATCGAGTCCGCTTCGTCAACAATAGCAAAATGGTGGGGAGTATCCTGTCTTTGCACCAGCTGCTCAATCGCCTGCACCATGTTATCGCGCAGATAATCAAAGCCAAACTCATTGTTGGTGCCGTAAGTAATGTCTGCCAAATAGGCAGCTTTTCTGGAAATTTCCTCGAAATGCTCCAGCCGCTCGTCACCCCTGATCTCGCTGTCTAGATCAGGGTTGTATAGTCTGGAGTGATCATGAATAATCACCGCTGAGGAAAGGCCTAAAAAGTGATAAATTGGCCCCATCCAGCCCACACCCAACTCCGCCAAGTAATCATTCACAGTAATTAGATGCACACCTTTACCAAGCAGTGCGTTTAGATACAACGGCGCGGTCACGGTGAGCGTTTTTCCCTCACCGGTTTTCTGCTCGGTAATAGTGCCGTGATGCAGGGCAATGCCTGCCAACAACTGAACGTCGTAATGGCGCATGCCGTTGATGCGTCGTGAGGCCTCCCTTACAGTAGCAAAGGCTTCAGGCAGTAGTTGGTTGAGAATATCTTTATCCGCGGCGCCGCTTTTCTGGGCAGCAGCAATCTGCTTTTTGAACTTTTCCGTTTGCGCGGCCAGCTTTTCGTCTGAGAGCTGCTTGATTTTTGGCTCCAAACTATTGATCTCATCAACAATTTTGCCGTACTCATTGAGGCGCTTCTTATTTTCGTCAAATAAATCGGTTAAAAACTTCAACATAGGTGTATGTTATACCAGAAAAGTGGGTATTAGGCGAGGCTCTCCCAGCCTCTTCTTTTCCTTAATTCTCAACCTTAATTTCCTTCTTCCCCAAGTATTTTTGCAACACCTTCGGCACCTTCACGCTGCCGTC
>CAZESB010000042.1:0-1761 GCA_964515115.1 uncultured Pseudomonadales bacterium | reverse complement strand
AGGAGGCTGTGCTTAACAGCGTGGAGGTTCAAGTCCTCTCCTGGGCACCAGGTAACAAAATAAAGTAAGGATTGTTTTATGGTACAAAAAGGACCTGAAAGAGAACCTCATCCCTATCGTGACAAAGTTGGATCCAGGTGGGCAGAAAAGCCTAGGGGCGGTTCAAGAGTAAAACATTATCTTGAATTATCACGCAGAAACAGACACGGCGGCCGTATCCCAGATCTTGAAGTCGAATTAACTCCGGAAGAATTCAAGATGATTAAGGCGGGCACACTATTCGGAGATCTTCCTCCTAAAGTTCAGGAAAGAATTAGGGCTGGAGAATATCAGCTTAATCCAGATGAGGAGCTTCCAAGTGGCTGTATCCCTGGTCTATTAAAACTGCTTCGTCTGATTTGATAATATAATTATTGTACTTTATAGAGGCCGCTTAGCTCAGTTGGTTAGAGCGTCCGGTTTACATCCGGGAAGTCGGGGGTTCGAGTCCCTCAGCGGCCACACTTCTGATAAAATTGACATACTAACCAACGAGCCAAGCTAGCCAAGGTGGTCACGGCGCATGTCTGAAAAACATGAGATTGAGGTTCGACTCCTCAGCTTGGCACATGTACTTTGTTTATGTGCTTTTTTCTCAAAAAATCAATAAGCACTACACCGGACACACCAAAAATCTCACTAAGCGACTAGAACATCACAATTTAGGACTGAATAAATGGAGTAAGCGAGGTATTCCTTGGAAAATTATGTATGTTGAGGAATACAAAACTCGCTCAGAAGCTTTTCGCAGAGAAAAATATCTAAAGACCGGTGCAGGCAGGGAGTTTATTTCAAAACAATTGCGCTAGCCAAGGTGGTTCCGCCACAGGCGGATCTGAAAAACATGAGATTGAGGTTCGACTCCTCAGCTTGGCACATTTGCCTTCTTATGATCGGCTTTATCAGAGACATCAAACCAAATTCCCTGAAAAATAAAAGCACTTAACTCTCCGTTTTCAGCTAGCTTAGGAAAAACGTCTGCCTCCATGCTAGCCACTTTACTCCTGGGAATAGCTGCTAAAACCTCTGGATTTAAAACATAAATGCCGGTATTAACAATACTAATACCCTTATTGGCACCCCTCTCCATAAAGCGAATAATTTTATTACCTTGCAAAAAGGCCTGGCCAAACTTTTTCTCACTCATCCGCGGTTTGACCCCAATCGTCGCTTTAGTATTTTCACGCAAATGAAACTCAACCAAATCTTCTAAATTGATATCCGTCAAAACATCGCCGTGAATAACCAAAAAAGGATTGCTGGCCACATATTTTTCAGTCAACTTGAGAGAGCCGGCCGTGCCCATCGGCTTTTTTTCCTCCACATAGGTAATCTTGACCCCAAACTGGCTGCCATCACCAAAAACCGTTTCAATCTGCTTTTCGTAAATACCACCACACACAAAAACATCAACAATCCCGTACTTCTTGAGATTTTCCAAAGTAATGGCCAGCAGGGGTCGGTTGCCAATTTTTTTCAGAGCGGGCGGAGTAGTCATTTTTTTCTTGCCACCAGCCAGAATGACCGCCATCGACACTGTCGGTTCCATACTGCTGCGAATCAGT
Source organism: uncultured Pseudomonadales bacterium (assembly GCA_964515115.1). Classification (GTDB taxonomy): domain Bacteria; phylum Patescibacteriota; class Microgenomatia; order UBA1400; family PJMF01; genus UBA1370. Next base: position 157 of record CAZESB010000042.1, on the reverse strand, counting down.
AACTCAATGGCATGAGAGCGATTTCGCACTGCCTTACCATCGACCAAACCATCAACTTTGGTTAAAAGTTCTCCTGGCAGAGTAATTGTTAGCCTGGACTTGTGCCTCATAGGTCATACTTTATCATACATTAGGCTTATAGCAAAATAAGACGGGG
>CAZESB010000041.1:0-1848 GCA_964515115.1 uncultured Pseudomonadales bacterium | reverse complement strand
TTATGGGCCAGTTGGCTCAGGTTGATTCCTACTTGCTGGAAAACGGCAAACTGCAATTGTTGCTGAAGCTGGATTCAGGCACGATGACCTTTGAACCGGCTCAGTTACCCACCGAGTAAGGCACTCAAAAACTTACAAAGTAAAGAACAAATCTAAAAATATCCAGGCTAAAAAGCCGGCTACCAATTCGCCACCATTCAAATCTTAATCATCCAAGATACTTTGAGCCACTGCATCATTAAAGCCAGAATAGGCTTTACCTTTGTAAAAAATAATGGGCAAATACTGGTAACTCTCTGATTCACCAATGCTGATCGGATATTTTTGCTGATAACGAGCTAACAAAGTTTGGAATTCAGCTTCGGTAGTCAGGTGTTCTTTGTATTCAATCTGATGTTGCTGCAAAAACTCAAGCGCTTGCAAACACATCTCGCCCTGACCATTATGAAACATCACTAAATCCAAGCTTTCTAAATCAGAAACGGGAGCATAATCTTCCATGGGCTTGGCTGGTTGTGGCTTAACATACTCAACTTCAAGATTGACGGGAATAGCTTGGTTGGGCATCACTAACAACTGTTGCTGATTCAGCCACTCATCGAAACCAACCCACTTGACCTGATCACTCGCCAAAACCTTTTGATATTCATCCCACCATTCTTGACGCGTTCCGCCTAAATAAGCATGAGAGACTAAAATCATATTTTCCGGTTGTTTGGCCAAACTTTCAGATAGAATTTGGGCAAATTCGGCAGCATCGGCGCCGCGGGCCCACAAACTATAATCACACAAAGAACCGCGGCCCATTTCACCATTGTCTACATTCGTGACCGAAATAATTTTGACGTCATACTCTTGTGGAGCATAAACTACAGCAGCGACATCCTGAGTTCCTCTGGCAAGAAGATATTCAATGTCTAAAGCATCGGCTGCTTTTAAGGTGTTTTCATCATAAGCAAAATAGCGACTACCAAAAACCCTCATGGGTTTGCCGGTAATCTCTTCAACTAACTCTTGAGCTTCTGCCAAATATTGGTATTGCTCTTCATAAGGCATCTCCCAAAAAGGCGCTTCGTCATAGCCGCCGGCAATTTCATAGCCTTTGCTAGCCAGACGCTTAAACACCTCTGGATGTTCTTCAAGGACATTGTTCTGTACTTTCACCATGGCGGTTAGATTTCTTTGATCCAGCTCTTTTTCCCATTGAAGAATCCCGTCAATTTTTTCAAATTCAATTAACATCAGTAGGCCATTGATTGGCTGATTGATCTGTCTTTGAGCAAGAAAAGGAAATTTTTGATTACTAATCAACCAAACAATGCCGATCACAGACATCACAAGTAGCGCTAAAATAATTAAAATGTCTTTTGCCTTGAATTGATTCATACGCAGCCCCTTTCTTTACTTTCTGAATGGCAATGGCTTTACCTTCAAATAATGCTTCACTGATTTTTTTGTAGGCTGAATTAAGAATTCTCCCAAAGGTGGGCTGTGAAATTTTCATGGCCTTGGCAGCTTCAATTTGTGAAAAACCATCAAAATTATGTAATTTGAGGGCTTCAAACTCATCATCATAGAGTTCAGTAATTTCCAATTGCTGCAAACACACTCCCTGAGGTTTAAAAAATGTTACCTCGGGTTGAGATAAAATAACACGTGGTACCTTTTTTCTTGGCATAGTGTGATTATGAATATATATTCATAATAAGAGGGTTTTGCTAGGATGTCAAATCCGCTGAACAAACCGGTATTCTCGCTCAGTAAAAAACTGATTGGCACCTCTTATATATAATTTGCTTGTTCCTAGCAATGTTTTGTCATTTTTGCATAAAATTCCACCCACTGCTC
>CAZESB010000040.1:0-1877 GCA_964515115.1 uncultured Pseudomonadales bacterium | reverse complement strand
CTTTTGACTGTCACTGCCATGTTTATGACCTTTTTAACCAGCTCCACCAATACCAGTATTCGCCGAGTTTTGAACCGTGAAGGCACCTACGCTCTCAACCAAATTGAATTTTTACTGCGCAATGCCAGAAGTGTGGTGTGCAACCCCGGTAACTCGATTGAAGTTATTTCCATAGATGATAGAGTGTCCACGCTTTCTTATGACGGAGCTGCTCCAACAACCAGGATTGCCTCCGCTTCAGCCACCACTACTACCTACCTCACCTCCACCGCAGTCGGGGTAAGTGGCGGCAGCTTTAGCTGTGACAATGTGGGTGATAAGACCTTTGTCAATGTGGCATTTAATCTGCAAAAGCTTAACAGTGTTGGTCAGACCATTGGCCAGCCTGAAGCTTTCACCACTAATGTCCAGGTGAGAAACTAACTGGTGCTGGCTGATATTGCTTGACAGTCGGTTGGCCCGACTAATTTGGCCGATTTTTCATGGTATGCCTGGTAGTAGCTGAGATTTCATCAGCTGTATTGGCATGCCAAAAAGTCGTGATCGCGAATTCGATGGTGTCAGCATCTATCTTGCCGACTATCACTTCGCGCTTAAAGTCAGTTTTGGCAAACTCATAGGTATTGGTGCCGCAAGTACTGGGAGATTGAGTGAGATTTTCCAAACTATTACCAAGACTATTGATACAATAGGTGGCATTATTAAGACCAGCGTAAAACGCATCCCAACTTAATCGCTCTCTTTCCCGACGAAAAGCCTCCAGCGCTTGCTGATTCATGCTGGCAGCCGCCTCGCGATAGCGCACTTCGGCGTTCTGGTGAATATTGTAGGTAAGCGCCACCGCAATCCCAGTGATCACCGAACCCACGACAACTGTGGCAATCAGCAGTTCAACAATGGTTGAGCCTTGCTGTTTAGTGGTGCGGCGTCGGTTGAGCTTTTTAAAAAATTTTTGCATTAGTTTGGCTCGAAACCTCCCTCAGAAATTACCCCAGAAGCATAAACATTGAAAGCAAAAATTTGAGCAGTACCCGTCCTCGATACCGTAATCTCAACTTCAGACGCACCATCACTGACAGCTGTTTCAATCATCGCACCGCCTTTCAGAGGAATAAAAGTAATACTGTCAAAAGTATTGCTGACAACAATGCCAAAAGGAATAGCGTAGCTATCAAGAACGATAGTAGTATTGGAGTCACAGGAGATGGCCAGCTGAATTTGGGCCGGGGTTGCAATTCGCCTGACCGTGTAGCCATCCAGGGTATTGCAGGTGCCGGTGGGAATTTCGCGAATTTGGGCCTTGGCCTGCGCTGTCCGCAGCATGGTTTGGATTCGTTTCGCTGCGGCCTCCACCTGCTGCCGCTCGTTGAAACGAATGAAGCCGGCGATACCCAAGCCCACCAACATGATAATAATGCCAGTGACCACTAAGAGTTCGATCAGCGAAAAGCCAGCATTGTTTAGTCTGTGAGCTTGAAGTTTCCGGGCAGTAGACATGATGGGTTAGGGTTGTTGGACGCAGTAAAATTGACCTGAAGTTAAATATGGTCCCTCACAACTCCGACTATCTTTGTTTCCCTTGTCGGTTTCTAATTGGGCGCAGAGGCAGAAGGTGGGGTTTGGAAAAGTGCTCGTATAACCATAATAATAAGTAGCATCATTTTTTGGATCAAGTGGAGTTGGATTTGAAAGATAACCCGTAGAAGCAAGTGTAAAAACCATGTCATCATATCTCTCCCACAGCTCACCAGAGCTAATAGTGGGATAATCACCCTGTTCATTGCGAAAAAGCACCAGGGCTTGCCGCACCGTTTCCATGTCTGCCTTGCGGCGGTTATCTCTGGCAGTTTTGCCCGAGTTGGAAAAACTGACTATGC
>CAZESB010000039.1:0-1966 GCA_964515115.1 uncultured Pseudomonadales bacterium | reverse complement strand
CTGGCCAGACTCAATCGGGCAGAGCTGGAAGGAGTAGTGGCCCATGAACTTTCACACATTAAAAATTATGATATTCGGCTGATGTCGATCGTTACTATTTTGGTGGGTTTTGTGGCACTGCTGGCAGATTGGATGTTGCGGGCGAGTTTTTGGGGTAGCGGCAACCGCAACAACAACCGCTCCGGCGGCCAGTTGCAAGTGATCTTTATGGCGGTAGGTCTGCTACTGGCTTTACTGTCGCCCCTAATTGCTCAAATTATTCAGCTAGCCATTTCCAGAAGGCGAGAGTTTTTGGCCGATGCCTCCGCGGCCGGAATGACCAAAAATCCTGAGGGCTTGGCCAAGGCGCTGGAAAAAATCAGCTCAGATCACCAGCCGCTTAAAGCCGCCAACAAGGCCACTGCTCATTTATACATCAGTAACCCACTCAAGGATGCGAGAGGAGCAGCTCACTGGTTTGCCGGACTTTTCCAAACTCATCCTCCGGTGGCGGAAAGAATTCGAGCCTTGCGCTCCATGATTACTTGATAAAAAAAGGATTGATGACCAATAAAATTTCTACCGCCCAAGTGAAACACATCGCTGCTTTGGCGAACATTCCGATTACTGAAAATGAGGAAGCTCAGTTGGCAGCGGCTTTTAGTGAAACTTTGGCAACAGTGAGTGAGCTGATGTCAGTAAAAGTTGAAGGGGTTGAACCAACTCATCAAGTGACTGGACAGCAAAATGTTTGGCGGGAAGATGAAGTTGATGAAAAAAGCATGCTCACTCAAGAAGAAGCGCTGGCCAATACTAAAAATACTCATCAGGGATACTTCGTGGTGGAACGAATTATTGACGAATCATAATTGAACGGAAAAATTTATGTCGCAGGCAAACTTAACTCTCAAACAGGCGCTAACCGGCTTAGAAACCGGTGCGTTTTCACTTTCTGAAATATATGAGGATGTGAACAAAGCCGTTCAAGCTGATCATAACCAGCTCAATATTTACTTAACTTTAAACGAAAAAGCCGAAGTTGAGGCAGCCGCAGTTGGTCATTTGCCGCTCAAGGGCTTGCCGATCGCCGTTAAAGACAACTTTTTAACTAAAGGCTTGCGAACTACCGCCGCTTCCACCGTCTTGGATGAGTTTGTGCCGCCTTTCGAATCGACGGCTACCGCCAAATTAAAAGCGGCCGGAGGGGTAGTTTTGGGCAAAACTAATCTTGATGCCTGGGCGCATGGATCTTCAACCGAAACTTCTCAGTATGGCAGAACTCTCAATCCGCGCAATCCCGATCACTTGCCCGGTGGTTCTTCAGGCGGCAGCGCCGCAGCCGTGGCGGCCGATTTTTGTATTGCCGCTCTGGGAACTGAAACAGCCGGTTCGATCAGACAACCTGCCGCCTGGTGTGGTGTGGTTGGTTTGAAACCTACCTACGGCCGAGTCAGTCGCTACGGGATTGTGCCGATGGCTTCTTCCACTGATTCTCCGGGTACACTCACCAAGACTGTTGAAGACAGCGCTATTTTGCTCAACTACCTGGCTGGCCAAGATAAAAAAGACTCAACCACCGGTCCGCAGCCAGTCCCCGACTTCACCCAAGCTTTAAACACTGATATTAGCGGCCTCAAAATTGGCTATCTTTACCACGATCTTGAAGGACTGGAAATCGTTAATCCCATCATCGAAGAACAACTGAAAGTTCTGGAAAAGCTGGGGGCCAAAGTGGAAAAAACCAGCGCCATGGATCCCAAACACGCTATTAGTGTCTACACTATTGTCCAGCGCGGCGAAGTCAGCAGCAACCTGGCTAGATTTGACGGCATCCGCTATGGCAAAGACCGCTCGTTTTTTGGTGATGAGGCCAAGCGCCGAATTATGCTTGGCACTTACACCCTGAGCAAAGGCTACGCCGACCAATATTACAACACCGCTCAAAAAGTCAGAACCCTTTTTATTCAAGATTTCGCAAGACTTTTTG
>CAZESB010000038.1:0-2001 GCA_964515115.1 uncultured Pseudomonadales bacterium | reverse complement strand
GAAATTTTGGAAATCGGCGAGGACGAAGTCATTGATGATGACGTCTTTCTAAGCAGCAAAACTATTTATATCCGCGGCACCATCAATGGCGATGTCTACGTGCTGGGAGGCGAAGTTGAGATTAACGGCACCATCAATGGCGATGTTACCGTTATTGGCGGAAACATCAGTCTTTCTGGCATGGTGAGTGAAGATGTAAGGCTCATCGGTGGCGATATTACCATTAATGACGCTGAAATTGGCGATGATTTAAATCTGGTTGGTGGTTCATTGACTGTAGATAATTCTTCTACCGTTGGCGGCTCACTAGTGAGTATTGGCGGCTCGCTAACAAACAGAGCTGATGTCGGCAATCATTTTGTGGCTGTAGGCGGATCAATTTCCTTGAATAACCATGTCGGTGGCGATGTGGAAATTGGCTCCCCTGCGCTTATTATCGGCCCCGAGGCCAGCATTAGCGGTAGCTTAAAATATCCGGAAGAAGCTGATTCTCAAATTGCTGAAAGCGCCAGTGTGTCTGGCGAGGTGGTTAGATTTCCGGCAACTGCCAAAAGTCGAGAACTAACCAGAGTTAAAGAAAGTGCCCCGGAAGCGGGCGCTGCCCTATGGAGCTTAAATCTCACTTTTAAAACTTGGTCATATTTTGCGGCTTTGTTGGTAGGTTTGCTCTTACTCTATTTCTTTCCACAAGCTGGTTTGGAAATTGCAGAAAATTTGCGGACCAAAGCACTACCCAGCTTGCTGGTAGGTTTTTTGGTTTTTGTGCTGGTAGGGCCGGTTTTCCTGATGCTTCTCTTAACCGTGATTGGTATTCCCTTAGCTTTACTCTTGCTGGCCAAATTCCTCATCCTGCTTTACTTGACTAAGTTAGTGGTGGGCATGGCCATTGGCATAACGCTGAAAGAACAATTCAATTGGGATAAACTGGGTAATACCTTGACTTTAATCACTGGTCTGGCCGTTTATTACCTTATCACCCTGATCCCGGTAGTGAGCTTTTTTATCAGTATGTTGGCAATTTTTGCCGGTCTGGGAGCGATCTATATCTGGGGTTGGAGGCATTTTCGGTCTACCACTGCTTAAATTGAGTCTCAAACTGCTAGTTCGGTAGCAGCCAGATTGAGGTAAAATAACTGCTGTAATGACAGCCGAAATTATTTTTCTGGTGTTTTTAATGGTATGTGCGCTAACCCTGGGTTTTTTAGTGCTGGTGTTGGCTAAAGCGGTCGTTTACATCATCCCGATGCTGAATGGACCGGTCTATGTACCGAGCGCTGATGAAGACGTGGCTAAAATGATTAAGTTGGCTAAATTGAAAAAGGGCGAGCGCGTGGTTGATTTGGGCTCAGGTGATGGCAAAATTGTAATTGAGCTGGCAAAGCAGGGCTTCCGGGTGGATGGCTATGAGATTAATCCTTTTTTAGTCAAGAAGTCGCAGGCGAAAATTGCTGAACTGAATTTGGAGAAGAAAGCCACCATCCACGCTAAAAGTTTGTGGCGCGCCGATTTGAGTCAATATAACGTGGTCATGCTCTACGGTACCACTTACATCATGCCCAAGTTGCAAAATAAAGCCAGGCGTGAACTACCCAAAGGTGCCCGAATAATCTCCAACTTTTTTACTTTCCCGGAATGGCAACCTGCCCAGGTAGACGGTGAAATTTACCGGTACGAGCAGTAAAAAGGCTTAGCGCCAATCCTCAAAAACTGCCTGCGCCAGCCAACCAAAGCAAGCGGCCACCACCACCTGAATAAATAACTGCTCCAGCCTGCCTAATTGATGCTGAAAAATAAAACTTGTTGCTAATTTCGGTTCCAAGATTTGTGCGGCCACCAGCCAAAAAATTACTCCTGCAATTACGGCAACCACCATCGTCTGGTTTCTTGAAGAAAATTTAGTTAGCCACCAAATCACTAAAACTGCCGAAATGCCGATCACCATGGAAATAATCAGGTAATAAAGCAGGCTGAGGGCAAAATCAAAAGTATTGAAGCTGGTTG
>CAZESB010000037.1:0-2475 GCA_964515115.1 uncultured Pseudomonadales bacterium | reverse complement strand
GTGAAAGTTCATGGGCCACTACTCCTTCCAGCTCTGCCCGATTGAGTCTGGCCAGTAAGCCAGTGGTAGCTACCACCACGCCGTGCTGGGGATCTCTGCCGGTGGCGAAAGCATTGAGGGCACTGTCTTCAATCACATAAAGTTTGGGTCGCGGCATTCTTTGACTTTGAGCAATGTTTTCGGCCACGGTGTAAAAATCAAAATACTGATCGCGCTTGGCTTCTTTAGCGCCGGAAATGGACAAAATAATCTTGTCCGACCACCAGTACGAAGCAAAAGACATGACGCCGGAAAAAATCAGCGCCATCCCCACCAGATCCAAGCCAAAACCAAAAGCCTGGGTCATAACGTAGGCCGCGCCGACAATAAAAGTCACAAAGCCGGCGATAATCAGCACCGACTTACGTTTGTTGCTGGCAACAATTTGATAGTGAGTCATAGTCTGAGCAGGATAAGGTATTTATTTGTCGAGATTGACTTTAGGGTCTTTCATCTCGCTGGCTGAAACCGTCACGTGCTCACCTGCTTGTGGAGTTTCCAGACCTTTTTCAGGTTTGAAACCAAACATATTGGCCACAAGATTGGACGGGAACATCACCAACTTTTCGTTGTACATCTGGGTGAGGTCGATGACCGAACGACGGGCGTACATCAGTTTGTCGGCGGTATCAGTTAGTTCGTCCATGAACTTGGTGACAGTGTTGTCAGCTTTGAGTTCAGGATTATCCTCGATCGCCACTTGCAGTCTGGGAACGACACTTTGAATCTTGGCGATAGCGTCGTCAATGGTGGCAGCATCGCCCGATTCTTGAGCTGCGGCAACGGATTTACGAGCTTCAGTTAGCATCTCAAAAATACCTTTTTCATGTTTAAGATAACTTTTGACTGAAGATTCCAAGTTCGGAATCAAGGAAGCCTGCCTTTTAAGCTGGTTGCCAATCTCCTGAATACTGGCGACAATTTGGGTTTTCAGTCTTTGGAGAGTGTTGTAAATGCCAATGGCATAGAAAACCAATCCAAGTAAGACGATGCCGATCAGAATAATGGGGGTCATACTTCCTTTCGCGTAATATTTAGCTGATACTTGTATGATACTATATAGACCGTGTTTGAGTACAGTAAAGAAAGCATTGGGGTTGTGCTAGTGTTCCAATTTGGCAAAACTAGGTAAAATATCGTATAATCACATTTCTCAAGCAGACGCCTGAGAAAAAAAAGGGCCCGTGGTGTAGTGGTTAACATGCTTCCCTGTCACGGAAGAGATCGCCGGTTCGAATCCGGTCGGGCTCGCTAGGATTAAGATTTATAAAGGTATTTGCACTTTGCCCGTTAATACCTATCCTCAGACCCCTTTTGTTATAAAAAAAGGCAGTTTTAGCGCCCGGTTTTTCATGGTATTTTTGACGTAACTTCCAACAAAAAAAAGGAGGTGACTATCAATGGAATTTGAACTTCTGATAGTCCTGGCTCTTCTGGCCGCCTTGGTTCTGACTCACACCATTGAGTGGTGTGGGCCGGAGAGGCGAGTGGAGGAGCCTGAAGATGAGGAGAGCGTGCCCTAAGGTTTGACTGTGGTTTTTTTTGGGATTACCTGAGTCGCGGGTAATTTCCAGAAATAATCGCGGCCCCAAACCTCGGCGCCCTCTCCTCTCTTTTTTTGTTACAATATGGGTAATTTTTTGCAGCGCGGGATTAGTACACCGGTAGTATGCCACCTTCCCAAGGTGGAGAAGCGGGTTCGATTCCCGTATCCCGCTCCAATTTGGAAAATAAAGTATGCAGGATCTTAACATTAACAATGAATACGATCAGCTCAAGACAGTTTTTGTGTGTTTAGGCGAGAATGTTCCTCAATATGAGGAATATAGAACTGATGATCCAGAATTTACAAAGTTCCACCCCTATTCCTGGAATAAAGATTTACTAATTGACCAAAGTGATGTCAGGAGAAACGCCCGAAGCTGCTGTTACTCGTGAAGCATTGGAAGAAACGGGAGTTAAGCCTCTCAATTTGAAGATCGTTGCTCAGGGATTAAATAAGTATAATCGATATCGTTATTTATTGCTTGGAGAATCCGATGATGAACCAAGAAAAGTAGACTCCGCCGAAGTTAAATGGGCCCGTTTTATTCATCCAGACGAATTGAGAAAGGGACTTAATTCTGGCGAACTTACTTTTGTTGACGAATTTTTTGAAGACACAGAATTGGCTCTGCAAAGTAAGTTGTTGGAAAATTGAACAACCTGCCCCACCCTCTTTCTATAATCACAAAAATGGATCTGGAGTTTCATAAGCTGAATTTCTCTACAATACTGGCGTGAGAGCAAAAAGACTATTGATTTCCTGTTCTGTTTGAGCAGCCGAGCAGCCGGTATTTAATTCTTCTTCAGTAAAATGCTGCTCAAACAAATTAATAAAATAATCGTTTTCAAGATAGTTTAATAAACTCAAAAAAACCATAGCTTCATTTACAA
>CAZESB010000036.1:0-2599 GCA_964515115.1 uncultured Pseudomonadales bacterium | reverse complement strand
GAAACCCAGCCACAAATTATTGCTTTTTTCGAGATTGACGCCGAGGAAAGCGCCATCGTTAGCGCCGCCGAGAATATGAAAGCCAAGCCCTACGTCGAACAGGTGACGGTGGTGACCAAAGAAGAAGCACTGGAAATCTACCAGGCTAATAACCAAGACGAGCCGCTTTTGCTGGAACTGGTAACGGCGGATATTTTGCCCGCTAGCATTGAGGTGGCCGCCACCGATATTGCCTACCTCCAACAGGTCAAGTCTGATCTCGAGGGTTTGCGCGGCGTGGAAGATGTCGATTTCCAGGAAAGTGTGGTCGAGCAGCTGGCGCGCTGGACCAGAAGTATCAGGCAAGTGGGCCTGGCGGTGGCCGGCATTCTGGCTCTCATCTCTTTCTTGATTATTTTCGTCATCATTACCATGAAAGCTTCCTCCAAAAAAACCGCCATCAACATTATGCGCCTGATTGGCGCCACCAAAGGCTATATCAAAACGCCGTTTATGTTTGAAGGCATGATTTATGGCCTGACCGGCGCCCTGATTGGCTGGGTGACTATGTACGCCGTTCTGCTTTATCTCACTCCTTGGATTCAAGATTTCTTAGGCGAGGTGCAATTGTTGCCAGTGCCAATTAATATTTTGTTGATTCAACTGGCGCTGGGCGTGAGCGCGGGGATGCTGTTGGGGGGAATGGCGGGCTTGCTGGCGGTGGGCAGATTGATTCGCCGCTAGAGCCCTTGACTTTTTCTCTCAAGTAAACTAAAAAAGTATTACCATGCGAAGCACTGCCGACAAGTTCCTCATTTTCTCCAAAACCCTGGCAGTATTTTTGGTATTTTTCAGTTTGAGTTTAATTTTTACCGGTATTTCGGCGCAAAACGCGCAGGCCAACGAAGATTGCGAGGCTAAGTATAAATGCGAAAAAGAAGATGACACCGATGACAAAATGGCCTGTTACAGCAAAAAAACAGCCTGTTTGGAAAAAGTACTCGGGGTAATTAGCAACGAAAAAAACACCCTCACTAACACTATCAACATTCTGAATGGCCAGATTAACCTTCAGCAAGTCCAGATCAACCAACTGCTGGCCGAGATCAACACCCTGGAAAGAGAAATTTCTGAGCTGACTGAGCGGATTGACGGCCTGGGAGTTTCCCTGGACAGACTCTCGACGATGCTGGTCAATCGGGTTAAGGCACAGTACAAAAGAACCCAAACCAACCCGCTCTCGCTGCTACTCGAGTCGGATTCGTTCAATTCGTTCGTGACTCAGTACAAGTACCTTTCTAAAGCCGGTGAGCAGACTGCCTACGCCATGACGCGAGCCGAGTCACAGCGGCTGCACTTTGATGAGCAAAAATCGCTCAAAGAAGTAAAGCAAGATGAGGTGCTGGAGAAACGCCAGCAACTTGAGGGCAAACGCCAGGAGTTGGCTTCCAGCAAGCAGGAGCAGGAGGCCATTCTTAACGTCACCAAAAGTAACGAAACCAGGTATCAGGAACTATTAGCTCAGGCTAGAAAGGAGCTGGCCCAGATTTCCGGCGCGGCCGGGGTGGTGATTCGAGAGGGCAATGAGGTCAAGGTCAAGCGCGGCGAAACCATTGGCACCATGGGCAATTCCGGCTTTTCCACCGGCGCTCACCTGCACTTTAGTATTTATCGCTACAACGTTAAGCAGTTTCAGAACACCGGTAGCTGGGGCTGGTACTACAGCAATCACATTAATCCGTTGGACAAGTTGAAGTCCAAAACAGTGACTTGGTCTACCGGCTGCGGGCATGATCCGAGTGGCTCCACCAGTTCCGGTAAAGGTAGTTGGGACTGGCCGATGAGCGATGTGCGGATTACTCAAAATTACGGTAGCAATACTTGTTATAACTGGATGTACGGCGGTAATATTCACCCGGCGTTGGACATGGTGGGCATGAGCTCACACTCGGTTAAGGCGGTCCAGGACGGTGAGGCTTATTTCTGCCGCAATTGTCTGGGCGATGGCGGCAACGGCGTTTTCATTTTCCACGATGATAACTATATGAGTGTGTATTGGCACTTGAAGTAGCGCGCTACTTTATCTCCAGTTTAAAAGTCGTTCCCAAGGCTCCGGCCAGCCGCTTAAGCAGTGATAAAGACGGCATAGTTTGACCGGTTTCTACTCGAGAAATAACCGCTTGTTTGGTCTTGATCAAAGCAGCCAGTTCCTGTTGAGTTAGGCCCTTTTTCATCCGGGCCTCAATGAGCAGACGAGCTACCTGGTAGTTAAGCCCCAGATCGTCTAGCTCCTTTTTGAAGGCGGGGTTGGCAAGCAGGCGCTTTTTGTGGGTTTGCCAGTTGGTGATGTGCATAGGGTGCTTTTTTGTAGTTGTTTTAAGAAATGATATCACTTTTTTGTTTTATGACAAGGGTTGTTTTGTAGCGGCTGCTTCTATCATGGTTTTAGTCTCAGCAAAATCAGGATCACTGATATACTCTCCTTTTTCAAGAAAGTCAGCTAGTTCCTTTTCGTAATCATCTAAAGGTTCGGTTGCCGCTGGGTGTTGAGTTGGTTTCATTTTAGACATTGGCATACTCCTCTTGTAACTTTCTGCTTGGAATATTAATTGTACAGAAC
>CAZESB010000035.1:0-2874 GCA_964515115.1 uncultured Pseudomonadales bacterium | reverse complement strand
CCTCCACACGCTCCTGAAGCGTGCGCGTCTACCATTCCGCCACTTCGGCATTCAGCATATTGATGAAAATGTATTGTACTACAGTTAGATACGTTTCCCAAGTCTTGGGAAGGAACGGCTGAACTTTCTTTTCAAAGCTTCAATAATGACGTCGGCAGCCTCTTCTACCCTGAAATAAGTGGTGTTGATAGTTAGGTCGTAGGCGTTGTGTTTGGTGAGATCTTTTTTGAAGTATTGCTGAACAAAATCTCGACGTTCTTTTTCGACTTTGGCAATAACTTTTTTAGCGGCCGCACGGGTGTGACCTTCAAAATCCATTGCCCGCTGGACCCGCACTTCGTAGGGCGCGGTAATATTAACATGCAGGCCTTTGGCGAAAGGAGTGATAAAATTGGCGCCTCTGCCCAGAATGACAGTTCTGCCTTTGTGAGCGTGAGCCAGAATCAGCTTGCCCAGTTCGGAAATGTATTTGTAGTCGTCAACATACTCGGTGTTGAACAGGTTGTGGACGATGTCTTCAAACTTGCTTCTGCTTTTTTCATCAATAGCACTAATGATCTGCTTTCTTTTTTTGGTGGATTTGGCGATTTCATCAACCAATTGTTCATCAATGAACTCAAAGCTGAGTTTTTCTGCTACCCTTCTAGCAATTGGAGCACCACCGCTGCCTGGCTCACGAGCAACGGTAATAAAAGGGACGATGAAAGAGCTTTCATAGTCTTCATCGTCGGAGATTTCTTTTTTGAGATTGAGAAAACGGTAAACTTTATTAATCAGGGGGTAGTAATTAATTTCCATAATTACTAGGTGATTATAATAGATTTTTTCGGTTTTGTCTGGAGGGAAGATTTGATGTACTCAACCAGGCTTTTGAGGTACAATATGCTCTCAAGCGCCAGTAGCTCAGTGGATTAGAGCGCTTGTCTTCGGAACAAGATGTCGGGGGTTCGAATCCCTCCTGGCGCACAAAACACCCAACGCGGTGGTATAATTCAAACTTGATTTGGGTCAGTAGCTCAGTCGGTTAGAGCACCTGCCTCTTAAGCAGGGTGTCCTGGGTTCGAGCCCCAGCTGACCCACATTTTTACCTTTCGCTTACAAAAATCTCACTGAAATATCACCAACTATTCCTATAATATTTTGATAGCAATTGTTGTGGTGGTCATCCCCTCGGATTGTTCAATCAATTAAGATTTAAAACTCATGCCTTTATACCGGAAAAAACAACTCCGCAAGCTTGTGATGAGAAGTGTTCTCTTTGCTACACTTTTATTTGTCGTTTTATCCGGAATAGATTTTTTTACCGGGGTTGTGGCTGAGCGTTCCAAGGCACTAATCACCACCGATTATTACTACAACGTGATGGCTTATGACCGCGTAGTGGCTCTCACTTTTGACGATGGCCCTGATCCGGAAAAAACTCTTGAAATCCTCGAAATTCTCAAAAGACATCAGGTACCCGCTACTTTCTTTTTTCTTGGTTCAAAAGCACTTCAGCATCCGCAGCTAGTAAAAAAGGTTCATGACAGTGGCTATGAAATAGGTAATCACACTTTTTCTCATTCAGAGAATGTCCACGCGAGCAAAGAGCGACTGCAATATGAGCTTGATGTTACCAACAAAATTATTGGCAATATTACTGGTGAGCAAACTCTGCTCTATCGTCCGCCGTTTTTGCTTGATATCGGTTCAGATCCGTTGCCAGATAAAAATGGTTATCCCAAGGCGCTTGATTGGGCTATGGATGATGGCTTTATCCCGATTGGAGCTGATATTGATTCGCTCGACTGGAAAGCTGAATCAGCAGATGAGATTGTTGAAAATGTTATCTCGACCGTAGATCAAGGCCATATCGTCCTTTTACATGATGGTTCGGAAAGTCTTTTTACCGCTGAGGCGCTTGATAAATTGATCCCAGAACTCAAGGCTAGAGATTATAGGTTTGAAACAGTTTCTTCAGTGATCGGTTTAGCCAGTGCTCCAAAAATGACGGTAAATCAAGACCTCCAGCTTGGGATGACCGATGAAGATACCAATGGAGATGTAACCAGATTGCAAACGTTTCTCCTTAAAGAAGGGGTTTTTAGACAAGAGCCAACCGGTTATTTTGGTGATATTACTCAAGAAGCATTAATTGAATGGCAAGAAGCGCACCAAGTTAAGAATGAACTGGGCTTTGTTGGTCGGGAAACAAGAGAAAAGATTGCCGAGGATTTATTTATCAAAACTGAACCTGAAAAGTGGCCAAGATACTTTTCTCATCCCAGCTTTCAAGCTCTGGAAAAAAACTTCCAGCATTTTGTCATTGATGTGTCTGCTACTACTGGAAGAAATATTCCCCTCTTCACCCAAATCATCATTGTGTTGGTGGTAGTAAGACTGGGGTTAGTGG
The DNA here is from genome assembly GCA_964515115.1 of uncultured Pseudomonadales bacterium. GTDB lineage: Bacteria > Patescibacteriota > Microgenomatia > UBA1400 > PJMF01 > UBA1370. Next base: position 482 of record CAZESB010000035.1, on the reverse strand, counting down.
GTTCGCTGCTAACGGCAAATTTTTTCAAACCCAAGAAAATCAAAGCGTCGTGGTCTGGTGGGGTAAGTGTTGTTATTCCTGCTTATAACGAAATGGAAAACATTGCCGCTACCATTGACAGTGTGCTTCAAAGCCAACGCAAAAGGCTTGAGATTATTGTGGTTGATGATGGCTCGACGGATTCTACTAAAGACCTAGTTCTCAAATTACGCAAAAAACACCAGGGCCTGATCCGGTTTTATTCACGCCAAAATGGTGGTAAGGCAGCAGCGCTTAATTTTGGGATTAGTAAAGCCAAATACGGGGTCATTGTGGCGATGGATGGGGATACTATTTTTACTCCGGACACAATTCGGAACTTGGTTCGGCCATTTGGCGATCCAAGCGTGGGAGCGGTAGCGGGTAAGGTTTGTGTGACTGAATCAGCCAGTATTTTTAGCAAATTCCAACACCTTGAGTACGTTATCTCGCAAAATATTGAT
>CAZESB010000034.1:0-3593 GCA_964515115.1 uncultured Pseudomonadales bacterium | reverse complement strand
CGCTCCAACTCCCACCCCCACGCCCACCCCTGGCTCGGCTCAAGAAATTTTGGAATCTTTAGTTGATACCATCACCCAAACCTACCTCACCATCACCGATACCATTGATACCGCTCTACCCAAAATTAGCCCACCGCCAGTGGCCACTGACACTCCGATGCCTACCGCCGTTTTGCCCTTCGACCTTGACGGCAGTGGCGTAATCGAAACTCATGAAATTCAGCTAGCAGTAGAAATGTGGGTGGCTGATTGGCGGCAGGCTGTTGAGTTGCTGGCTAATTTTGGTCCCGATGACACCTTCAGCGACAGTTACCAAAGCGCTGTCGCGGAGCTAAACTGCGACCTTAACCAAGACCTTCAATGTGATTTGCAAGATTTTTCGATTTTAATGTATTACATCCAATCATGATAGCCAGCGCCAACACTTCTATTATCGGCTCGTTTTTCAAACTGCTCATTTTTATGTTGGCTTCTTTTGTCATTTTGCACCTGTTTTCGGCGCTGGGAATTTTTGTCGCCATTGCTTATCCTATTTGGTGGTTTTTATTTCCCCTGAATACGCCTTGTTTTTTCTGCAGAACTACGCGGGTGGGCGCGGTTTGCCCGACTTGTAATGAGCCGGTGGTTTCGCTGGAACGCAGTTATCCTAAAAAAACCAAATCAGCGATTCTCAACGCCTTGGCTATCTTTGGTTTTACCCTTTTGGCTTTAGGGGTGGTTTTTGTTGAAGCGCGAATCTTGCGAGAACTAGGCTACTGGACTCCCCAGAAAACTGCTAATTTCGTCATTCCCGCCAGAGGTCAATATCGCTTGGGTGAGTTGATTCCGATGAAAATCGAAGTTACGGGCATGGAGACTCCCATTAACGCTATTCAGGCGGATATTACCTTTAATCCTGAAAGGGTGCAGGTGCTGGAAATCGATACCAGCGAGTCTTTCGCAGAAATTTTTCTACAGAAAGAGATTAATAACGAACTCGGTTTTGCCAGGCTAACCGGAGGCTTACCTAATCCGGGTTTTACCGGAGAATCGGGCATTTTTGCCACAGTTTGGTTGCAAGGAGTCCAACCCGGCCTGGTAATTGTTGATTTTCTCCCTAGCTCAATGGTCTTAGCCAATGACTCCAGGGGCACCAACATTCTGCAAGATTTTGGCACTGGCAATTATCTGATTTTGCCTGAAAGAATTTCCCCGGAAGCCCAAAAACTGCAACAGGATTTTACCAGTCTTTCACCCTCAGTTTTGGGTGAGCAAACGCATACAAAACTAGTTTTTTATGAAGATTCGACTGATTCGACGGGCGACGTTCTAGGATTAGTTGATGAAGTTGACGCCACTCACCTTTCAGTTGATTCGGTGGGTCATGATGGCGCCTATATTACCAGCGAGCTCTATAATTTCGGTGGCAACGCCGTTAAATTATTTACACCTGTGCTGATCATAGTTTTAGGCGCGGTAATGTTGTTTTCTCGGACAAGAAGACATTGATTTGATTCTGCTATCACCATCTCGGCTGCGATTCTGTTATACTGAAACTATTACAATAGCAAAAGGAGCCACATGGCTGAAACTTCAGAAAAAACTAAAGAACTCAACACCGGCATGGCGGTGCTGGCCTACATTATTTTCTTTGTGCCACTGCTCACCGATGCCAAGGACGATCCTTACGTCAAATACCACGTCAAACAAGGCCTGGTTTTGTTCATTGCCTGGGTTTTGACAGGAGTATTTAACATGGTGCCGGTTATTGGTTGGATGCTGGCGCCGATTGTTTACTTGGTTTTGCTAGTGTTGTTGATCATGGGTATTCTCAATGCTGTCAATGGCGCTAAGAAACCGCTGCCCCTGATCGGTCAGTTCGCAGACAAAATCAACCTCTAATCTCTAGAAAATTAGGAAAAGAGCAATCAAGCCCACTTGCCTTCAAAAAGTGGCTCCACTGGGTGTTGGCTTTTTTGCAGCCGCAGATCGTTGAAAATCTCGGCTGTGGTTGCGGTTTCCTCTTGAGGATTGAGTTCCAGATCAAGATCTTTTAGTTCCGCAGCGTAGGCGGCAATCAGCAAAATTTGCGCGCCCTGATAATCCAGCAGTTCAATTGGGCCAAGAGAGAGAAAACGTCTGTCCCCGAAAGCCTTTTTTAATTCGGCCGGATACTTGGCTTCCTCTTCTTCTGGCAAACCCACATTGGGAGGAGATGGTTGATCAGGATTAACAATAGAAATCAGCAAATTGCCTTCCTCTTCAATATTGAGTATTTTTTGCACCTCTCCCGGTTTGGGTGGCAGCTCTAAAGCATAAGCCAAATGAGTATGACCGCCGTGTTGAGCAATGACATAAACTCCTTCACCAGCTGGCCTGAAAGCCGGATCGGTTTGGGTGCCACGAGTTTTGGTTTGATAGGATTCCTCCTGCATTTCCGGACGCAGTTGTAGTGGATCTTTAACCACTTTATCAACATAGCTAAAGTAAGTCCGGCTCGGTTCAGCGATACTGGGTAGCTTTTTCTTCGGCACCACCAGCAGGCGGTAAAGTCTTTTACCCGTCGGGCTCAGAACGATGTAAAGCCGCTGTAAATCCTCAAAACCACTGACTTTATCAACACTCACTCGAGGAGTGTAAAAGAAATAAATATTACCTCTTTCTAGAGGAACAGTTTGGTTTGGCATATTCTTATTAAAGCACTAATCTCGGCTGATTTTAAGATGAGAACGTAAGAACCGGGTAAATACCTAACAAAGTATGAGGGGGTTAGGGGAAATCAAGGTATAACTTTTTCTTACACAACCCTCAAATATTTCTTCAGCGGTCTCCGCTATCATATTTTCATGAAGTTAATGGTGTTGCTGGTGACGATATTTTTGGGAGCGATTGGCTTGACTTTTTTGGTGGCGGCCCACTATGCCGAACAAGACGGTGCTAAAATTGAGCTGGCAAACGCGGATCCGTATCAAGGCTACCTCTTGCCGGACTTGATTATTTCCGCACCGACCGAGCTTTTTATTGAGAACCAAGCTGGCAGACGCCAGCTGCGTTTTAACACCACTTTTATCAACCAGGGCGAAGGTGTTTTTGAAGTACGGGGAGATTTTGATTACGAACGGGAACTCACCCACGCCACCCAACACCTTTTCGCCGCTAATGGCGACAAACTGGAAAAGGCAGTTGGCACTTTTGTCTTTCACCCCGATCACGATCACTGGCACATTGGCGAGTACGTGGTTTTTCAACTCTGGGCAGTGACGGATCACGACCAACCTACCAGGCTTGTGGCCAGCACAGACAAAATGAGTTTTTGCATTTGGGATCGGGATGAGCACGACCTCACTTTACCCAATGCTCCTCAGGAAAGGGTTTATGATCTTTGTGAAAATGAGATTCAGGGTTTGTCGGTGGGGTGGGCGGATACTTATCGGGCCAATATTGAAGGGCAAGAACTGGATGTAACTGAAATTCCTGATGGCCGGTACTTGGTTCGCTCAGAAATCAATCCTGACAGAACGATGGTGGAGAGCAATTATGAAAACAATGCGGTGGAGTTGCTGGTTGAGCTGGACGATATGAGTTTAAGGGTTGTTCAAAATTGAAATCTGTAA
>CAZESB010000033.1:0-3822 GCA_964515115.1 uncultured Pseudomonadales bacterium | reverse complement strand
TTATTGCAATCTCAGGTGGGTGAGCGGGCGCGCTACTCTCACCTAGCCAATAGTGCCTTTGGTATTCCTTTTCATCTTCTTAATATTTCCAGACAATCATTTAGTTTGTTTGAATGGCCGGTGCTTTTCATACGAGCGCCGCTGGCGCTTCTCACCCCGTTGCCCCAGGAAAAAATTTATATTGTTGAAGCCGATTGCGATCGGCCGGGTGAAGGCAAATTTCTTGCCGATTTGCTAAATCCGGACATGACTCTTTGGCTCAATGTTTCTCGTACTCATACAGAAAATTTTGCTTCTCAACTCAAAAGCGGCAAGTTCACTTCTATCGAAGCGGCGGTTAGTCATGAATTTGGTTATTTCTTAGCCAAAACCAAGCAGAAAGCGCACATCAATGGTGACTCTCAGCTGATCAAGGCAGAAGCTAGCCGCTCTCAAGCCGAAATTGAAAGCTACCAAGAAAAAATCTGGCTGAACCGGTACAAAGTCAGCAAGAACGGCACTCGTTTTTTCATTCAAAACCAAGAGCACAATTTTGATGACGTTCTATTACCCAAAGACGTCTGGCTCTCAATTGCCATGTGTCTAAATGTGTGTCGAGAGCTCAAGATTCCTTATGACTACACTTATCAAAATTTTACCCTACCACCAGGCAGAAGCTCGGTTTTCGCGGGCATAAAAAACACCACTCTCATTGACAGCAGTTATAATGCTAATTATGACTCAATGCGAGCAATGCTGGCGCTTTTTGCCAAGCTTAAAGTGGAGAGTAAATGGGCGGTGCTTGGGGATATGATTGAGTTAGGGCAGGAGGAAGCTGAAGAACACCAAAAATTGGGTCAGCTGTTAGCTCAGCAAAAATTTGCTAATATAATTCTTATTGGTCCCCGATTGCGAAAATACACCGCGCCGCTCCTTGACCAAACAAAAACAATTACTTTACTCGAACCAAAAGAAGCGCTGGTTTATATAAGTGATACGCTTAAAGGTGGAGAAACAATTTTTTTCAAAGGCTCGCGGTTTTTGGAAGGAATTATTGAACAGCTTTTGCTCGATCAAGCAGACGCAAAAAAACTTTGCCGGCGGGAAAAAGTTTGGCAAAAAAGACGTCGGCACTGGGGGTTAGGATGACGAAAAAAACAAAAATTATAATCATTCATGGCTGGTCCTACTCTCTTGATAAGTGGCAGGATTTTATTGATGCTATGGCAAAACATGGCTACGAGTGCGAACTGCTGCCGGTTCCCGGTTTGACTCAAGCTATTGATCAGGTCTGGACGCTTGACGATTACATAGCTTGGTTGGATGGGCTGCTGACTTCCAGAGAGAAACCTATTCTTTTAGGCCACTCCAACGGTGGTCGTTTAGCTCTGGCCTACGCCCACCGCTTTCCTCATAAAGTGCAGTCACTGATTCTTATTGCCAGTGCGGGGGTAATTCATAGGGACTTGAAAACCAGAGCGAAAAAAACTTTTTTCAAATGGTTGGCTAAGGCTGGTAAGCTGTTGGCTCCTTCAGAAAAACTGAAAAAAATCCTTTACACTCTCGCCCGCGAGCGGGATTATTATCAGGCTTCTCCAGTCATGAAACAGACCATGATTAATCTTATTAGTGTTGATATTGTGCCACTGCTTGCCCAACTCAACCTGCCAACCCTGCTAATTTGGGGCGAAAAAGATAGGGTTACTCCTCTGCGCGACGGGCAAACTATACAGGCGGCGCTGCCAAAAGCAAAACTGGTAACCCTACCCGCTGCCAAACACGCTCCTCAGTTTTCTCACCCACAAGAAACAGCAGCTATTATTGCTAGCAATCAAGCAAAATTATGACTTTTAACTCTCTTGGCTCTAGTTTTGTGAGTTTTTCCCAAGTGGTAAAACCACTTTTTATTCAAAACAAGAATGAGTATGTTCGGGAGCTGGAAAATTATCTCGAGAATAAATACCAAGGCAAGGCAAAACTACTTTATAAAGGCAGGGAGGCTTTGGAGTTGGCTTTGCAACTAGCGGCGCTGCCTCAAGGCGCTGCTGTGGCTATTAATGGCTTTACTTGTTACGCGGTTTATCAGGCGATAGTTGAACAAGGGCTGGTGGTTGAGTATCTCGATATTGATAAAAGCAGCTTGGATTTTTCTGTCCAAACTTTGAAAAAAGCCATCAAACGCAACCCTAAGATCAAGGCGGTAATAGTGCAGAACAGCTTGGGTTTTCCGGCTCAAGTGCCGGAAATCAAAACTGTTTGCGAACAGCACGACCTTGTTCTGATTGAAGACTTGGCTCACAGTGTGGGGACAGTTTATGCTAATGGCCAGGAGGCTGGCAGTGTTGGCGATTTTGTAGTGTTTTCTTTCAGTCAGGACAAAGTTATTGATAGTGTTGCTGGTGGGGCGCTGATTGTTCGCCGGCAAAAATTTTTGTTTTCTCTGCCGTCGCTACCGACGCAACAACTGCTACTGGCGGCTCAATTAAAAGACCGCTTTCACCCCTTGTTCACTTGGATAATTAGAAAAACCTACCGTCTGCAAGCAGGTAAAGTTTTGCATTGGTTTTTTAATCAATTTAAGCTTTTGTCGAGGCCAATGAATGATGCCGGCAGCGGCTTTCACGATTTGCCTGCCTGGCAGTGTTGGTTGGCGCTCTCTTTGCTTAAAGATTTGCCGCAAGCAATTAAGCACAGACAGGCAATCGCTCAAGTTTATTTGGAAAATCTACCTGAAGAAATGGTGCCGGCTGCTACGCGTGAGGGTGCCCGAAAGGGGAGCTGCTTGCGCTTTCCGGTTTTGGTGAGTAATCGCCCGGCGCTACTTGCCTGGCTCAAAAATAAACACTATCATCTTGCTGATATTTGGTACGATGCTCCTATTGGTCCACGAAAGTATCTTCAGAAAACAAACTATACTCATCAATGCCCGATTGCCGAACAAATTACAGCTCAAATTATTAACTTACCCACTCACGCCAATGTGAGTCTGGCAACAGCCAAAGCGTTGGCGGAACTAATAACTCATGCCGGAAATAACCGTTAAACCAATTAGTAGCGAACAGATTTGGGAAGAATTCTTGGCGCAAAGGCCAGAGGCCAGTTTTTTGCAATCTTGGTATTGGGGCGCTTTTCAGGAAAACTTGGGTCGGACGATTGCCCGTGTGGGTTTCTACTCGAGAGATCATTTGGTAGGAGTGATGTTGTCAATCACTGAGGAAGCAAGGCGCGGCAAATACCTAGCAGTACCAGGCGGACCGATCATTGACTGGGATAATCAGCCGGTGGTGAAAGCTTTTATTAATGAAATTAAAAACCAGGCTCGAAGCTCAGGCTGCAGTTTTGTTAGAGTCAGGCCACAGCTGGAAGCCAATGATTTTTCCATCAGACTTTTTGCTGGTCTCGGGTTTGTCAAATCACCAATGCACCTAGGCGCGGAACTGACTCACCAACTTGATCTCACTCCACCTGAAGAAGAAATCTTGGCGCAAATGCGCAAATCCACTCGTTACGAAATTAAAAAAGCCCAAAAAAATGAGCTTAAGATTACCACCTCCACCAACCCCGCGGACATCAAGACATTTTACGAAATCCAACTAGCCACTGCCAGACGCCAGCACTTCATTCCTTTTACTTATGAATTTCTCCACGAGCAATTCAAGATTTTTGCCGAGCAAAACAAAGCTATACTCTACTCGGCTTATTGGGAAAAAATACTTTTAGCTCAGGCACTGATTATTTTTTATGGTCAAGAAGCTATCTACCACTACGGCGCCAGCACTGAAGCAGGTAGAAAGTATTCAGGAGCTTACTTAATTCAGTGGGAGGCGATCAAAGCAGCCAAGC
>CAZESB010000032.1:0-4222 GCA_964515115.1 uncultured Pseudomonadales bacterium | reverse complement strand
TTATGAAATTACTCCTCACTTCAGCCGGGCTTTCAAACAAATCCATTACTCAAGCTCTGGAAGAGCTGTTGGCAAAATCAGCTCAAGGAGCGAAGCTAGCATTTATTCCCACTGCCGCCAACATAGAACCAGGTGAAAAATCATGGCTGGTTGATGACTTAAGCAACTTTAAAAAGACTGGGTTTGAAATTGATATTGTTGACATATCAGCCATCCCAAAAGAAAACTGGCTACCTCGATTGCAAGAGGTTGAAGTATTGTGTTTCGGCGGTGGTAATACTTTTCACTTGATGTATTGGTTGAAGCAATCGGGTTTGCAAGCAGAATTACCCTCACTGCTTAAAAACAGGATTTATGTTGGTATTAGTGCCGGCAGCTGTGTTGCTGGTCCATCCATTGCCAACTCAATTCAGGACTTGTTTGATGAGCAGTATGTAATTGAGATAAGAGAAGGTTTGGGCTTAGTGAATTTTCAGTTTGTTCCTCACCTCAATTCTCCTCACTTTGATAAAATTCGAGAAAAGAATTTGCGTGCGGCGTCTCAACATATAGCTGATCCAGTCTATGCGCTTGATGATAATTCTGCGCTCAAAGTTGTCAATGGAAAAACTGAGATTATTAGTGAGGGAAAGTATTTGGCGCTTAATTTGTGAGTATGAAAAATAAACTCGCAGTCGTCACCGGATCATCCACAGGCATTGGTCAGTCTATTGCTGTGGAAGTAGCAAAAAGCCTGGCTTTTCGCGATTTTTTAAATAGACATGCGGGGAATTAAAAATCAATGACTCCAAACCAAAAATGGCTCTCTAACAAATTTCTTATCTACAGATTACTAACCAATCTTTGGTTTGTGAGTGCGGTTTGGCTTTACTTTTATCGAATCTTCATCACAGATGGGGAAGTTGGTATTTTAGATGGAATGGCTTTTGCTATAGGCCTGATTGCTGAAGTGCCATCAGGATCATTGGCTGACAAGTTTGGACGAGCCAATATGGTTAAGATTGGTCAACTGCTTGCTGGAAGCGGCATATTAATACAAGCATTTGGCAGTAGTTTTGTTCCTTTCGCAGTTGGTCAAGCAATACTAATGATCGGTGTATCCTTTGTCTCCGGAGCTGATGAAGCGCTCTTTTTTGACAAACTGCAATTTAAGCAAGCATCAACTGATTGGCGGAAACTTGTAACTAAAGGCTCGCAAGTTGCCTTAATAGGCTCGATGTTTGCTACTATTATTGGAGGATGGTTGCACACGTTTGATCCTCGAGTTCCTTGGATTATCACAGGTCTTTCATTTCTTGGTTCGGTTTTGATTATTTGGCCGATTACAGAAGCCAAAGTGGTCAAAAATAAACAAAAATTTTTGACTGAACTGCGGGAGCAAGTCGTAAGTATTCGGTCAGGATTTGCTGAGTTTCTCACCAAAAAACTGTTTTTATATGTGCCAATAATTGTTATCGTGCAGGGTCTTTTTTACACGGCTGGATGGGGTCTTTTACGCTTGGTGTTGTTGGACCGATTTCATTTCAGTCCATTTGCAGGCTCACTAGTGATCGCGACGAGCAGCTTAATCACTGTCGGTATTTTGGCATTTATGAACAAACACGCTGAGCGCCTGAGCGAAAAGAAAGTAATTACTTTGATCTCGGTTGTGGCAGGAATAAGTTTGCTGTTTTCTATTGCTGATATTGGTATGTGGGGATATTTGGTAATTTTGGCACTGTATGTTGGTGAGCACGTTCTTTATCCTTTTATGAGCGAAGTTTTGAATTATCGCACCACAGCAGATCAACGCGCAACGGTTTTATCGGTGTCTTCATTTTTGCGCACTTTACCTTATGTAGTCTTGGCGCCAATTATTGGTTACCTCAATACTCAAAATAAGCTTGAGTATTTTTTGATTTTCTGGACATTTTTGATTGGTGTAGCAGTTATTTTTTATCTTTCTCTCAAAAAACGTGATACCAAAATTAGCTTGGTGCAAGAGGAAATAACAACTGAATTACGGGTGCCGGAAATTTCGACAGAAGAATAGAGCTATGAAATTACTTGCTGGATTAACTGGATTTTTTAGGATAAGTTGTTTTAATTTTATTAAAATCAAAAGTATAATATAAATATCTTTATTTTACTTTAGGGTTGAAAAGTTAAATAAGAAATGTTATATTTACTTTATGAAAAACTTTGTTGCAGGAAAAAATCGTATCATTCGTGCCAATACTGATTTGGAATATAAAAGCTTTTTTCCCAGCTTGATTAATAGACCTTTTGTTGTCAACAATCAGTCAACTATTATTCTCTTAGAAGAGGCGACTCGTCTTTTAGGAGAGCTCAATGCTTATTCTCGTTTGGTGCCTGATATTGACTACTTTATTCAGATGCATGTTAAGTCTGAAGCGGTAAGCTCTTCACGTATTGAAGGCACAAGAACAGAGATTGATGAAATTATTTTGCCAGAAGAAGAAATTAGTCCTGAAAGACGCGATGACTGGTTGGAAGTACGCAATTATATTGATGCTATGAATTGGGCAGTGAATGAATTGCAGCGATTGCCAGTCTCTAGGAGGTTAATTAAATCTACTCACAAGCGATTACTTTCAGGAGTGAGAGGGAAGCAAAAACTTCCAGGAAAAATACGTGTTAGTCAGAATTGGATTGGAGGTTCCTCTATACGTACAGCTCATTTTGTTCCCCCGGTGCCAGAAGAATTGAGCGAATTACTTTCTGATTGGGAAAGATTTTGGCATAATACTGGTCTCAATGTTCCTGTTTTAATCAAAATCGCCATTATGCACTATCAATTTGAAACAATTCATCCATTTTTAGATGGCAATGGAAGAATTGGTCGACTTTTAATTACATTGCAACTTATTGAGCGTGGATTTTTATCTAAACCGGTATTATATATTTCTGACTATTTGGAAGAGTATCGCCAGTCGTACTATGAAATGCTAGACTCAGTGCGTCAAAAAAATGATCTGGAAGGATGGGTAAGATTTTTTCTTGAAGGCATTGTTATGACCAGCAATAAAGGAAAAGAAAAGCTAGAGAGCATTATTGCTTTGCGCGAACAATATGATGCTAAGATAGTTACCTTGGGGCGACGAGCTCCCCTAGCTAGAAAATTATTGATTCATTTATTTTCACAACCAATAGTCAATATTAAAAATGTCAGTGAAGCACTTGAGATCAGTTTTAAAGCAGCTGGCGGTTTAGTTGAAAGTATGACGCAGCTAGGGATTTTGAGAGAAACAACGGGTTATTCGCGCAATCGACTTTTTGAGATGAAAGATTACGTAATGTTATTTAGAAAATAGCACTATTGTTTTTTGCTTGACATTTTTGGTTGACAAATCCTTCAAAGGTTTACAATAATCTCACCCATGAAAACCAAACTAAAACCGGCCGCTGTTACCTCTTTCACCCTCACCCCCCTCATCCTCCTGCTAGTAATCGCAGCTACAAGCCTGATCGCCTACTGGCTTTACAAAGAGGACGTCAGCCACCATGGCAGGCTTTATCCCAGCAGAGACAGAATGTGTTACCAGCTGGCCATTGATTATCTCAGAAATATTCGCAATGAGCCTGATTTTGATGATAGCAAATGGGCCGTAGCTATTGATATCGAAACCGAGATCCACAAGCTCTGCCAACTTGAACTCAGTCGCGAAGCTGCTGGCAACTACCAGCCCACCGCTTTAGAGCAGTACCCCTAAACTGATAGAATTTTGAGCATAAAACTTTTCATTTGCCTTTCGCAAAAAATTCCTTTACGCTTAAAGTGAGAGGAGAACGTATGAAAAAACTTCTAATCATCGGGCTAATTATCATTTTTGCAGCCCTAGCTTACTTATTTTTCTTGGAGCGAAGGGAAGAGGTGTCTCTAACGGAGACTTCACCTTTTGTTGGTACCTTTGTGACTAATTTACCGGCTGCCAGTAGTCCTGGTCGTACTATTACTCTAGTCACCACTCCGGATCAGCAGGCAACTTTCACGCAAGATTTCCAAAATGACGAGGAGCTGATGGTTAGCAGCGGTGTTTGGGCAGCTTCGGAGGTGGGCGATCTGATAGTCACCCTTAATAGGCGTGATGCTGAAGCACTCGAGGAACCAAAAGTAATGATTTTTAATTATCTCGCTGTCAACGGCGGCGTGTTGCAGCTTGTTGATCAAGAAGGTGAGTGGGGCAGCACCGGTTTGACTCTGCAAAATATTGAGCCGCTC
>CAZESB010000031.1:0-4839 GCA_964515115.1 uncultured Pseudomonadales bacterium | reverse complement strand
GTGATCCGCTGACCAAAGAGGCTGGCACTGAGGCTAGATGGGGAACCGGTGGCCCGGGCTATGCTATTGCCGACGAGTTTCATCCGGAGTTAAAGCATGATCAGGCCGGCATTTTGTCGATGGCTAACAGTGGCCCTAATACTGGCGGCAGCCAAGTTTTTATCACTTTGGAAGCAACTCCTTGGCTGGATGGTAAACACGCGGTTTTTGGCCGAGTGACCTCGGGCATGGAGGTAGTGACTCAGTTGATCCAGGGTGATCAAATTATTCAGGCTGTGTATCGTTAAGCTTGAGTTCAATGTATACTTGAGTTGATGAATTTTCAATTATTGGCGCCTATTGGGCGCAAAATTTTTCTGACACTGGTGTTGGGACTGGGTGTGGTGGTAGTGTTGGCCGGCGCGGCGAGTGGTGTGGCGGCGTGGCGCTGGCAAAGCGGCAATGCTGATGACGCTGCTGGGTGGGCAAAGGTGGCCGCGCCGGGAGTGGAAGTTCTGTCGGTGATTTCGCTGCGCCAGGTACCAAGCATTGAGGTCTGGAAAAATAGTTTGCGATTATTGAAGCGGTGGCCTGAGTGGCAAGAACAGTTGGCTGAAATTTTTCCGGCTGATCAGCCTGAGGTGGTGGCTGATCTGGCAGCGGCCGCTCGGTTGCTTAATCAAGTTGAGCCAAATTTGTCACTTCTGCTGGCAAATTTGGAGCGCGCAGTGCTCTTGCGGCCGCTGCTAAAAAACCACAACTTCCAAGAATATCAACAAAAATTAGTCGCTACCACTACGCTGCTCAACCAGCTGAAACAAAATAGCCAAACCTGGGTAGTGGTGCTGCAAAACAGTGATGAGCTGAGAGCGGCGGGCGGTTTTCCTGGCTCTTACGCTCTAGTAACGATGGAAAACGGCCGGATCACTGATCTGGTGGTGGAAGATATTTATGATGCCGATGGCCAGTTTGTCGGCTATGTAGAGCCGCCGCCTGGAGTACGGGAGTATTTAGCCGGAGAGAAGGGTTTAAGGTTGCCTGATGCTAACTGGCAAGCGGATTTCCGAGAGAGCGGCCAGCAAATGTTGGATTTCTTTGAAATTGCCGGCAAGAAAAATCTTGCTGGCATTGTGGTTATTAATTTGCCTTTAGTTGAGGATTTGTTGGCCATGATCGGTCCGGTACGAATCCCGGACTACGACGCCAGCTTAACGCCAGATTCTCTTAGTACCGTGTTGCGCTCAGAGCGCGACCCTTTCTTCCCCGGTAGTACTCAAAAAAAGCACTTGCTTGAAGTGGCCTGGCTGCAGTTGCAGCTGGCACTCACCCAGTTACCAAACGACCAAAAGCTGACGGCAGGGCAGATTCTTCTCAACGGCATCAATACCAAACAGCTGCTGGCCTACACCCCCAACAAAACTATTCAGCCAGCCATTGAGTCCTTGGGCGCCTCGGGCCGGCTCAACAACTATCAGGCCGAAGAATATCTTTATTTGCTTGAGTCGAATGTGGGCATCAACAAGGCTAATGCTGGCATTGCCCGAAATTATGATCTCTCTTGGCAGCCGGAAGCAATGCAAATCAAGATTAATTTCACTAACCACAATCAGCCCAAAACTCAGCAGGAAATTTTTTTGATTGAGGCTAGCAGCTCGATCCAGGAGGCACCCCACAACGGCTACGTTAATTATCAGCGCTTACTGCTACCAGCTACTTGGGAAGTGGAAAAAATTGAGTATCAAGACCAGCCCATTACCAACTTTGACACTGCTTGGCTCACTACTCCGGAGGGCGAAAATTTAAAACAAATCGGCTTTCTGATCACTTTACCGGAAAATAGTTCCGGCCAGCTTAAAATTCACCTGAAAAAGCCGGCCGCTACCTCAAGCTCTCCCACCAAACTAGCCATCCAAAAACAGCCTGGTATCCGAACCATTCCAGTAAAAATCACTGCCCCAAGCCAGACAATCGAGTTCAGCCTGGAAACCGACACTCTGCTGCAAATGCCAGACCTAGTGTTACAATAACTCCATGAATCAAGTGTCAAGAGAAGCCGCCGCCCTGCTGATCGAAAAAGCCGAACAGTACTTAAACACCGGCGACCTGCCTAGCTTCAAAAACCAAGCTCAAGAACTGGAAAAACAAACTTACGCTCCCGATTTTTGGCAGCAACCGGAGGCCAAAGCCATCATGAGGCGACTGGCCAGTCTTAAAAACAAAATTGAGCTTTTTGACCGAGTGCAAAACCTCACCCAAGATACCCGGGCTTACCTGGAGCTGCTAGGCGAGGCAGCCAACGAAAACGAAGAGCTCAACCAAGAGTTCCAACAAACGCTAAAAAAACTAGAGTCCGGCCTGAAAGAGCTGGAACTGAGGCATTACTTGAGTGGCAAGTTCGACGAGAATGGTGCCATCCTGGCCGTTCACTCCGGGCAAGGCGGCACTGAAGCTATGGACTGGGCGGAGATGCTGCGCCGGATGTACCTGCGCTACTTCGACAAAAAAAATTGGCGGCACACCCTGCTCTCTGAGTCCAGAGGTGATGAAGCCGGCATTAAGGCTGCCGAGTATGCTGTTGAGGCAGACTATGCCTATGGCTACCTCAAGGGCGAGGCCGGCACCCACCGACTGGTGCGGCAAAGTCCTTTCAACGCCGACAACTTGCGCCAAACTTCTTTTGCCCTGGTGGAAGTGTTGCCGCTGATCGACGAAACTTCAGATGAAATCGAACTTAACGAAAACGACCTATCCTGGAATTTCTCTCGAGCTGGCGGAGCTGGCGGCCAAAACGTCAACAAAGTAGCTACCGCTGTTGAGCTGACCCACCTACCGACCGGTATTACGGTCAAATGTCGAGAAGAAAGAACTCAAGTGCAAAACAAGCAGCGTGCCCTGCAAAAACTCAAAGCTCAGTTGGCCAAACTGGAAGAAGAAAAGCTCAGCCGTGAGCTGAAAGAAGAAAAAGGCGAACATCACCAGGCCAGTTGGGGCAACCAGATTCGCAATTACGTCCTTCATCCTTATCATTTGGTCAAAGACACCCGTACTCAGGTGGAAACCAGCGATACAGCGGGAGTTTTGGACGGTAATCTTGATGAATTTATCGCAGAAGAAATCAAGTTGTAAATAGTTTATACTAAGGATATATGCGAAAACTAGATCTCACTACCCCACCACCAATTACGTCGGAAAATGAACTGGCTCAGCCAGTGGTTGACCCCACCGAGCAAATCGATGATAATCAAGCTTCGCCTATGAAAAAACTCAACAAATTCCTCAAAAAACCCATTGTTATGTTCGGTCTTATCGCCATTCTGGCTGGAGTTGGCACCGGTTATGCCGCCAACCGAGTGGTTCATCGCAACGATACCGGTGTGCCTAAAGACGGCGTGATCAAGCGCGTGGCTGAAGACGATGTCAAGGCTGGTGATGTTTTTGGTAGCGCCGACGAACAAACTTTCAAAGACTCCGCCCAAGGCTATCTGGAGTCCGGCGGCATTGACGGCGAAGGCTCTCACAGCCTCCTCAGGCCTGGTGGTGTGGCTCAAACTGTTTACCTGACCTCCTCAGTCACCGATCTGGATAAATTGGTAGGGATGGAAATTAAAGTCTGGGGAGAAACTTTCAAAGGTCAAAAAGCCGGCTGGCTTATGGATGTTGGCCGGGTGGAAGTGATCAAAGTCGAAGGAGAGTCGCCGCTGATACAATAAAAATACTCTGCCCTTATGCTAGTTTTTGACAACGTTACCAAACAATTTACTGAAGATTCTTACGGTGTTAAAGACATTAGTTTTTCGGTAGATGCGGGCGATTTCCTTTTTGTTACCGGTCACTCGGGCAGCGGCAAAACTACCCTGATGCGCCTGATTACCAAAGAATATACCCCCACCGAGGGAGAGATTTTTTTCGAAGATTACAGCGTTAATCAGCTGAAAAATTCGCAGTTGCATGAGCACCGGAGGAAAATCGGGGTGGTTTTTCAGAATTACCGCTTGTTGCATGAGCTGAACGTCTGGGAAAACATTGCTCTGCCGCTGATGATTACCGGCAAAAAGAGTGATGAAATTGAAGAGCGGGTGACGGATTTGCTGAAACTGGTAGAGCTGACTGATAAAGCTCAACTTTTCCCAACTCAGCTTTCCGGCGGCGAAGCCCAAAGAATCAGCATTGCCCGGGCGCTGGCTACCGGCCCTAGCATCATTTTCGCGGACGAACCGACTGGTAATCTCGACAAAGACACTTCTCTGAAAATTGCCCGCCTGCTGCATAAGATTAATGAACTAGGCACGACGGTGATTTTTGCTACTCATGACAACGAAATCATGAGCGAGTTGGCCGGAATGAGAACGATTTTCTTGGAAAAAGGCCAGATTGTGAAGGATGTTGGCGGTAAAAAGCAGGTTAAGAAAGTGGTGGAAACTGCCAAAGCTGATAGGACTGAGGCGGAGTCCGCTGGTGCCAAAGCTGACGACGAAGCTAAGACCGAAACCGAGTCTGAAACCAACGCTGAAACTGAAAATCAAGCAGCAGAAAATATTTGGGGCGAAACTTTTAAATCTCCGGATCTAGTTTTAAAGAAAAAAGAGCCAGAAAAGCCCAAAAAATCCAAAGCCACTAAAGAGAAAAAACTCAACAAAGAGGAAAAAGAAAATTAAACCATGCAAGCGCTGACCACCGCCCTCACCACCATCAGAAGATCACCCTACCAGGCTTTGGTTTCGATTATGATGATGGCGGTGACCTTTTTTGTGGCCTTCAGTTTTTCGCTGATCATCATGGGCACTAACGTGGTTTTGGAGCATTTTGAAACCCAGCCACAAATTATTGCTTTTTTCGAGATTGACGCCGAGGAAAGCGCCA
>CAZESB010000030.1:0-5042 GCA_964515115.1 uncultured Pseudomonadales bacterium | reverse complement strand
GCGGAGGAGGTGGGATTCGAACCCACGAATCCAAAAAGGATCCAGTTTTCGAAACTGGTGCGATTGGCCACTACGCGACTCCTCCTGTCTCGCACTCCAAATACTATTCAGTGATGCGCTAAAAAGCGACGAAGGCAAAAGAGTGCACCCGGCGCGACTCGAACGCACGGCCTTCTGATCCGCAATCAGATGCTCTATCCAACTGAGCTACGGGTGCTTCTCATGAATGCACCGTATTGTACCAAATTCTTGGGTAATTGAGAACTTGAGCTTATACGCATTGCCATGACTTAAAATGCCTTTATAAGAAGCAATAGTTTCAGTGCTCGCATTTACTCCCAACCTCCGAAACATCCGCTTTTTTGTAGCAGTTCGGAACACTCTGTGAGTAGGAAAGTGCACCCAACCAAGAAAATCCACACCGGAATGTAGCGTTTTGATGTACATTTTGTGATGATTAAGCCTCAGTTTCAGCTTATCTTCCAAAAAAGCCTCAATTCTAGGAATCATTGCCAGTAAAACTTGCTTGTCATGGTGAAGAAAAATAAAGTCATCGGCATAGCGAAGGTAATATTTAGCCCGCAAGGTTCTTTTCGCAAATTGGTCGAATTCGTTCATGTAAATATTAATTAGAAGTTGACTTGTTAAATTTCCTAGCGGCAAACCAACCTGCTTGTCAGGCTTGGTTTGAAAACTGTCAATCACTCCTTCCAGCAACCACAAAATGTCTGGATCACCAATATGCTGAGCTAGAATTTGCTTCAACAGAGCATGATCAATGGTGGCAAAAAACTTTTGAACATCACATTTCAACACCCAAACTGTACGAGTATTATTCCGGGACACTTTTCTGCCAAAATAAGTAAAGCGATTCAAAGCCCTGTGCGTCCCTTTATTTTTGCGGCAGGAATACGAATCAAAAATAAATTTTGTATCAAAAAACGGGTATAAAACACGGTAAATTGCATGGTGAATCAGTCTATCTCTAACTTCAGCTTTGTGAATATTTCTCGGTTTAGGGTCATTAATTTTGAAAGCATGGTAAGTGCCACGTCGATAGGTTTTTTGCTTTAGCTCCTCATGAAGTCTCAAAATACTATCCATCAATTCGAGTGAAAAATTGGCCACATCCACACGTTGGCGTTTGCCATTCAGGAACTCTCTCCAGGATTGCAACAAGTTCTCGACAGAGATGATATTATTGTACCCATGCTTAAAACGTCTTCTACTTCCGCTGCCCACTTGGGCAGTAAATCTATCATCTATCATCTCAAAGAGGGATATTTGATTTGGCTGCGGATTGTGCCTCATATGCCCAAAAATTCTCGTTATACTATTGGTGTGCGAATCGAGAATCTCTTTCTTGATTTACTCGAGCGCACGTATCTGTCATATTTTACCGACAAAGAAACAAAATCCTCAAAAGTCGGTGAGTGCATTGTTTTATTGGACTCATTAAAATTTTTTCTGGCTGTGGCGTGGGAGGCGAAACTTCTTTCACACAAGCAGTATGAAGAGATTTCCCTAAAAATTGCTGAAGTAGGAAAAATGCTAGGAGGCTGGAGAAAAAGTTTGGAAAAGCCTGATAAGAAAAACCGCGCCTTTTGAGAAGCGCGGAAAAAGAAGTACTTTCGGAAGCGGAACACAAACTCATCATCTAGATTCCAATTGTTGTCTGGTTTCGCCCAATAGTTGTTGAGCTACAACCCGTTGGTATTGTGTTCTAGTTTGAACACCCTCGGATTGCCGCCAACAACCAACGGAAAGAAATGTACAGAATGCCATCTAGGTCACTGCTGAAATAGTCCTACTAAAGCAAGAAGATCCTCAGCTGTATAGTATCTGTGATCGAAAATCCCCCAGCACCCTGCACCAAGTTTTCTTTTTTTTGAACAGACAATATATCCTCCGCAGGCAGTCGGCTCTAATTGCTCAGAGGCAAACCGCCGGCGCTCTCAATATAGAGCTGTTAGCTAAGCTTCAAGTAGCCGTAACCACTTAATTTCACTTAACCGTGGTAGTATATCAGAATATATCATTAGCTCAAAAAAATTTTCGGTCAAAGTGTCAAAGAGAACAAGAGTCAAAGGGCTGGTACCAAGCAACATCAGTGCTTAAGAATTCTTGCGGAAACGGAACACAAACCCATCATCTAGAAACCAGCGGTCGTCTGGTCTCGCCCAGTCGTAGCTAAGCTCCAAGCCGTAGGTACTGTGCTCCAGCGTGAACACCCGTGGATCGCTGCCAACAACCAACGGCTCCATGCCAACAAAAAGCCACTCATGCAGAGGTTGATCAGTATACTGCAAACAATAGTGAGGACCCACCTCAGCAGGACACAGTTCCAGACCAAATTCTTCAGCCTTAGCAAAAAGCTCGGTGGTGGTGGGATAACTCGTAAATCCCAAGTCTCTCACCTTTAACCGAACTATGTTTACCTTCTCAGCAGTTGACCGAGCCTCACCCTTCATTAGTCTTTGAATCCCGCTCAGGCGATTCGGAGTGGGCATAAAATCGGGACTCTCGATCATTTCTTGAGCATAGAAACCAACATTAGTGCCTTGGCTCTTCATCGTTTGCAATAGTTCATTTCTGTTCTTGGTGCCAATAATCACTTCGTCTGTGCTAATCCTTCCTTCCGGAAAAGAAGTGTAGATATACTCTACATTGTCTGGTAATTGGTTAAAGATCCCAGGAAAAAGTGAGCCAACATATGCTCGCGTATCAGGAAGTAATTCTTCTGGACTGCGTGCGATCTGAGAGGGTTGACAACCAAACATGACTGGCATGTCCTCCTCTGGATTTCTTTGATTTCTCAATTCTTCAATGCGAGGATCTTTGTTGTAACCAAAATATTTGATAGGTCTGTCTAATTCGTATAGAAATGCAAGCTCTTCACCTGTTAATGTTTCACCTTTGCTCATTTTGCGGTCAATGACCGTCAAACGTTTAGTGTCCTTGTCAGTGGGAACGAATTCTTCTCCGCCAGGAATCTCTTTTAATTTCCGACCAATAACATCTGACTCTTTCATGTAATCATCAATGTTCTCTTCCCACTCTATCCCTCGAACTTCCAGAACACGATTGCCCCCAGAAACGATAACTACACGAGGATTAGTCTGCGCACCATTTTTGTCTCGTGTATAGTAAATATGTAGCTCTGCACCTTTATTTAAATAATTCCCTTGTGCTGTTTCTGCGCCTGCGATACACCAGCCGGTTCCTTTTCCAGAAAGTGTATTGGCTACATCTTGGCCTGTATTACCCAGTTCTTTTGAAAAGGTTGCCCAGCCACAATTTTCTCCTTCTGTTATCTGCATTTCCTCGTCGGTAATTGGAGGAATATATTCTTGTACCCATCCATAGGCCGCACGAAAATCTCTCTTGGCAAGAGCATCCAAAAAAGTTTGCCTGACTTCTTGAGGAATATCCTGATTATATCCCCAGTAAATAGATTTTCCTTCTGCTAGCTGTTTGTAGGCAGAGGCAATGAACTTCAGTCCGTTTTCGTTCACTTCAGGAAACATTTTGACGGATCTTTGTCTGCCCGTAGGGCGCTCAGGAAATCTACCTGGCTTAATAACATCGTCTTGCTCTTTTTTTTCAGCCTTTTCATACCGCTCAAGCCTGAGCATCCCGGCAAATGCCCAATATTTCAGATAATCAGGCAAATACGAAGATTTATCTGATGCAAGGTAATCAATCCATTCTTCAATACTGCCTTGCTGATCCTCTTTAGATTGGGCAAGATGCTCTTGCTTGAGTTTTAAAACCTCTTCTTCAGGTAGTTCATGCCAGTCCCCTGACTCTCCACGATTTCTCACAACTCGCAGTTGTGCAAACCAATAGCTATCTGGAATATCTTCCACACGCACTACATATCGATCAACAAGAATTCTTTTGAGAGCTGTGATTCCACGAGCTTTTTTTTGTGGATCCTCACGCTCGATTATTTGTTTGAAACGGTTGAGATAATTTTGAATTCTTGTGTCTGGATCACGCAAAACTGGTTCGCCAGTGAGTTTTTCTGTACGTTTTGCTGCTTGTGTTACCTCTGGACTTTTCGCAAGACCAGGATAGCGTTTTTTAAGAAATTGTGTTCCGGGATTTTCCATATGTCATTTATAAATCATGCCTAGCTCTCAATGTCTAACTCTCAATGTCGAGCGGAATTTTTTGCTGCAACCAAGCAGCGGCTCGCTCGTAATAGGTGGGCAGTGGCTCTTCCTCCAGCAACATCGTAGCCAGCAAATCGCGGATCAGTTCTTTTTGGCCCTCGCCTACTAAAAGGGTCAATCTTTCGGGAAAACGCGCCACTTCGATGTGTAGAATTTCGTCGTTGTACTTCTTTTTAAACCAAAATCTGCCCATTTCATCCCAATAGTAAAGATTTTCCCCGGTACGAAGGCCGTAAGTAGTGAGTCGATTGCTGATATTGGTGGGCGGAATACTGGTCATCACATAAACCATAAAACCGACAGCCAGCACCACTGCCACCGGCAAAATCTGGCCGGCAAAAAACAAAATTAACGCCACCAGCAAAACAATGGTGCCGATGGTGGTGTAATACTGGCGGTTGTGCTTTTTGAACGGCCGGCTGGGGGCGATCCACTCGTAAACCAGCAGTTCTTGTTGAGGGCTGTAGGCAAAATCGTCATAGTAGGAATCGAGGTAAGGATCGTATTGATCTTGGTACTGCTGCACTGGCGGATTGAGGCCCGGCGGCTGGGTTGGTTGGGTTGGTTGGGGCGCTGAGGGCGGTTGGGTTTCCAGTTGCGGTCGTGGTGGAGCTTGGGGTTCTGGGTTCGGCTGAAACGTTGGTGACTCTGACGGCGGCCGAATTTCAGGCGCTGGCTGAACACCAGGCTGGGCGTAGGGATTCTCAACCTGGCCCTGAGGCTGATCTTGATTGACACCACCACCAAACACTTCAGTGCTTTGATCACTGGGAGTGCCGAAGGTTTGATCTTGAGCAGGATTGGCCATAGACACTTAAAGTGTACACGAAAAGATGGGGTTTTAGCAATTACACGGTGCTGTTG
>CAZESB010000029.1:1659-5170 GCA_964515115.1 uncultured Pseudomonadales bacterium | reverse complement strand
TTGGATTTGTCCAGCTGAGCGATTTCGTCGCGGGAGTCGAGAATTGATTGATTTGGCATAACCCTTTCTTAATCCAAGGCGTGAGTATTAACTCCTTGAGACCAATCTATTTCATTATACTTCTTTAGAATACTTTTAAGAGTTTCTTTCATTTCGTCATATAACTTTTGAGTTTTGCCTTCAAATTTAACAGTAATATAAGGACCATTTTGAGAGGCCCGAACGATAGCCATGGTGTCTGGCATATCCATGCGAATGCCATCAATGTCGATGTATTGAGCATTTGGCCAATGTTGCATGAATTCTTCCCGAATTTTGGTGTCGATGAACTCAAACTTAATGTCATCAGCTAAGCCGAACTTTATTTCAGGACTGCTAACATAAACTGCCAACTCACCAACAGCTTCAGAGAGCGATTGCGCTTTTCTCTCCAGGTATTGGAGTAGTCTCAGGCTAGCGTAGGCGCCGTCATCATGACCATAAAAATTGTCCATAAAGAAAATATGTCCGGAAAGTTCCCCGCCGAAAGGCGCTCTTTCCTCCTTAAGTTTAGACTTGATAAAAGAATGGCCAGTCATCCACACTACCGGTTCGCCGCCTGCTTCTTCTATGGCCTCAGTCACTTGCCTGGAGCAAAGGGTATTGTAAACAATTTTTGACCCAGGCATAAAATCCAGCACGTCTTTGGCAAAAAGTGCCACGATGGTATCCATCCAAAGAACTTGGCCATTTTCGTCAACAACAGCCATGCGATCACCATCAGTATCGTAGGCAAAGCCAATATCTGCCCCTGCAGCTTTAACTCCTTCCGCCAGTCGGTCCAGGACCTCAACTTCAGTAGGGTCGGGCACTCCCATGGGGAAGTTGCCGTCTAGCTCGGTATTTTGCTCAATGACTTCGCAGCCCGCTGCTCTGAGTAATTCGGGATAAAACATGCCTGAGGTAGTATTACAAGCATCGACCACCACTTTCCAAGGTTTCCGGAGAGAAAAATACTTGTTAATCTCACTGATGTACTCAGGAGCCAAGTTGTATTCGCGATTGCTGCCTTGTCCTTCCACAAACTTCTGTTGTTGGCAAATTTCTCGCAAATATTGAATTTCTTCAGAGATCATGGTGTCTGAGTAACCGACACCAAGCTTCAGTCCGTTAAATTCCTTGGGATTGTGAGAGGCAGTAACCATAGCGCTGCCTTTGGTTTTAAAGTGGTAGGCAGAAAAATAAACTATTTGGCTCAGGCTAAGCCCAAGATCGATCGTATCTATACCTCCATCATTGAGTCCGGCAATAAAAGCTTTGGAGTAGACTTCGCTGGTGAGGCGATTATCCCGGCCAACGGTAGCTTCACGAATTCGTCTTTCGGAAAGAAAGGTGGCATAGCCCCTGCCCAGAGTATAGTAAATATCTTCATTTAAGTCTTGATCGGCTACTCCTCTGAGGTCATAGCCGCGGAAAATATGGGGGTTGATATCTGAAGCTAACTGATACATGGAGCTATCCTTTCAATTTTGTATGAAAAAGTATGAACTTCTCTAATTTACAACGATAAAGTGATCAGGTCAAGTTCCTGAGCCAGATTGAGTGGCGATTTGGAAGTTTTTTGCCTGAGATCGAGCCGGTACAGTTTTTCGTGAACTTCAAGCAGTTGTGCCAGGGTGAGCTTAGCCGCTTGGCTTTTGATTTTTTGTACCACAAATGGCGGACCGGCGATTTTGCCACCGTCTTTGACCTGGATCAGCAGCCCAATTTGCCTAATCAGCATGATGAAACAAAAGTAATCGCTATCGGCCGCGATGCCTTGATGCAGCAACTCGAGTTTTTGTTTTTGCTTGGGGGTGCCCAAAAGCTCCAACCATTTGAAAGTAGCGCTACTGGACTTAAATTCCTCCGTTTTTGCCTGGGGAAATTTTTTGAGCATGGTCTTAGTCAAGCTTCTTTTTTCCCAAAGCACCAGGTTGTCGGTTTGATGTGAAGCCACTCGCTCAATCAGGGCATCTTTCTTTTTGGACCGAGGCAGGGAGTGAAGGCCCTCGATAATAATAAAATTGCCGGTGCCAAACAAATCAGTCGCCCCCAAAAGCTCTTCCAGCGCCGCCTCAGTGAGATTTTTCGCTTCCACCCTGATAATCTCCAACCCTGTTTGCCTAGCCTGGTCCAGCACTTCTTTGAGCTTTTGCCTGGATTGGATGATGTTGTCTCCATGAATTATCAACATTGACTTTATCCTAACGACATTCCTTGTCTTTTCAAGAACCCCCTGTGTACGCGGTAAGCGGGATCATGTGTTGCCACCAATTGCCAAAACTGTCTGGAATGGTTCATGTGTTGTCGGTGAGCCAGTTCATGAATAATCACATAATCAATAATTTCGGGAAGGTAATGTACCAAGCGCCAGTTGAAATTTAAATTACCCTTGCTGCTGCAGCTGCCCCACCTGGTTTTTTGTTCTCTCAAAGTGATGGCGCCGTAAGCAATGTCCATTTTTTCCCCAAATTGTGCGGTTCTGGGAAGAATGTATCTTTCGGCAGTATGTTTGAGGTAATTTTTGAGTAAATTATTTTCGCTTCTACCCCAAACTGAGCTGATTTCGGTGGGGTTGAGGATGAGTTTGTCACCAACAATTTTTATTCCCACCGGCACTTGATTGGAATAGCGCAAAACTTTAGTGTATTTTTTGCCAAAAATCAGCACTTCATCTTGAGTAATTGGTTGCGGTTTGCTTTGATGTCGGTTTTTTTCGGCCGTGATCCAGTCCTGGTGCTCTTTAACAAAACGGGAAATGATCTTTTTAGGGGTAAATCTAGGCGTAGTAACCAAGACAGTGCCGTCTGGTTCCACTCTCATGATTAGCCTTTTGGCTCTGGGGTTGATGCGGTGCTGATAGGTAATAGCTGACGTAGTTGACATGATTTAAGACCGGTTACTCGCCAATTTTATCACGCTGCTGTAGAATATAACTGGCTCTTTTTTATCTAGCCACGGTGTTGAAACTGGTAGACAAGCACGACTTAGAATCGTGTAGCGAAAGCTGTGTGGGTTCGAATCCCACCCGTGGCACGAAGGAGGTTGTAAAAATGGTAGAAACACAAGTAGCAGAAGTAGGAACCTCAGCAATTAGCGATGGAGTTGTTCAAGAACTTTACGATAGGCTGGAAGCAGCTAAGCAATATATTCCGCCAGGAAACGCAGATATTTTTGTGCTTGAACATTACATTAATATTCTTAATAAATATCGAAGAAATGATGGAGGTTATGGTCACAGTTACAGTGTAGCTGAGGCAACAGAAAAAGCCGAAAAGACATTGGCAATAATTGAAAAGTTTTTGGAAAAGCTTGAAGCTCGTGCGCAGTAAGCACAGTGAGAAATAAAAATCCCGGCCTGAAGCCGGGATTTTTTGTCTCTGAACGTACGTCCCGGTGAGGTCGAACCTTCAGAGGTAATCGAAATATATACTAAATGTCTATAAGTGTCAACAACCTATTGAAATATATCAAAATATATAACAATATC
>CAZESB010000029.1:0-1559 GCA_964515115.1 uncultured Pseudomonadales bacterium | reverse complement strand
AATCTCCCCTGGTCAATATAATTTTTCTTGAGGATTTCAGCGGCTTTTTCCAGGTTTTCTTCATAAGATTTGAACCCCCAAGTTCCTCTGGAATGAACGCCCAAACCCAAACAATTGTAAGTTTCCGCTACTCCGGAATTAGCATCATCAGGATTAGCGCGAATTTTCGGGGTCACTCGGCAAAGATTGCTCTCCTCCATCATGATGGCTGGCAGAAATCGAAAATCCAGGCCATATTTGTCTGCTATTTCAACCAAAAACTCACCGTAATAATCATACGGCTGGAGGGGAGAATTGTGCCTCTCGAGGAAATTAGCAATAATCTGCGCCCTGGCGTCGCCGGCCTCCATAATTGCGGCCATATTGGCGGCACTAGCACCATCAATTCTCATCGACTCATCCAGGGAAGAAGAAATCAGGACATTTTGTGGCGTTTCTTCAGTTTGCTTAATAGCTTCAGCCAGGTTAAAAAATTGCAAACCAGCAATACCGGTGAGGATCACTCCAGACGAAAGCAACACCCAGGCCAAGGCTAAAAAAACAGCTTTCATAACTTTACTAACTTTGACTTTTACACAATTATTACAATTATTTTC
Organism: uncultured Pseudomonadales bacterium; assembly: GCA_964515115.1. Lineage (GTDB taxonomy): Bacteria > Patescibacteriota > Microgenomatia > UBA1400 > PJMF01 > UBA1370. The sequence continues at coordinate 963 of CAZESB010000029.1, read as the reverse complement.
TCTAAAAACCGTGTCTGTATGCTAGTATAACAAAGCCAGAAAAGTAAGGGCCGAAGTCGGCAAGTATAGACTGCGTGAACCAAATATGATATCCTATAATATTAGAATGATTAAGAAATTGCTGCTTTTTTTCCTGGTAATTGGGTTGATGGCTTTTCCTATTAAGGCCCAGGCTGCCAATGTTTCTAAAATGGGTATTCACATTCTTCATCCCGAAGAAATAACCGACGCCAAGCAGTTGGTGCGAATGCATGAGGAAGATAGAAATTGGCACTATGTGACTGTGCCCTACACTATTGAGGACATTGAAAAAACTTCCCAGTGGCAAAAATTTTTTAATGAAGCCAAGAAAAACAGAATTATTCCCCTGGTGAGGCTGGCCTCTAGTATGGATGGCCAGGGCTGGACTATTCCCAATCGCAAAAATACGGTTGATCAGATTAGTGCTTTGAGTCAATTTGAGTGGCCCACTCAGCAGAAGCACATCATTATTTACAACGAAGTTAATCATGCTAAGGAGTGGGGTGGTGTGATTGATCCGATTGATTACGCCCGGGTTTTTCGTTTTGCCAGTAGTTGGGCGCATGCGGTAGATAGCTCATTTGTGGTAATGCCGGCGGCGATGGATTTGGCTGCGCCTAATGGCTCGGAAACTATGGAAGCTTTTAATTATTTGACAAAAATGTATGATTTTGATCCTGAGATTTTTGCTTACGCTGATGCCTGGAATTCTCACTCTTATCCCAATCCCGGTTTTGCTGCTTCACCGCAGAGAAAAGCCAAAAACGGTATGAATGGTTTTGAGTATGAGCTGCAATTTTTAGCAGGAAAAACTGAGAAAGATTTGCAGGTTTATATCACCGAAACTGGTTGGGAGGAGAATGCTGCTCTCAGGCGTTGGTTGCCTGCTTACTATGTTTATGCTCTTGAGCATATTTGGTCGCATGATCGAGTGGCGGCGGT
>CAZESB010000028.1:0-6838 GCA_964515115.1 uncultured Pseudomonadales bacterium | reverse complement strand
GCTGGTTGAGCTGGACGATATGAGTTTAAGGGTTGTTCAAAATTGAAATCTGTAAGAAAATTTACAGGTGACTGCGCCAGTTTTACCTGCTATTTCCAGAGCATCCAAGCTGCTTTTGAGCTTGTTTGTTTTGGATGGTTTAGTGATTTTGCTCCACTTGCTTTATGGCCACAGCAATATTTTCTTTCATCTTGATTATGAAATGAACCTTCCCACTCTTTATCAGGGTATTAAATTGATCATTACTGGCCTGATTATGTTGCGGCTAGTGGTTGCTCGCCGTTTCAGCTTTTATGTGCCTTTAAGTTTGATCCTCATTTATTTGGGTATAGACGAAATTTTCGTGCTTCATGAAAGCTACGAAATGATGATTTATGCAACTTTGCCCGAATTATGGCAGTCGATTGAGGTTTTTGCCGAAGTGATTCACTATAACTCATCCAGGTGGGTCTTGTACTTGCTGCCGGTAATTGTGGCTGTTTTTGTTTATATTTCCTACATTTCCGCCTACACTAAAAAACGGCTACCGCAACAATTTCCTTTTTTTATGGTTGGCTTTTTTCTTTTTGCCTTGGTGATTATTTTTGAGATTCTGAACTCTGCACCTGGACTTACTTGGAGGGAGCACCAGGTTTTGATTGCTTTTGAAGAGGCAGCAGAAATGGTGGGTGGCAGCTTTTTTGCTTTTTTTACTTATGGCTTGAGTCAGCTCAAACCGCGCCAGCGTAAAACCAAAAAATCAGGGCCGGCAGCGAGAAACCTAAAAGCCATTATTGATTGATGCTTGAGACCTTTGTTGCTTCGCTGCCGGCCCTACTGTTACCTGATACGTCAGGTTGCAAAGATGATTTGGTTAGAGATTTTCGCTGTCGAATTCTTCGAACTCGCCGCGATTAGCGTCATCTTCCCACCGCTCCATGTCGGTAGCTTCACCGCCTTTTTCGCCAGTGGGTTGCCTCTGGCTATCGTTATCGCGCTCTGGCATTTCATCTTGCCAGTCGGCTTGGTTGCGGTCCCGTTTTCTATTTTTATTGCCTGCCATCAGTTACCTCCTTTTGACAGTAATTTTTAATTATCCCGAGAATAGCGCAGCTGTATTAAGAAAGTGTGGTGGGAAAGTAAGAATTTTTTGACAGTAATAGCCAAGGCGCTCGTTTATTGAGGAGAATTCAGCTCAGTATTAATGAAATGCTCCAGCTCACCCCAGTTACCAGTGCCGGCTCTTGGCACCAAAACCGATTGTCCGGCGGCATTTTTCGAGGTAGTTAGCACATTGTCGGTACTGATAATGATGGTTTGAGTTTGGAAGTTTTTGGCCTTTTGGACCGCGGGCGCCAGATACTGTACCGCTTCCACGTCCAGGTCGGTGTTGATCAGGCTCGATAATTCTGTGAAAAATTTAGGCGCATTTTCGACCGCTTTGAGCGTGAAGAGTTTGTTTTTGATGCCGGTCAAAACCGCGTGTTGGCGGCTACTCCGGGAAAAATCGCCCGCCGACGAACCATGCCGAGAACGTACGAACTTAAGTGCATCTCCACCTTCCATCCGGTGTATGCCCGGTTCGATTTTGAGGTGTTCATAGCGACAAGGAAACTGGCGCTCCAGCTCAAAGCCGGAATATTGAGCGGTGAGCTGAGCGATTTTTTCCGGACTCATCCCGCAAGGATCGAGTTCTTTACCGGCAATTGGATACCAAGGATCATTGAGGGTTTCTTTGACTTCCACCTCAATACTACCAAGATTTTCTCCTATAACCCGCTGAAAACCGACAAAATCAATCGCCGCAAAATAATCAATTTTTAGACCGGTTGCAGTAGCCACCATTTGTTTGGCTACCTCGCCGCCGCTAGCCACCCGGCTGTTGGGGTCTTGGCCCAGCGTAAAAGCTTGATTGATTTTGGCAGCCTGACCACCAGGGAGCTGGACCCACAAATCGCGCGGCAGAGAAATCAAGGCCACTTGAGATTTTTCAAAATCGACATGAACCAACTGCAAAACATCGGTTAAGTACCCACCCTGATGACCTGGTCCGCCGTACCCCAGCAGCAAGATGGTCAGAGTCTGGAGATTCTCCGGCATTGGCCCCAAATCAGCTGCTTCTCCAACTGCTAAAACCGCAGCGGTCTTTTCTTGAGGCTGATCGGAATATTTAAGATAAACAAAAGTAGCAGTAGTGACGGTCACCAGCAGACCAAACAAACTCAGCGCCAACAATTTTTTATTTGCCAGGATTTTGCGCATAACGTGACTTAATTGTACCGCAACTCTTACCAAGGTGTTATACAATACCATACTCATGCAAGACAACAGCCGACTGATACTGGTAATTTGTTCAGCGATATTTTTGTTGACTTTAGGATGGTTTACGTTTGTGAACGTCAGTGGTTTGGTGGGTGGGCAGGCGAAACCTCAACAGTTATCTCTTTTAGACCCGACAGCAACCGAAACCAAAGAAGCTGAAGAAGCAAGCCGTGAAACTCAGGTTCCAGCCAGTTCTCCCAACCCAGTTCGCCACCTACCCAACGCTTTTACCATCCCTGGTGGTACTCACACGTTTCAAACTTTCAATAACTGTGGTCCGGCCGCGCTCTCGATGGCACTGTCACTGAGTGGCATTAATGTTTCCCAGCAAGAACTGGGCAGAGCTATGAGACCCTACCAGCACCCCCAGGGCAATAACGACGACAAATCGGTGACTCTCAAAGAGGTGGCTGCCAAAGGAGAGGAGTATGGTTTGATTGCCTATCATCGGCCGGCCGGTAGCATCGAATTAATCCAGCAATTTGTGGCTGAGGGCATTCCCGTTATCACTCGTACCTGGCTTAATCTTGGTGAAGATATCGGTCATTATCGGGTAGTCAAAGGCTATGACCAAAATGCCGGCGTGCTGATTCAGGATGATTCGCTCCAGGGTGCGAACTTACGCTATACTGACGCTGATTACTTGAGTCTTTGGCGTGATTTTAATTATGAGTTTGTGGTTTTAGTACCGGCAGCAAAGACTGCTTTAGCCGAAGAAATTCTGGCTGATGCGAGTGTTCTTGACCAAAACGCTGCTTGGCTCAAGGCGCTGGAAATCGCGGAAGCAGAACGAGCACAAAACCCAACCAGCCCCTTTCCGGAGTTCAACCGCTCAGTGGCTTTGTATTACTTAGGTGAGTTTGAGGACGCCATCAGCGCCTTCGAAGCTGTACAAAACCGGCTACCTAACCGGATGCTTTGGTATCAAATTGAGCCTATCCTGGCGTATTACCAAGCGGGTCACAACGACCGAGTGCTGCAAATGACTAATCAAATTCTCAACAATCATAATCGGGCTTTTTCTGAGTTGTACTTTTTACGTGCTCAAGTGTTTGCGCGGCGCGGTGACCAAGAATCAGCCGCGGCTGAATTACAAAAAGCTAATCAATACAACAGCTCTGGCTCTTGGAGAGTGAATGTTGAGGAAATTAATTTGTAGTTTCTTCTGTCTGCAACCGTTTGGGCAAATATTTTTGCCAGTGTTCTTCTAGACCCCAATATTTTTCCGCTCGAAAAACTCCCAGCAGTAAAAAAAGCAAAATATAAACCACGTTAATGTTGATGTAGCCACCAACTGGAGGGAAATTAGCCAGATAAAAAAGCGCCATCATCAAGACGCCACCAGCAACAGCCAACCACATCAAAAAACCAAAAACTAAAGCCAAACCCACGCCAATCTCACCAAAAATCACCAGGAAATCTACCAGGTTGATACCGGCCATGGGGGCAAAAAATTGGGCAAAAGGGCCGGAAGCGTTGAGCAGAAATTGTTCAGCTGAAAAATCGCCCAGCAATTTATTGAGACCGGACTGAAAAAAGAACAGCCCAAAAAAGACTCTGGTTAAAAAAAGGATGATTTTTTGCGGATTGTTGAGTGGCATATTGTTTTTTTATTTCTTGGTAATCCAGGCATAAATACCAGAAGCAATTTGGGCTAAGAAAATTACTGCCGCAGCGATACTCCAGACGGATAATCGCTGCAAGATAACATGCAAAAGAACTAGTCCCAGAGCGAGATAAGTAAGCTGATGAATTTTTTTCCACCATTTACCCAGTTTTTTCAGGCTCAAATCATTAGAAGTAATAAAAAGCGGCGTGAGCAATAACAAAGCAGTCACGCCCATGACTTCAAAAATAGGAGGAGCAAAGATCATTCCGGTTTTCAGTTGCAGTGCCCCTCGCATCAAGAAATAATGACCGAAAGCCAGCAAATAAGTAAAAATTCCGATTTGTCGGCGAAAAGTGGTAAGAATAATCAACAGCGGGTGGGTAATTTTAAACCTGCGAAAAATACCGGGAATCAAAGTAATAAAGTAGCAGACTATGGCGTATTTGCCCAGATCAGTGGCTAGCAACATGATCTCAATAGCCACTGGATGGCCGATATAAATCAACCAACCGCCGAGCAAAATCAAACCAGCTAAAACCAAGGTAGCAATTTGCAGCAAAATAACTAAAAAGCGCTTATTAGCCAGCAATTTTTGTTGCAAAGTGATGAAAAATTTCGTAAAGTTCATATTTATTAGTTTATCAGTATATAATGGGGTTATGCAATTTAAGCAAAAAGTCTATGAGCTAGCTAAAAGAATACCCGTCGGTAAAGTGGTGACCTACAAACAGTTGGCGGTTTTGGCTGGCAGCCCGGGTGCGGCCAGAGCGGTAGGCATGTGCATGAAAACTAATCCAAATTCGCCGATAGTGCCGTGCCACCGGGTGGTGGCTGCCGACGGTAGCTTGACAGGATTTTCCGCACCAGGAGGCCTAGCCACCAAGAAAAAGTTGTTGCTCGAAGAAGGGGTGGTTTTCAGAGGCGAGAAAGTTGATTTGACCATTTCACAGTGGAAAGGAAGCAACAATTAGTATTAACACCCTTGCCCGCTTACCTCAAGTGCGGTACGATTGATTTGTTGCGCTGCCTATGTCAGAAAAATCTCAAATTTCCAAAGAAAGCCGCCTGAGCGACTGGATTCAAATCCTGCCCTTTACCAGCTTGATTGCCATCGGCATTATCATTTTTTTTGTTTACGCTTTCTTTTCCGGCATGCTTTACAATTTTTATGCTAGCGCTCTTTTTCTTTTCTACGCTTTGGCCAAACGCATGTGGGTAGCGGTGATCATGCTGGGAGTTTTTCAAACTTTGATGTTGGTGCCGCTACGGATAGTCAGAGTGATTCGCTCGGATAACATCAAGGAATTTCAGTACAAAGTTAAAAAAATAGGTGGTAAATCTGATCAACTGGAAGCAATTCAGAGCGATTTCAAAGGTGGCAACCGCGCTTTTATTTTTTATTTGGTGGATTTTGTAATTCAACTGGCCACTTTTTTAACCATGGGACGACTGTTCTTGACCGATTTTTATTCGACTCGCCTTGACCCTCGAGTCCTTTACGATTTTGTGCCTTATCCCAGTTACCCCATTCGTGACACCATGTTTAAAATTCCCTATCTTGATATCACCCGGACTGTAGACCTGGGTTTAAGGGCAGTGCTGATTTTTTGGGCGATTATTCTGTTGGTGCAGCTGGTGATTTGGCTAGCCAAGAGAATCTATGCTAGCTATCGAAACTTGCCGAGAAAAAGCCTGGGACAGACCGCCAACAAATACACCTTTGGCTACATTGTTATTTTGCTGATTCTTTCGGCGCTGATTCTGCGTAATTTTCCGGTGGGCTTTGCAATAGCGATTTTTTCCGGAGATGTGAGTATCCCTAATCGGACTCTTAACACTATCACCGCTTTGGCCACTTTCTTAACCCTGCTGTGGTTTGGAGTGCAGCGGATTAAAGTTAAGGGCGAAAAAGCTAAAGAAAAACAGGTTCCTCCGGAAATTATTGACGCCACCCAAAAAGAGATGTTCAAAGACACGGTTTTTACCGCTGCACTGGTGGGTTTGGGTGCGTTTTATGTAACCAACCAAATTCCGTCGGCTTTTGAACTGTCCATCTTTACTTTGGAAGTTATTGCCATGTTTTCTCCCCTGACTTTAGATAAATTTATCCTCAAGACCAAACAACAACTTTCTCCGGCTTCGTAATTTTTGGGTTGATAAAAGAGCGGTAGGGCCTTTATACTTATACTAGGTTTTGTGGCTGCGAAGTAATAATTATCAATTAACGGAGAATTATGAAAACTTTCTACGCCATATTTTTACTGATTTTGAGTGCAGTGTTTTTGTCCGCCTGCCTTCCCAACTCGGAAGAACCAGCGGCTACACCAGTTGCTCCAGCCGCTCCCAGCGAAATTAACTTAACTGAAGATGACTCCAGCATATCGGTGCTGGATGAAGTGGAAGAAGCCAACGCTATAGTGATTGATACGGTGGACTATGCGTTCAGTCCCAATGTCATTATGGCTAGGGCAGGGCAAACGGTTAGGGTGAACCTTAAAGCCAGCGGCGGTATGCATGACTTCGTGATTGACGAACTCGATGTGCAATCAGCACTGATTCAAGCCGGAGAAGAAACCTTTTTTGAAATTGTTGTTCCTGAAGATGCGGCCGGTCAGGAATACGAATTTTATTGCTCAGTTGGCAACCACCGAGCGATGGGCATGGTGGGCACTCTAGTGGTAACGCAGTAGTTGTAGTCAAGTATAATTGAAATATGAAGCGATGGCTGCGATTTATATTCAAAGGAGCTGCCTTAGGTATTTTGGCCGGTGGACTTTTTGCTGTTGCCCAAATTTTAAATGTCGCTTGGCATCAAGAAACTACTGTGGGGGAGTTAGCGGAGTTTTTTAGCCGCTTGTTTGTTAATTCCAGCGCAACCAGCTTCAATACTTTTGATTTTGCCCTCAGCCTGCTTTATTACCTGATTAT
>CAZESB010000027.1:0-7048 GCA_964515115.1 uncultured Pseudomonadales bacterium | reverse complement strand
TGTTGCGGGACTAGGAGTCGAACCTAGCCTGTGAGATTATGAGCCTCACGTGCACCGTACACTATCCCGCGCGTTTTCGCTATTTCTGTTAATCATCTTGTCAGCGAGCGTTTATTATACCAACTTCACTGGCAAAGTGCAAAATGTATCGTCACTAATTTGTGCTACAATCAATTTACTGCCCCTATTTAAGGGGCATTTTGGTATTTGGATTCTATAACTAGCTGCCCAGAAAGACCATATTATGAAGCCAAAAACAATTGAAGACGGATCTAGGTTTGTAACCGAAGAAGAGCCGGAAGGTTTCAGAGCCAGGTGTTTTCTCGAGCAGAATATTTTCTGCCAGAGGTTTAATCTAGAAGCCAGCTGCGACGCATTTCTCAACGACTTAGCCAGCTTCGGTGAACCTATTACAGATGTTCTCCTTGAAGCTTATAAAAACGAAATCCGTGATGCTTGTAGGGCCAAGCGCAAAGTAAATCACCCAACTACTCAATATATTAGAAACACCCTGCTGTCGCTCTGGAATATAGGCGAAACAATGATTACTGAATTTGAACAAAAATGTCCCGGCTATCCAAAAGAAAGGCAGAAACAGCGACAAGCATTGACGAGGAGACTCGAAGCCATTGCTAAAAACTTGAAATGTTAACATTACTTTTCAGCGACAATTTTGACTAATTTTGACTAATTGCGGGTAAAAACTAAACTTATCCGCAATCTTCCGGAAATTTTTGCTATAATAACTGCTCTAGAAGCCAGGGTAGCTCAGTTGGTTAGAGCATTGGATTCATAAACCAAAGGTCGTGGGTTCGAATCCCACCCCTGGTACAATACTCGACATGAAAATTGCCTTCACTAATGCCCAATCTTCCCTCGAAGAGCTAGTATCTCAAAAACCCTGGAAAAACCTGAAAATGGTTGAGCTGGAGCAGGTGCACGGCAACTCGGTGGCGGTTATTACTGATCCCAGTCAGATTCCCAGCCAAAAAATTCCTCAAGTTGATGGGGTCTTGACTAATCAGCCTGGGGTTGGTTTGCTGGTGAGAGCTGCCGATTGTTTGCCGATCCTGCTTCATCATGAGAGCGGCTTGATTGGCGCTATCCACGCTGGCAGAAAAGGAACTGAAAAAAGGATTTTGTACCAGGCGCTGCGGCTGGCTCGAGACAAATTTGCCGTGACTTCCGACTTGAAAATCTGGTTTGGGCCGGCTATTTGTAAAAATTGCTACCAAATCGACAGACAAACAGACCTTCACTATGACCTGATTCAAGAAAATCTTCAGCAATTGGAAGAAGTCTTCCCGCCGGAAGCTGTTTCGCTGAAAATTGCAGAAATCTGCACCCTCGAACATCCTGATTACTACTCCTACCGCCAAACTGGCCCGGGCGTAAAACTCAATTATTTTGCGATTACGCAATGAAATAAATGGCTTTGACTATAAATCCGCCCACGCTTCATCTTCCTCTAGTCTGTCCCAATCTCGAGCAAGCACTTTCTCAGACAACCTCATCGTTTCTGCCACCGAATTATCATCGTCATCTTGAAAATTATCGATCAGCACAACCTCAGTTTTCTTTTTCATAACAATATTATAAAACATTAACCAGGCATGCTCTACTTATAAAAATCAGTTACTAATTATTAGGAAGCTTAGAGCCGCTAAGAGATAAATTCACCAGTAGTTAGGCCAAGAAATATTGTTACAGTGGCTTAAAAACAACGACAGGGTACCTAGAAGAACTAGATACCCCGTGGAGTTGTTTTTGTGCAGGTTGGTGTTGCCAACCGTCACTGATAACAATATTTATTGCCTGACTACATCATCCCAGCCATGCCGCCACCCATCTCACCAGCTCCGGTAGCAGCACTCTTTTCCTCCGGAATATCGGTAATTAAGGCTTCGGTAGTCAAGATCATTGAAGCCACTGAGGCCGCGTTTTGCAGTGAAGCAATCGCTACCTTAGCTGGCTCAACAATACCAGCTTTAACCAAATCACCAAACTCATTGGTCATGGCGTTGAAACCAAATGATGGATCATCTTTTTCAGCCACAGTGTGAACTACCCAGCCATCATCGACACCGGAGTTTTTGGCCAGCATTCTCAGCGGCTCTTCGGCCACCATCCGTACCAAATCAACACCGGTTTGCTCGTCATCTGAGCTGGTCTTAACTTGACTCAAAACTTTAGCTGCTTGAATCAAGGAAACACCGCCGCCGGGAATAATACCGGACTCGATGGCTGCACGCGTGGCTTCCTTAGCGTCCTTCACCCTCTCCTGCAGATTCTTCATTTCCACTTCAGTTGAAGCACCAACTTGGATCACCGCCACACCGCCGGCCAGTTTAGCCTTACGCTCTTCCAATTTTTCTTTATCGAAATCGGAAGTACTGGCCTCAATGGCAGCCCCAATTTGAGCAACGCGAGCATCAATGTCCGCTTGGCTGCCTTTACCGCCGACAATAGTAGTTTCATCTTTGGTGGCTTTAATCAAATCTGCCCGGCCAAGATGATCAACGTCAGCATCTTTGAGAGCCATGCCGCGCTCTTCGGCAATAACCTCGGCACCCACTAAAACCGCAATATCCTCAAGCATGGCCTTGCGGCGGTCACCAAAACCAGGCGCTTTCACCGCCAAAACGTTGAAAGACCCACGTAGTTTGTTCACTACCAAAGTGGTTAGGGCTTCGCCTTCAATATCGTCAGCGATAATCACCAAATCTTTGCTCACGTTCATGAATTTCTCCAAAAACGGCAGCAAGTCCTGAATACTGGTAATTTTGCCGTCAGTGATCAGGATGTAAGGATTTTTGATTTCAGCCTCAAGATTCTCGTTGCCGGCAGCAAAGTACGGAGAAGCATAACCTTTGTCAAAAACCATGCCTTCTTTGTGGTCGATGGTAATATCAAGGGTTTTGCCTTCTTCAACTTCAATCACTCCGTTTTCGCCCACTAAAGCAAAAGCTTCAGCAATTTTCTTGCCGATAGTTTCATCCTGAGCGGAAATAGTAGCCACTTTTTCCCAGTCGGCTTTTTTCACCGGCTTGGCCAGGCGCTGAATTTCTGCAACCATCGCCACCACAGCCTTATCAATGCCCCGTTTCATCATCATCGGATTGGTGCCGGCGGTGACATACTTCATGCCGTGAACGGTCAGTTGCTCCGCCAATAAAGTAGCGGTGGTGGTGCCATCACCAGCGGCTTCATTGGTTTTGTCGGCCGCTTGCTTGACCAGTTGAGCGCCCATATTTTCGAACTTGTCTTTGAGCTCGATCTCCTTAGCCACCGAGACCCCATCATGAATAACCGAGGGAGCACCCCAAGATTTATCAATCGCCACGTTTCTACCCTTAGGTCCTAAGGTAGTAGTCACTGCCTTGGCTAATTTACTCACCCCAACCAGCATCTTCTGGCGGGCGTCATCACCAAACTTAAGTTGTTTAGCTGCCATCTTGTTCCTTTCTGAAAAAATTTCTTTTTTGTTTATTATTTTTGCTACTTAATGACCGCGAGAACATCCTCGAACTTCAAAAATTGGTACTCAACATCAGCAATCTTGAACTCATTGCCGCCCCACTTTTTGTAAATCACTGTTTCTCCTGCCTTGACCGGAGCTTTAATTTCCGCGCCGTCGTCCATCACCGGACCACCAACAGCCAAAACCGTGCCGTACTGGGGTTTCTCCTCATGAGTATCAGGGAGATAAATTCCGGAAGAGGTTTTCTTTTCCAAAGCTGCCGGTTCAACTAAAACATATCCGGGCAGAGGTTTGATGTTCTTAACAGACATTTTATCTGTCATATGCTCCTTTCGCGATTATTGATACTTAAATACTAAGTTGAGCAACACCAAAAGCTGGGTGCTAGCAGTATATTACAAAGACTGCTAAAAAGTGTCAACCGTTTCTTTTCCGTCTTTAATTTCCAGGCAGAATTTTGGCAGACAAAATTAAAAACTAATGAAGCTGGGTAGAATCTTCAGGAAGATCGTGACTGTTTTCTTGAATTGGCTCTTGCGGGCTGGGGTTGACCACCACTTCCTCATAGCCACCACTGCGAATCACTCTCACCTGAGACAGCAAAAAACCCTCGCACTCCAGGCCGCGATCGCGAAAGTGCTGCTGCAGCTCCTCTTGAACCACCGCTTCTACTTGGTTACGATTATGGATGATCTGTTGCAAATCCAAATCGGAAAAAATCCGGGCAATACTGCTGCGGGAAAAAGGCCTGACCACTTTGGAAACCACGCTCTCACCAATGTTTTCCCAGAGTTCCGGAGCGTTATTGCGGTCGATGCGGAACAAAACCGAGCCTTCTACCGCGATATCTTTACCATCTCTGGTAGCAGTCCGGATCGGCACATCTCCCAAAGCTTCCTTGTTTTTGTCCGCGTCAAAACCTTCGCGGATAGAGTACTCAAGAATTTGGGCATTAAAAAGTTTGGCTACTTGCCAAAAAGGAATCTTAAAATGCAGGCCCGGCCCCCAAACTCGGGGCAGCACCCCTCGGCCACGGTCGTAAACACAAGCCACGTGTCCCGGCGGCACGGAAATAAAAAAGCCACCCACAACTTCATCAACTAAAAAAGAAACTACTAAACGATCGAATTCCATACTTGGTATTGTAAAGGGTATGAGCCAAAAAAAGAAGTGTGACTGTCTTTTAACTATCTTTTCAGCTATCTAATACTTGTTCTTCGCCTAGGATTGAGTTGACTATTTCCATGGTGTTTTGCAGAGAAAGCACCAATTCCTGCGACATTTCGGCCAAATCTTCGTCTAAGGTAAGGCTTTCTAACACCAAATTGGAGTCATCAATGAAAGAGTCGAAGGCGATCTGGACGATTTCACCGTTCTCAGCCAACCATTCTTCCCGTTCGTTTCTAGACATCAACAAAACACTTTTAAGAGCTTTGTTAACTTGCTTGATTTCATGGGTTTTAAGAAAAATATTGAATTTGGTTGTGTGCACCGAAGTCGTGGGGTTTAAGAACGAAGAGTTTTTTGCTCCCATAATCAGCTGTTTTCCTTTTTTTCTTTGCAAACTCACTTGACTGATATAATACTTGAGCGTTATGAAATTTGTGAAGACCCAGAATACAACAACGGCGGAAATTGTCAAGCGGGCGGCGGCGGTTTTAAGGCAAGGCGGCTTGGTGATTTATCCCACCGAAACCGTGTACGGCGTGGGGGTGGACGCCACCAATCCCCAGGCTGTAGCTAAACTGCTGGCTTATAAATCCAGGCGAGAAGGCAAGCCGCTGTCTATCGCGGTGATTGATGAAGCGATGGCCGACGAGTACGTGGAATTAAATGAGCAGGCCCGGAACTTGTATGCTCAGTTTATGCCCGGCCCCATTACGGTGGTATCTAAAAGCAAAGGCAAAGTGGCCCCAGGCGTAGCTTCTGAGTTTGGCACTCTGGGTACTCGCGTTCCCGATTATCCCCTGGTGTTGGAGTTGGTGCGGGAGTTTGGCCGGCCGATTACCGCCACTTCTGCTAATGCTTCCGGTAAAAAGCGCCCTTACCGAGTTGATGATATTTTGGCTCATCTTTCTGAAAAGCAAAAAAGCTTGATTGAGCTGGTTATTGATGCTGGTGAGTTACCTAAAAATGAACCAAGCACCGTGATTGATACGACCTTGTCTACGCCGGTAACTTTGCGGGGTGGCGAGTTGGTGGAGCAACAGTTGGTGCCAGCAGCGGAGGCTGATTATGTACTAACTTCTGAATCTGAACAGGAAACTAAGAGTATTGCTGGCAGAATTTTGCTGAAGCATTGGGACACGGTGAGCCGGACCGGTCTGGTAATTGGGCTGGAGGGTCCTTTGGGCGCGGGTAAAACGATTTTTGCTAAGGGCGCGGCCGAATTTTTGGGAATTAAGGAAAATATTACTTCGCCGACTTACTCATATCTTGAGGAGTATGAGTTTGAGCGCCACCAGACTAAAGGCAAACTTTACCATCTGGATGTTTGGAAAGTTGAAACTGAAACAGATTTTGAGCGTTTAGAAATTGCTGGGTTGTTGCAGCCTGGTTGCGTGGTCGTTATCGAGTGGTACAGCCAGGTTAAAAATTGGTTGGCAAAAGAAATCTCCAAAAAAAATATGCCGCTGGTAGTTTTGGCAATTGTCGAAACTGGCAATTCAACCAATTCCAGACAAATTTCAGTTAAACAATGGGTTCAGTTATAATTCGCGCCTATGATTCAAAATTTAAGCTCACCAATTCTAGCCATCGATACTTCCTGCGACGATACTGCCGCGGCAGTGGTAGCTGGCGTGAGTGTGCTTGCTAATGTCATTGCTTCGCAAACTCAGTTGCACCAACAGTACGGCGGAGTTTTTCCGACGGTGGCCAAGCAGGCTCACAAGGAAAATATTGCGCCGGTGATTAAAGCGGCTTTGCAACGGGCTGGAGTCAAGAAAGAAGAGCTGGCGGCAGTGGCGGTGACCCAAGGACCGGGCTTAGCTCCGGCTTTGGAGGTGGGAATTAAGGCCGCGAAAGACTTGGCTCTGGCAAATAATTTGCCGCTGATTGCGGCCAACCATGTTGAGGGGCATGTGCTGTCGGTGCTGGCAGAAAGGAAAAGCCGGAATAAAAAAACGGCCACTATCGCGGATGCTGTCAGACAGATCAATTTTCCAGCGCTGGCAGTGGTGGTGTCCGGCGGGCACACAGAATTTATTCGGATTGAACAAATTGGCCAGTACCAAATTATTGGTCAGACGCTGGATGACGCGGCCGGCGAGTGCTTGGATAAGATCGGCAGAATGCTGAATTTGGGCTATCCGGCTGGGCCGATTATTGAAAAATTCGCCAAATTAGGCAACCCGAAGGCTTATGATTTTCCGCTGCCGCTAACACAAACTAAAGATTACAACTTAAGCTTTTCCGGCCTCAAAACCTATGCCCGAAACAAACTAGAAGAGATTACTGCCCAAAAACCCCTAACAAAACAGGAAACATACGATTTCTGTGCGTCTGTACAATATGCGGTATTTAGGCATATTTTATATAAATTGAACAAAATTTTAGAAAATGAAG
>CAZESB010000026.1:0-7315 GCA_964515115.1 uncultured Pseudomonadales bacterium | reverse complement strand
GCTTCAAGAGGAGTGTATTGGTTTAAAATTTCTTCTAAACCTCGTAGAATGGCGTGGTAGCGATCAAAAATAGCGGTTTTTTTGTTGGTTTCCAGGCAGCCGGCAGCCATCAAAGTATAATTATTGCCGCTAACTTGACCAACCGCCCAACCAACTCGGTCGAACCCCGGATCAATACTAATGACGGTAGTGCTGGTTTTCATAGTTTAGTTTTATGAGCGCTGGTGAGCAACGTTTTCCAGGGTATCAAGAATAATGGCTGCCGATTTCTCCCAGGAAAATTTTTTTAGTTGTTCTCGACCCCGGCGTCTGAGAGCGGCTTTTTGGGAGCTACTCAGAGTGTAAGCTTTCCAGATTTGTTCAGCGATTTGTTGGGGATTGAGCGGATCGGCTGTCAAACCAGCTTTACCAACCACCTCAGGCAAACTACTGGTATTAGAAACAATGGGCGGAGTCTGCCAGGCTAAAGACTCCAGAGGGGGGATGCCAAAACCTTCATACAAACCCACCAAGATACTAGCAAAAGCATTTTTATATAGAGTGCCCTTCTCTGCCTCACTGATAAAACCGGTACGAATGATTCGTTTTTTCACTGGCGAGCTCTCAATCCTCTCAAGAATATCATCAGCCAACCAGCCTACCTTGCCTGCCAATACCAGCTTAGCTGGTTTAAGCTGGGCTGCTTTGCGTTTAGAGCGCCTGGATTTCAAAGCTCGGCCCGCAACCATGCGGCTAAAAATTTCAAAAGCCTCAATTAGGGTGATAATGTTTTTTCTAGGCTGAAGGGTGCCGACAAAAAGTAAGTAAGGTTGAGAAATGGAGTGATTTTTGAAAAATTCCTTGGTTTCTTGAAGATTGAGCGCTAAGTTTTGGCCAGTAAAGGCTGGATAGGCCACTTTGACATCATCAGGAGAACGACCGTAGTGTTTAATAATAGATTTCTTAGTTTGCTCACTGATAGCCACCACTTTAACAGCGTGCTTAACGGCTTTTTCCGTCCATTTGGTTAATTGTAGTAGGTCTTTTTGTTGAAAATGTTCAGGGTATTCCAGATAAGCGGTATCCATAACTGAAGAAACATAAGGAATTGGGCAAAGTTGCGGGGCGTAATGGCCTGGGCTAAACAAAACGTCGTATTTTTGCCGGTGCCTGAATAAATGTAATGGTAGCGCCCATTGGGTCCAGAGTTTGGTTGGCCCAAAAATTTGATATTCCCAACCAGCTCTGGCAGCTGGCAAATCGGCAATTGGTGTCGAGCGCAGCAACACAGAAAATTGTAAATTTGGCTGGTTTCGAGTGATTTTTTCAAGCGCAGACAAAATCTCAAAAGCATAAACATTACTGCCGACACGATTAATGATATTAGCCTCATTGCCGTCAAGAGCGATGTGAGTGAGTTTTTGTTTATTCATCAAAATCTGTTTTAGCTTGTTTATACACTTCGAGAGTTTCTTTGGCTACTTTATCCCAACTAAACATTTGTAGTCTGATAATCATTCGCTGCAGGCGCTTTTGTTGCTCCGCAGTAGTTTCGTGGAGAATTTTTTCCAAACCTTGGCGAATACTGGCTACTTCATAAGGATCGATTAGTTCGGCTGCGTTGCCGGCCACCTCCAACATTCCCGAGTTATTGCTAGTAACAACGGGTGTACCTTCGTGGAAAGCTTCTAAAATCGGCAAGCCAAAGCCCTCATACAAAGATGGATAAGCAAAAATTTGCGCCTCGGCATACAGGACGGCCAGCTCTTCGTCGCTAACTTTGCCTAAAAATCTCAGTCCTTGCCGGTGCATTTTTTCGGAATTAAATGTTTCGGTTTCGTCCCAACCGCTCTCGCCGGCAATCACCAAGGCAACCTGCTGATGCAGCGGCTCCCAAGCTTGAATCAGTCGAACCAAGTTTTTACGCGGTTCTCTGGTGCCAACAAAAAAGATATAAGGTTTACCTAGCTCCAGGCTAGCTTTAATAGCCTCATATTTTTCTTCTCCCAGACTATCAGAAACCTGGCGGTATTCACGTGGCAGGGCTTCATAAATAACATGAACCAAATATTGCGGATAGCCAAGCAACTCAACAATATCTTTTTTAGTACTGCGACTGACCGCGATTAGGTGAGATTGCCGATTTTTCAGTACTTCCCAAGAGCGCTGGTGCATTTTTTTGATTTTCGGATGGGCCGTTTCAGGAAATTTCAACAAAGCTAAATCATGAATGGTAGAAACCAGAGGAAAAGTTTGGTCTGGTGGCTGCAGCCAATCCCAGGAATGAAAAACTTCAATCCCGGGCATTTCCGGATGGATTTTCTTCTGACCAAAACGCCAAAGTTTAGCTAAAGCAGTCGGGGGCAGGCGAAAAATTCTTTTTTTACCATTTTCGGTTAGATCGAGAATGTCGTCGGCAAGATTATTAAGTTGGTTGTATTGCCTGAACGAAGAGCCAAATAAATGCAGTTGTAAATTTTTTTCTTGAGCCAAAGCCCGCACTAAATTATTGGTATAACGCGACACTCCTCGCTGATACAAAATCGCAGTGATATCAATACCCAGACGCATAAAACTTTCCGATTGATTCAATATTAATTTGGTAGTTGTGCGGTCACGGTTTCGCTTTGAGTGAAAACCCTGACAAAACCAATGTTGGGATAATCCAACTGATCAACTTCATGATAGCCGAAATCGCTGATGACCGCGAGTACTTTTCGTTGAGGATCGGTGAGATCCATCAGGTAATCAAAAACTAGGACGTATTTATAATTAGTAATACCTTTGAGTCGTTCAGACAGGTTTTCTACTTGATCAACATGGAGCTGACCGGTGCTAAGAGCAGGATAATTCTCAGTATCATACCAGCGCATTGGGGCGAAAGGTGCCGGAAAAGAATAAACCGCCACGCTCAGATCGGGCGGATATTGAATTGCGATCTGTCGGTAGAGCTGGCGCCAGTTTTCCCGCTGCAAACCAGGCTGCGAGTAGTATTGCATAATACCGCCCATATTGATAAGAGTAAGGATAATGATCAGTAAAACCGCCAAGCCTCCTCTCAGGCTGGTAGCTTTATTTTGCAAATGCGGACCAACTACGGCGGCAATATAAAAATACATAAAAGGTAGTAAAAAAAGCACTCGTTTAGGACTGATCACCGGCACAAGGAAAGAAATTAGCCAGGAAATCAGTAAAGGAAAAAACAGGCAAATAAACAAAATTTTCAGGTGCTTTCTGGTTCTGGCTCGATCGGTGAGGTAATCGGAGACCAACAGCATAGCCAAGACTCCCAAAATCATCAGGCTGGGAATAATGTAGGCGGGAGTAATATCAATGTTGATAATTCCGTAGAGAAATTTGCCCAAAGTCAAAGGCAAAGCTTTCAGCTGAGGTAAAGATACCACTGTTTCCCATCCCGGCATTATTTGGCGAACGTACTGGCCTTCTTCAAGTTGTCGCAGGAAGGTCGGCAGCCAAGGCAGAAAAGTTAAAGCTCCTAGGCTAAAAGCTGTAACTACTTGTCGGCAAAGTTTTTGCTTAAAAACCAAACAGTATAGGGCTTGAGAAAGTATCACAAAGGGATAAAGGTAGCTGGAATATAAGCCAAGTGCGGTTATAAGACCCAACGCCAGCACTTTGCTTTTACCTCGATACTGATCCCAATTAATCAAAACCAGCCAACCCAGCAAGGCGAACATAGTTGGCAGCGAATATGGTCTCAATTCTTGAGAATAAAAAATGTGAAAAGAGTTGGTTGCCAACAATAAAGCGGTAATAGAAGCAACGAACTCACCAGCCAGTTTTTTACTCAGTTCAAAAGTAGTCCAAATGGTGATGAGCCCGGGAATAAGTGCGCCAATGGTTCTCAGCCACCATTCGGCATTAGAAAAATAAAGAGCAAAATGAGTAATGAGGTGGAGCAACGGCGGTTGAAAATCAGGAATGATATCCAGTTGGGCTGAGAGCGGTCTGGCGGATTCGAGGGCTTGAGCTGCTTCATCCAACCAAAATGAGCCGTTCAAGAGCGGTAATCTGAGTAGCAAAGCAATGAACAAGATAATGGTGGGCGGCAGGTAATGTTGATAATTAAGCCAAAGAAGCCGGAGTTTGTTCATACCGCAATTTCAAGCGTGTTGTGCTAAGTTCAATTTGACCATATAATCATACCTTGATTGCTGATTTTTTAAAAGCTAGCTAGTTGATCTTGTCTTATGCATCACAGTTTTTCCTATTTTGCCAACAAAACGGTATTGGTGACCGGAGCTGCTGGTTTTATCGGCTCCCATCTTTGTGAGCGTTTGTTGGCGTTGGGAGCGCGAGTGGTGGGGGTGGATAATTTCCTGACCGGTCGCAAAGAAAATCTGGCGCACCTTGAGAATGAAAATTTTACTTTTATTGAAGCCGACGTAGTGGCTCAAGCGGATTCATACCTGCCTGAAGAGTTGAAATTTGATGCAGTGTTGCACTTTGCCTCCCCCGCCAGTCCGCCTCGGTATCAAGCCGAGCCGATAGCAACTTATTTGGTAAACACTGTTGGCACTCATAATTTGTTGCAGTATTTGCGTGCTACCAATCCGCAGGCGCGTTTTGTTTTTGCCAGCACTTCAGAAATATATGGTGATCCACTGATACATCCACAAAAAGAGAGTTACTGGGGCAATGTTAATCCCAACGGCGAGCGCTCTTGTTACGATGAAAGCAAGAGAATGGGCGAAAGTATCTGCGGTATTCATGAGCGGGATTTTAAGATGGATATTAGGATTGTGAGGATTTTTAATACCTATGGCCCGCGCATGGATCCTTTGGACGGCCGAGTGATTCCTAATCTGATCAATCAAGCTCTGAGCCAGGAAGCCTACACTATTTTTGGCGACGGCAGCCAAACTCGTTCCTACTGTTTTATTGACGATGAAGTGGAAGGGATTCTGCGCTTGGCCGCAATCGAAGGCTTGAAGGGGGAAACGATTAATATCGGCAATGCTGATGAGTATACGGTTTTACAAACAGTTGAGGAGGTTCACAAAATTATTCGGCCGGAAGCCGGGGAACCGAAGTTGGAATATCAAAAACTGCCTGCAGACGATCCAACTCGAAGGCGGCCAGATATTAGCAAAGCCAAAAAACTGCTTGAGTGGGAACCGCAAACCAGTTTTCAGGATGGTTTAAAACCGACCATAGCCTATTTCTCTTCTCTGAGAACTGCTTAGAATTTTTAGCTAGTAGCTAGTCAATTTTTTCCGCCGATAAAAATAAACGGCCATCAGCGCAGTAAAGCTGAAAAGGACGATTTTGGAAGCTAAGCGAGTCCAAGCGGCGGCAGTTAAGCCAAAAACCGGCACAAAAAGTAGGTTTCCCCCGAGAATAATAGCTAGTTGTAAAATGCCGCTGGCTGAAAAATACCACTCGGCTTTTTTGAAGCTAAAAAACGTAGCGATTAGTGGTACCGAAGCAAAAGTGAGCAGAGCTGAACCTAGCAGGACAAGCAGAATGTTGCTGGCAGCTAAGTATTCTTGGCCGATGGTGTAATAAATCATTGGTTCAATCAGTGGCACGAGCAAGAGAAAACCCACAGCCGAGCCAGCGATCAGAGCCAGAGTTTTTTTAAGGTAGCGTTGGAGGTGTTCAAGGCTGGTATAACGGGCCACTCTCGGGTTGAGAACGCTGGCTAGAGAATAGGCAGCCAGGCTGAAAAGCATGGCCAGTCGAGAGGCACCACCGTAAAGACCGGTTTCATAGCTGTTGAGATAACCTTGCACAAACAAAATATCGATGTTTTCAATGATGCCAGCGGCAATAAAACCCACAGCAGCATGCTTGGCCATTGACTGCAGAAGAGCCTTTTCTTTCTTAAACTTAAGTTTGAAATTGAGGGCAAACCAAGGTGGCATAAAAGCAGCGGTCAGCAAGACCGGCAAAAGCGGCCCAAAAACATACCAGTAAAAAACCGGCACTGGATTACTAACACCAAAAAGATATAAAAACAGAGTGCCGATAAGCTTGGTGCCAGCTTGGAGGGCATTAATCAGTACCGTGCCCTTAATTTTGTGAAGTGACTGCAGCATGGCGGCCAGATGTTCATAAAAGACAGTAACAATATTGGCGGCAAAAGCGCCATAAATGATAATCGGCCGAGAGAAACCAAACAAACTCGCCAGGTAAGGAGTAATAATGAGCCCAATGACAAAAATGGCCAGGCCGGTGATTAGCTTGAGTTTAGTGGTGTAGGAAAAAATCCGGTTTTTAGCTTTAACATTTTCTGCCCTGGGAATAGACTGCTGCACGGCATTGGTAAGTCCCAGGTCATTAATTCGCGAAAGAATGAGAATGATAGCAAAACCAACACTAAATTCGCCAAAGCCGCTTGGCCCAAGCAGGCGGGAAATGAGGATCAGCGCCAAAGCAGACATGCTCACTGCTAAGGCATTGCCTGCCACCATACCAACAGAATCACGAAGACCTTGAGAGGAAGAAAGCTGTTTGAGAGTGGCGGTCAGGTTGAGTGGCACATTTTCATTGTAAGCTTTTTAAAAGGTCGTCACAACATTTGCTTGTATTTTGCTGAGAATTGAGGTGTAATGGAGAGTATGACATTACTTGAACAAAATTTCGAACAAAAAAATACTATTGGAAATAACTTGGATTATGCTTGGAGATTACTTGAAAGGGCAAAAATAACCTGGCAGGACGGTCGTGAACAGGTTGAAATTACTAAAAATCGCATGACAAGAGCAGCAGCTCTACAGCTAGCCACTGCCTTGATGATGGTAGGAATGCTTAGTGCCTGTAGCTTTGAAAAAGATGCAGACGCAGTTAATAATGGCGAAAAACCAGCAATGTATATTCATACTGAAATAAAATCATATCCGATTTTTGAAGACCCCAAAGATTGGCCAACGGTCGCTCAGGTAGATGGCGTGTCAGACTATATGGTTCAACCAGGCGATGGTTTTATGAAAATTGCTCAAGAAGTTTATGGTGAGAGATATGGAGAAGGAAATTTTGATTTGAATTATGCAACGAAAGCATTAGAGATTGCTAACAGACATTTGACTGCATATAATCGAGCACTACAACCAGGAGATAAAGTGCAAGTTCCTCTGTTGCGGGAGTATGAAAACCCAACGGCTTTACCACAGGTGGGAGCGACATCAACACCGCCGCCTGCAACACCCACACTCGACCCGAGAGCTCGCTAGCAAAATGTTCTTGCTCTTTGTTCCCTAAAATTAGTTTATAATCATCTCCATATCTTTAAATTATGCAGAAAAATGGCTTCTCGGATTATAAAAACCACTTGTTAGTAGCGTTGGTTATAATTCCAACCTGGCTCATTATT
>CAZESB010000025.1:0-7698 GCA_964515115.1 uncultured Pseudomonadales bacterium | reverse complement strand
AAAATACCAAGAATAGCAATCACAATCAGCAGCTCGATCATGGTAAAACCGACGCCGCCTTCAGTTTTCAAGGTAGCTTGTAATTTTGCTACCAAACGAGCAAGTTTGGTGGACAGTTTCATAGGGTTCCTTTTTACTATTTTTTACCTATATACGCACATAGTTAGCAACTATACTAATAATCTATAACAAAAAGCCTGTTCTCTGCAAGAGGAAATGCTCAAAATTTAGAATTGGCTAGTTAGGCTGTAAATCGGCATGATAATGGCAATCACCATCGCTCCCACTCCTACGCCAAGGAGAATCATGATCATCGGCTCCATAGCCGCGGTCAGGTTTTTAACTGCGTGTTCACTCTCGGACTCAAAATACGTAGAAAGTTTGAGTAAAATTTCGTCAAGTTTGCCGGTTTCTTCACCTACACCCATCATCTGGTGCAAAATTGGCGGAAACATTTCGTAATGACCCAGCGCCTCAGAAAGAGACACGCCTTTTTCTACCTGTTTGGTCACCTCAGCCAAGGCTTCACGGTAAATTCTATTATTCACACCTTCAGTAACGATTTCCAAAGCCTGCAACAAAGAAATGCCCGCACCAAGGAGCAGTGACAAGGTTCTGGCAAACTCGGTCAGAATGATTTTCTGCCTCAGCTCGCCGAAAATCGGTAGCCGCAGGATAAATCGATCAATGGTCCGCTCGCCGTTGTCAGTTTTGTGCCAGCGGCGCAAGACAAAAATACCTCCGGCCACACCGGCAATAAACATATACCAAAATCGGGCCATCAAATTAGAAATGCCAATCAGCACCTGGGTAGCAAACGGTAATTCTGCACCAAAGTCGTCATACATTTCTGTCAGCTTGGGAATCACAAAGACCATCATAATAAAACCCACCACCACCATAGCAATCAAAACAATGGCTGGATAAATCATCGCGCCTTTGGTTTTGGCCCGGAACTCTTTGGACTTTTCCATATTATCGGCGAGTCGCTGCAGCACTTCATCAATGACGCCGCCTGCCTCACCGGCATTCACCAATTGAATATAGATCCGGGAAAAAACATTAGGATGCTTGGACAACGCCTCACCAAAAGAAGTGCCGCCCTCTACCTCCTGCAGCAGTTGGGCTACCAGGCGAGACATCTCAGCCTTACTCTGGCGGACCAAAATAGACAGAGCGTTGGCCAAAGGTAAACCGGCAGTAATCATCGTCGCCAACTGGCGGGTGAAATTGACCACATCATCTTGTTTCACTCCGGAGAGAAATTCCTTAATCACCGTAAAAGAACCCTCGGTGAGGGGATTAAGGCTGATAACCAACAAACCCCGACTGGCAAGCACCGTAGCGGCACCATGAATGGTTTTAGCTTCAACCTTGCCGCTGACCGTTTCGTTGTACTCGTTTTTGGCTTTGTATTTGAAAAATGGCATAGGTTTTCTTTATTCCTGACCAAGTAAACGGCTCATCTCATCCCTGCGGAAAGCATGATCAACAGCGGTTTCTTGATCTATAACGCCTTGTTGAACCAACTTTAAGAGGTGAGACTCAAAAAGAACCATACCCTGATCACTGGCAGTCTGGATAACGTTGTCAATTTGATAGGTTTTGGTTTCGCGAATCAGATTGCGGATGGCCGGATTGGCAATCATCAGTTCCACCACCGCTCTTCTGCCACCATCTTTAGTGGGCAGCAGTCTTTGCGAAGCAATGGCCTTAATCGTGGCCGCCAGTTGCTGGCGAATCTGGCCTTGCTGGTGGGCCGGGAAAACATCCACAATTCTGTCTATCGTCTGGGCAGCGGTGGCGGTATGCAGGGTAGCAAAAACCAAGTGGCCGGTTTCAGCGATAGTGATGGCCGAGGCAATTGTTTCGTAATCGCGCATCTCACCAATCAAAACCACATCCGGATCCTCGCGCAACACCGATTTCAGAGCAATATCCCAGCCGTGAGTATCATGATTGACCTCGCGCTGAGAAATAATGCTTTTCTTAGGTTCGTAAACAAACTCAATCGGATCTTCAATGGTAACAATATGCTCAGAGCGGTTTTGGTTGATCTCCTCAATCATCGCCGCCAAAGTAGTAGATTTTCCCTCCCCAGTTGGGCCGGTGAGCAAAATTAAACCTTGGCGATAGTTCGTAAAAGTATGAAAGGTATCCGGCAGCAGCAAATCTTCGATGCTTCTGATTTTGCTAGGAATCAAGCGCAGCGCCGCCGCCAGAGAACCTCGGGAATGATAAACATTGGTTCTGAAACGGCCCACGTCCTTAAATTGATAACCCAAATCAAGTTCTTTATTGACTCGGACATAATCTTTTTGTTCTTGGGTGAGCAGGGGGTAAATTAAAGCCTCGGCATCAGCTGGCTCCAAAACCGGTGAACCTTCCGCCGGCCGCAGCACACCATTGACTCTCAGCATAATCTGGCTACCCGCCAAAATGTGAATATCGGAACCATTATGTTGAGCTAATTGTTCAAGAACATCAAAAATATTCATACTTCCCTAAATTTCTGCTACTCTCAGCACTTCTTCAATCGTAGTAATACCTTCAAGAGCCTTGATATAGCCGTCTTGCTTCATTAGGAGCATACCATCTTTGAGAGATAATTCTTCAATTTTGCTGGCAGGCTCACGTTCTAGAATCAGTTTACCAATTTCCTCAGTGATTTGCATTACTTCAAAAATACCAATTCTGCCTTTGTATTCCGGCTCGGTGGGTGGCCGCTCGTCTTTGGCCTTGTAAAGCACCAGGTTTTCCCGAGTTTTGTTGTTTTGCTTCAGCCAAGCATCAAAATGCGGCCCTAACACCTGGGCGATATCGTCTATCACTGCCTGATCAGGCTTGTATTCTTCAAGATAATCGGCATTAATCCGCCTTACCACCCGCTGTGCCATCACACAAGTCATGGAAGAGGCCAGTAAGAAAGGTTCCGCGCCCATATCAAGCAAACGCGGCAACGCGCCGGCAGCCGAAGAAGTATGCAGAGTAGAGAACACCAAGTGACCAGTGAGCGAAGCCTGAATGGCCAGATCTGAAGTTTCGCTGTCCCGAATTTCACCAACCATGATAATGTTTGGGTCCTGACGGAGAAAAGACCGCAAACCGGAGGCAAAAGTGAGGCCCGCCTGAGGGTTGATCTGCACCTGGTTGACCCCTTTCATTTGGTACTCGACCGGATCTTCCAACGTCATAATATTGACTTTGGGAGTGTTGATCTTGTCGAGAATCGAGTAGAGGGTGGTGGTTTTACCTGAGCCAGTCGGACCAGTCACCAGAATAATCCCGTGAGGCACTTTAATGGAGTCATCAACTACTCTCAAGGCCATGCCACGCAAACCCAAGTCCGGCAGGGTCGGCACGGAGCTGTTTTTCTTGAGCAAACGCATGACAATCTTTTCACCGTGAATAGTGGGCAGGGTAGAAATACGCAAATCAACCTCTTCATCTTCACTGACAAAGTTGAAGCGGCCATCTTGGGGCAGACGTTTTTCGTCAATTTTCAGCCCGGAAAGAATTTTAATCCTGGAGACCACCGCTTCATGAACTGAGGAGGGGAGAATCAGTTTCTCCTGCAAAATACCGTCAATCCGGTAGCGCACTCTGGTTCTAGCTTCTTGAGGTTCAATGTGAATATCTGAAGCTCGGGCTTTCATGGCAAACGAGACTAAAGTTTGCACAATTTTGGTGATGGGAGCCTGGCGAATGGTTTCCTGGGAAAGATCGGAATAATCCTGCTTTTGAGCCTCAGCTTGCGCCACTTGAGTAGTTTGGGCCAAAGCCTCGGTCACTTCACTGGAGAGACTTTGCGAGTAGTGTTCAGCAATGGCACGATCCAGCTCGGAAGGCATGGCGTACTTGGTGATAAGTTTGAGACCGCTTTTTCTCTCGGCAAAATCAATGGCAGAAAGGTTGAGCGGGTCCTTCATGGCCACTGTGAGCGTGTTTTCCTGCTTGTCGTATGAAATCGGTAAAATGCCGTAGTTGTTGGCTACCACTTCAGGCAGTTGGTTGAGTGCTTGAGGATCAGAGCCAGCTTCGGCAATCTTGATAAAAGGAATGTGATGAAGTTCGGCTTTGGCTTTGGTCAGTTGTTCTTCACTAACTAGCTGTCTTTCTTCAATCAGCACGTCTATGGGCTTGCCCGTGCTGATTCTCTCAATTTCCAGCTCGTTTTTTTGATCTTCAGTGATGGCGCCCATTTGTAGCAGCGTGTCGGCCAAAGTGCCTTGGACGTTGCTGCCAAAACCTGAGTTTGCTTCTGAGTCGGAGGGGGAGGACTCGGAGGAGGAGGGTGGGGCAGGATCAGGGGCAGGATCGGGAGCGAGCTGAGTAGGGGGTTGAGGCATAGCCGCTACTACTGCGTCGGCCTCGGGTGATTCGGGTAGTTCAGGCGCCTCGGGTGGCAAGGCGGCGGCAGGAGTTTCAGGAGTGGCGGCGGTTTGAGGCTCCGTACTTAAATTTTGCGATTGAATTTGCTGATCCAGCGAATCAACCACTGATTGAGCTGTCACCGGATCAATTTCATCAGGCTGAGAAGCCACCAAATTATTATGCAGACTATTATTCGGCGCAGGATCTGAGGCCGCCGTCGGATCAGCAGTAGCGAGAGCGGGGTCTGCTACCGGCGCTTTGGGCGTCACTGCTACTGGTTCATTAGCCGGAATCGACAAAGGCTGAGCTGATGAATCTTGGGCAGACATGATATCAATACTATATAATAGATTCTCTAGATGAAAAAGTACTTTATCACCCAACTACTGGTTTGTGGCGACGGGTCTGATCACGTTGAGGCAGCGGCGCGGCTCCTATCTAAAGAAGCCACCAGTCTCATCAGCTCACCCACCACCATGCTTTACAACCAAGAAGCGGAGTCACTCAAAATCGCCACCATCAGAAATTTGCTGGAAAAGCTTGCGTACGCTTCCTATCAGGGCAAAAAAAGCTGGCACATTTTGCTTCACGCCGATAAAGCCACTATTCCGGCCCAAAATGCCATGCTCAAACTGCTGGAAGAACCACCCGCTAACACGCAAATTGTTTTAACAGTCAATGAGCCGGCCGCGCTGCTGCCTACCATCACTTCCCGCTGTCGAATTATTCATCAGACCGCCATTATGAAAGTCGAACCGACAGAAAACGTGACGGCGACGGCAATTCTGGCGGAAATTATTTCTCCTCAATTCAGCTACAGTCGAGCCATTGAACTGGCGCAGCAGTACAAAGATAGAGAGCGGGCGCTTGAACTCACTCATGGTCTTGCCCGAGCGCTAGTGGACCAACTGGAAATAGCTCCTGAGAGCAGTCCGGAAATCATCCAGCTAGGAACAAAAATCATTACCACTAAGCGAGTTTTGCAACAAAATCTTAACCCTCAATTAGCTTTAGAACATTTCTTTTTTAGTACGATCAAAAATAATCAAAAGATACAGTAATATTGCTGTAGTGGTTTTTTAATATCAATACAGATCAAAAGGTTAAGAAATAGATATTTTTATAACAAATACTAGCTTTTTTGCCCGATATATCACTAAAAATTTAGAAAAATCAACTTTAGCAATATCACTAATTTTCTGCTAAAATATAGGTTCATTGCTTCAGCTCAGTTTTAGGGCACCATTGACTAAAAAATGGTAACAATATACAACAGAGTAGGGCAAAGTGTGCGTGGAATTGAATGGAAAAGTATAGTAGTATAAGAAAGCTTTCGGCTGGCAACCCAGCTTAGAAATCGAGTATGGCCAAGCAAAATAATCAATATCAAGCCACAGAAATTAAGGTCCTGGAAGGACTGGAACCGGTGCGTAAAAGGCCGGGTATGTATATTGGGTCTACCGACGCTCGGGGCTTGCATCATCTGGCTAAAGAAATTTTGGATAACGCGGTCGATGAGGCCATCGCTGGTTTTGGGAAAAAGATTATGCTTTTCCGTAGCGGCCGCACTGACACCCAACAAGAACTCATTGAGCAACTCGGCCTTGAAGCCGGTGAAGAAGCCATTACTGTGGTCGACGGCGGCCGCGGCATCCCGGTAGATCAACACGCCAGTGGCGTTTCGGCGCTGGAAGTGGTCATGACCAAGCTTCATGCTGGCGGTAAGTTTGAAGAAACCGCCTATCAAGCCAGTGGCGGCTTGCATGGTGTGGGTTCTTCGGCAGTCAATGCTCTGTCCTCACTGCTGCAAGTGGTGGTCAAACGCGACAACAAGTACTACTATCAATGGCATTCGCGCGGCGTGCCGCAAAAACCAGTGGAAATTATTCCGGAAAAACAAGTCTCGGCAATGTTTCCGGTGGCAGCGGAAAATTTTATTCACCAAGGATCTGGCACGCTCTTGAGCTTCATTCCTGATCCGGTCATTTTTTCCACCACTGCTTTTGTGCATAAAACGTTGGTCAATGTGATGAAGGACCGCGCCTACCTGATGGCTGGGATTTATTTCGAATTTCGAGATTCAATAGAAAATACTTATCAGCACTTTTACTTTGAGAGCGGTATTAGGTCGTTGGTTGAGCACATCAACATGTCACGCAAGCCTATCCATCCGGTTATGTACACCGAGGGCGTCTGGACCGACGAGAATACTGGCAAACAAATTGCCGTTGAGGTAGCCCTGCAGTACAACGAATCTTTCAAGGAAAGGCTGGAGTCTTACGTTAACGTCATCAGTACGCCCGATGGCGGCACTCATATTAATGGTTTTCGTATGGCGCTGGGCCGGATTCTGCGGGATTACGCCGACAAGCACGAGTTGCTCAAGGATAAGGAAAGTTTTAATTCCGAAGATTTGCGGGAAGGCCTGGCGGCGGTAGTTTTTGTGAAAATGCCTTCCAACGATCTGCAGTTCGAGTCCCAAACCAAAACCAAGCTTAACAACTCTGAGGCCCAATCGGCTGTTTATCAAGTTTTCAAAGAGGGTTTGGCCACTTTTCTTGAGGAACATCCCAAGGCTAGCAAGAGCATCATTGATAAAATTATGCTTTCCGCCCGCGCTCGCATGGCCGCTCGTGCTGCTAAGGACGCGGTGGTCCGCAAAAGCGTTTTTGAAGGCAGTTCTTTGCCTGGCAAGTTGGCTGATTGCCAGAGCCGCAACCCAGCCGAGTCGGAGATTTATATTGTGGAGGGAGATTCGGCGGGAGGAAGCGCAAAACAAGGTCGGGACCGCAAATTCCAGGCTATTTTCCCCCTCCGCGGTAAGATCCTCAACACTGAGCGCGCCCGACTCGACAAAATTGTCGCCTTCGAAGAACTGAAAAACCTGGTGATTGCCTTGGGTTCCGGCATTGGCGAAACTTTCGATCCGGACAAACTGCGCTACCACCGCATTATCCTGATGAATGACGCCGATGTGGACGGCGAGCACATCACCACCCTTGGGTTGACTTTTTTCTTCCGCCACCTCCCGGAAGTAGTAGAGCAGGGCTATCTATATATTGCCATGCCGCCGCTTTTCAAAATCACCCACGGCAAAACGGAAATTTACGCCTACAGCGAAGAAGAGCGCCTGCAGGCAGTGGAAAAAATCCGTCAGGAAAACCCGGGCGCTAACATCAGTCTCCAACGCTACAAAGGTTTGGGTGAAATGAATCCGGAACAGCTCTGGGAAACCACCATGAACCCGGACTCGAGGATCCTCAAGCGGGTTACTATTGAAGATGCCGACAAAGCCGATGCCACTTTCAGCACCCTGATGGGAGA
>CAZESB010000024.1:0-7914 GCA_964515115.1 uncultured Pseudomonadales bacterium | reverse complement strand
GCCACCGAGGGAGCAGCCATGTTTGGTGAGCTTGAAGACATGTTGTTGGAACCAAGTTCAATTTCCGGCTTGCCCGGTATCGGTATTCCTTGCTATCACGATCAAAAAACCAACCTCTTTTTAGGCATGAATATCGTTGGGCCCATGTGGGAAGAAGCTAGGGTTATCGCGGTCGCCGCTGCTTTTGAAAAAAATACCCCCTGGAATAGTTGGAGGAACGCCTCATGACCAAGCTCGATCACTACAAACTCATCTGTGGCCTGGAAGTCCACGCCGAGCTCAAAACCAACTCCAAAATGTTTTGTGGCTGTAAAAATGACCCATTTGGAGCGTCAAAGCCCAACAGCTACACTTGCCCTGTTTGTTTGGGCTTGCCTGGTGGCTTGCCGGTAGCTAACAAAAAAGCCATCGAGTGGACCATCAAACTCGGTTTAGCTTTAGGTTGTAAAATCAATTTGTTCTCCAAGTTCGACCGCAAGAATTATTTTTACCCCGATCTGCCCAAAGGCTACCAAATCAGCCAGTACGATCTGCCTTTTTGCTACGATGGCCTGGTAGCAACAAACGAGGGGCCGGTCAGAATCGCCAGAATTCATCTGGAGGAAGACACCGGCAAACTGCTTCACAAAGAAGTAGCCGGCAAAAAAGTTAGTCTGATTGATTTCAACCGCAGCAGTGTGCCGTTGATCGAAATTGTCACTGAGCCAGACATTACCTCTCCCACTCAAGCCAAGGAGTACGGCAAAAAAATCCGCCAAACCCTGCGCTACTTGGAAATTGCTGACGCAGACATGGAACAGGGCGGCATGCGATTGGAGGCTAATATTTCCCTAGCTAAAACCAATACTAATGATTTGCCGGCCTACAAAGTTGAAGTCAAAAATATTAACTCTTTCAGATTTGTTGAAAACGCGATCAAGTATGAAATGGAGCGGCACGCCAAGCTGCTGGAAAAAGGTGAAACGCCGGCTCAAGAAACTCGCGGCTGGAATCCCATCACTGGCAAAACTTTTCCTCAGCGCACTAAAGAGACAGCTGAAGATTACCGCTACTTCCCCGATCCTGACTTGCCGCCCATTGTCTTTAATGAAACACAAATTGAAGCCATCCGGCAGTCTATTCCTGAACTGGCTGATGAGAAAGCGCGGCGCTGGCAAAAAGAGTTCGGCATCGAGCCCCGGTACGCGACCATGCTCACCGCCAACCGCCATAAAGCCGAGTGGCTGGAAACAGTTTTTGCCAGCGCCCAAGCAACTGAAACAGCGCCCAACGAGCTAGCCAAGGCCATCATCAACAAAAAAATCGAAATTAAGCAGGGTGAAGCTGCCAGCAAAATCATCACCCGCTACCAAAAACTCACCGCTACAGACAGCGTCACTGAAGAAGAGCTTCAGGCCGCGATTACCAAAGTCCTGCAAGCCAACGCCGAGGCCGTGGCTAGATTTAAAAATGGCGAAACCAAACTCCTCAGCTTTTTCATGGGTCAAGTAATGCGGGAGTTGAGGAAAAAGGTGGACGCACCAGCGCTTCGTCAGAAGCTTTTGCAAGCAATTGCCTAACTTTTTACCTCCCTAGAAACTCGGCAATTTTCCTGCTAGGATACCACTAAACTATGGCTCAGCAACATCAAAAACAAAAGTTTGTTCATCTTCACGTCCACACTGAGTACTCGATGCTCGACGGCCTTTCCAAGCTGCCACAGTTGGTAGCCAAAGCCAAGGAAAACGGGCAAGAGGCGCTGGCTATCACCGACCACGGCGGTATGTATGGAGCGCTGCATTTTTACAATGCTTGCAGAAATAATGACATCAAACCGATTATTGGTTGTGAGTTTTATATGGCGGCCGAAAATCGCGCCAACAAACAAACCCGCATGGGTGCTGATCAATATCACTTGACTATTTTGGCTAAAAATTTCAAGGGTTACCAAAACCTCAACCAATTGGTGACCATCGCTAATTTTGAAGGTTTTTCCTACAAACCCCGCATCGACGAGGAAGTGTTGTTTCAACACAGCCAAGGCTTAATTGTCACCAGCGGCTGTCCGTCGAGCATTTTCAACCAACTGATCAGAGATGGCAAGCTCGAGGAGGCCGAAGAGCGCTTGCTCAGATTCAAGAAACATTTTAAAGGTGATTTTTACATCGAAATCCAGCAACATCCCAACATCGATTTCCTGCCCGAACTCACTAAAAACCAAGTGATGCTGGCTCGCAAACTTGAGATCCCCCTGGTGGCCACTAATGACGTCCATTATGTGGAAAAATCCGAGGCCGCCGCCCAAGACGCCCTGCTGTGTGTGCAAACCCGCAAGCTTATTGCCGACAAAAAACGGATGACCATGATGGACTCGCCCGATTTTTACCTTAAAACCACAGAAGAAATGGTGGAACTGTTTAAAGATTACCCCGAGGCTATCGCCAATACCGTAGCCATTGCCGAAAAATGCAACGTCAAAATCCCCACCGGCCAGCTGATATTTCCTAATTACCCACTGCCAAAAGGGGAAACTTTGGAAAGTTATCTCAAGAAGCTCACTTATGAACAGGCAAAAAAACGCCTTGATAAGATTGATAAGGAAATTACCGAGCGGCTTGATTACGAGCTCAGCATCATCAACGACAAAGGTTACGCGGCCTACTTTCTCATCACCCAGGATTTTGTCAACTGGGCCAAGGATCAGGGTATCGCCGTGGGACCGGGACGGGGGTCGGCCGCTGGCTCTCTGGTTTCCTACTCCCTTGGCATCACCGACATCGACCCGCTCAAGCACGGCTTGGCCTTTGAGCGCTTCCTCAACCCACAGCGGCCAACTCCGCCGGATATTGACCTCGACTTTGCCGATACCCGCCGTGATGAAGTCATTCAGTACGTGGCCGATAAGTACGGCCATGATCACGTCGCTCACGTTATCACTTTTGGCAGAATGGAGGCCAGAGTGGCAGTGCGTGACATTGGCAGAGTGTTGGGCATGCCTTATGAAGAGCCTGATAAAATTGCCAAACTGATCCCCAACAACCCAGCCAAAAAAACCCCGCTCAAACAGGCCATCCAAGAAGTATCCGAATTGCAACAGTACTATCAGCAGCCTAAATTTAAAAAACTGCTTGATCTAGCCATGCAAGTTGAGGGCAGTGTCAGGCACTCTTCCGTCCATGCTGCCGCTATTATCATCACCGACAAGCCGCTTTCCAACTACGTCGCTACTCAGCAAGATAGTCGCTCTGGTAAAACCATCACCCAATATGATATGTATGCTCTGGACTGCAACGTCGATGATGATGCTATTGGCCTGCTTAAATTCGACTTTCTCGGGCTAAGAAACCTCTCAATCATTCAGCATGCTCTTGGTTTAATTGAGCAGTATCACCGGAAAAAAATCGAGATCAACAACATTCCCCTCGACGACAAAAAAACTTTTGAGTTGTTATCTCGCGGTGACACTTCCGGTGTTTTCCAGCTCGAGTCTGCCGGCATGAGACGGGTGGCCAGAAGCCTTCAACCTAGCCAGTTTTCAGACATTACCGCTATGG
This sequence comes from uncultured Pseudomonadales bacterium, assembly GCA_964515115.1. Lineage (GTDB taxonomy): Bacteria > Patescibacteriota > Microgenomatia > UBA1400 > PJMF01 > UBA1370. The sequence continues at coordinate 4,381 of CAZESB010000024.1, read as the reverse complement.
TGGCCCTTTACCGCCCAGGCCCAATGGAACTTATCCCCAGGTTTATTGAGGGCAAACACAATCCCGACACCATTGAGTACCCTCACGAATCACTGATCCCGGCACTTGAAGAAACCTATGGCATTATGGTGTACCAGGAGCAGATTTTGCTGATTGCTAACATTATGGCTGGCTACAGCTTGGGTGAAGCCGACATTCTCAGAAGAGCTATTGGCAAAAAAAAGAAAAAACTACTCGACAAAAACAAGAAAAACTTCATTTCCCAGTCGATTGAAAAGGGCTACCAAAAAGAAACAGCCCAAAAAGTCTGGGAGTACATCGAGGCTTTCGCCAACTACGGTTTTAACAAAGCTCACGCGGCCAGCTACGCCATGATCGCTTACCAAACTGCCTATCTTAAAGCTAATTATCCGGTTGAGTACATGACGGCTTTAATGAGCGTTGAGTCCAGCTCTCACGGCATGAACCGCGACCAAAAGGTGGCGGTAGCGATTGAGGAAAGCAAAGGCATGGGCATCAAGGTTTTGCCTCCTGATCTTAATAAGTCTGATGACGACTTCACTATTGAAACCGATGAGCAATCGCTACAAAAGAAAGCTATTCGCTTTGGTCTGAACGCCATTAAACACGTTGGCAGCGCGGCCATTGAAAATATTCTGACCGTGAGAAAAGAAGTGGGGCAATTCACCTCTCTGACTCAATTTATTCACAAAACTGATGGTCGGAAAGTCAATAAGACCTCCCTTGAGTGTTTGATTAAAGTTGGTGCTATGGACACTTTTGGTACTCGCTCCAGTATGTTGGAAAATCTGGAATCTATCCGCAACAAAGCCTCGCAGTTGCAGTCAGAAATCGACGGCCAGGACATGCTTTTCACTGATGTGGTTAATGTTGATGAGATGATGCATGACACTTTTCCAAAAATCCCAGAATACCCTAAGCAGGAGCTGCTTTCTTTTGAAAAGGAGTTGCTCGGGCTTTATCTCACCGATCACCCCATGGCTCACTCACTCAACTTGGTAGAGAAGAAAATTAACAAAAAGATTGCTGATCTCGATCACACCATTCACACCGGTCAGCAGTTTTTGTTTGGCGGGGTGGTGACTAGATTTCGAGAGGTCAGTACCAAAAGATCCAATCAGCCGATGGCTTTTATCACTCTCGAGGATACCAGCGGCAGTATCAATATCGTGGTTTTTCCCAAACTCTATGAGGAAAATAAAGATTTGCTGGCAGAAGACGCGGTGCTGCTGATCAAAGCTAAAGTGGACTACAGAGAAGAAGAGCTGCAACTAATTGCTGAAAGCATTGCTTCTCCAGGCGGAATGGAGCTAGACCACACAGACTCAGAACTCCATCACGAAGTCTTTGTGCCTCGCAAAACCAGTAAATCTACTTTGGAAAAACTGGGCCAGCTGCTCAAAGGCAATCCCGGCGATGATTCGGTGGTAGTCTTGATTCCCAACGGTAGCAAGCCTCATAAAATGCGACTGCCGTATGGTGTTAATTGGAGTGAAAAGTTGGAAAAAGAGATTGAAAGTTTGCTGGCGTAGAATTATTCAGTTTTTTCGGCGGTGATGGTTGTTGTTCCATCTTTATCGATCCCTACCCTGATTCTATAATAAAAAATTACCAATGAACCAACAGCGCCAGCAAGAACAAATGCCTTGAGCATTTTTCTTACTTTCTCTCTTTGATCACTATCCAAGTCCTTGATAGCTTCTAAAAAAACATCAATCGCAGCTATGTTGGTGGAGCCACTATATTTTCTTTCCTTAGACATCTTCTCAACCCCAAAATTCAGCTTAATAGAATCTTTATTCTATCATAACAAACTTATAATTTTCCCTCTTTTTATGAGACACACTTCAAAGTATAATTTGGTTCCATGAGCAATCATGGATCTTCAGCTTCCCAGGGTAATACCAAGTATATTTTCGTTTCCGGCGGGGTTTTGTCCGGTTTGGGGAAGGGTATTACCAGCGCCTCCCTGGGTATGCTGCTGAAAAATCGCGGCTATCGTGTCACTAACATCAAGTGCGAAAATTACCTCAACCTTGATTCGGGCAATATTAATCCGGTCGAACACGGCGATGTTTTTCTTTGCGAAGACGGTTTGGAGGCCGATTTAGATCTGGGCTCATACGAGCGATTTCTGGGTCAAGAGGTCGGAGCAGCCAATTTCACCACTCTCGGGCAAATCTATTACAACGTCATCGACAACACCAGAAACCTCAAGTATGACGGCGCTACTGTTGATGCTTGGATTTATATCCCGCAAGAAGCGATTCACCGCATTAAGCAAGCGGGTGAAGGCTCAGACATCTGTCTGGTGGAGCTGGGTGGCACCGCCGGTGAGTATCAAAACGTGATTTACTATGAAGCTTATCGCATCATGAAGTTGCAAAATCCTGAGGACGTTATTCACGTTCATGTCACCTATTTTCCTAATCCCTCTCACATCAATGAGCTCAAATCCAAACCCACTCAGCTTTCGGTTAAAACTCTCAATTCCATGGGTATCCAGCCTGATTTCGTGGTCGGTCGAGGCGAGTTCATGATCGATGACAAGCGCAAAGAAAAAGTAGCCTATTACTGCAATATGAATAAGGAAGACGTTATTTCCAATCCGGATCTGAACACTATTTATGAGGTACCACTGGTGTTGGCGGCACAAAATTTTGATACCAAAGTGCTGGAAAAACTTGGCCTGGAAGAAAACAAGGCTAAGCTGCGTGATTGGGAGGAGTTTGTGCATAAGATTACTGCCAAAAAGAAGCATCGAGCTAACATTGCTATTATTGCCAAGTACATTGCCACCGGCGATTTTGAGCTTCAAGATTCTTACGTTTCGCTGGTGGAGTCGCTCAATTTTGCCAGCTGGAATCATGATATTGATTTAGAAATCGTCTTTGTTAATGCCGAAGAATTGGAAAGAGGTGAAAAACAGGCTCTAGAAAGCCTGGAAAGGGCTCAGGGCATTATTGTGCCGATTGGTTGGGGCGAGCGGGGGGTAGAAGGCAAAATTGAGGCGATTAAGTTTGCTCGAGAAAACAAAGTCCCTTACTTGGGCCTTTGTTATGGTATGCAGTTGGCTTCGGTGGAGTTTGCCCGCAACATGGTTGGGTTGGAGGACGCTCATACTACAGAGGTGGCGCCGGAAACTCCTCATCCGATCATCCACGATATTCCTTTTGAAGAAAAATATCAACGGATTAAGGGCAAGGGCGCCAGCATGAGGTTAGGCGCTTATGATTGCGTGCTCAAGGAAGGCACCCTGGCTCATGCTATCTACAAAAAGCACCGCGGTTTTAAAGACGAAGCCACCAACCTGATTTCCGAAAGGCATCGCCACCGGTTTGAGTTCAACAATGATTATCGCGCGGCGCTGGAAGAGGCCGGCTTTGTCATTTCCGGCACCTCACCGGATGATTTTTTTGTGGAAATGATTGAACTACCTCAAGATAAGCACCCGTTTTTCTTGGCTACGCAAGCTCATCCGGAATATAAATCTCTGCCGCTCAAACCCCACCCAATTTTTGTTGAGTATTTGCAGGCCGTTCTCAAAAATAGCTAATAATGGATAGAGTCTAAATCAGGTTGCAATTCTCGGGGTCTTTCAGTAGAATATAACCCTTGATTAGGCGCCTAAAAGAATAGGGGCGCAATCAGCAAATAAGCGAATTAAGCGAAAGAAATTATGGCACAATATTTTAAGTACGATGATCAAACCATTGCTTCAGGCGATACCGTCAGAGTTCATCAAGAAGTCATTGAGGGAGATAAGAAAAGAATTCAGATTTTCGAAGGCATTGTCATTGCTATCAAAAATCGAGGCAACAACAAATCTTTTACAGTTAGAAAAATTGGTGCCAACAACATCGGAGTGGAAAAAATTCTGCCAGCCATGCTACCTACAATCAAGAAAATTGAGGTAAAACGCAAGGGTGATGTCAAAAGGAGCAAACTCTACTATCTCAGAGATAGGGTTGGTAAAGCCGCCACCCGGATTCGCGAAAAGAGCACTAACGGCACAGCAGCTCAAGAAGCATAATTTTCGGTCAGGGCAGGCGGGAGAAATTACGGCTGCCAAGTATTTACAAAAACACGGTTATCAAATTTTGGAGCAGAATATTCAGGTTGGCCGTTTTGAAATTGACATCATCGCGCTCGACAAAAAGCATCAAGAATTGGTTTTTGTTGAGGTTAAAAACAGAATAAATTCGCTGCGCGGTCACCCAAGCCAAGCAGTAAATACAAAAAAGCTTTACAAAATGGTCGCGGCTGCTGAAATCTATTTGAGCAGGCAGCGTTTGCGGCAGGATTACCGTTTTGATATCATTGCGGTAACGCCAAACAGAGTAGAGCACTTTGAAAATAT
>CAZESB010000023.1:0-8110 GCA_964515115.1 uncultured Pseudomonadales bacterium | reverse complement strand
CCAACTTCATCAAAGGTTTTTTTGGTTTCAACATCCAGAATCACTTGCAGCATAGGTGTACATGATAAAACAGTGCAGGGCGGTATTGCAATACCGCCCTGGCGCTGCCGTGAGGCTCATTATTTATTTAGGTAGGTTGCTAGTTCATTGAGTCAGATTTTCGTACTTTTCCTGAACCTTGGGCCAGTTGACTACTTGCCACCAAGCTTCGATATAGTCCGGGCGGGCATTTTTGTACTGAAGATAATAAGCGTGCTCCCAAACATCCAGGCCCAAAATGGGTGTACCTTGAATATCGGCGACGTCCATGAGGGGGTTGTCTTGGTTGGGAGTAGCAGTGATCTTTAACTCTCCGTCGTCGGTTACTAGCAACCAGGCCCAACCAGAGCCGAATTGGTTGGCGGCGGCGTCGGCAAACTGCTGCTTGAACTCCGCGAAAGAACCAAATTCCGCCCCCAGCTGCTCGGCCAAATCCCCATCCGGCTCGCCGCCGCCATCGGCCGACATTATTTCCCAAAAAAGATTGTGATTATAGTAGCCGCCGCCGTTATTCCTCACCGCCGGCGGATGATCCGAAGCGTGAGCCAAAATTTCTTCAATCGTCAACTGTTCCAAATCCGTACCGGCAATGGCGTCGTTCAGTTTGTTGGTATAAGCAGCGTGGTGTTTGTCGTGGTGAAGCTTCATCGTTGCCTCGTCAATAGTCGGCTCCAGAGCAGCATAATCATAAGGGAGATCGGGAAGTTGAAACATTTCAGCCTTTCGTTTAATCAATAGATTGGTAAATAGCTTGTAACGGTTGTATGGTACGGATTGGCGCCTATATTTTAATGATAAAATTGTAAGAACTCTGTGAAGCTTTAGCTAATTTTTTCTGCGCATCCGGGCCTGCTGCTTGGCGGAATATTCCTTAGCAAATTTTTTAGCATCTTCATAATCAAAACCATAAACAGCAAAAGTGCCGGCAATCTGACTGACCACCACACTGGAAACCCCAAAAAATTTATCCATAAAAGCCTGAGAAACTCTGACATTACTAATTTGATCCAGCGGAATGGAAAAACTCTCAGTCGTAAAACCGGAAATTTCACAATCAATACTGCTGGCAGTTAATTCAACCGTAGTGTTCTTAGCGTGCAGCAGCGAGTTGATCACCTGTTTGGCCACCACCACCAGCAAAACTGCAAAACTGATCAGCCCCACCCAAAGAGTCAACTCCTCAAACGGCTGCTGAGCAATCATTGGCAGCAACAAAGCCGCGCCCAAGTAGCCGCCAGCAAAATACATAGCGCTGCGGGGAGCGGCATACAGCAAACTAGTAAAAACTACCGCCAACTTATCTTTGACTTGAATTTTCATTTGCGCCTCCGGCCTTTGGCTTGTCTGTCTAAAATAAAAAGCAATTCTTGAATCAGGTAGCTGGCAAAAGCATAAACGAAAATGGCAAAAAGCGTGGTGAACTCAAGCGTGTAGCCGCCCTGGACAGATGGGGTCGGGAAAGCAAACAAAAACGGCTGCAAGAGCGGGAGGCTGTTTTCATAAATCCAGGCTACGAAAGACGCCATCGGGTTGGCTGCCAACAACTTCAGCCCAAACCGAAAAAGCAGCAGCAACTCAACCAAACCAAAAATAAAAGTGGCTAAATCGCGCAAAATCCTGATCATCGGCTTCCTTTTTCCCTATTATACCGAATTACTGGCTTTTTTCTCGGCCGCAATTCTCATCAGCTCAATTAGCCGGTCGCGGACAGTGGTTTGGATGAAATTAAAAGCATCATCCAGGCTGCCCTGCTTCACATCCGGCATTTCCGCCCAAAGCGAGTGACCGACCACAAAACCAGCAGCGCCACTATCAAGTGCGGCTCTCATGCTTTCTTTGTAGGCTTCATAGTTGAGGTTGTCATTGGCGTAAAGCCAAGGAATATCCAGTTCCGCCGTGACAGTCAACATCGCTAATGGCTCCTGCGGCGGCTCCAAAGCCAGAGCATCGCAAAGAGTTCTGAACTCCGTCACTGCCCGCAGCTTAGCCTCTTGTTTTTCTTGTTCCGTTTCTTCATTGCTAAGAGAAAAAATTTTCAGCTCCAAGAGAAAATCTATGCCCAAGTATTGGCAATAATCATAAATTTCCGCCGCCAACTGCTTCTTTTTGAGCGCATTTGGCTCCTGAGGATGATAATAAAGCTCCAGCTTGCAAACACCGTAATTATTCTTGATGTGCTCCGGCCCCCAATTTTCCGCCAGCTGCGGTATTTGCAGCGGATCAAGGCTGACTTTCCTTTCCTCCAGACTCAAGAGCAAACCGGCATTGTTGGCCTTGTGAATAATGGTGTGAAAGTTAAACTCCGGGCTGACAATGACACCAGTGCTTTCCGCGGCCAGGCTTTTCATCAGTTGGACGGCAATTTGACTGGCCAGTTGCTGATGTTCTTGATTGCTGAGATCAAGTTCCAACTGCTCGGCCAACAAAGGTAACTGATCCAGCGCCATAATGCCGATGATTCCGTCGGCTGAAGAAACTGCCTGAATGTGCATATGATCAGTATACCTGAAAAGCCAACAACCCCTCAATATGAAGGGTTGTTATTAGTGCAATTGCTAGGCGGGATTGCGATTGTTAAATCAAAGACTTACCTTCGATCGCGGTCGCCGCCCCTGTTATAGCCACGGTTTCGGTCGCCACCTCGGCGGTCGTTGCCTCTACCATCTCGGCCGCGATTTCTATCACCGCCCCGGCCACGGTCGCCGCCTCTAAACGGCCTCTGCCCGCGACTTTCTCTGGTATTGTTTTTAGCCGCAGCTTCTTGCTCGGCTGTCAACATCGAAAGACCAATTTTGCCGTCCTCTTTAATTTCAGCAATTCTAACCGTCACGGTGTCACCCACCGACACGATATCGTTGGCATCAGCGACATACTCGGCAGACATTCGGGAAACATGAACCAGGCCTTCCCTGCCAGGCAGATACTCAACAAAAGCGCCGTAACTTTCCACTCTGGTCACATCGCCTTCAAACTCTTCGCCAACTTCCACCACTCTCATCATGTTACTGATAATTCTGACAGCGTTGCTGATGGCGTCTTGATCAGTGGAGGAAATATTAACCAAGCCAATTTGTCTCTCAGTATCTTCTTCGACATTAATCTCAGCACCGGTGCGCTCAATGATATCCTTAATCACCTTGCCGCCGGGCCCAATCAGCTCGCCAATTCTATCGCCAGGAATTTCCAGCTGCTCAATCTTGGGAGCATACTCGGAAATATTCGGTCGCGGCTGACTGATAGTTTTAAGCATCTCTTTGAGAATATGCAGGCGGCCGGCTTTAGCTTGCGCCAGGGCTTTTTCCAAAATTTCTCTGGAAATACCAGTAAGTTTGATATCCATTTGGATGGCAGTAATACCCTCCTCAGAACCAGCTACCTTGAAATCCATATCACCGACATGGTCTTCCAAACCTTGAATATCGGAAAGAACGACATACTTGTCGCCGTCGCTCATCAAGCCCATAGCAATACCTGAAACCGGCTTCTTAAGCGGCACTCCGGCAGCCATCAGCGACAGGGTTGAGCCACAAACAGAGGCCTGCGAAGTCGAACCATTGGAACTCATAATTTCAGACACCAAATGAATAGTGTAAGGGAATTCTGCCTGGGAAGGGATCATGGGCAAGAGCGCTCGCTCCGCCAGCGCGCCATGACCAATCTCGCGGCGCTTAGGATAGCCAAACCTGCCGGCTTCACCAGAAGCGTAAGGAGGCATGTTGTAGTGATGAATGTAGTGTCTCACTTCCTCACCGCCAATGCCTTCCAGGTATTGGCCAAGTGAAGGATTGCCCAGGGTGGTAATGGTCACGGCCTGAGTAGCGCCGCGCTTGAACAAAGCTGAGCCATGAGTGCGAGGAAAAATGTCCACTTCTGTCCAGATTTCGCGGATTTCTTCCGGCTTTCGCCCGTCTGGCCGCTCGCCTTTTTCCAGGATCATTTCTCTAGCGTAGCCTTTTTGCAACCGGTAAAGGGCTTCGTTGACTTGGCCTCCATCTACCGGCTCGTCAGCACCGCGCTTAGTGTTGAGTTTTTCGATGATTTTTAAAGTTAATTCATCAATATTTGACGGCTGCAGCCTACCTTTTTGGCGAACTACCTCTTGTAGTTCGCTGGCAAAACCGGCATGAATTTCCGCTGCCAAAGCCTCAATAGCAGCTTCTTTTTCGCGATCTTCATCAGAAATAAGCTCAACTTTGGTTTTGCCAATTTCAGCCACAATTTCATCAATAGTCGCGCAAATTTTACCCAGTTCAGTCTGAGCTAGAACCAGCGACTCGACCACAACTTCTTCAGTCACCTCGTTAGCGCCAGCCTCAACCATGACAATGCTTTGACCAGAACCAGCCACAATCAAATCCAGATCGCTGGCCTTACGCTCAGTGTTGGTGGGGTTCATCACGAACTCGCCGGTTTCTTTGCTGTAACCGATGCGCAAACCGGCAATCGGACCCGCAAAAGGAATTTCAGAAATAGCCAAACCAACTGCACTAGCCATCATGCCCAGCATGTCGGGATCATTTTCGCCATCATAGGAAAAAACCGTGTTGACAATCTGCACCTCATGAGTCACGCCCTCGGGAAAAAGCGGCCTGAGAGAGCGATCAATCACCCGCGCCTTCAAAATAGTGTCATCAGTAGGCCGACCGTCGCGTTTGACCCAACGAGAGCCTTTAATAATGCCACCAGAATACAATTTTTCAGCAAATTCTACTGACAGCGGGAAGTAACCCAGATTGGCCTTGCCGCCCAGAGCCACCGTAGTGTGCACCACGGTTTCTCCGCAAGTAGCCAGCACGGCAGCGCTGACCTGTTCGGAAAATTTGCCCACTTCAATGGTGATTTTCTTATCACCGACGGCAATTTCCTTTTTATAAGTTTTGGGGTATGTCGGATATGACATCCTCTCCTTTCTTTCGTACCAAAAGTACGGTTGAGGATGAGCAAAAAGAGTATTCTGGAGAAGAAACAGGGGTTCTCAGCTCTAAGTTATCCACTTTTGGCATTATTTTGCCTGGGCGCACAGCTTGCAACCGAGAACCACTCGGGTATTTCTTCTCTTGAATCCTCTTATGGCACTCATCCACGATCTTGTTAATATTGTGAATTATACCACAAATGGGTTGCTTTGGCGCTAGCGGGTTAATTTTGAGCTATTGAGGTTTGCCTGATTTGTTTGATATACTTGTGCCTGCAATGCACGATCCTTTTCAAAACTACCAACATGAGCTTGAGTCGTTGCTTGATGAGCTTGGGGTTACATATCTCGGTCTTTTTGGTTCCCGCGCTCGCGGAGACCACAGACCGGATTCAGACTATGATTTTCTCGTCGATTTTCAGAAGCACAAGTACCCGAGTTTGATTGAAATTACACATTTAGAAAACAGGCTCACTAATCTTTTAGGCCAAGAGGTTGATTTGGTGACAAAAAAAGGCATGAGTAAATATATTCGGCCATATATCAAGCCAGACTTAAAAGTAATTTATGAAACATCCTGAACCGTTTCTTTTACATATTGTTGAATCAATTGACGAATGGTGAGTTGCATTAAGAAATAACAGCACTCCGAGCTGATAGTCTTCAAGAATGCCAAGAAATTACTTACTTAAACCCAGCCGGTCAAGCAACTTGCGGTAGCGTTCCTCACTGCGATCACGGAGAAAGTTAAGCAGCCTGCGGCGTTTGGCCACTTGCTTCAGCAAGCCTCTGCGGGAGTGATCATCTTTTTTGTGGGAACCTAAATGCTTAGTCAGCTCTTGGATGGAAGCTGTCAGCAAAGCAATCTGCACCTCTGGTGAACCTGTGTCACCTTCGTAGAGTTGGAAGTCTTTGATAATCTGGGACTTCTGGTTTTTCACCAATGCCATGGTATCCTTTCATGCCCTTATGCCGTCAGTAAGTTGGCGTGGCCAGTAACCAGCGGATAAAGTAACCATTTATTTTATTAAGAATTGAATTATAGCATGACTCCTGGAATTTTTCCTCTCATGCATATGCTCGAGCATTTTTTCACTGTTGCAATTTAGTATATTGCTGGCTATAAACCAATTGCTCCAATTGGTATAACATTGATACCATCTGGCCTAGTATAGGCATAACCAGAGCCAACTATGACGTTAAGCGATATCAAATCTGCCTGCTTCTTTTCAGTGAGCTTGTTTTTGAATTTATTGAGCGATTGAACAGCTTCCTCAGCCGCACCAATACCAAGCTTCACTTCAAAAGCAGCAACTTTACCATTTCTCGTTTCTATAATCACATCAACTTCATCGCCATCAGTATCGAGATAGTAGTAAGTGGAGGCATCCAGCGCTTCGGCATAGACTCGTAAATCGTGCACCACGAGTGACTCAAATAAAAAACCCATGTAATTGAGTTCTTTAATCAGCAATTCAGATGATAAATTGAGCGCGGCAACAGCTAATGAGGGGTCGGCTAGGTGACGTTTTGGGGTTACACGCAGCTTCGCGGAAGAACGAATGTGTGCATTCCAGGCTGGCAAATCATCAATAATCATCAGGCGAGTCAAATCATCCAGGTAGGCGGTGGCAGTAGAGCGCCCTAATTCAGTCGCCTCACGCTCGCTGCTCGCATCACTAATAATTGTACTTACTTGAGCAGACGTAGCAACATTGCGAGCATACGACTCAAAAATCTTGCGCACGCGTGCTGGGTCGCGGCGCACACCGCCCACTCTACTGATATCCGATTCAATAGTATTATCTACGTAGGAACGGTTCTTTTTTAAGGCAATTGCTTCGGTGGAATCTATTTGCTCTGGCCAACCACCAATAGCAAGGCGCTTAGCAATTTCTTGTAACGAAGTTTCTACTGATGACGATTTAATCTCCTTGCCAGCCAATATATCCGCTAGCGACACAGAGTTATCTGACCAACCAAGCTCTGACCATGTCATTGTACGCATGCGCAACCGAGCAATCCGACCAGCTCCGGAGTGTAGTTTTGTTTCCGCTTCATCATTTGGCGTGGATGAGCCAGTGAGAATAAACTGGCCACGCTCTTGGCGTTCGTCAACTTCGTGTCGGACAACATTGTGTATCAGCGGATAATCTTGCCACTCATCTATGAGTCTTGGGGTATCGCCAATTAAAAGCACTCGCGGGTCAGAGGACATCGCAATCGCGACCGATGGGTCAGTCTGGAAATTGATTTGACTTTTAGCTTGCTGCTTAGCTGTTTCGGTTTTGCCGCAAAACTTTGGACCAGTAATTTGCACAGCACCAAAAGATATCAAATTATCGCGTAATAAATCGTCAGTAATCCGCTTAGTATATTTCATAGCTGTAGTATGGCAGGCATAACTACAAATTTCAAGATGTATAATACATTTTTCGGCAATTTTATAATACATTTTTCGGGCAAATCATTGTACATATATCAGCAATTTACCACATCGCTCAATCCAAAAATACCATTAGAGGGTACCCAAAGTTGTGTGCAAATTGCTATGATGGATAAACCTTCTGCATAGATATAGGCCAGAGTTTCATGAGCCACAACAAAATGTTTCCGCTCTTGAAAGAGAAAGATAAAAAAAATTAAAGGCGATTCGCTCACCTAGCAAGGTGGAATTGCACTCGTGTAGGTATAGCAACAGTGGCGAATTTCGTGCCGCCAACCACTGGTCGAGCACGACGAATACAACGAATACTCAGAATGCTTGGTATACAAACTTGAGTAATGGCAAAACGAACAACAATACCAAGACTAATAGCAACTGGTTTAGGTGTGTTCGCTAACACAGGACTTTAATAAACATCTGATGTTCTATCAAAACATGCCGCTCTATCTGAGGCTACTAGAGCTCCTGAAGACGGAGTATCGTTTAGTCGCTAACTTCCCCAAGCAGTATAAATACTCTCTGGGTGAAGACATCACTTCTTTAACTTGGAAAATGGCGGACCTGTTTATGGAAGCCCAAGCCTGCTCCTCTGGCAACAAGGACCACAAAATAGAGCTTATACAGACACTCAGCCGAAACCATGAGTGCCTAAAGTTGCGAATACGCTTCTGTGGGGAGCTAAAAATTATTTCTGTCAAACAACAATCACT
>CAZESB010000022.1:0-8746 GCA_964515115.1 uncultured Pseudomonadales bacterium | reverse complement strand
ATACAGCCGATAATCTTTACAAAAGGGCTAAAGGCCAAATATTACGGTCCAAAGAAGAAATTAGGCGGAGATTTTGAGGTTTGGATTGCAGGGGATTCTCACTCAACTATTACCATTACCTCACAAACCTATAACTATTGACAAAGGGCCATGCCGCGCTTATAATGCCTCTTAATCGTAATAATTTGAAACTATTTTACCTTCAAGCTAAGAATCTGCCCCACCTTGCTGAAAGGAATATTATGAAGATTAAACAAATCACTTTGGCTCTGTTGATAGCCCTGGCTGCTGTGGCTGGTACTACCGGTAACGTTAGAGCTGAGGACAACGATGAAGTCCTGGCCAAACAAGAACAGGAATGTAAGCAGGTGGTTGAAACCGAGTGTGAGGCCGGTGCTTACGGTCAAGTTACTAACTGCAAAACCAAAGCTGAGCAAGTTTGCAAGCAGAAGCAGAAAGTTGCTAAAGCTGGCGGTCGAGTACTGGCAAAAGTGCACGACGCTTCAGAAATTGGCACAAGTTTAGACCTGCAGTCAACACTGGCGGTAGTTGGTATTTTGACAACTGGAGCAGGAGCATATGCTCTTAAGAGAAAAATTAAGTAATCAAGTTAAAAGATTGAAATTAAGTTTGAAAAACTGAGTCCCCTGTGGCTCAGTTTTTTGTTGGGAAGAGTGTCTGCGCCCAAGGCTTCCAACTGCCTGATTTAAGCCTATATTATTGACTTGTATAACTTATAATGATATACTGAAAGTATAGTTTTATAAATATATGATAAACATAACTGCCTAAATATTCTCTCCACCGCTGTGATGAGCAGCCGAGTGTTTTTTGTCAAGAAAGCAACCGCTTGCTCAACACCAAGTCAGTCGCTCCTGCTGCAGTTCGCAGCTCTGAGCGGCCGCGGAAGTTTTGGGCAGGGATGCTTTCCTTGCGAAAGCAAAAGGTTGGAGCTTTGCCGGCTCTTGTGAGCATTGGCGGAGATCCGGCTCTTTAACAGACGTATATCAGTTTTAAAGGTGCTGGCGCGAAAGCGCCAGAGGTGGAGCACGAACGTGAGTTGGTGCTGCCCTCACCTCCTCATCCTTAAAAAGTAGGGTGCAACTTTTTTGTCCGTTTTAAGTAATGGAAGCGGGTAGAAAAGTTGCACTCCGCTCGAGAGGGTGCAACAAAATTCAAAATTCCCAAGCCGGGTGGCCCCCGGTTTGGGAAGGAGGAAGAAATGAGGCCCAGAGACCTAATCTGGACCGCGGTCGCCGTCTTGGCGATCGCGGTCCTGGGCGTCGCTTTTTTCGCGGCGCCCGAAAAAAGTTTAAGTGGCTCGGTGGCGGCTGCCGCCGCCACCCCCAGCCCCACCCCGACCCCCACGGTCGGGGTGGACGAGTCCTCCGCCGCGCCGCCCGCGGCGGAGGACGAAGAGGTCGCGGCCGCCCCCAAGGCGACCGCGACCAGCACCAGTGAGGCCCCGGCTGCAGCCGGGGCTTCTAACCCCCAGGACGTGGGCGGCGACTTAGTCGCCCCCGTTCTGGATGAAGAACAGAGCTGGCCCCCGGAGGCGGGGGCTGGCTCATTTGACCTCGGGGTCCTCGAAGACCAGGTTAGCCTGGTCTTCGGGGTCGAGGTCGCCTGGCCTGCTGGCGGCTTGTCCGCTGGCGGGTCAGGTTGCGCTTTGGTTCTCCTCGAGTCGGGGTTCTACCCCGACTTGAGGATTATTGACGGTCGGTATGAGGTCTACACTCTGCCGACCGTCGACCAGGACGGTTGGAAAACCGTCCTGGTGACCGAGCGGGCCGCCGAACAGGCGGCCCACTATGGCTGCCCCGAAGGGGTCAGCCACGTGAGGGTCTGGGCGGCAGACCCGCACGAGACGTCATGGGCAGATCGGCGCCGCGCCAGCGGCATCGATTACCTCATCCCCTTCTCCGAAGGGGATGAGGTGTACGGGTACGCGATCTGGGATCGCGTACCCACCTTCACACCGGGGGTGGGGCACTCCCCACCCCCGGTGTGCGACGGTGGTGGATGTTATCTGCCACAGGCGCCCTTCGCGGGCGCCTGTGGGGGTTGCATCATCAACTCCTGGTGGCCGGGGGAGATCCCCCCGGACGCCAGGCCCTTAGACCTGGACTAGCCCGCAAGGGCTAGTCCAGGTAGCTGATATACGTCTAGCCGCCGGGCCTAAAAAACCCGGCGGCTAGCTCAAAGCATATAACTCTAGTTGTATGTTTTGACCTAGCCTCTCAGTACAAAGTAATAAAACACAAATATTATGAAAACACTTAGCGCACTCCTGCTCACTATCGCAATAATTTCTACCGCCGCGGCAGCAGTTTTTCTTGGCTTGCAGTACCTTGACCTCCAAAAGCAAGTCGCTCGACACAACGCGGTACAAGGCTGTATGGAAATCTCCTCCTTTACCTCCAATCAGGTGGAAAATGGCATTGTCATCGTCGAACCGGTGGTGACTGCTTACACCAAATGTCTGGAGCTTAAAGACATTTCTTTCATTGAATAAATCTCAACTTTGGATCGCGCCCCTCTCGCCAAGAGAGGGGCGCTTCCTTACTTTCCCTGCCTTCCTACCCCCTTCTTACTCACCTATCACCAAATCCCCATCACTCTCACAAACTTATCCTATAGTATTGATTATCAGCATAATTTTGTTATAATACTATCATGAGTAAGCAGACCAAAAAACAACCGCTGGTGACTGTGGTCATGCCGGTTTTTAATACCGCAGCCTACGTCAAAGAAGCTGTTGAAAGCATCATAGTTCAAACCTATCCAAACTGGGAACTGATTATTGTTGATGACCTATCCACCGATGGCTCGTTTCAACTCGCCAAAAAACTGGCTAAACAACACCAAAATGTCTCTGTTTACCGCAACGGCAAGCACCGAGGTGTTTCTGGCGCGGCCAACCTTGCCCTCAGCCAAGCCAAAGGACAACTGATTGCCAGAATGGACGCGGACGACATTGCTTATCCCACCAGACTGGAGAAACAAGTTGCCTACCTGTTGCAAAATCCCCATGTAGTTGCTATTGGTACTCAGTGTGAAATTATTGACAACGAGGGCGCTAGCACTGGCAAAAAAGTCTTCCCTCTCGATCACCAAACCATTCAGGAAATGATGTTTTACAGTATTCCCTTGCAGCAGCCTACCCTGATGGTTAATACTGCCAAACTTCCCAGCGATTTTATTTGGTACAACGAAACTTATAACTCGGCTGAAGAAGTCGAACTGCTTTTCAAACTCTTCCAACACGGAGAAGTCCATAATTTGCCGGACACGCTGCACCAGTACAGAATTCATGGCAAAAATGTTTCCCTAAAAAATCCTAAGCAAACTTTTTTCCTGACTTTTAAAACCAGAATTCAGGCCATCAGTAAGTATCGCTACCGGCCTACGCTGCCGGGTATGGTGGTTACTCTAGCGCAACTGATAACGGTGGCGCTGCTACCCACCAAATATATTTATCCTGTCTACAGCACCTTACGCGGGCTAAAAAATCAAGGTAAACTAACTTTGAACAGGTTTGCCGGCATCAATTTGCTCTAGCGGCTTGATTATTGATAGCGCCGCGATTCGCTCCAGGCAAACTCCCAATATTATGTTGAAACAATTTCAGTCAAAGGTTGCTAAGTTCCTTACTCCCAAAAGTTTTGGCATTTTCACTCTGGTGATTTTATGGGCAATTATCGTTAGTCAAAACTACAATTCGGGTACTTGGCTATTGGGTTGGGACAATTTGGTGCCGGAGCTTAATTTGGGGCTGAATATTAAAAGAGCTATTTTTGCTGTCTGGCAAGACTATCAGGGACTGGGGCTGGAAGGTGGATTGGCTCACGCAGCAGACCTTTCACGCCAAATATTGCTCATTCCAATCAAGGCGTTACTACCGCTTAGTGCAGTTAGGTATGCCTGGACATTCTTGATGTTGCTGTTGGGCCCGCTGGGTGTGTACGCGCTCAGCTACTACATTTTTAAGCAAAAACATCCTTTTGCCGCCCTTTTAGCCGGAGTATTTTATCTTTTAAACCTGGCGACAGTCCAGTATTTTTACGTGCCGCTAGAAACTTTTTCCAGTTTTTACGGCTTTTTACCTTGGTTGATTCTGGCCGCGATCAGTTATCTTGACCAGCCAACCGCAAAAAACTTGCTCAAGTTTTTTCTTCTCAACGCTGTGGCAACTTCTGCTTTTCACGTCCAGACTTTATTTGTCGTCTACGCTATTATTTTGGCTATCCTTGTTTTGACCAAAGTGATTCATAAAAGAAATAAAGAGTTTTTACTTAGGGTGCTCTTGTTGGGTGCGGTTACTCTGGCGGTTAATGCTTTTTGGTTGCTGCCGGTTTTGCATTTCACTGCCACCAATGTCACTCAGACCACGGAGTCACTGCAAAATCTGATTTCCACGCCTGAAACTCGTTACATGAACTCCGGTTTTGGCCGCTTGAGTGACATTGCTTTGATGAGAGGTTATTGGTTCGAGTACACCGATTTCAAGAATAGCCAAGTTGTTTATCTGTTGAAAAATTGGAGAAGTTATTACTCGCTGGTGGCAGTGAAACTGCTGGCTTATTTTGTTTTTGCCATCGCTGCTTTGGGAGTGATTTTTGCCGCGCTGGCAAGAAAACGGAACGCTTGGAATGTGGCTTTCGCAGTCATTTTTTTGCTCAGTATTTTGATGCTGACTGGAGGTAATGGTATTTTGGGGCTGCCTTTCAGGCTTTTGAGCGAGAACTCAGAGCTCTTTGCTCAAGTCTTCCGGGTTTCTTTTACCAAGTGGTCAATGGTTTTGGGGCTGTGCTACTCGCTGGGTATTGGTTGGGTAGCCACAAAACTTGGTGCAACAGTGAAAAATCAACTGACTAAAACGATCGGTTTTGTAGCGGCTATTGTTGTAGCTATGGGCTTGGTTTTGCCAATTTTTCAGGGAAATTTAATTTATGACAGAGTTTCAGTAGAACTACCTCAGGCTTATCCAGAACTTTTTGAGTTCTTCGCTCAACAACCCAAGACAGCTAGAATCGCGGTTTTGCCCATTCATTCCATGTGGGGCTGGGATTTTCATACCTGGGGTTATCGTGGTAGTGGATTTATTTGGTATGGCATTGAACAGCCGATTCTGCACAGAAATTTTGATGTCTGGAGCAAGTACAATGAATCATTTTATAAAGAAATTGACCACGCCCTCAAAACCAAAGACGTAGAAAGAGTCCTCTTGGTGCTCAAAAAGTATCAAGTTAATTTCATTCTTTTTGACGCTAGTATTGTTAATCCAAGCAACACTCTCATTAAAAATGAGGGCGCCAGTGACTTTGCGAAGTTAATGCAAATTGAGCCGGTGTGGCAACAGGATTTTATCTCTGTTTACGACCTGAGAAACCTGGTAGGAACTGGCAGTATCGTTTCTGCGCCTGAGCAGATTTTGATCACTAGCAACCCACTTTCACCAACAAATAAAATTGATAATCTTTATGCTGCTGAGTACAGTTATCTCCATGCTGAAAACTCGAGTGGGGTGTGGCTGCCTTTTTACTCGCTTGGATCCAATGAAATTAAGCCGATTTTTCAAGAAGATTACGTGGTTTTGGACAGCGAAAATGATAGTGCTGTTTCGGGGGTTTTGGAAATTCCTGCGCTTCAGTCTGGTGAATTTTATCACACTCGCGCCACCACTTTTTATGAAGCGGGCAAACTGTCAATTGAGTTTGATCCACCATACGTCATCGCCACTGAGCAGGAAACCTTTTACCCCTTTGATCTACCTTCGATCAGCATTGAAGTACCGGAAAATTGGGAAACGGTGGTATTGGTTATTAAGAATACCTCTTTGGAAATACAGCGAAACTCTTCCGAACAATTTTTTGTTTCAGATTTGATTGTGGGCGAAACCATTCAACTGGAATTGTTTGACAAAGCTGAGGCCAATTTTGACAACAATGCTTATTACGTGCCGGCAGAAAAAATTCTTACTCACGTTCTTGATTCTTCGGTGTGGAGCGGTTTGCTTGAAAAGCAAGTTCTCCCTCTTAACCAGCCTACAAAAAAAATTACGCTCAAATTTCCCAACAACGAAAATTCTTTGTATGAAGAATTGCTGGCCAGTGAAGTAGAAGCTTGCGATACTCTCAATAGAGGGCGGATTTCCAAAAAAATTGAGACCGGTAAAGTGGTTTTAAGATCGCAAAATAGAGGAGTTAATTGTCTGGGCTTGATTTTGGCTAATACCAACTCTCATCAGTCTTATTTCTTGAGGTTGGAAGGAGCAAATAATTCCGGCCGACCCTTGAAATTGTATGTTGAGAATATTGAAGGTAAGTTTCCGATTTTTGAAAACATTCTCAGTCAGGGCAGTTTTGATAATACTTTTGTTCTTCATGAAGCTACAACTCTACCTAAGTCGTTGTATTGGCTGCAAATTACCGATCAATCTTTTGGCCTTGAGCAAACTGAAAACATTATTAGCAATCTCACAATTTATAATTTGCCGCTGCCAGCAAAACATTTCATAGATTTGCGAATTAATGCTAGCGAAACTGAACAGCTGATTGCTAATAGGCTTGAGATTAAGAAAATTAGGAAGCTTAATTCCGGACTCTACGAGGTAGATGTTAATAGCCAAACCGGCGGCTATCTAGTGCTACATCAGGCATTTGATGTTAATTGGCAAGCTTTGACTGATCAAAACCAAAAATTGGCTCACTTTCCGGCTAATAACTGGGAAAATGCCTGGGAAGTGCCTGGCGGTATCGGCCAAGTGACAATTAAATATCAGCCTCAAGTTAACATTTACGTAGGCTACTTAATTTTTGTTATGACTCTCGCCGTTCTACTTTATTTTTATAAGCGACGTTAAAACTTGTTCAGATTCTACACTTGGCACAAGCTCTAGCCAACTTTAGTTGATTTTAACCGCCACCAGAATCATTCTATCAATTAACATTGCTTTTAATCCCAAATTTTCATACCATAAATAGTGATGCCAACAGAAACAAAACGCTCCAGAAAAGAAAAGCAAGGTTCCAACCTGGATAGAAAAAGTCCAGAATTTAAAAAGTCTCGCAGAACTTTTCTCAAAGCAGCAGCAGCTTTTATTGGTGTGGCGGCCGGATATCCTGTCACCAGGCTAATGGGAAATCCAGAGTTCAGGGCTGGGACTGGAGCCGCTTTCAAACGCCCTTACCCACCGGCATGATGGATATGGAACCAGGTGAGCGAGCGGCGGCTTTTAACCAATATCCCAATACCGCTTTAACAGTCTTGCTGGAACAAAATTTTCCTGAAGTAGCTCGAACTTACAAAGAAGCTACCAACGAGCGTGAGAGGGTCCAACAGATCAGAGAAGAAATGAGACAATTGGCAACAGCTTATCTTGAGCAGCATGCCGATCGGCTGCGGCCATTTGCCGAAGGCAACACCGATGCGCTCCATGAAATTGGCATCACCGACCCAATGGAAGAATGGCAATTATTGAATTACACAGACACCTGGTACAAGGTTTCTGAAATCCCCACTAATCCGGAGTTTGCCTATCGACGCACTGTCGAGTATATGCGAGAAGAAGCTGGCAAAGATTTTATAGGCTTTGTAAGAAAACTTGTTTCCCAGCAAATAAGAAATCCCAAATTTCTACCGTTCTTGCTCAAACAAGCGCTTAATGAAAATAACACCGAAGAATTAAAGCTTTTGTCTGATTTGCAGAGCGCATTAGTGCAATATGAGTATGAAGCCCAACAGCTGAGAGTAGCCTATTCAGCAGTGCTGCGGGCGGAAGGCCCACATGAATACAATAGTTTGTTTCAACAAATTACCAGCATTCTGGTAACCAAGCGCCTTTCTGATGTCGCCGGAGATTTCAATCCAAACGACCGAAATAATTTAGCTTGGCATATCTACAAAACTTGCGCTATCAGAGAAATTGCTCCCATTCCATATCTGGTTGATGATCAGGAATTTGCCAAAGACATTACTATTGATCCGCCATACGCGCCGATCTCAGTTGCTCAATCATTGGAAACTTTTTCGAACCTGCTTCTTGAAGCTGGAATTCTTACCACTCATCCTGAAAACGACATGAATGATACTTATCATATTTTTGAAAAAATGTTCTGGAGAGATGGTGGAGTTTGGCCAAACGTACCACCGGAAAAATGGGCGCAGATTTTAGATCATTTCAACAGAAATTTAGTTAATCGTCTCTTTTATGATTTTGCCGGACTTTTGCGTAATCAAGAGAAAATGCCGACATTAAACCAGCTTATGCTTGAGAAAGGCTTGCTCTCTAAGCCAGCACAGGAAGATCCTTATTATTTCTTTACTCAACTGGTTTATTTGACGCTTGACAGTTGGCACATGCGACGAGACATTCCTCGTGAAGACTGGGATGAAGTTTTGCGCTATTTTAATGCCGAGATAAAACCCTTGATATATCGCAAAATAGAAACAGCCCCCGGAGTCTTTAAAGAGGTATTTGATACTGGTTCGGCTGATTATCCGCCCTGCTTCCGCGCTCAAGTGGTGATGAATAATTTGCTTTTTGATCTTAATCTGCCATATCCTCATTCTGCTGATTCGGTAGATATTTTGGGACACCATTAAAAGCTGAGATATTGCTTGGTAATTGCTTAGCAATTGCTTGGCGCCCCCCTCTACACTTAAAGCTAGAATTCCCTGCTATTAAAAAGCAAATGGTGCGGTTATTGTGGAAAATTCTGCTATTTAAATTGTTTAGTCGGCG
>CAZESB010000021.1:0-8869 GCA_964515115.1 uncultured Pseudomonadales bacterium | reverse complement strand
GTGCGCCAAGCAGGATTCGAACCTGCGGCCTACTGCTTAGAAGGCAGTTGCTCTATCCACTGAGCTATTGGCGCACTACCAAATACAGGTGCAATTATAACCCATGCGGGAAAAAAAGTTGAGTGAGGGCAAGAGCTAAACCGCTTTTTTAACAGTTTTTTTGGCTTGTGCCACTTTTTTCTCAGCCGATTTTCTGGCTGTTTTCACAGTTTTAGTCGCTGTTCGCTTAGCTTTTCGGGCAGTGGTGGCCACTTTTCTTTTAGCTTTTTGAGTATTTTTCTTAGCTGACTCAACCGCTTCCTCAGCAGCTTCTTTAGTTTTTTGGCGATTTTCTTCTTTAGAAAGAAATAGCGCTGTAGCGCCTGCCGCCATACCTGCTAAAAAGGTAAAAAGTCCTTTTTTGTTGCTCATTTGGTTTGATCCTTAATAATTACTACAGTTTCCTGCTTACTCGATTTCCAGCAGTGAGAGAGTGTTGGTTAGTCCCGGCTTCTTCCAGAAAGTGCCATGCACCAGTAAAACTACATCTCCTGTTTCTACTATACCAAGTTCTCGCATTTTTTGCATCAACTCCCCCGAACTTTCCAGTCTGCCATCAGGTAGATTGATCACATACGGCGTGACGCCATAAACCAAACTGAGTTTTTGGTAAGTTTTTTGATTGCTGGTGAGTACATGCATTGGCAAATGCGGGCGAAATCTGGCAAGCATGAGGGCGGTGGCGCCGGTTTCAGTTAGGCAAACAATTTTGTTGATTTCCAGCTCGTTGTCGGGATGGGTGGAATTTTCGATCAAAGAAATGGCGGCGTGGGTAATGTAAGCGCCAGCGTCAACATCAATTACATCCAAAGGTACCGGCTCAGAAAACTGCTCGTTGAAAGCAGCAATGGTGGCTTGAGTTTGCACCGCCTCAACCGGATAGTGGCCGATAGTAGTTTCTTCGGAAAGCATCACCGCATCGGTGCCGTCATAAATGGCGTTAGCAACATCAGACACCTCTGCTCTGGTCGGTCGGGGCGAATCCACCATGGATTTAAGCATTTGGGTGGCGGTAATGACAGGCTTGCCCTTCTCCCGCGACATACGAATGATAATTTTTTGCCAATAGGAAAGCTCCTGGAAAGGCACTTCTACCGCCAAATCCCCTCTGGCCACCATAATGGCTTCAGAAATATCAATGATTTCATCCAGGTGATCAACTGCCGATTGGTTTTCAATTTTGGCCACGATAGCCGAATCAAGTTCCAACTCATTCAGTTTTTCCCTCAAAATTTTAATGTCCTGAGCGTCGCGCACAAATGAAAGGCCCACATAATCAATTGCCAATTTACTTTCAGCTGCTTTTTCCAAATGGACCAGATCATTGTCTATCAGTGAGGGCAAATCAACCACTACTCCCGGAGTATTCAAAGTTTTGCGGTTGGCGACGGGAAAAGAATTAAGGGCTCTGGCATAGAGTTGGCTGCCAGCTTTATGAGTGACTACAAACTCACCCAGGCCGTCATCAATCAGGATTTTATTGCCTTCATTCAAAGCATCAATGACAATTTGGGGAATGATAGGTGACTGGGTCTCATCAGAATTTTCATTAGCGGTAAAAACCACTTCTTGGCCAACTTCAACTTTAAAAGTTTCTCCGCCGGGAATAGTAATGCGAATTTCCGGCCCTTGAAGATCAAGCAACAAACCCACCGGCACACCCATTCTTTCGGCTATATTTCTCACCCGTTGCATTCTTTCAGCATGCCATTCAGGGGTGCCATGCTTGGTGTTAAACCTAGCCACATTCATTCCGGCCCTAATCAGATTTTCAATAATTTCTTCGGTTTCGGTGGCCGGACCGATGGTGGCAACAATTTTGGTAAGTTTTTGCATAGCTTTTGTATTATCTATTCTGGAGCGGCTTACTTCAAGACTAATTTTTTGTACTCGTTATGATTTTGAGGTTTGCTCCTTGAGAAGCAAGCACAATTGCGCTACATTGAGAATCTAGTTACTTGACTGAAATATTATTTATCAGAAAGGAATTATGGCAAATGATCCCCAACTAGACTCAGGTGAAGACCTAGCAGCCAAAGCGCTGGAAGAAGCAGACGACAAAATGCTTTCTGCGGAAGTGGAGGCATCTGATGATTTAGCCGATACTCTGCAGTATTTGCAAAATATTATTGAACGCAATGCTTTGGAACTGAGTCGGTTGAGAAATGAATTAAAAGAAAAACGAGAAAGTTTGAAAAATGTTTTTGAAAACGATTCACAATTGGTAGAAGCCGAGGAAAAAGCCAAAGAAGTTGTCAATGAAGCTAGCCAGAGGAAAACTGTGATCAACAGTAGCCCGGAAGCGACTCAACTGAGAGCCAGCATTGGCGAATTGAGAGAGCAGCAAGCGGAAATTGAAGAAACTCTCAGCAACCATCTTTTGAATTATTACACCCTAACTAATTCCACCAGCTTTGATACCAGTGACGGTGATCAGTGGGAGTTCAACATCAAGGCTAAAGTAAAGGCCAGGAAAAAGTAGTTGCTTTAAGCTGCCACTACTGATTGTTCAAACGCTCATGAATTCTTTGCAAGGAAGCGTCAGTAACGTTTTTCTGATTTTTGAGTGAGCGAGCGCGTTTTTTCAAACGCCTCATTTCTGTTTTCTTTTGCGCTCTCAATTGAGAGGGTTTTATAAAATAACGCCGGTTGCGAGCGCGCTCAACAATATTAGTGTTTGAAGCTTCTTTTTTAAATTCTTTAATGACATCATTAGTATTGTCACTAGGTCCTGCTTTAACTACGATTGGCATAGATGACACCCCCTTTCCTGATTGTTTAATTTTTCACTGTCTTAGTAATAGATGAACCGGTATTATAGCATACCAGGTGTTTTGAGAGTTTATTTACTAACCTTGCCGGCAACCACAGCTGCATCAATGTTTTTCCAGCCTCCTAAAACATGTAAGTGAATATGGTACACTGCTTGCATTTGCTTACCTACGTTCATCACTAGTTTGTAGTTGTCGGCTATACCTTGTTTTTTGGCCATTTTTCTAGCGACTTGTAATAGGCCAGCGTGCAGTTTGGTATCTTCAGGGCTGACGGCCTCCAAAGTTGGGTAGGGTTTTTTAGTAATGACCAGCAAATGGACAGGCGCTTGTGGCTGGATGTCGTTGATGACGATAAAGTCATTATCTTCGTACAAAATGTTGGACTCGATCTCACCGTCAATAATTTGAGAAAAAATAGATTTAGCTGCCATAGATGTTTTTAATCATAACAGAAACTTCCTCGAGTGTTAAGGGTGAAGGTTGTTGGTTTGAGTGCTTGCTGGAACCGTTGAGCAACATTTTACCGCTGGGATGAAAAAACCATTTACCTTGTTGGTCTTTTTTCTTAATTGCGTGGTAAAGTGGCTCCAAGTCAATTTCGGAATCGGGGCGGGCCTTAATTCTAATGTGTCCTTGTTTGGGATCTTTTCTCACCACCAACTGATAGCCTCTTTTTTGAGCCAACTTGATAGTGTCATCGTTTCTGGATTCAATGTACAAGCAATTGATAGAGCCATATTGAGCGGCCCTGCTTCTTTTTTCGAGCGCTTCATCAGCCTTAAAATACTGGACCAAAATGGCGTAGGCGCTGTCTAGGCAAGTGAGGCCAAAATGCAGCTGAGAGTCGTCGTCATACATTTCCAGAAACTCGAGGCCGCGGATAAGATTGTAAATGGCAAAACTCTCCCTGGGAGTACCGGTTTCCAGCCAGTTGATTTCGGCAAAATGATCAATGTCGGTGATGTAATCGCAAAGATATTGAAGTGGCCGGTTGTCTTTAAGGTTGGGATCAAGCGAAGTGAGGTAGTCGTGTACTAGCGAAGTGGCACAAAGGTACTGTTTGCCGCGGTCTGGTTGGTGGTGATCGAAACGCCCGAGACCGGTATCGACGTGAGTGACTTCATGGAGTTCGGCGCCAAATTCTCTGGCGGCTTTTAAACTGATTCTTTCACCGGGTTCAACAAAGGCTACTTTGGCGTCGGCGTAATTTTTGGGATCAAATCTTTTAAGCAACCAAACAGCGCCAATAGCATCAAGATCAGGCGCGTGGTGAGTGACAATCAGCTTTCTACGGTCCGGCATAATAGAAGTATACAATAGTTGCTCAATTAGTTGAAGTGTCGGGCAAAATTAGAACCCGCTGCACCATCCGTATCGTTTGCAGATAGGTATGTTGCAGCGGGCGTGTCCTCACCGGGACGTAGTATCAATTACTATATAAAAAAAACTCAAAAAGACCATCATTAAAAAGGCTTGATAGATGCCAATATAATTAATTTTAAGGCAGAAAAAAAATAAATATATAAGATTAATTTTTGCCTAAAAATGGAAAATTGCCCTACTTTTTTCGGCTAAAAATTTGCTTTGTGGTCCAAACTAGAAGTCGCCAGCTCAATTTGAAAGGTAAAGTGATTAATCTCCAGGCAATTGGTACCGCATCTTCCTCACCTCTCACCCAGGCGGAGATGACCAGGGTTTTGTGAGTTTCCGGCAAATGAGTAGCGACAACGTGATATTTACGGTCGTTGATGGTTCTGATAAAACGAGTGGTGTTGGGTTTGCCTTCGGGCTTGGTCAGCTCCGGCTTTTGCAGAGTTTGCCAGACTGAATGCTCAGTGATGTTTCTGTCTTTCATCCTCACCAGCGCGTGCTTGGTGAAGATCAAGTTTTTGTATGCTGGTGCCATGTTTTAGTGATTTGTTAGCAAGTTTAACAATTCTGCTTCTGAAACTAATTGAGTTTCGGCTTCCGACCGTTTTTTGAGTTCGATTTTTTCGCCGGTGCGCTCGGAAACTACCAACCGGTAAGGAATGCCGATTAAATCCGCGACCGCGAACTTTGAACCTGGTGATTCATCACGGTCATCCCAAAGCACCTCAATTCCGGCTTCGGTGAGTTGATCATGCAAGGCTGCCGCTATTGCCTCACTGCCGCGAAGAGAAATCAGGTGTACCTGGAAAGGAGCGACACTTTCCGGCCAGATGATACCGTTTTCATCATGAAATTTTTCCACAATCACGCCCATTAGCCTGCTGATGCCAATGCCATAACAACCCATGTAAACACTTTTTTTCTGGCCGTCCGTATCGGTGAAAGTATAATCAAAGGCTTGGCTGTACTTGGTGCCTAGTGGAAAGATGTTGCCCACCTCGCTGCCGCGGAAAGTTTCATACTTCGCTCCGGTTTCCGGATTGAAATCACCAGCTTTAGCGGTTTTAAGGTCATAAAAAGTTGTCGGTTTTTGCAAATCTCTGCCCCACTGAACGTTAACATAATGGAAATCGGTTTCGTTGGCGCCGCATTCGAAGTTGTTGATGTCGTTGAGTGAATCATCCAGCAGCAGCTTGATGTTTGCCGGCAAGTTGAGCAGGCCGGCGTAACCCGGTTCAGCACCAGTGGCAGACTTGACTGTTGCCGGATTGGCTAGTTTGATGGCGGCGGCGTTGAGGATGCCGCGCAGTTTTGCTTCATTAAGGTCGTAGTCGCCCCTGACCGCTGCAGCCACCAACTCGCCGCCGCCAGTCTGATAAATCAAAGTTTTAACACATTGATGCGGCGGGACGTTGAGAAATTCCACCAAGGCGTCCATGCCGGTAATACCTTTAGTTTCAACTTTTTCCAACTGCCCATCCGCCGCGGCTTGATCAGGCTGGGGCGCGCGGCTGGGAGCAATTTCCTGGTTGTAAGCCAGTCCTGATTGAGGATCAAGAAAAATCAAGTCTTCGCCGGTTTCACACTTGGTTTGGAACTCGTGCGAGAAATTATCCGTAAAAGCGCCGCCGGAGGCTCGAACTTCATAAGTATCCTCTCCCAGACCAAGGCGCCGGTAAACGTTCATGTAGGCTTCTTTGGTTTGTTCGTAGTAATTCATCAAGTCTGCCTCTGAAGTGTGAAAGCTGTAGAGATCTTTCATCCTGAACTCTCTACCCCTGAGCAAGCCCGATTTCGCCCGGGCCTCATTGCGGAACTTGCTTTGAATTTGGTAGTAAGCAAAAGGAAAATCTTTATAACTGGTGTTGAACTTTTGAGCGATAGGTGTGACTACTTCCTCGTGGGTGGCATTGAGAATAAATTCTTTGGTAGAAGTTTGCTGAGATACCTTGTTGGCGCCCGAAGTTTTCATCAGCACATCAAAAGAATCAAGTCTGTCCGTGATTTCCCAGAGTTTTTTGGGAGAAAGCGAAGGCATCATCATTTCTACCCCGATTTTATCCATTTCTTCCCGAACAATATTTTCAATTTTCCTGAGTACCTTTAGTCCAAGCGGCAGAAAACTGTAAACGCCGGCCATGGTTTGGTCAATGAAACCGCCTTGAATGAGGTAGGTGGCGTTGATGGAGTCAAAATCTTTGGCTGATTTTTCTGTTTTGGTATAAAGTTGTGAGTATCTCATTTTCCCTCTTTTTTCTGTAACTTGTTGTGATAATTGTCTAATAACTGTTAAAGTTAAAGCCATTTTTTCAGCGCTTCACTGAAGATACTGCTGCAATCCAGAACTTCAATTTTCTTGCTGAGCTGCTGATGAGCAATTGAGTTGGTGATGACAATCCTGTCGAGATCAGAACTGGCAATTTTTTCCAAAGAACCCGGCACAAACACGCCATGAGTGGCGAAAAAGTAAACTTCTTTAGCGCCGTTGGCTTTGAGCAGCGAAGCTGCTTCTATGGCGGTGCTGCCGGACAAAATGATGTCGTCAAGAATAATGACGTTTTTGTTTTCCACATTGCCATGAACATCGACAGCGGTCACTTCACCGGTGCTGTAACTCCTGTGTTTGTCGATATTGACTAAGTCTAAGCCCAGTTGGGTGGCAAAAACTCTAGCTCGTTTCAGGCCGCCAAAATCAGGACTAGCGATGACGGTATTTTTGAGATCAATTTTGTCCTTGGTGTAATCAGCAAACAAGTTTTGGGCAGAAAGATGTTGACTGGGGATAGAGAAAAATCCAGGGGTACTGGTGTTGTGCAGGTCCAGCAGAAAAACGCGGTTGGTATAGGAGGTGGAAACCAAGTTGGCCACCACTTTGGCGGCGATGGGTTCGCCTCCCCGGAAAACTTTGTCTTGCAGCGAGTAACCCATCCAGGGAAGGACGAGATTAATATTTCTGGCGCCCGCCCGCTCAAAAGCATCGGCTAGGAGCAAAAACTCCAGAATGTGCTGGTCGGTCGGTTTTGAGAAAGATTGAATAACGGCAATATCTTCCCCATTAACATCTTCGCGAATGTGAATGCGCCGCTCGTCGTTGGGGAAATCGGTCAGGTCAATATCAATTAGCTTGGTGTTAAGTTGTTGGGCGATTTTCTCCGCCAATTTGGGATTTGAAGAGCCGGCAGCAATTTTCATAGAATTCATAATTATTCTATTTTACCCTCGATGCTCTGGCGCGTCTATGAGACCGCACTTTTTGTACTTCAGGCCGGAGCCGCACGGACAGGGGTCGTTGCGCCTAATTTTTTCTTTTTTAATGCCCGGCTGGGGTTTACTGGGGTTGATGGTGGCGGTTTTGAGGGCGGCAGCCAGGTCGTTGACGGAGCCTTGGGTGTTTTGCGGCGGCGGGGCGGTTTTTGGAGCCACGGCCTCGATTTCTTCAGCCAGGCTGCCGCCTCCTACCTCCTCTTTCTGTTCTACTGCTTGGTCTAGAATATCCATCTGAGGTGGCGGAGCTGCCAATTGCGCCCGGTACAACCGATTAGCGATGGTGGCTTCAATCGAATTAATCAACTCCTCAAACATGGCATAAGCTTCTTTGCGGTACTCACTTAAAGCCGTACGCTTATCACCCCTGAGCCAAATACCCTGCCGAAGCGAATCCATGGCATCAAGGTGATCCATCCATTTTTCATCTAAAGTAGAAAGGGTGACAATTCTTTCCAGCGCGCGCGTTTGCTCACTGCCAAGTACTTTTTCTTTTGATTGGTAAGTTTTCAAAGCAATCTCAGTCAGTCGCTCTCTGATTTGGTCTGGATCAGTCAACTTACTGATCTCTTTAGTCAGTTGATTTTGTGAAGTTTGGTCGAAAGGAATCAGTTTGTTGAACTCATTTACCAAAGTGTCGTATTCTTGATCTGAGTATTCCACCGGTGCGTGCAAATTAACGACAGAATTGACTTCGTCTCGGATATAGCCAATTACTTGGTCATGCAGAGTTTCGCCGTTGAAACGATCCTTGTTTTCTTCTGCTTCTTCCCCCTTTTCCGCAATTGAAGCCTGTTCAAGCAAGCGACGACGACGATCGTAAATGATCTCCCGCTGTTTGTTCATGACGTCGTCATATTCCACCAGGCGCTTGCGTTGGTCAAAAAAGAAACCTTCTACTTTAACCTGAGCGGATTCGATGGATTTACCCACCATGCCGTGATCGATAGGCTGATTTTCATCAATTTTGAGCATGTCCATGATTTTGGCAATTTGCTCACCGCCAAAAATGCGCATAATTTCATCTTCAAGTGAAACGAAAAATTGCGAAGAGCCAGGGTCACCTTGGCGGCCGGCGCGGCCTCTGAGCTGGTTGTCTATCCGCCGAGATTCGTGACGTTCGGTACCGATGATATGCAAACCGCCGGCCGCCACTACTGCCTCATGCGCTCGCCGCCAGTCTGCCAGCGCCTGGGCATACTTTTCTATTTCATAATTGTTGGGATTAAGCGAGGGCGGCAATCTCAAGTTCAACTTTTCAATTTTATCCTGCAGCGCCTTACTCACCTGCTGGCGATTCGAAGGTTTTTCTTTTCTAAAATCTTTAATTTCCGGTTTAGAACCACCCAGGACAATGTCCACACCCCGCCCGGCAATATTAGTAGCCACGGTAATGGCGCCGCTCTTACCAGCGTCGGCGA
>CAZESB010000020.1:0-10444 GCA_964515115.1 uncultured Pseudomonadales bacterium | reverse complement strand
CAGTGATGAATGGCATAGCGTATGACGAAATTAAATGGTTGATTGTTAACACTGGGACTGATGCCTTGGAAAAAAATCGAATCTCAGGTTGGCGCGGCTTCAAGTTTGATGACTGCTACCAACAAACATGCTACAGAATTGAACACACCGAATACATCGGGCAACATTGGATTGAGTGCTATTTAATTAAGGATGGATCATGTGTCGGAGTCGGAAAGTTTGATGTGTTTATTGAACGGTAAGGAATTTAGAATTCAAGCCTGTAAGGCTAACCTTATTTCAGTTTCACCCGACTGTTGATTATTACGGTTATCGCTACTGCAAGCTAATCTGTTTTAAGGTTAACCCACAGCGTTGATTAAAGTAACAAACGGTAAACCGTACGCCCAAAAATTTAACAGTCAAATCATGTAGTTTTAAGTTAAAATATAGTTATGACCATTTCACAAGCCAAAGACCTTTCAAACAAAATTCTTACTAAACTTGGGTTTAGAACCGAGGAAGCTGAGCTCATTACCCAAAACTTAATTGAAGCCGAATTGGTTGAAAAAAAGACGCACGGACTAGTGAGATTGCCAGCTATAGCTCGTCTCGTAGGTACAGGTAGTATTAAAGTGATTGATGAAGACATCGAAATTATTAGTGAGCGTTCTGCTTCAATTCACTTCAACGCAAAATACAAGCCAGGTTTTTATGCCATTTATAAATCACTATATACTGCCTTTGAAAAAGTAAATCAGTCAGGCATCTTGGCTGTTGGCATTAAAGACTTGGCTTATGCTTCTGGCTACATTGGCGATTATGCTCGCCGGGCTGCTGAAAAAGATTTAGTGTTTATTAGCTTCCATAACTCCCAAGGTGGATTAGTTCCATTCGGGGCAACTAAAGACCTGTGGGGAACCAACCCACTTACTATTAGTGTGCCTTCTACATCTGCTCCAGTAATTCTTGACATGGCTTCTTCCCAAACTACCTGGGGTGATCTAATGGTTGCTAAAACCGAGGGCAGAACCATCAAGGAAGGTGTGGCAATTGATGGAGAAGGCAATTTGACAGTTGATCCTGCCAAGGCAATGGAAGGTGGTATTCTGCCATTTGCCGGTCATAAAGGATCGGGATTAGCTTTTATTGTTGAATTGCTTGGTGGTGCTCTCACAAATTCACGAGTTGGTGGTGCAGTTGATGGTGGCTGGGGATCTTTTTACATGCTTATTGATCCATCCATATTTAGAGACATCAACGACTTTAAGAGTGATGTGCAAAAAGCGATTGATGAATTGAAATCGGCTCCTAAGGCACAAGGAGTAAAAGAAATTTACTTCCCAGGTGAGCAGTCATACTTGAAGCGTAACAAGAACCTACAGGCAGATCAGATAACTATCAGTGACAAGCTCATGGCCGAGTTGGAGAAATTAGTATGAAACTTGCACTACTCTTACCAGGATACTTAGACTCCCCAGATTATCTACATATGAAGATCTTTGAGAAAAGGCTAACCGAACTTGGCTACACTGTTGAGCGACTAGATCCATGCAATCTATGGGAAACTGGTGATGTAAATAATTACACCATTACCAATTTTATTCAGCAGATCCGAGAGCGAGTCGAAGCATACCAAAATGAAAACCCAGAAGAAGTGGTTTTAATTGGTCATAGCATGGGTGGTTTTACCTCTATTATTGCTGGGAGTCGAATTGCGGAGGTGACTAAGATTGTATCCCTCTGTCCACCGCCAGATAGATATGGTTCAGAAAAAGAATGGCAAGGTGCTGGCTTTAGGCACTCCGAGCGAGATCTGCCAGATGATCCTTCTAAATTTCGTTCATTCGATGTGCCTTACGCTTTTGCCAAGGATGGGTTGCAATACTCGGCAAAAGAAGAAGTTAAGCAAATTACTAAACCACTAATGATCTTTATTGCTTTGGATGATGAAGTAGTGCCTCCTGAATTAACAGAGCGAATTGTTGCCAATGCCAATAATCCGCATGTAGTAAGACAACCAAACATGGGTCACGACTTTAGAAAATCACAGGAAGAGTGCAACATAGTCATGGCAGAAATCGAGAAGTTTTTATGAAAAATGCACTCATCCTTCATGGCACAGACGGTCATTCAAAAGAAAACTGGTTTAACTGGTTGAAAGTAGAACTGGAGAATAAGGGTTGGAAAGTTTGGGTTCCAGACTTACCGCATGCAGAAAAACCAAACATTGATCGGTATAACGATTATCTTTTTGCTAACAAGGACTGGCAGTTTAATGAGGAATCAATTCTAGTCGGGCATTCATCAGGTGCTGTGGCAATTTTAGGCTTGTTGCAAACATTGCCTGACGATGTGAAAGTTGATACCTGCTATTTGGTTGGTGCATTCAGAAATGATCTAAAATGGGATGCCCTCAAAGATTTATTTGTTAAGCCATTTGACTATGAGAAGATCAAAAATAAAGCTAAGCGGTTTATATTTATTCACTCTGACGATGATCCATACTGTCCGCTTGAGCACGCAGAATTCATAGCCGAAAAACTTGATGGTAAGTTAATTGTTAAAAAAGGTCAAAAACATTTTAGTGTAGGATCTTTTGGAGAAGAGTATCGGGAGTTTCCATTTTTGTTAAAGCTAATTGAAGAAAAGAACAGACTATGACAACCTACCTACTCCACGGTGGAGCAACATCCAAAGACTTACCAGGAAATGATAGATTTTTTGCTCAATTTACAGAGCTAGTCGACAAAGATGTGGTTAAAATTTTACTTTGCTACTGGTCCAGAAAAAAAGATGAGTGGCAAAAATTGACTACAAGAGATACTGCGAAAATTAAGAACAACACTAAGAAACAGGTGTCCTTTTATGTAGTTGAAGATGTCGCCGATTTATTTTCAACAATTAAAGATTACGATGTTCTCTATGTAGCTGGTGGTGATGCCGAATTGATTGAGCCTTACTACAAAGACCTTACTGAACTCAAAACAAAACTATATGGCAAAATCTATGCAGGCAGCTCAATGGGTGCATTTTTGGCATCAGAAGGTTATGTATTATCTTCCGATAGTCGGGACTTAGCCACCAAACACCATGGAGTAGGATTACTACCTATCCAAACTTTGTGTCATTGGGATATTGAAGGAGAGAAAGAAATGAAACTCAAGCTACTTGATAGTGTTGAGCCGATTATTGTGCTTAATGAGGGTGAGTATGTCACTATTTACGGAAAGTAACTATCCAAATTAACCTTAATTCACCCTACATAAATCTTAATTACACTTGGATTTATTAACCCACAACTAATCTGTTTTAAGGTTAACCCACAGCGTTAAGAACTAAACCACCGGCTTCAATCTATACAAATCTAAGTCTCCGCACGCACCAACGGCTTGCACTGCATCCAATAACCCTTTTATACACTCTATTATTTGATTCCTTGGCTCGGGGAGCTCTTGGCAACACAGTTGACAAACTAAAACACTCAGTCATGGGTTAAAATATACTTATGACAGCAGAACTCGTTCCCGAATCATTTCAAGTACCAACGCAGTTAACTAATACCAAGTTTATTGCTCGTAAACTTTGTGCCAGTGACACTTACTTGGATTACATTGCGGTAATGTCCAGCATTGAACTAATTCGTAATACCCGAGGCGGGAGCTGGCCAACAAAAGATTTGTCATTTGAAGAGGATATGATTGATTTAGCTTGGCATCAGCGTGAGTTTGAACATAGATCATCATTTGCATACACCGTAATGAATCCAGATGAATCAGAATGTCTAGGTTGTTTTTACCTCTATCCTGCTGGGTTTCGTGGAGAGGCTGAAAAAGAAACGGATGTTGATGTTAGCTTCTGGGTAACTCAAAGTGCTTATGATCAAGGACTTTACGAAGAATTATATGAAGCAATAAAGGGTTGGTTAGCAGAAGAATGGCCATTCAAACATCCATATTGGAGCAACAAAATAATACCTAACTCAATCAAAGATTAACATTAGTATGAAACTTGCACTACTCTTACCAGGATACTTAGACTCACCAGACTATCTACATATGAAAACCTTTGAAAAACGGTTGACTGAACTTGGCTACACTGTTGAGCGACTAGATCCATGTAACCTGTGGGAAACAGGAGATGTAGACAATTATTCTATTACGAATTACATTAGGCAGGTTAGACAGCGAGTAGAAGCATACACAAATGAAAAACCAGAAGAGGTTGTTTTAATAGGACACAGCTTGGGTGGGTTTACATCAATCATAGCTGGTAGTCGAATCCCAGAAGTAACAAAAATCGTGTCGCTATGTCCACCGCCAGATAGAATTGGACCATCTTTGCGATGGGAAGAAAATCAACCTAGGCATTCCGAGAGAGAGCTTCCAGGCAATCCAGATCAGTATAGGGCTTTTGATGTCCCTTATTCATTTGTAGAGGATGGATTGCAATACTCGGCAGCAGAAGAAGTAAAGAGTATTCACAAGCCAATCATGATTTTCATCGGATTGGATGATAAAAGTATTCCCCCATCAGATACAGAGCGAATTGTCGCCAATGCCAATAATCCTTATGTAGTAAGACAACCAAACATGGGTCACGACTTTAGAAAATCACAGGAAGAGTGCAACAGAGTCATGGCAGAAGTCGAGAAATTTTTATCAAAGCCAATAGATGATAAGAGCAAACTTGCAGTTTCAACTTATGAGAAAATTGCTGATATTTATACTAAGCAATACTTCAACGATTTAACCGACACACCTTTTATTGACAAATTTTTAGAAAAGCTTGCTGAGAGGGCCCACATTCTCGATGTGGGTTCGGGTCCAGGGCAGTTTACTAAGTACATAATGGATAAAGGTTTTAGGGTGATTGGAGTTGATTACTCTCACGAGATGCTAGCTACCGCTAGAAAAATGGTACCTAATGGTAATTTCCATCATGCTGACATGAGAGACCTACCATTTGGTAACGCAGAGTTTGATGGGCTATTAGTAGCTTATTCTCTAATTCATATACCTTCTGAGGACATTCCTAAAACTTTAGATGGCTTTTATAAAATCCTCAAACCTGGCGGATATATTGAAGTAATTGCTCAAAAAGGAGAGGCAGACAAAGTTATTGATGAGCCTTTCTTGCCGACCGAAAAGATGTTCTTCAACTTTTTCACTAAAGAACGGTTAGCGAAGTTTCTTAAAGATGCTGGGTTTGAAATTGATTATCAATTTCAAACGGAGTCTAAGGATCCAGACTCTGCAAGTGATATGGTGATTTACACCATTGCTAAAAAATAGTTTAACAAATTAATTTAACCTTAATTCATCCTACACAAATCTTAATTACACTTGGGTTTACTAGTCAGTCATCAATCTGTTTTAAGGTTAACCCACAGCGTTAAGAACTAAACCACTGGCTTCAACCTATACAAATCCATGTCTCCACATGCACCAACTGCTTGTACTACTTCCAGCAACCTCTTAATTGATGATATTATTTGATACCTTGGCTCGGGGAGCCAAGTTTCACTTATCCGAACCAACCCATCCCTTTTGATTTGATTAAAAAATTTGTGCGGTATCGGGTTGAGGAACATTTGGTGGGCGTGGACGACAAGGCGGCAGAAATCAAAATTTGCAGCCGCGGCCATGAGTATCGAGGCAGCGGTCCTTGTCCAGTTTGCTGGCCAGGACGTGAGCGCAAGAAGTAAGTGGGGTCCAAGATTTAGGTTTGATTCTCAGCTTCATGCAACGATGAAAAAATTATTGGGAGAGGTTTAGTTCTTACCCCGATACTCCAAAATATCCCCAGGTTGGCAATCAAGTGCCTTGCAAATTGCCTCAAGTGTTGACAGCCGAATTGCCTTGGCTTTGCCATTTTTCAAAATAGACAAATTAGCCAGGGTAATGCCGACCTTTTCCGCCAACTGAGTGACGCTCATTTTTCTCTTAGCCAACATGACGTCGATATTGATAATAATTGACATTATTGTTCCTCAAATGGTTAGGTCGTTTTCTGCCTTGATATCAACTGCGTTTTGCAAAAGTCGTTCAAAAACCGCCGCCGCCGTGGCAATCACCAGGCAAGCAAACAGCATCACCAGTCCGATGACAATAATTCCCGGCGCGTCTTCTTCTTGCGCCCAGTAATAGAAAAGAGGCATGCTCACGGTGCCAAAACCAATCAGAGCCGTGGCGCAGTACTTAATATTCCGCAGTGTTTTGACGGCAATTGGCGAGAAAGTTTGGTTCCGCTCAATGTGCCCTAAGAGCTTAAAAGCTTGCTGCAGCGCCATAAAAAAGGGCAGAGAAGCCACATAGACATACGCCAAGAGCGGGTCCTTGAAGTAAATACTAACTAGATCGGCGTTAGCATTCCGGCCTTCAAGGAGCGGCAGTCCGATCAAGCCGGCAAGAACTGCCAGGCCGATCAGTACAATCACTATTTTTAAAAAAACGGTTGAGCCACGTTTCATAAAAGTGCTTCGTTTTTTGTACTGCTTGTATTGGTAGTATTTTGGCTAATAATTTATTGTTTGTCAATATATAATTATTGTTATTCGGTAAAAGGTTGTTTGGCAACTTTCCTAAGTTTGCAAAACCCAGTAAAATGTAGTCTGTAAAGGAAATTAATATTATGCCCAAAGGAAATGGCAAACCGATTCCAAAAGTCCCAGTCAATTTAGAGCTGTCTGCGAAAAAGACAGAGCAGTTGCTCTCGCAGCTTAAAGCTCGCTTTGAGGAAAATACGAGTCGGCACAAAGGATTGGAATGGAGCAAAATCCAGGCGAAATTAGAAAAAAATAAGCAAAAATTGCAATCCCTCAATGCCATGGAAAGTACTGGCGGGGAGCCAGATGTAATTGGCTATGATCAAAAGCGGGACGAATACATTTTTTGTGATTGTTCTGAGCAAAGCCCCAATCGCCGCAGTATCTGTTATGACGCGGAGGGTGAAGCATTGCGCCAAAAGAAAGGAGTCCATCCAGGCGGAAACGCTGTTGAATTAGCTGCAGCTATGGGTATTGAGCTGCTGGATGAAGATCAGTACCGAGAACTTCAGCAACTGGGTAAGTTTGATACCACTACCTCAAGTTGGATAAAAACTCCAGCCGGAATTCGCAAGCTGGGCGGAGCTCTTTTCTGCGACCGGCGCTACAATCAGGTTTTTGTTTATCACAACGGAGCGGAGTCTTTTTATTCTGCTCGGGGATTCCGGGGGATGGTACGGGTTTGAGTGAAAGCAGATTAAGTTTGGGTAAAAATTGCACACGCTGCACGTGCTGAAGATAACGGGCACTTTAATTCAACTGCAGCACTAAATTTTTGTTCATCGCTTTGGCCAGGGTCATTAAAACATCTATGGTTACATTTCGATTGCCAGATTCAACCTTACTGATAGTCGTTCTCGGGATATTGGATTTTGATGCCAGCTGTTCTTGAGTTAATCCGAGCGATTCTCTCATTTTTCGCAGGGAAACAACCAGATGATAGTACTTTTTTTCAAGCTCAATCGCTTTCCGATCATCAGCAGTTAAATCTTTCTTTATTTCTTGAAAAGTGACAGTTTTTTTGGTCATCATCCTCCTTTTATCAAATTATCCAATCTTTTAATAGCTTTATCTATTTCTTTAAGCGGCGTTTTCTGCATCTTTTTTTGAAACGCACTAAGAACTATTATTTGATTTTTTAGTAAATATGCATAGATTACGCGATACTGTCCTCTGTGTTTCACCCTGATTTCAAATAATCCTTTTTTATGGTGTATTTTTTTTGCAAATGGTTCTTCCAGTACACCAGTTTCTTCTAAAACTTCCAAGAGAGCTATAAATTTATTTCTAACCACGCGAGAAAACTTGCCAAGTTCTTTACGAGCTCTCTTGTCAAAAATAATTTGTTTCCTCACTGAGAGTTATTGTGCCATAAATGACACAATTGTCAAGATTAATTTTTTTTATATTTAATTACAAAGAGAACTTTTCCAAGGCTTGATATCTATTAGTTCCAGCAAATTATTCTGCTATAATTTGATACACACCCTGC
Source organism: uncultured Pseudomonadales bacterium (assembly GCA_964515115.1). Classification (GTDB taxonomy): domain Bacteria; phylum Patescibacteriota; class Microgenomatia; order UBA1400; family PJMF01; genus UBA1370. The sequence goes on along the minus strand of CAZESB010000020.1, from coordinate 2,426 downwards.
AAGTGTTACTGCCATTGCTATCACGAACACAGCGGTAGCCGCCAGCTATGAAAAATCAAATTTTCTTGCAAAATTATCAACATCTCCAATATGGCATCACTTGCAACAAGTTAATTGATCTTAATTTTGCCTCGATTACTTGGTGCGAAAAAGACGATTCCCACTTTTTCAATCATGCGCTAGTGGACAAAAAAATTTCTGATCGGGAGTTGATGACCATTGAAAAAGAACTGGTCAGCTTGGACAGAAAGCCGGCAATCTATTTTGAAAACAGCAACAATCTCAGGCCATTAACAAAATTCTTTACCACCCGCGGTTACCAGAAAACCTGGGAAGATCAGTGGTTGTTTCACTCTGGCGAGGGGATAGATGCCAGTCGTTTTGATTCAATCAGCAAAGTATCAACCAAGGCACAATTAAAAATATTTTTAGAAACTTTTGATCGGTGTTATCAAAAAGACGACCCGCAAAATCCTTACGGCGAACTGGGTAACTATTTAAAAACTGCTCGCGATTCGTGGCTGAGGCATGCTCAGTCCGGGAAAATCGAATACTTTATTGTTTACAAGGGAAAAATTCCGGTGGCGGTTTCTTCCCTAACTAATTTTGCCGGCATTGGGTACATTTCCAATGTGGGATCGCTGCGGGAAGTGAGGGGTGAGGGCTTTGGCAAAATGGCTTCTCTGTTTTGTGTCAGGCAATCGGTTGCTAATGGCAATCAAGCTCATGCTTTGGCGACAGAAGGAGGATCATATCCCCATCAATTTTATGAAAATATTGGCTTTAAAACTAAGTTTAGCGCTCTTGGGTTGATGAAAGGAAAATAAGCCAAATTGCCCAACTCTTTAGCCGCAAATCAATACAGTTTGCTAAAATAAACATATGAAAATTGCCATCATGAGCGACAGTCACGACCAGTGGGACAATTTAGAGAAAGCAATCACGCTGGCCAATGAAGCCGGTTGCGAGTTACTCCTTTTTGCCGGAGATCTTATCGCTCCGCCAGGGTGCGCGGTCCTGGAAAAATTCCAAGGCAAAGTTAAATTTGTTTGGGGCAATAATGAGGCGGAACGAGTTGCTATGACCAGAAAAATGGATACTTCGGACAAATTGGAACTTTGCGGTGATATCTATGAAGACACCGTTGATGGAGTACGGATTTTTATGAATCACTATCCTAAAATTGCGGAATTAGCTGCTAAATCCGGCGAATTTGATCTTTGCATTTTTGGTCATACTCACGAATATCACCAAGAAATAGTTGGTGCTTGCTTGCTCCTCAATCCCGGCGAAATTCAGGGTTACGTCACTGGCATACCCAGTTTCGTGATTTATGAGACGCGTACAAAAGAGGCAGAAAAAATTGCGCTGAGTTAATTTTACAAATATTTTGAAATCTCAAATGAAAAAACTTTTACCCACCAACACCGGCTATCTACCCAAACAAGCAGGCCACAAGGTTTTCTACGCTCAATATGGCAATCCGCAAGGCGAGGTTATCGTGACCCTACATGGCGGTCCGGGCTCGAAATCAAAACCAAAACACGTTAAGATTTACGATCTCTCCAAGTATCAAGTTGTGACATTTGATCAAAGAGGCTGCGGTGAAAGTTTGCCGCTTGGTGAAATCAGCAACAATACTTTGCAAGATCTCATCGCGGACATGGAGCGATTGCGAATCAAGCTCAAGATCAAAAAATGGTTTGTGGCCGGAGGAAGTTGGGGATCAACTCTGGCACTCGCCTATGCTCAGGAACACCCGGAGCAAGTACGCGGACTGTTAATGAGGGGTATTTTTTTGGCTCGCCCGAAAGATGCGGCCTGGGCCTCTACCCAAGATAACGGCATTGAGAGAATGTTTCCGGATTTGCGGGAAAAACAAATTGAATTTCTGAACAAATATGATGCTACTCCGGTTAATGCCGCTGAAGTTCTGTTGAAAAAAATGAAAGCGGCTTCGCTCGAAGAAATAAAAGCAATCACCGCCGGAGTCAACAACTGGGAAGGCAATTTAATGAATGCTCAAGCGGATTTGCACTTCACCGATCCGGAAGAAGTGAGCGATGAAGAGATCGCAGCAGTGAAAATCTTTCTGCATTACGAAGCCAATAATTTTTTTCTCCAACCCGACCAACTGCTCAAAAATATCGGCGCTATTAAACACATTCCCTCGATCATTGTGCACGGCAGATACGACGCGCTCTGTCCCGCCGAACAAGCTTGGGCGGTATACAAACAGCTTACCAAGGCTGAAATTATTATTTTACCCACCAGCAATCACGTTTTGACCGCCGATGGAGAAGTAGCAAAAAGGCTGGCTTTCAGGTATTTTTTAGATAGACATGCCAGAAATTTCGACAGAAGAATAGAATTATGAAATTACTCCTCACTTCAGCCGGGCTTTCAAACAAATCCATTACTCAAGC
>CAZESB010000019.1:2716-11904 GCA_964515115.1 uncultured Pseudomonadales bacterium | reverse complement strand
TTCCAAAATTTCTTGAGCCGAGCCAGGGGTGGGCGTGGGGGTGGGAGTTGGAGCGGGACTAACTGGCGGCGTGGGAGTGGGAGTGGTGGTTGGGGTGGCTGAGGGCGTAGGAGTGGGTGTGGGCGTGGGAGTAGGTGGTAAACAATCAGAATAATCAAAAGAGCAAGCGATGTCACACACCAACTCGCCACCACCATAACCCTGAGTTTCGCAAGTTTGCCCGTTCAAATCTCCTCCTTCGCAGTTTTCAACGCCTTCAATAATATTGTTGCCACAAATACTAATCCGGACAGTGGCATTTACCGCAGAATCTTCAGGAGCTGATTGAGCCAAAATGTGGTTATCAGCTCGGAAAAGCAGAAAAACCACCAAATATAGAATAAGGGCGATAAACTTTATCATTCATTTACAGGCTTCCTCTTTTTTACATTGAGTTCAAAGCTGAATAACCTCCTAAATATCGCTGCAAATAGCATAAAAGCTAAACCAGCTAAAGCTATGGCTGTCCAGGGTTGATACTGACGCCAGAAGAAAAGGAGGCGATAATAAATTCCTGCCAACATGTTGGCTGGCTCTACGGTAAATTCTAACTTGGCAGCAGCGGCAATCCCAATCAGGGTGGCTCCACCTTCAGATTGCAAATTGGGAAAAGCTTGCAGATAGGCAAAGTATTCTCCTGGTTCGGTAGCGAGAGGCAAGCGCAAAGTCACTTCAACCGTTTGCGAGCCTCCCGGATCTAATTGAAAATCATGGGGTGAAAAAACAAACCACTCTTCAGCCGGCATTTTCTGAGTTTGGTCTTGATGAAAACTAACTCCGACACTATAAGGAGCCGGTTCATCACCAGTATTAACCACACTTAAGGGAGGTAGTTGGTAAACCATTCCAGGTTTCAAAATTTCATCAACCACGATTCTACCGGTACCAATACCCACCCCCACCCGAGCAAAAGTTTGGTTCATTATGGAAAAAATTGCCAGAAGAATCAGAAAAATCGGCAGTAGAGAAAGTTTACGAATCATGGCTTGAATTTATCATAACCCAGGAATACTGCCAATTACTACTTTTTTATGAAGACTCGGTTGCGCGAACAGTCACATTAACGTTCTGCTGGTCATAGCTTGTCGTTGTCGTGGGCAGAGTGATTCTCAGGTCAAAATCTTGAGAACCTTCAGATTCTACATCAGTGGCAACGGAAACATAACTTGTGGTAAAAGCAGTCCAGGTCGGAGACGAATCACAGTCGGTAACACAAAATTCGTGTTTATAAATATCGGCTCCTTGAGTAAGACCTATAGTCCAATCATCGGAATTAGTGCCGGTAATATCAAAATCTAAGTCAACATTACCATCATTATTGATGGTTTGAGTTTGGTTAACACCACTAGCAGTAGTGTTGGCGCTGCTATTGAGGCTTACATACCCATAAGTGACCGTACCGGGATCTACAGAAAGCGCGATATTGGCCGGAGTGACAGTAGCGGTTACACTATCCGTAACCTGGGCATCAATGCCTTGGGCAGAAATGAATAATACTAGTATGGAGCTGCATAAATATGATATTGCAGGGTGTTTGAGCAGGTTTAGCATTTTCCCTTTTTACAATTCTTTGCTATATTTTTTGCAGCACTGTTCTAATAGTAGACTAAATATTAATAGCGCGTCAAGTATAGAAAAATCAAGCAGTCGCTGTTAGGCTAAAATGATGAGATTTATGCAAAATAAGAACTGGCTTGGGTATTTGGTGGTTTTAATTCTCATCATCAGCTTGGTAAATTTGGCCTTCAACCTCAAGTTTGTTTTGGAATTTATGAGTGAGAAAAATAAACCTCAACCTTTGACTGTATCTGGTGTCATTCCCAGACCGCCTGGGTCGGAAGCTGTCACCATGCCTCCTGAAACCGTTGCCACTAATTCAGCAGCTACCGAAAGCGGGACTTTATTGGGAGAAATGTCTTGGGGAGAAACAGCAACCAATTCTACTCCTACGCCTTCTATACCAACTCCGGCTCCTAACCTCACCTTCAACGCTGCTCTCACCACCACGGAATCAAAACTTTGCCAATGGCCGCAAAGTGCGCTCAATATCTCTACCGCACTCATCAAACCGGACAAACAACTCCTCACCCTGGCAGATACGAAAACCGCCAAAACTTACAAGCTCTTGAAAAACCAAAACCTTGTTTATGTTTGGGAAGAAGGTGGCACCAAAGGTTTCCGGTTTGAAACCAGAAATGCCGCGATTTTTAGGCAACATGCCATCACTGCTCAATTGCCGGCTGGTTATTTGGCAATTCTGGAATTGGCCACCGGTACAACTCAGCCAAGCTGCGAAAACTCAGAAATCAATAATGAATCCTTGTCGCTGCCGCAAACAGTCGGGTTTGAACAGATACCTGCTCAAGAGCTATAATGGCATTATGAAGCGCCTGCTCAGCATCACTCTGTGGCTGTTTTTTTTCGCTCTTTTTGAGCTAATTTTCTCAAGTAATGATGTTTTTGCCGCCAATGCTATTATCAGGCCAGATGGAAATATCAGTGCGCAATGGACACCAGTTAATAGCGCCACCAATTATGGCGCCATTAACAAAATTGTTACTCAACCCACCGCTCCAGACACTAATTCCCACGTCCACAATAACAGCAATAATACCCTGGTTGACCGCTATAGCTTTGAAAATATTAGTAATGTTTTGAGCACTTCCTCCATTACTGTTCGATTATACACCAGTTGCACTTCGACAAATACTGCTTTTCACTGGACTCTTTATTCAGGCACTACTCAATTAGCTAAGGACAGATTTTCAGTGGGTACTAGTTACGCTTGGTTTAATACTTCTTCAATTTCTGTTAATCTTGATCAAGCTCAGACTAATAACTTAGAATTATCGATACAAGTTCAGCAAGATAGTAGAACTTGTTACTTAGCCGCTTTATACCTGGACGTCACCTACACTGAGGCCGCTGCTATTTCCATCAGCCTTGATACAGACGGGGTGGTAGATTTTGGCAAAATTCCCCTCGATACTACTATCGACACTACCGCCGGCGGTATTGATGACGTTGAGGTGATTAGAGTGGATAGCGGGCCGGCAGATTTGACGGTGCAAAGCACTAATTTTGCCGGTGATCCCACCGGCTCCTGGACGCTGGATAGCTCGTCCGGAACCGATCAGGTGTTGTGGGAATTTTCTAGTAACGGCAGCTCTTGGAATCCCTTTTTAGTACCCAATACCAACTACTCTTTTGCTAGTAATGTTGCTACTAATGACACCAGAAATTTGTATTTGCGGCTGAATATGCCGTCCTCGGTTTCGTTTTTCAACCCGCATAGCGCCACCATTACCATTACGGCTACGGCGCCGTAAGTATATTTTATATTTTTTGTTGAGAAACAATCGAAACAAGAGATGATTTGATCTCATCGTCTGGAATCTGGTTGCCAATGTAATCAATTTTTTCACTATAATTGACATCTTCAAAATAAATCAATTGTTCCCTCAATAATTTAGCATTGAACAAACTGCCAAATATTGACTCTGCTTCAGCCTCAACTTCTGTTAATGAATGGTAATCCTTGAGGATAAAGCATATGTCAACATAGTCCTTCCACTTAGCACGCCTACCTAAAGCATAAGCTTTCATGGCAGCTAAGGTTAGCAAACTGGGCATCGAAATATCTTCGTATGATTCTGTGGCGACAATATCAAAAGGATATTCATAGAAGGTCAACTGAACTGAGTTGATAGTGCCAGTGAGCTGGTCTTTATCTGCATATCTAGTAATAAACTCATGTCTTTGATTCGATAATTCTTTTTCTATGGCTGATTGATCGAAACCTTGACGAATGAACATATCAAAATCGATGGAACGACGGTGACCAATCTGCAAAGCTATAGCTGTGCCACCTGCCAAGTAATAACCCATCTTTGAGAATGATTTAATTAATGTCAAAAGCTCTTGCTGGTCGCTACTGAGTATATGTGGGTACATGATATTTAAAATAGAGATCAAAATAGTTTTTGACCTTGGGATAATAATTGCTACGTTGCCGAAAGGCATTACTCTTGAATATTGCGGCCACTTTTTCAATACCATAAAGCTCAAAAAGTTGCTTGGTTTCTTTGAGACTGCCATAATTAAGCACCGCTTCGACAACGGCGTTACTGTCGAGTGAGGGCAGATCCTCATCTTTAATCCACCAAAAAAGTGATCTGATGTTCTGGAGAAATTCTTGTTGGCTGATAGAAGCTGTCTGCACAAGCTTATTATAACGGCGACGCTCTTCAGCTGCCACTCTAAGATTAAGTCGGTAAGCGCAACGGAATCTTTTCACCATCATCAATTCTGGAATCTGGATAATGCCGGTAATAAAACAGCGATTCAAAGTGAGAAACTGAGCTAAGTGAAGAATAAATTTGTAAATGCTCTTGGCGAATTTTTTCATTTTCTAAATAAAATTTAATCCGCTCAAGATGAGCTCTTGGATAAATAATGAGCATATCCTGAAGTTCTGGCAAGTTTTCTGCTATTTGAGTAATTGCTTCAGCGATTAGAACTCGACGAAAATCCCTTTCTATTCCGTTTGACAGCGAAGTCGTCGGCCCCAGTTTTTTTGAATCAACAAATCCTTCTAAGCTTCCCGCTATTTCATGAACAAGTATAAAAATACCTGCCCACCCCAAAAGGCGGAGAAGTTCTCTTCTTGTCACCGCAGTTTTAGATATATCCTCAATCTCTCCTTCAGGCAATTTTCTTTTTGTAAATGCTGAATTTGCGGCCTTATAAGCAAGTGGAGCATTGGCAACCCCCACAGAAACAGTAATTGCTGCCCTAAGCTTAATCATTGCTTCGTCATAAGCCGGATCTACTACCCACAATTCTTTATTTTGTTCTATCAATTTTTCCGCCAATTTCATGAATAGCCTGTTGTCTGCAACATACCGCTGCATCGCAAACCGATAAATTAGAGAGTCATGATCAGCCAAATGCTGGTATTCCGGTGGATAATATTCAGGAATAATGATGTCAAAAGCACGCACAACTGACTGCAGCCACTCGCCATGTTGCTCCCAAGCTTCATCATCGTGTTCAATATTAAGTGGGTGCAGGTTGAGCTTGCCAATCCTCAAGGGAGGTTCTAAAAATGTATTTTCGTCTCGGAAGATAGAATGTTGTTGGGTTTCAGAATCAGAAATTAAACGTTTGAGAAATTCTCTTCTATCTGGATTAAATTGAGGTGCAACAACATGACGTAGTCTTTCTTGAAAACCTGCCAGCATCAGAGATACATTCTATTATAGTTATAGTTAATCTACAACAGCCTCGCCACCTTCTGTACCACCAACGCGGTCATGGCGTCGTTGACCTCGCCGCGGTCAATCATTGCCAGCGCTTCAGTCAGATCAATAAATTTTTGCTCAGCAACTTGCTCGGCGCTTTCGGAGTTTTTGGTGGTGAGCGCGGCCTCTTCCATTTGAGTAATAAAAATGGTCACTTTTTCAGAATTAAAGCTGTGTAAAGGGTAAAATTCATATAACTTTTTTAGGTTTTGAGCTATCAGGCCGGTTTCTTCTTGGAGTTCACGAACGGCTGCTTGTTCCGGAGTTTCGCCTTCATCAATACCGCCGCCAGGCAGTTCCCAACTGTAGCCGTCAATGACATAGCGGTACTCACGGTTGAGCAGAATTTTATGCTGCGGCGTGATCACTGCTATGCCGACCCCGTCATTGCGGTTCGCCCAAGCATAAGTGCCTTTGTTGCCGTCGGGAAATTCAACTTCATCTTGATACAAGGTCAGCCACTGATCTTGATAAACGGTTTTGCGGTTAAGAAGCTTCCATTGGTGCATATCAAATTACTCCGTTGTTTGTCCGTCAAAATCGGCTTCGTTGGCTTCAGCCTCGGCTTTGGTGTCGCGCACCAAACCATCCTGATGATGGGGCGGACTGTACAAAGTGTACAGCTTGAGTACTTCAGTCGCGGAAGTGTTGATCACGTTGTGCGCGGCACCGGCCGGCACCAGCACGGCACTGCCATCACCAACTTGATATTCATGGCCATCAATTAAGCACTTGCCCTCACCTTGCTCAAAACGAAAAAACTGATCAGTGTCATCATGAACTTCCTGGCCAATTTCCTCGCCCGGTTTGAGAGCCATTAGCACCAGCTGGCTGTAGCGGCCGGTATACAAAACTTGGCGAAAGTGAGAGTTATCCAAGGTGGCCGCTTCAATATCGGCAGAAAAACCTTTCATAAAATCCTTCTTTGTTTGACAGCTTGGCTGATAATAGTTTTAGTACATTTAGTATAGCAGAGAGCTCTTACCTTTTTCTCACTTAAATCTCACGCAAATGACCGAGTTTTTGCTTAACATAAAGCAGTTATGCAAAAAATCGTTCCCAACATCTGGTTTGATAACAACGCCGAAGAAGCCACCGACTTTTATACCAATATTTTTAAGAACTCCAAGAAAAAGGAAGTAGCTTATCACGACGCGGCTTCCGCTCAAGCGTCTGGTCAGCCGGAAGGCAGTGTTTTGACAACGGTTTTTGAGATTGAGGGCTACGAAATGATGACCGTTAACGGCGGGCCTACTTTCAAACCCAATCCTGCAATTTCCTTTACCGTTTCTGTCAACTCAGCTGAAGAAATTGACCGGCTTTGGCAGGAACTTTCGCCCAACGGCGTCGTTCTCATGCCGCTTGATAGTTACCCATTTAGTCAGAAGTACGGCTGGATTGAAGACAAGTATGGTTTTTCCTGGCAACTAATTTTGGCAGATGAAGCTGTAGAGCAAAAAATTATTCCTTCGTTTTTATTTACCCAAGATCAGTTTGGTAAGGCTGAAGAAGCGATAAAACTTTATACTTCGCTTTTTGAAAACTCTGAGATCGAAGCCCTCAACCGCTACAATGACGGGCTGCTGGATGAAGCAACAGCCGCCAAGTACGGAGACGCGGTTGCTCACGCTGTATTTAGCTTAAACGGAGAAAATTTTATTGCCATGGATGGTGGAGGCGAGCATGAATTCCAGTTTAATGAGGCGGTATCGTTGATTGTTAATTGTGAAACTCAGGAAGAGATTGATAAATTTTGGCACGGTCTATCAGCTCAGCCGGAGGCTGAGCAGTGCGGCTGGCTCAAGGATAAATTTGGCGTTTCCTGGCAGATTACGCCAATAATTTTGGGCGAGCTGCTGTCCGATCCGGACCCCGCCAAAGCCAGCCGCACCATGGAAGCAATGCTGCAAATGAAAAAGCTGGACATCGCGGAGTTAAAAAAAGCTCATCAAGGCAAGTAAGCCAACCAGCTTAAAATTGCCATTGTCAGCAACTGTTTTTTCGTGTTAAGCTGATGCTGCTGTGGAATGCAGTGAAATTCTGCAACTGTGCCGCAACGGTGATGTTCCCTTTTGGAGGAAATAAGTCCGGTCTTCAGCAAAGTATTATTATTCGACGAGCATCGAGAGATTTCAGACTCCGCTCGGAGTCTTTTTCAATCCCTCCGCATCGTCTCCAAAAAAAGAAGGAGGCTTTATGCCAACATCAGTAGAAGCTCAACCAATTTACGTCCCAGAAACAATTGCGGGTAGTTACGCGGGATTTGCGGGCCAGCCAAGACCAAAAGAATTAGCACAAAATTTAGGACTTCCAGTAGAAAGCCGCGCTAATGCTCAGATGGGAATTATTTTGAGAGCACTTTATTGGCTGGAAAAAAGCCCCTATCCCAGCTTGACTCCAGAAATGCTTGAAAAATTTCAAGCCATCGCCCAAAAACTTCAACTTCACTTTGAAGATCTGCCTGCTGCCGAAGCTGGTAAAGATACTTTTGGCGAAGTGAAAGCAAAAGGAGAAGAGGCCTTACCACTTTTGGTGGTTGCAGCAGCACTCAGGCACAATGTAGCCGAAGCCAGAACAAGACTGATGGAGGAAGCTGGCTTAATGTCTGAGCTGGTTTTTAGCATCAGCTCAGCAATTCAGTCTGAAATTGGGAAAATTAGAGGGGAACTCGAGCAGCAAAAACGAAGTCAAGAAACCAAAGTTGAAGCCGCCGCCAAAGTTAGAACCAACCAAAACAGCGGCTATGCGGTCAATCGTGAGCACAGTGAAGAGACATACAATCATATTCAGGGTATGATTTTATTTGATCAACAAAGAAATCGAGGACTCAAAGAAGAATTGGAAGAGTTAGAATTACTCCAAAAACAATTGTCTCTGGTGCTTCTAACCCTGCCTAGAATATAGAAAACTGAGCCGATTCTTCTCCAGCTAAAAGCCTCCGCGCTTGCCGCGCGGAGGCTGATATTTTTAAACCAAAAATGCCGAGTAGAGTAGAGCGTAAATTTTTGTCACCTTTGCTTGAAATCACCAATTTTTCATTTAAATTTTTCGAAAATTCAAAGGGCCGCAAACATATGAACACAAATTCATATATTACCCTGCTACTACCACTCAACTAACAACCCTAACTGTTATACCGCTGATTCAACAGCTTGTAAGAAGGACTTCTCATGGCAATCAAAGTGACCACCAGCCCCAGCGCTCCCGCCATCATAAACACCAAAGCGATCCCCCTGCCAATCCCAGTGCCAAACCACGACCCAATCGCGGTCGCGCCCCAGCCATCTGTCATCAAAGGAATAAAAAAGAACTGAGCAATCGGCCCAATCATAAAAGCAGTCAGAGGCGCAGCCGCCTGCTCAATGCTGTGAGCAAAACCAAAAACCCTGCCTTGCCGCCTTTGAGGCACCACTGCCTGAATAATAGTTTGCTCGGTGGCTTCAATAAAAGGATTGAGCATCATCCACACCAAGGAACCCAAGATCAGCAAAACAATCGAGTGCTGAAGCGGAAAAAGCATGCAAGTAAACCAAATAATCAAGTTGACCCGGAACAAAGTTTTGAGCGGATTCCGGCCCAAACCATATTTAGCAATATAAAGACCGCCAAAAATGAAGCCAAAGCTCAGCCCACCCCAGATCAAACCCCAAATCTGAACGCTCACCATCGTCAGCCCGTAAGCGTCCATCAGCGCCATAAAAACGCCGCCAATAAAATTATTGAAAGTAGTAAAAAAGATCAAGGCGAAAAGCCCAGGAATGCTAGCAATGGTTTTGATCGTCCCTCGAATATCAAGGCCGTTTTTTTGTTTTGAATTTGGCTTTGGTTTTTCCTTCCCCTTAACTT
>CAZESB010000019.1:0-2616 GCA_964515115.1 uncultured Pseudomonadales bacterium | reverse complement strand
GAAAAGGAGCAGCGTCACCAGGCTGGAAATCATCATCACGGTTTTTTTGCGATGATTATCAACCAGCGAGCCAAACCAAAAGCTCGACAGCGCCGCGGCCACTAAGAAAATCCCTCCAACTAGGCTGGTGGAAAGCACCGATTGAGTGGTTAAATAAACCCAAAAAGTGAGTGCAAACCAGACAAAATTATTTTTAGTGGCGACAATAAAAGTGTTAGCCAGTAGCTGATAGAAGTTTTGCATGCAGAGGTAAATATTACGAAAATATCTGTGGGGAGACAAGCGGGTATTTACATCGTCATTATAATTTTGTTATAATTAAGATTATGAGCAGAGAATCTAAAGAGGTGAGGCAGCTTCCAATAAATTTCGACCAATCCGAGACTTCCTTTCCAGCTTGGATGAGCCCAGGAATTAGAAAAAATGTGGAAGCATATATGACTCAGCATGGAATTAAAGATCCAAACGAAGCTTTTGAACTCATGAGAACAGAAGATTTGACGATGTCGCCATATCATGATCATACGGGGATTGGCTAGATGCCCCTGGCCGACAAAGACTCACTCTTACCTGTGGCCCGCTCCAGCAACACCATAACTGCACGACCTTCCCGACTCAAGCTGTAATAAGCGTAGCGGCCGCGCTTGTCCCGATTCACTAGACCGGCTGTTCTCAAATCAGCCAAGTGATGCGACACCAAGCTCTGTGATCTTTTCAATTGCGCAACCAGCTCACTGACACAGTGTTCGCCAAGATCCAAAATAGCTAAAAGTTCCAGCCGGTTGGCGTCGGCCAGGAGCTTGAGGAGCCGTAATTGAGCAATAAATTGTTTTTTTGGCGGTATATTTTGGGCGCGCCGGTCATATGAATTCATATTCATATATTAGCAGAGAGAGGAGAAGAGAGCAACGCGTGACTGTTCGACACGAAGCGGCTTGAGTTCTAACCCTTCTTCTTGTCCAGCTTATCAAGCTTCAAAAGCTTGACCCCGAAGTAAACCACCAGGGCGATCACCACAAAATCAATCAAGACATTGATGAAACTGCCCCACATAATTCTGGCCTCACCAATTTGCAGTGCGGCTTCAGACAGATTCTCAATATTGTTCATACCCAGCGCCAACACGGGACTGATAATATCTTCCACCAAAGACGCCACCAGCTTTGACACTGCACCGCCAAGAATAAAACCGACCGCCAGGCCCACCACGCCTTGTTCACGAATAAAATCTAAAAAGCCTTTCATTTGCCTCCTTTTTTGTGTTTTTTGTATTGAATTTAGTATAGCATTGGTGGCTATTTGCCCGTAAGTTCTTCTAGTACGCCAACAGGCAGCCACTCTTTAGAAAAAAAGACTTTGTCCAGGTTGTAAATAACAAAAGTATTATGCTCTTTGGCTTTTTTACCCTCACCGCCTTCAATGTAGATGATGCCGTCGTATTGCAATTCATCCAAAACAAAGCGCCTGAAATAATGCACCCAAGGTGGAGAGCCGCTGGGAAACCTTCTGAAGTCTGCTCTGTTGGGCCCAGTCGGACCGGTACCAAGCATCACCCGCAGATCAACTGCCTCCCGTTCTGGTAACTCATAGAGAAACGCCAGATATTGTTGTTTTAATGCTCGCCAAATTAAGTCATAATTGATTTTTAGTCGTCGGTAATCTTTTCCCGGAACATCTTCTACAATCTCTGCTGGACCCAAATCCGGTTTTTCTGCTATTTCGCGTGATAGCTGCTTAGAAAAGTACTCTGTCCACTTAATCAACATTTCTCTGGTTACCGGGACATTATTTCCTGCTTCACCTCGAAAATCAAGAAATTTTGCATCTGGCGCACAAAGAGAGTAAACATGGGGGGGGTTGTCTCTTCCCGAGCGCACCTCGGAATAATTTACTGCTACATCTGCCTCATCTGAGGTATACAATCCCAAGCCCAGAGTTGCACTCCCATCTGCTTGGGGATCATCAAATCTATAATCAACGCGAAACTGAAAAGCTCTGGGAGCTCCATGATACAAAATGCCTTCATAATATGTTGTTTCGGGCTGTTGCTGTTCTTTTCTTTTCTCTGGATGTTGAGCTGTTGCGGTCTCTGCATTTTCCGTGGTTTCTGCGGGCATAAAATTATCATAGCATGAGAATAAGAAACCAAATATGCTATAATACTAGTCTGGTATGAACTACATGATGATGAGGTTCCGCGGTGTACAGTCTCCGGCGGAAGCTCCTCTCCCAGAATTTTCTTCATAACCGCAAGTTGGTTAAACGCCTTGTTGGCAAAACTTCTATTGGCAAAAAAGACTTGGTGCTGGAAATCGGCCCTGGTCGGGGAATTATTACCGGCGCTCTGCTGGAGCAGGCCGATCATGTGATGGCGGTGGAGCTTGACGCCGGACTTTATCAAAATCTGCGGCAAACTTTTGCCCGCCAGGAAAATTTAACGCTGTACCTGGGTGATATTTTGTCTTTCCCTTTGCCTCAGCTACCCTACAAAGTTTTTGCTAATCTGCCTTTCGCGATTGAGGGTAAAATTATTCGGCGGCTGCTGGAGAATGACAACCCTCCCGAAGATTGCTATGTGGTGGTAATGAAAGAGCTGGCGGAACGGCTGGCCAGTAA
>CAZESB010000018.1:1573-13890 GCA_964515115.1 uncultured Pseudomonadales bacterium | reverse complement strand
TAAAAGGATGTTGGAGGAGTGCAAACAATTCCTATACAGTGTTAAAACTAATAAACTTAATGCAAAGGTTCCAGGAATTGTATTATCAGAGCTTGTTTGGTTGCTGCAATCATATTATGGACTCAATAAAAAACAGACCACAGAAGCTCTTAGCAGTATTTTACAGCTGCGCGGACTAGAGTTTATTGATGAATATAATTACAGAGCAGCGCTCTCATTGTATGCGCAGAATAATACAAAATATATTGATTGCTTGATAGCAAGTTTAGTGAACAAATACGAAGATGGGGCAATAGTTTCTTATGATAAAGATTTTGATAAACTAGGCGTTGCTCGCAAAGAGCCCTCTCAAATGTTAGCCAAAATTACTTAACGCGTGTTCAGATAGTGATTTGGTGAGCAGCGCTCAGGTGAGTAGCACGCAAAAATTGACTTTTTTGGCCAATTCTGGCATAATACTCTTCAACCCCAAAAGTTACCCTGATTTTGTTTTACCAATTTACCAAGATAACTAAGCTAGATTTATTTTTTCATAATGCATTGCTATCAAGAGTTCAACAGTAATATTATTTAGTATTAGCACGAGGTGCTTGTAGAAATTTATGCCAAAAAAACCCACTGCATCAGCGAATGATGCAACCAAAACAGTAAGACCGGAGCGCAAAACCGTTCCCGTAGTGCCATTGCAAAGTCCTGTGGATGAGGGCGCGGCGGCGGAGTTGTCAAATTTGTCAAACTCGTCAGGTTTGTCGGACCAGCCGGCGGAAGCAGAGCAGACCGATTCAGGTTCTAACCCAGGCCCAGGCCAGTCAAACTCAAACTCAAACTCCAAGCGCGGCAAAGACAGAGCCACCCGGATGATTACGGGTGTGCTAGATACTTCCCGCGATGGCCACGGCGTGCTGCGAGTCACTCTCAGTGGTGACGAAGAGGGCGATGCTTACATTTCCACCTCTCAGATTCGGCGCTTCAAGCTGCGTCCGGGCGACGTAGTGGAAGGCCCCGTGCGTGAACCGAAAGAAAATGAGCGCTATTGGGGGCTTTTGAAGGTCGATAAAGTCAACGGCCTGCCGGTGGAAGAAGTGCTTAACAGCAAGCGCACCGAGTTTATGCGCCTCACGCCGGTTTATCCCGACTCACAGATCAGACTGGAAATCGGCGATGAGCCGCTTTCCCTCAGAATTATCGACATGATTGCGCCGATCGGCAAAGGGCAGAGAAGTCTTTTGGTTTCTCCTCCTAAGGCTGGTAAAACCACGCTGCTCAAGGATATGGCCAGCGGTGTAGCCACCAATCACCCCGAGATTCACATCATGGCGGTTTTGGTGGGTGAACGGCCGGAGGAAGTGACCGATATTCGTCGTCACATTGAAAACCTGACGAAAGGTAAAGGTGAAGTAGCAGCCAGCAACTTTGACGAATCCGCTGAGGATCAAGTTCGGGTGGCCGAACTGGCGCTGGCTAAAGCCAAGCGGATGGTCGAGATGGGCAAGGATGTTTTGATTCTACTTGACTCCATTACCAGGCTGGCGCGGGCCTACAACTTGGCTATTCCCACTTCTGGGAGGACTCTTTCCGGTGGTTTTGATCCGGCGGCCCTGTTTCCGCCCAAGAAATTCTTCGGCGCGGCTCGGAATTTTGAAATTCCCGGCTCACTGACTATTATTGGTACGGCTTTGGTGGATACTGGCTCAAGGATGGATGACCTGATTTATGAAGAGTTCAAAGGCACCGGCAACCAAGAAGTGCATTTGGATCGCCGCCTGGCTGAGCGTCGGGTCTATCCGGCCATCGATGTCCAGAAATCCGGTACTCGCCGCGATGATCTGCTGATTGAGGGCATGACTTATCAGTCTATTACCACTTTGCACCGAATGTTGGATATGTTGGATCGGGAAGAGCGGACCAGAACTTTGGTTGATCAGCTTAAACGAACCAAGTCTAACAAAGAATTCCTGGCTTCCTTGAAAGAGGCTTAGTTGGTGCTGCTAGCGGACTGCACACTCACCACGCGCTACCTCTTTTCTTTTTTTCGAGCTGCTAGTACGATACAGTAGAGTGTTATGGCAAGAAAAATCACCGTTAAACTTAAAGTGCCTGCCGTTTTTAAGGAAATTAGTGAGTTTTTCAACTTCCTCAAAGATTATGTCAGGCGTCGTTTTTACAAATGGTTTGCTCGCTTTGAGTTTTTCAAGGATGTAATTGTCGATTTCCTCTACCAAAAACGTGGCCGCTATGTTCGGCCGTTTCTGCATTTTGGCACGATTGGGCTGGTTTTTTTCGTCATTACCGTTGGCCCGGTGATTTTTTCCGGTGCTCAAGAAGAACCTCAACAGCAGGTTTCTCAGGGAGTTTTAAGTGCCAGCGCTTATGGCGTTGGTTTTTCCACTCAGCAAGCGGAAGAAGTGCGCCAGTTCCGGGGAGGGGAGATCATTACTCACACGGTGCAGGAAGGGGAGACGTTATCCCGGATTGCCGAGCGCTACAACTTGGATGTTTCGACTATTCTTTGGGAAAATGATCTGGCGGAAAATGCGGCCATCAAACCTGGTATGGAGTTGAGAATTTTGCCGGTAGATGGAGTCAGACACAAAGTGCAGCGGGGCGAGACGATTTATTCTGTCGGTCGACGCTACGGTCTTGACGGTTCTCAAGCGCAGGTGATTGTTGACTATCCTTTTAACGAATTTTTGGATGATGAAACTTTTGAGCTGGCCACTGGCCAGTTTATCATGGTGCCTCAAGGTGTGCCGCCGCAACGAACAGCGCCGGTACGACAGGTTACCACACCTTCCCGCACAGTAGTGACCACGCCCGATGCCGGTACCGTCAACGCTTTTGGTTCTTTTGTTTGGCCAGCGGCTGGTCGGATTTCGCAGGGTTACAGTTTTTATCACAAGGCCGTCGACATTTCCAACTTGAGTGGTGGCCCAATTCTGGCAGCGGACAGCGGCACGGTGATTGTAGCCGGTTGGCCGGACAACTGGGGTTATGGCAATCGGGTGGTGATCGATCACGGCAATGGCTACCAGACGCTTTACGGCCACTTGAGTGTTTTGCAAGTTAGTCCGGGCCAGCGAGTCAACCGCGGTGATGTAGTGGGCCAGATGGGTAGTACCGGTCGCTCCACTGGTGTTCATGTCCACTTCGAAATCAGGCAGGGCGGAGTGTTGCACAATCCTTTGGGATTTTTAAGGTAGAATATACCAAGTTCAACTTTTATGACTGATTTAGTAACTTTAATTTTACAAGCTGGCGATGGTGGTAACGGCAGGGTGAGTTTCAGGCGTGAGAAGTACGTGCTGAAAGGTGGCCCTGATGGTGGTAGTGGTGGTGATGGCGGCAATATTAAAATAGTTGGCAGCCGCAAACTGGCCACGCTCAAGAAATATGCAGGAAAAGTAGCGTATAGTGCTGGTCAGGGGCAGGCGGGTGGCAGCCGTAAAAAATACGGTCGCAAAGGCGAGCCCACCACTTTAACTGTCCCCATTGGTACGGAAATTTGGGTGGCGGCAGAAAACGAAACTGCTCGCCAACGCCGAATGACGCTGGGCATTGATTCACTTTGGAAAAAAAACGACTTCAGCAGAGACAAGTACTACCTAGAAAAAGAAGGCCAGAGCCCGGCCGGCCAGCCAGAGCAGCCATGGCTCACCACCCTCGACGGTGAAACAATTTCAGCTCCCATCCAAACATTTGCCAACACCGCCTATCACAGCCCGCAAAAAATCAAAGTGGCCACTATCACCGCCGACGGCCAGGAAGTCATTATTTGCCAGGGCGGCTTTGGTGGTCGAGGTAACGTCAGCTTCAAAGGGCCGGAAAATACCACGCCGCTGGAGGCGGAATACGGCACGCCCGGAGAAAAACGCGTCGTTATCCTGGAACTCAAGCTCCTGGCCGATCTCGGCCTGGTTGGCTTTCCCAACGCCGGCAAAAGTACCTTGCTCTCAGTTCTCACCAGCGCCAGGCCCAAAGTGGCCAACTATCCCTTTACTACTCTCGAACCTCACCTGGGCATTATGTCCGCCCAGGGCCCGGACTCGAACAAAAACACCCAAGAACTAGTCATCGCCGATATTCCGGGCTTGATTGAAGGCGCCAGCGCCGGTAAAGGCTTGGGTTTTGACTTTTTGCGCCACATTGAAAATTGCTCAGCGCTTTTGTATGTTTTGGCTTTGGATGAAGCAGTGGTTTTTGACGACTCGCTCACGGCAGCAGAGAAGGCCAGCCAAGTGCTCAATCAATTTACTAGCTTAAAAAAAGAATTGGCCCAGCATGGCAAATTACTGACGCAAAAACCTTTCCTTTTAGGTATCAACAAAGCTGATCTTTACGATCAGGAACTCAGCGCTGCTATCAAGCAGGTTTTCAAAAAACAAGGTCTGGAAATAATCCTGTTCAGCGCCGCCACCAGCGAAAATATCGACAAACTGCGCCAAAAACTTTTCCGCCTGGTCACGCCCGAAACCACGTCCTAGGTCAAACCCTGAATAATTTCAAAAATTTTAGTACTAAATTTTATGAGATTCTCTATGTTTTAGTACTAAATATTTCAAAAAGAAAGTATGCTGCTGGTCAATAAGAAAAAAAACCGATCAACTCAGTTGTTTTTTGTGGAGAGGTACTGGGTTTTCAGGGAAATTGACTCAACTGAATGAACGCAACATCTCCGCAACTTGCTTTGGGGTGTACGCTTGATTTGTGTTGAAGTCAAGCTTTAACATGACTAAAGAAGTCAAATTGAGTTTATCTACAACGCCTCCGGCTCGCCAGTAGCCTCCGGCGTTCCGGTCAGGTCATCCGCTGGCAGAGTAGTGTTGGAAGTCCCGTCGCGATTCAGCTCAACTCCGCCTGGGTTACCCACCACATTTTGTTGAGGTTGCAAGTTTTGGTCGAGGATTGAGGGAGTAAGGCTAGTGGATTGATCGGCATCCACGCCAGCGGCTCCGCCAGCCGCACCTTCTTCAGTCTCACCGCGCTCGGCCAGAATAGCTTCAACTGCCTCCAGCCTTTCAGTAACCTGGGTGTAATCTTCGGTATCCGGATCAAGGAGAACCAGCACCTGCTGATAGGCAGACTTGGCCGCCTCATACCGCTCGAGATTTTCCATGGCGATGGCAAAGTTGTAGTAGCTATTGGGGAAGTCAGGCTTGACCTCGATGGCACCGTTGAAAATGTTAGCCGCTTGCTCGTACTCTTCTTGCCCAAGGAAAATTCCTCCCAAAGCAATCCGCAAACTTGGATCGGTGGGGTTAGTTTCGATAGCGGAAACATAGCTCTGAATCGCCCACTGGACAGCTTCGTCGGTTACCCCAATCATTTGCTCATAAATTTGCGCCAAAGTCAGCCAGTTCTGGCTATCGCCCGGGTCAAGCATGGTAGCAGCCCGAGCCTCACGAATGGATTGCTGCAGCAATTCTGAAATTTGTTGCTGGTCTTGCTCGGTAGCATCGGCACGGTTGGAAATAGCGATGGCGATCAGCATATTAGTCATGGCATAGCGGCGACGGAAGGAGTCGAGATAAGGGTTGAGGACAATAGCCTGTTGTTGCAGCTCATAGGTTTTAACAGCATCATTTTTCATAGCTGCTTTGTTGGATTCGTTCATGTAAACCTGGGCAGCGTAACTTTGGCCCACAAAATACGATAAAAGCAGCGCTCCCAAAAGAAAGGCGATAGCTATAATATTGAATGGACTAACTGTGTTGGAGTGTGCTGTTGTAGCATCAGCTTGCTGCTGATTGGTTATGCGAGCAGACAAAGTTTGCATTTTTACCGCTGGTAAGCGGTGTCTTTCAGCCGCCCCCAAAACCGCCAGAGTAATGCCCAAAATAGTCAGCATTACCAAATTGGTTGGCAGCAAAAGGTGCAGCAGCAACATGGCGACCACCATCCAGGCCAAAGGCAAATTTTCCCTACTAACGACTTTGATCATTTTTAAAGCAGCCAAAGCAAAAACCACCCAAGCAGCCAGTCCAAACAAACCCATGGTAGCAATCAAAGTGAGAGGCACGTTGGCAGCTTGATTGAAATTGATGTTCCAGTGCTCTTGCGTATTGACCCAAAGTGGTTTAAATTGAGCGTAAACGTTGACATAGCTTTCCGGTCCAACCCCAATAATGGCCGAGCGCGGTGAGCGCAGTGCGTCCAGCGCCACCGACCAACTGGCCGCGTATGAAGGCAACACTACGGAAGTGTCTTTTCCAGGCAGAATCGACCAGCCAAACACTGCCACCGCAATCAGCAAAATCGGCACGGCTGCCATCATCAAACTAGGCAAGCGACGGTGGATGTAATAATAGCCGGCAATGCCCACCAATCCCACCACAGATACCTGCAAAGCGATGAGTGTAGAGCCCGCCAAGTTGAAGATTAAACCGCTGGGTATTTCAAAATTCCACATGGCATTAAACCACTGAGCCGGACCCAGGCCCACAAATTGCAGTAAAGAAAGGGCGAATAAAACCACTCCCACCAGGCCTAGAGTTGTCAAGAATGGCCGGGCGGAATCTCTTGGCAGCAGAGAGGTGCCAAAAATGGCGATCAAGACCATGGCCACATACGCGCCACCCATACCCAGCAAATTTTCCACCGGATAACTATTAGTGAAAAGTGAAGAAATTAGAGCAGCCGCGCCAAAAACCATCAGTGGCGTAGTAAAAGGGCTCAACACAAAATCCAGACTGTTTCTTTTGATAGCCCGAACCAGATAGAGGACAGTCACAAGCAAGCCAGCGGCTAAAAGTAAATAAAGCTTGGTGTGGGCAATAAAAGAGTCGGTGAAAGGCAGCAGCAGCAAAATTACTGCGACGACAGCGCCAATAATGGTGACCAGTGACAGAGACTGAATGGAAAAAGCGCGGGAAGATGACATAATTTTGCTTTCGATTTTTAATACTTTTCTTGGAGTAATTACCTCTCTATTTAATCAAGTTTTACCCTTGTTTGTAAAGGGGAATAAAGGTATTTGCATAAAGGTGATATGGGGGTAAAATCCTCAAAATCGGCCGATTCTTAGGAGTCACAATCCTAAAAATTGACTGATTTTAAGGATTGTGACATAATTGAGTCATGAAAATTCAGCGTCACTACCAAGACTTAGACAAATATTTTACCCCTGGCAGGGTCCTTTTGCTGTTTGGCCCGCGACGGGTAGGTAAAACCACTTTGCTGCGCCAATACTTAAAAAATTTCTCCGGCAAAAGCCGGCTGGTAAATGGCGACAACCTGGAAGTTCAGGAGATTCTCGGCTCACAGAGCTTCAAGCGACTAACTACTTTTGTAGAGAGCTTGGATTTGCTGGCGATAGATGAGGCTCAACTTATTCCCAACATCGGCATGGGCTTGAAAATCTTGGTGGATAATTTTCCGAAACTTAAAATTATTGCCACTGGCTCATCTTCTTTTGAGTTAGCAGGTCAGGTGGGAGAGCCGCTGGTGGGTCGTAAGTGGGATCTGAAAATGTATCCGGTAGCGCTTTTGGAGTTAAAAGCCACCTACAATGCTTTTGAACTGGAGCAATTGCTACCCGATTTGCTGGTCTATGGCAGTTACCCAGCGGTTATTACCGAAAAAAAGCAGAATAAGAAAATCGAGCTGCTGAATGAACTGAGGGATTCATATCTATTCAAGGACATTTTGGCTTTTCAGGAAGTCAAAGGCTCTAAGGTTTTGCTAAATATTCTCAAATTACTGGCTTTTCAGGTGGGCAGCGAAGTTTCTTTAAATGAAATTGCTACCCAGGTGGGTTTGGATTATAAAACTGTAGGGCGGTATTTGGATTTATTTGAGAAGTCGTTTATTATTTTCAACCTTGGGGGCTACTCTCGAAATCTGAGAAAAGAAATCACCACCAAATCCAAGTACTATTTCTTTGACACTGGTCTACGCAACGCGATTATTTCTTCTTACAACTCATTGGAAAATCGTAACGATCTAGGCCAGCTGTGGGAAAATTTCCTGGTGGCCGAGAGGTTGAAAAAAATGCAGTACCATAAAATTTATGCCAATACTTACTTCTGGCGAACTTGGGATCAGCATGAAATTGATTGGATAGAAGAGCGGGAAGGCAAGCTGTTTGGCTTTGAGTTTAAGTATAATGGTAAGCAAGCAAAACACGCTCAATCATTCACAACCACTTACCCTGAGGGCGCAGTGGAAGTTGTCAATAAGGAAAACTACTTGCAGTTTTTGTCTTGAGCGCTTCTTCAGGGTGGAACATTAAAGTAAGCTAGTTAACCAAAAACTGGCAAAAGGCAGTTGCAATAGGGTATAGTGTAGTCATATAGTAAAAATAGCCATGAACCGCCCTTTTGCCCAGCCCGTCTGCTTAGCCCGCTCAACTAGGCTCCAAAAGACCTCTAACCAAGGTTTCACCCTGATTGAAGTGATCATTATCGTCGCCCTGTTAGCGATTTTGGCGGTGATTGCTTTCCAGTACCTCAACGCTGGCGCCATGAAAAAAGCCCGCGATGCTGAGCGCAAGGACGATCTTCACCGAATCAAGGTGGCTTTTGAAGAGTACTACAGCGACAACGGCTGTTATCCGCCGCCGGACATTCTGGCAACTTGTAGCAGCAGCGATCTGGCGCCCTACATCAATCAGGTGCCTTGCGATCCGGCTACCAGAGAGCCGTATGTTTATTTGCCGTACCCAGATACAGAAAACCACTGCAGCGGTTTCAGAGTGTATGCGCCCATGGAGTGGAGCGGCGATCCAGTCATTGCCAACCTGGGTTGTACGGGCGGCTGCGGCTTGGTTCAAGAAAACCTAGATTATTACGGCGTTCAGCGTTGGCAGCCGGAGGATTATCAATACGGAGTTTCGGAAGGTGTACCGGTGGGGTTGGGCGCAGGCACTCCAGGTTTGACTTCGGGTTGGTGCTGCATTAACAGCCAATCTGCTAGCGGAGGCTGCCAGTGGTTTAATCTCAGCACCGGCGGAGTTTGTAATGGTCCTGCTTATGCCAGTGTGGATTTGTGCCAGAGTGAAAATAATAATTGTAATTATTAAGGACAGTCATATGAATAAAACACCAAACAAAACCCAAAATTCAGGTTTCACGCTTTTGGAAATCTTGGTAGTGATGGTGATTATCGGTATTTTGGTGACGATTGGGGTGAATACTTTTATGGGAGCACAAAAAAAGGGCAGGGATTCGCGCCGCAAAGAGGATTTGCATCAGATTACCACCGCTTTGGAGGTGTATTACAACGATCACGGCTACTATCCGGAGTCAAGCGGTAATGGAGAAATTATCGGTTGTGGCGGCAGCGGCCCGCCTTCCGTTTGCAACTGGGGAGCTATTTTTGCCAGGGACAACATTACTTACATGGTGCAACTGCCCAAAGATCCGGTAGACGGCAGGCAATATTACTATGATTCTGATGATGGTAGGGATTATGCCATTTTCGCTTATTTGGAAAATGATCAAGATGGGGTTTTGGTAAAAGATGAAGATGGGCAGGTATTGTTTTACGAAGGTATGGATTGCGGTGGCAGCACTCTCTGCAGTTATGGCTTGAGCAGCACTAATAGATCACTAGTTCCGGAAGTAGACGCGACAACAGCCCATGATGATTCGGAAGATGCGAGCGAGACACCACCAACATCACCACCGGCTTCACCGACACCGCCACCGACGAGGACTCCGCCGGGATCACCTATTCCAGTAGAGCCGGGTGGGCCTGGTTTGCCTATTGATCCAGGAACTTAGAGTTAATAAATTAAGGAGAAAAAATGAAATCAGGTTTTACTTTAATTGAGTTACTGGTGGTAATTAGCATCATTGGCATTTTGAGTGCTTTGTTGTTGGCTAATATGGTGGGCATTAGGGAGCGGGGCAGGGACTCGGCGCTGAAAAACGACCTCAAGCAATTTAAGACGGCGCTGCGGATGTATTACAACGATAATCAAAGTTATCCAGTGACGGCAAGTGAGACGGGTTGCCGAAGTATCACTGGAGTGGTTGGGAACATATTTCAAAATGCGGCTGGTACCGTGATCTATATGCGTGATGTCCCGGAAAATTGCTACTATCAGAGTCGGAGCGGCGGCGAATCTTTTCTCTTAAGAGCGGAACTGCATAATAGCGGTGACAAAGATATTGCTGCCAGCGCTACCCGCTGTGGGGCAACAGCGGTACCGGGCGAAAACTATTACTACGAGTGCGCCGATTAGTATTAGCAAACCAAACACCACAGAGTCTTTTGAGATCCCTTGAGTTTTGTTAACTATTAACAAGCACTAACAACAGCTAGTAAATGTTGTTAATTATTAACAAAGTACAAGGGAGTAGTAAACGAAATAAGCCGAGATTCTCGCCAGCTTTAATCTAGTTCACTATCCACCAATTAAAGTTAACTTTTTCAGGAGTAGTGGCATCGAAACCGACAACGAACTTGCCACTGGTGTCCGAGTTGTTGGCCTGCTGTGATTTAACGTAAAGCACTTGATTTTGGGTGCTACCAACCGGAGTGACGTAAATGAGTGAGTTTTCGGTAATGAGCTGTGAGCGAATGGTGATTTCTTTGGCTCCGGCTGGTACGGCAGCCCGACCAGAGGTTTTGTTGCTCTCAACTTCGCTGTCATCTTCTGAAACACTAAGTTTTTCTGAACCTACCCCAATGCCAGCAGCAAAATCAGCTCTACCCTCGGCAGAGATGGTAGCTACTGGGGTACCCAGTTCGTTGATGATCTCGAAGCGGGATTCTTTAACTTCACCTGAGGAGGTATCGGCACCAGCTACTTGGACTTGGAAGGGGTTGCCGAAATCGGCGGGTTGGATGAGATTAGCCAGCAGCGTGTCTTGGACTTCAAGGGCGCCGGCGACGGTGAGGTTACCGCTGATGGTGACGTGGCCGTCCTCGGTGAGGGTGAGCAGGCCGGCCATGAGGGAAAGTGTGCCAGCACCACTCGGTTGAATCTCCAAGAGCTGTTCAGCCCCGGCCGGAGCGGTGTAGCTAATACTACCATCAGCCAGCCTCATCCCTTGTCCCACCAGCAGTTGGCCGCCCACTCCCAGCGAATCGGCAATGAAAGCCGAACCATTAACTCTAAGGTAGTTGTCTAGGTAGAGCGCTTGGCCAGTAATGACTACATCCGAAGTGGCCAACTGCAGCTCACTCAACTGCCAATCCAGATCAGCAGAACTGGAAGCTTCATAGCCACTGCCAGCCACAGTGTCATAGACCGGTTGCAGGTTACCACCACCACTCTCACTCCCACCTTCTTCCTGCACCACTTTTTCTTTGATAATCTCAATGATTGAGGGCTTTTCCTCAGCTAAGGCAATTTTGTTGCGTACCATGATGGTATCGGCGTAGAGGGTGCCAGAAATAGTGGCGTCCATGAACTCGGCAGTCTCGGCTTTAACTCGCTCAAACTCCGCCACCCTAGACTCCAGCATGGCCAGGCGAGTTGAGTGGGCACTGATGGTGGCAGCGGTGATATCACCCGCTTCAATGTTTTCGGCCACCAGAGTGCCGGCAATGGTGGCGGTTTCAGCGGTCAGCTCACCCAGCAGTGTGGTTTCAGCAGTCAAAGTACCAGAGAAAGTGGCATTTTCCGTTACCAGCAGGTCGGCGAGCAAAGTTTCACCCGTTACCTCCAGGCTGTCCAGATGAGCCACTGGGGAAATTAGCTCACCGGAGCCATCACCCTCCGGACCGCCACCCATTTGCAGCAGAGTAGATGCGATATAATCCTGCAGCGGTAGGCCAGCGATGGTAAGAGTATCGACACTCAGCTCACGCACAGCAATCGAGCCAGCACGTATCCGGCCCACCACCAGTTCAGCCATTCTGCCCACAGCAGTGGCAAGAGAGTTGTTAGCGGTATCTCTAACTTGGTAGTTGTCGTTAGCTGTTTTCTCGATTGCCAAATTGCCAGTAGAATCAATGAAGAAATTGTTCAGTTGTAGGGCAGCACTGGTGTTGGGGTTGAGAAGAGCCAGCTGCGAAGAGAGCGAGACAATCTGTTCTTGCTGCTGTTGGATGCCTTTAACCAAGAGCGCTACCATGTGATGGTATTTGACACCAGAAAGAGAGCCATCAGACTCATACTGAGCCAAAATTGGATTAACAGCGGCCACTTCCTCAGCAATCAAGCCAAGGTCATGAGATTTATCATCAATGTTCCAGTCAAATTCCACTGGCCGCAACTGCATAATAGTTTCAAGCCCAAGAGACAAGTTTTGTTTGTTATCTTTATATTGAGCCAGGGAGGAGCAGGTGGTAAAAGTGCCATTACCGTCTCGACACACAGTATTAGCCGCGGCAGCCGCAAAAACAACCCTGGCGTTACCATTAACATG
>CAZESB010000018.1:0-1473 GCA_964515115.1 uncultured Pseudomonadales bacterium | reverse complement strand
AACATGTAATGGGGTTTCTGGACTAGTAGTACCAATGCCGACAAGGCCAGCTTGAGTGACAGTGATCCTTGGAGTTCCGCCTGTATAGATACTTACACCTCCATAGCCAGAAAGTTGAGCTCCAGGATTAGTCTGGTAATCTAACTGCGACCAAATTAAACCATATTGCGGAATCGTTTTGGAGCCGTGGGTAAATGTGGCGCCGCCAATTTGTCTTCCAATACCATACTCAAGATCGATTTCGATATTACCCGCACCAATGTCGAGTTTTTCGCTCGGATTTAAGTTATTGATACCAACCGAACCAACAGAATCAATAGTCATTCGGGCAGTGCCGATAGTGGTGGTAGTGTTGGCAGCGGTGTAGAAGTTTATGTTGGTAGCGGCGTTAAACTGGTCTGCACCGCCGCCGAAGTGAAGATAGTTGCCAGTAGTTTCTGATCCAGCAAAGATTAATCCCACTGGTTCTTCTGCATTTTGGCGGTGGCGGAGTCCAATGCGCGTATACTTATCTACATTATTATTGATGCTATCGCTGAATAAGGCTGTTATCTCTGGATCAAACATAAACCCTCCTGCGAAGCTTACGACGTCAAGTCTGGCAACAGGACTATCTGTTCCAATACCAACTTGACCACGCCAATTTATTCTCATTTTTTCTGAAGGGGGACCTCCTGGAGATCCAAAAGGATATGAGCCAACCGTCATGAATGAAAGTTCACCATGGGGTAACTCATTGTTAATATCAGTGATAAGTCCTCGTATAGCCGCAGTTTGTGTTTGTCCTCCAGTTGTTCTATTAAGGTTAAAGCCAATTTCTGAGATATTGCTAGTAGACGCCGCTGAATTATTGTAAAGTTTGAAGCCAGTAGTACTGGTACCAAATGCTCCTGCTACCTCGAGAAGTGCTGATGGACCAGTAGTCCCAATCCCCACAAATTTATTTGTATCAATCACCAATGCAGGACTAGTGTGGTTGGTTCCATCGGCAATACCAAACTTGCCAGCATTTCCAGAAGTAGTTCCGTAAGTAAACAGCTCCCATCTGGAAGTACCATTTGTCTGAAATCTCAGGATGGGCTCGTGAGCTCCAGGACCAACAGATAGTTGCACTGCCGCGCTTTGGCCGAAAGCGCTTCCACCAAAAGTGCTAACATTTTTAAATACATGAAATGGATTGGCCGGACTAGTAGTCCCAATGCCTACATCACCAGCAGCGTTAATAAACATCCGGGCAGTACCAGTGGTAGTAGTGCTATTAGCGGCAGTGTAAAAGCTAATGGTGTTGGCGGCGTTAAACTGGGATACACCACCGCCAATATGAATACTGTTGGTGGTGTTAGAAAAGTTTGATTCAGCATAAATCAAGCCTACTGGCTCTTCAGCGTTTATATAATGCCTCAGACCAATTCTGGCTAATTTAGTGGTGTTGTTGGTGACATTATCAGCAAACAGAGCTGACATATTGCTTGA
>CAZESB010000017.1:13190-14733 GCA_964515115.1 uncultured Pseudomonadales bacterium | reverse complement strand
GTGAGCCGAGAGGGACTCGAACCCCCGACCAGGAAGGTATAAGCTTCCCGCTCTACCAACTGAGCTATCGGCTCTAGGCAAAAGTATTATATACTAAGTATTCCAGACTCTTAAGTTTTGTTAATTTATGCATTTATGAATTACGAACTCATTACAAAATCAACTACAGTCGGAGCTTTGTAATAAGTTCACATCTGTTAAAATAAAGAGCTATGAAAAATCTTAGGCTAGCTGCTGCCAAACTGCCGTTACCTGCTTTTGTCAAACAACGCTGGAAGTTGATGATCGTAGTGCTGGTGGTGCTGCTGCTTGGCGGCTATTGGCTGCTGCAATCAAGAACAACAGAGGAAGAGCAGCTGGTTTTTGAGCAGCCTCGCCGACAAACTCTCACCAAAACCCTAGATGTTTCCGGCCTGGTGGATGCCAAGGAAAAAGCCCAACTGCGATTTTTGACCGGCGGGCGGATTACCTATATCGGCGCCCAGGTGGGTGATTGGGTGCAGCGATCCCAAACTATCGCTCGCTCGGACGCCAGGGCACAAGTCAAACAGCAAGAAAAAACCCTCAACAACTATATGATTGAACGCTGGAATTGGGAGAATACTCAAGACGAGATTGAAGGTGAAAGTCTCAAGGACATTGAGCGCCGGGCGGTGGAACAAGAGCAATTTCGACTGAACAACTCGGTTTTGGATGTGGAAATTCAGCAAATTGCCATCAGCGACACCGTGATTTTCGCGCCGTTTGCCGGCGTGCTCACAGTGGCTCCTACCGCGGTAGCAGGCGTGCAACTAGCGCCCACCGATTATTTTGAGATCGTCAATCCGAACAGTTTGATTTTCCGGGCTGGCGTAGATGAAGCAGACATCGCCGAAGTTTTTCCAGGCCAGCGGGCGGTTATTGAGCTGGATGCCTATCGCGGCACCGAGTTTGAATCTGAAGTTAGCTATGTGTCTTTTACTAGCAGCAGCACTACTACCGGCACCGTTTTTTTAATTGAGCTGCCAATCCACAACCCCGACATCAGCACTTTCAGACTCGGTATGAACGGCGATGTCAAAATCGAACTCGACAGTAAAAACAACGCCCTCACCATTCCGCTCATTGCCACCCGGGAGCGTGACAACAAGGTTTTTGTCGATATCCGGACTGGAGAAAATCAGTACGAAGAGCGAGAAATTGTTCTTGGCCTAGAAACGGATGAATTAGTGGAAGTCGTTGACGGCCTGACTGAGGACGATTGGGTGCTCATTCCGGATTAAAATCGTATGCTTCTAAAACTCAAGGATGTTTCCAAGCACTATACACTGGGGAACTCGACCATCAAGGCGCTCGACCATATTTCTCTTGAAGTTGAAGAGGGTGAATTTCTGTCGGTGATGGGTCCTTCTGGATCAGGTAAATCGACTTTCCTCCAGGTGGCCAGCATTTTGGCTGAACCAACCAGCGGCCAGATTTATCTCAAAAATCGCAACGTCACTCATTACGATGAAATTGAACGGGCAAGCTTGAGAAACCAAGAAATTGGCTTTGTTTTTCAACA
>CAZESB010000017.1:9237-13090 GCA_964515115.1 uncultured Pseudomonadales bacterium | reverse complement strand
GGCAACCTCGACTCCAAAAGCGGTCAAGACATCCAAAAACTGCTAGTAAAACTGCATCAAGAAGGCAAAACTATTATCGTTGTCACTCATGAAGATGAAGTGGCTGCTATCGCCGATAGACAGATTGTTTTTAAAGACGGCAAAATTGTCAGCGACACTCAGAAAACCAAGAAGGTCAGAAGAAAAAATCAGAAAAAAAGGGAAAAAGGGCGCCAAAAATCATGACAGCAGCCATTTTTGCTCTAGCCATTAAATCAATCATGCTCAACAAAGTGCGGTCATTTTTGACCATGCTAGGCGTGATTATTGGCGTGGCCTCGGTAGTGATGCTTACCGGCATTGGTACCGGTTTGCAGGCTTATGTTTCGGATCAGTTCGCCAGCCTGGGCACCAACACTCTCTATGTTGTGCCGGGCAATCCTTTTGGCGAAGATGGCAGCTTCAACAATCAGGAGCAAGCGCTCATTGAAACCACTCGTCCCACCCTCAAAAGACAGCAGTTTGACCGCATTATGCGCAATCACCGAGATCTGTTTACCAGCGGCACGGCTACAACTGTGGCGATTGCTGAAGCCAAATTTAGTGATACCACCAAAAAAACTACACTTTACGGCGTTATGCCCGAGTATGAACAAGTTCAGAACGCCAAGGTGGAAGCCGGCCGGTGGTTCACCAGAAACGAAGAAGCTAGCGCCAGTCGGGTGGTTTTGCTTGGGCCGACAATTGCTGAGGAACTTTTTGGCAAAGTCGATCCAGTTAATAAACAACTAAAGCTCAATGGTCAAAATTATACAGTTCTTGGGCTACTCGAGGCAAAGGGCGGCGGTTTTGGCGGCCCCAGTTTTGATAATTACATTTATGTGCCACTGGAAACCGCTTTCCAGCACTTCGATGCCACTTTTATTGATTCCTTTATTTTTGAAGTCCGGTCGCAAGATGATCTGATTGCCGCCACCGCGGCCATTGAAAATATTTTAGTTCAAGAAATTGAGGAAGGTCAGTTCTCGGTTTTTGACCAAACTCAGCTGCTTGATACTATCAACCAGATTTTGGGTGCGCTTACTGCCGGACTCGGCGGTATCGCGGCTATTTCGCTGGTGGTAGGCGGCATTGGCATTATGAACATCATGCTGGTTTCTGTAACTGAAAGAACTCGAGAAATTGGGCTGAGGAAAGCTCTGGGCGCTACACCTAAGATGATCTTGCTGCAGTTTTTGATCGAAGCGGCGCTGTTGTCGGTGATCGGCGGCCTGATTGGACTGGTGATTGCTTTTGGCGGCGTGCAAATTTTGCAAATCTACTTCCCAGCTAAAATTACTACTCAGGCAGTAATTTTGGCCTTTGGCGTTTCTACTGCCGTGGGATTGATTTTCGGCGCAGCGCCCGCCCGCAAAGCCGCCCAACTCTCGCCCATCGAGGCGCTGCGCTACGAGTAGATGCTATACTGAAGGCATGAAACTACTTCGCATCATCATTGTCGCTATTCTCTTGGCAGGACTAGGCTTATTTCTCCTGGCCAGACAAGCGGAAAGCAGCTTGATGTTGAAAATTCCTTTCCTCGAAAAAACCCTGCAAATTGACACCACCAAAATCAACCAATTATCTGAAAGCGCTCCAGAAGAACTCAAGACCATTACTGAGCGTGGCCAAGTTGTGGGCGAACACGTCCAGAATGTGCTTGGTTCATCGGTGAAAGTCAGCGAAGAAAAGCCACCCATTCACGAACGCGCCCTCGAGTATGGCCGGTATCTTTACTGCCAGGAGGTAGTGAAAGAGTATGAGGCAAAGTAGTAAAATTAAACTTAACCTACAAATTACTCCTACTAGTAATCTCCGCCTCTACTACCTCTTTGTCTTGACCGTATTTCAGTCTGGAAAGTTGTTTGACCATCTCGGCCTGCTTGGGGTTCATCCGCGCCTTAACGGCGTCCATATCTTTGTAGAGTGACATACTGAACGGCGGCACCGGCTCGTTGTTGACAATAGTATTAACATAAACGTGATATTTTTCGATGTTGGTCAAATCAGTTTCGTTAAAGGTGGGCGCGAACTCGTGCTGGAGGAAGTTGGCATCAGGCACACCGACACGGAACGATACCATCGTGCCGACGTTACCGAAAACCGCGTTCTTCACTTCTTCATCAATCTGAGAAACAAACTGGTTAGCCACGATTAGGTTCAAGCGATACTTACGAGCCTCAGACAAAATCACCGCAAAATCTTCGGTGGCGTAGTTCTGGAACTCGTCAACATAGAGATAAAAATCCTTGCGCTCCGCCATCGGCATATCTTGGCGGCTCATGGCGGCGGTGAGCACTTTCGGCACCAGAATCAAGCCCAAAAACTTGGCATCTTCCTCGCCCAAAATACCTTTAGAAAGATTGCAGAGGACAATTTTTTGCTCATCCATAGCCTTGCGGAAACTAAAAGCACTCTGCGGCTGGCCAATGATATTACGCATGGTTTTGTTGGTCACAAACCGGCCAAACTTCGACACAATGTAGTCCAAAACTTCAGATTTATGGAAATCCGAAGTTTGGGCAATTTGGTCAGTCCAGTAACGACGCACCACCGGGTCTTTGACGTAAGGCAGCATTTCTTCTACGTATTTGTTGTCAGTTAGAATACGTACCAACTCAACAAAAGTGCTGCCTTTTTTGTACATGATTGTCAGCATGGCGTTGCGAATAGCGTGCTCAAAGCGCGGGCCAATAATACCGGTACGGTGCGGATCATAGAGCTTGTACATCAGGCCAATGACCGAACTCACCACAAAATGGCGCTGCTCTTCGGTGTCAGCCTCCATCATGTTCAAACCCATCGGCCGGACCAAGTCTGAGGGGTTGAAGTAAATGACGTCATCGGCGCGCTCGGGCGGCATTAGTTGCAGAATATCCTCGACAAATTCACCGTGCGGATCAATGGCACAAACACCCTTGCCGGCTTCAATATCCTGCAAAATCATTTCTTTGAGAAACTCCGACTTACCGGTGCCGGTTTTACCAACAATGTACATGTGCCGGCGGCGGTCATCATCGCCAATGTAAATTTTGCGCTCTTCACCGCGATATTTTGAAGTACCAAGATAAAGACCTGCTGTAGGAATTTCGTGCGGCGCCGGAGCATTTTTAGCATTAAGCCAGCGAATATGATGAGTTTCTACCGTTTTGTTGGGAAAGTGCATCACCGTCGCCAGTTCTTCGGTGTTGAGAATAAAAGTGTTGCGGCCAAAAAGCGGCATGTAGCGGTAAATAAAATCAATCATGAAAAGATGTTTGAGAAAAATTCGCCCACCCTTAAAAGAATTATAAGCAGAAGTGAACTGAGCAAAAGCGCCCTTGAGGTTACCCAGGTGAGTGTCAGCCTGGAATTTTTCCGGAGCGGAAACTACCAGGCGCAAAGAAACTCTAAAACCGGGTTTGTCCAGCTTGTTGCCGATGCTTTCCATTTCTTTGGGATCGTGAGAGTAGGTGGCTTTATCGGGATCGGCCTCTCGCTTTTTTTCGCTGGCGATGTACTTTCTGCCTTTTTTCTGCCAACTATTGCCCTCAGGTTGGAGCAAAATTTGCAAAATCGCGCCCTCACCGTCGCTCATTTTGGAAAAAGCGGAAGTGATTAGTGACAGGCCGTCGGTCGGCAGGTCCTTGTAGGTTTTGACGGGATAAAAATTGTGCTTGGCCAACTTGAGAGAAGCAAACTCAACTCGACCTTTTTCATTAAAAATATTGACTTCGTCCACTTCTCTGATATCGGCGTTGGGATAAGCGCCGTGGATTTGTTTTTCTACTAGATCGCGAATTTTTCTGGAACAACTAACGTAAAAAGCAATATCTTCCTTGAGAGCGACAATTTC
>CAZESB010000017.1:0-9137 GCA_964515115.1 uncultured Pseudomonadales bacterium | reverse complement strand
CTTTCTCTTGCCGATAAATCACTTTGCCGGC
Source organism: uncultured Pseudomonadales bacterium (assembly GCA_964515115.1). Classification (GTDB taxonomy): domain Bacteria; phylum Patescibacteriota; class Microgenomatia; order UBA1400; family PJMF01; genus UBA1370. The sequence continues at coordinate 9,106 of CAZESB010000017.1, read as the reverse complement.
GAACATTTTGATAATTTTATGACTCCATTCTACCAACCAACGAATACTGAAAGTATGGTTTTTTTTCAGACCGGCATCTTCAATTTCTTCGGTGATCGGTAAGATGATGACCGGCCGGCTGGGATAGGTGGCGGCATCACTTTCTTGGGTGCCGTCAGCAATGAAAATTTCCGGCGGTTTTTGGTCGGCAAGATCTTCTACTTTTTGCAAAAAACCCTCAACTTCCACCGGAATTTCAGGCGATTTTTCCTGCTCGACGTATTGGAGGGCGCCGGCATCAAACGGACTCAAGTCAGGGCTGGTACTTTGCTCCGTAGCTTCCTTGGCGCCAGCGGCGGCGGGAGTGGGTGGATTAAATTGAGCTTCAGCTTGATCCAATGAATCAAGCACTTGAGAAAAAAGCGCTAGTTTTTGGGCATCAGACAGCTGCCCCGCGCTGGGGCGGGCGGGGTCGACATAGGGCTGGCTGGAGCTAGCCGTCAGTGATGATGGAGCTTGGGCAGCATTGTTCATGAACTAAAGACAATGATATCATCTCCAGGTTATTTAACCAAGAATACAGTGCTACCGCTATCAATGCCTAGCTCTTTGGCTTTGCCGGCGGGAATTTCTAAAACCATATCGGCTGGTTTTTGAGGAGAATATCGAGGCAGTTGGCTTAAAGGCGTACCTGGCTCGGGAATCGGGACATTGCGAGTAATTTCAATAACTTGATTGTCGGCAATCCAAACCATATCCAGGGGAAACCGCATCTCTTTCATCCAAAAAGATAGCGGCCGTTTTTCGGCGAAAATAAACAACATGCCATCGCTGCCAATCTGGTCGCGGCCACTGAGACCAAGAGCCATTTTTTCCGGTGTGGCAACGACTTCAACTTGGAGTTGGTGGTGATCGATTTCAAGAGTAGCGGTGTTTGGCTGGAGTTGGAAAATTGGCATGGCGGCGATAGCAGTGGTAATGAGAACTACTAGGGCTGTGGCGGCCGCGAGGACTTTGTATTTTTGAGCGCGCAAATATTGGGAGCGCCAGCCAACGATGAGTAAAGCCACCAATGCGGCCGCCATCATCACCTGATTAACACCCAAATTTGTACCGACCAAAACTGCTTTGTCTGGCCGCAAAAAATCCAGCCAAAATCGAACCAGAGAATAATAGGTCAAAAATGCCCAAAAATAGAAGCCACTGCCAATTGGTAATGAATCTTTAGCCTTACTTTTCCGCCATATCCAGATCAAAAAACCAGTCATTAGCAGTATTTCGTAGGCAAAAAGCGGATGGTAATAGGCTTCAGCCATAAATTCGGGTAACCGATTTTCAGGAGAAACAAAAATTTTCCAAGGCAAGGCTGTAGACAAGCCATAGAGTTCACCATTAAGCCAATTGGCCACTCGACCAATAATTTGCGCCAACGGAAAACCAAAAACTGCCAAGTCGGCTAAGGTAAAAAAACTACGATCTCGACACGCCGGTAGTAATTTTGTGGCCAGCTTCAATCCCAGCGCCCCGCCCACAATTGCACCAAAAATACTCAAGCCGCCTTGCCAAATTTGCCAAATCGCGGTCAAGTTACCTTGATACAAAGGCCAATCTGTCCAAACATGCCAGAGCCGGGCGCCAATAAGACCAAAAATCAAAACCAACCCACCCGCTTGCCAAACACAATCAGGCGGAAACTGCTCTTGTGCCGCTTTTTTCTCAATCAACCAAAAAGCTGCCAGCGTTGCCACCCCAAGAATTAAACCATACAAATGCCAAGTAACGCCCAAAAATGCCAAGCTCATATCAATAAACAATTACCAAAATACTAAAAGCCACCGCAAAAATACCCAATCCACGCACGTACCACTCCACATCCACGGCAGTAATCGGACGATTGAGCTGGTACAAGTAGCGCTGCTGAAAATACTCAGAATCTTTTTTAGCCAACAGAGACTCAGCCAATAAAAACACCGCCAAACCCAGCAACATGCCCACACCCAGAGTGCTGCCGGTGGAAGTCATCATAAAAACGCCCAGAGGCAGAAGGGACAAAACAAAAAGTAGCGATCTGGTGATGAGTTTTTTAGCCGGTGCTGGCGGCTGGCTGGCTTGTTCGCGGTAATACTCATAAAGCCAATGTTCATCCATCCATAAAATCAGTGCCCCGGCATACATGCCAGCCGCCAACATCACCGCGGCCAGCACTGGCTCAACCTCAACTTCGCTCTTCAGCAAATAAAAAAGACCCCCATACATCAAAGGAACAACGATCTGAATCAGCCGCAATCGAAAACTTTCCTTCATTTTTTACTCCAATTTTATTCCAAAATAATTAAATTCAAAAATTCTTTATATAAGATAATTTTCTGCACACTATCATCCACACGTCTGGCAAAATCTTCATCAGTTTCATAATTTGTCACCAAAGCTGCCACAATCATCTCCAAATCTTCATCCGACACAGCCTGATCATACAAAAGCACATCGTTGCCCGCTCTCACCGCTTGCACACTCACTTCCGCCAAAGTTTGTCTCGCCTCTCCTGCCTGGGAGTAAAAAGCGGCTTCCATCGTTAAGCTGTCGGTAAAAGTTAGCGTCAAGGGAAAATAGCGGTGCAGCGCACCCACACACTCCGGACTGAGCGAACATGGCGTGTTTGGATCAGCGCTATTACTCACCCCCGCATGAGTCACCATCACTCCCGCTTGCGGAAAACTGTTTAATAAATTTCGGTAAAGTTCGCTGGTTTCGTCATCAACCGCCACTTGAGTAAAGTTGAAGTGCAAATCACGAGTGGCGCGACCAATACCAGGAAAATGCTTATACACCGGTAAAATATTCTTATTCATGAATTCTGTTGAAAATTCAGCCGACCTTGAGGCCACCAAATCAACATCGGCGCCACAAACCCGGCTGCCCAAGATATTGTTGCTAGCCGCCAAGTCCAACATCGGCGCCAGCACAAAATTTACTCCCGTTTCAGCTAGCTCCCAACTTGATTGTTGCAGCAACTCTTGTCGCTCCGATTCTTCAGCCGCGCACAGCTCCCGCCAGCTTGGCAACTCGGTATAACCAATGCCATTCAAGCGTTGCACCTCACCGCCTTCATGATCGACGGCAATTGCCGGCAGCAACAACTTACCCTGCGCCTTCGGCAGCGACCGGAGAGCGGCAATCACTTCAGTAATTTGAGATTTGCGAAGCTGATCGCCAAAAATCAATAAAAACCCCGGATTTTCGCGCTCAAGCCACTCGGTGCTCACCGGCGCCGACTCCGTTGCCACCAGCGGTACTGCCAGCATTTGCGTCACTTTCTCTCTCGGACTCAAACTAGCGTAAGCCGCTTCAGGTGCCGGAATTTCCGGCTCTGGCTCCGGCATCACTACAGTTTCACCCGCGCGCTGATTCCAGTTTGCGAAAGGCCTGGCAAAATAATTGTAACCAAACATCACCGTCAAGATGAGCAGCAAAAGAATGAATAAACGCGTCCGCGGATGTTGAGGCATAGGTATATTGTACTAGAAAAGCTCTGGCTGTTCTTCCTCAGGCTCTTGCCGTTGCTTTTTTTCGCCCAACTCTTTTTTCAATTGCCCTACTTTCCACATAAACAACCGCGGCTTGCTCTTGGCTGTATCGGCATCACTGACAAAAGACAGCGCCCGCTCCAAAAGCCCTCGGTCTTCTATTTTAGCCATCTTAATGTAGAGAGCTTTATGCTCCAAATCGTCAAGCTCAAGCGCCAAACGGTAACCAAAATCCTGAAATTCCTGAGTGATGTAACCTTTGGATTGTTTAAATTTATATCCCTGAATCAAAGAATCAAGTGAGGCAAACTTTGGCTCCTTCACCTTTTTTTGCTGGGATTTTTTACCCCGATCACCCGACTGTTGAGACTGCTTTGCCATAGCGTCATTATATCGCACTCATGACTCTAAGCCCGGCGGCCTTAAACTGGGGTTATTAAGTTAAACCGGCGGGGCCAGCTCTTTGTTTTCCCGCACCAACAAACTGAACATGACGCCAACACTGGCAAAAATAAAAATACCGACCCAGCCACCATTAAGCAAGAAGAAAATCACAAACGCCAACCAAAAAAGTACCGCCGCGGTATTAACAATCACTTCGCGATAAATAAAATAGGAGAAAGCTCGACTGCCCTTGCCTCGCTTAATCACGGCTGTATCAAAGAAAAGCGCGTGAACATTAGCCGCCAATCGATCAAAAGTATCCGACAAAACTATCCCCCAAACCGTAAAAACTTGAGTCCGCAAAAGCCAAACCAGTGAAAGTATTCCGCCAGAAAAGTAAAAAGGTTTTTTGCTATTAGCTCGATCAATATAAACACCGGTAAAGAAAGTCACCAACATCGCCAGGAAAAGCGAAATGGTGTAAAGATAGCCAACTTTGTCAATGGTGCCGAGCAACAAAAATACATAAAGCGGCCATAAATAAACCGCGGCGTCATAAATGTATTTCCCCATCATCGAAGCGGCCAGCCGGCCATATTGTCTTTCCTTTAACCAAGCGAAAAATTCCCGCCAACTCACCTGGAAGCGCGATTTCTTCTCGTCCATCAGCAAAACCAAAATTACTGAAATCAAAGTCATCACTATACCCAATAAGAAAAGTATTTCCATCCCAACAAGATGCGCAATTAAGCCACTCACTGCTGGCGCCACCACGCCCACCACCTGCAAAAGCAGCTGCAACACGCCCATATCCTGGCCCATCCTGGCGCGCTTGGTGTTTTTGCTCAGAATCGTTAGGTAACTGGCCCAAAAAACCGGCGTCTGCAAGCCGTTCACCAATGCCACCAGTAAATACAAGTACAAACTAGGCGCGGCACTCAAATAAAACAATAAAATAAACTGCAACAGATACAAAATATAGGAAAAAATAAAAGATTTTTGGTAACCAATTCTGACGGTGAACTTGCCAGCCCAAATACTAAAAAGGGCGCTCAGACTAGCGCTAATAATGTAATAAACACCGATAGCAAACATGCCCCGCTGCAAATCAGACACTGCTAAAAAGGCAAAAATTTCCGTCCGGCTACCGACTTGATAAAGAAAAATCGGCAGAAAAAACAGAGCAAACTTACTCATCAAGTCGCGGCAAACCCTCAAGCCATACAGAATTTTGAGATTCCGGGTGTGATTAACGTGAAATCTGGGCAGGGAGAGGTAGCGACCTCTGCTTCTGGGCATACTGACTATCTTAGCACTAATGCTTCATTTGAATGTGGGCGAACAATTCCTGAGTCAATTGATTGACGGCACGCTCAAATTTAGCTTTTTCATTGGTGGAAAAACGCTCCAAAACGTAATCGCTGGGTTCCATTAAACGACTGCCATCTCTGGTGTCCACACCCACTCGCACGTGCCAAAAGTTTTTGGTACCTAAATGTTGATAGACGGAAAGCAGGCCATTGTGGCCCTGCGGCCCAGTGCCGTACTGAATTTTGTACTGGCCGAGTTCCAGATCCAGGTCGTCGTGAATCACATAAAGGTCTTTGGTTTCTGCCTGGTAGTAATCTAAAATTGCCCTAATCGATTGACCCGAGAGGTTCATGTAAGTAGCAGGTTTGGCAAACAGCAGATCTTGTTTTTTGCAAATCTGGGCGGCAACTTTTGGTTGATTAGTAAAATTATCACAAACAAACTTATTGGCAATTTTATCTAAGACCACAAAGCCAGCATTATGCCTGGTGCCTTGAAATGATGCTTCCGGATTGCCCAAACCAACAATGACTTTCATGCCTTCATTGTAACATTCATCCCCACCTGAGGTATAATTGCTCAAGTATGTCAAATAAAAAAGTGCCAGATAAGAAAGTGTCTCAGCCCTTTTGGTCTATTGTTATTCCCACCTTAAATGAAGAGCATTATCTGCCTTTGTTGTTGGCGGACTTAGCTCAACAAACCAATGATGCTTTTGAAATTATTCATGTCGATGGCAGTTCTGAAGATCAAACCGTGGCTTTAGCTAAAGAATACGCTGATCGGCTTGATATTCGCAGCCTGGTGGTGAAAAAAAGAAACGTTAGCTACCAAAGAAATGCTGGCGCGGCCAAAGCTCGGGGGGAATGGGTGATTTTTATGGATGCCGACAACCGGCTGCCGGAATATTTTCTGGACGGGCTGAAATACCAGATTGCTCGCCATCCTGAAACTGATATTTTTACCACCTGGGTGAAAGTTAGCGAGACTGATGGGCGACTTAATCAGGCGATAGAAAAATCGATCAATTTTAGTTTTGAACTTTTTAAGAGCATTGGGCAAGAAGCTGCTTTCGGGGCGCTGATTGGTGTGCAGAAAAAAGTGTTCAAAAAAGTGAAATTTGATGAAAAACAGAAGGTTTTTGAAGACGTATTTTTTATTAATAAAGCGGTCGATGCTGGTTTTGTTTATCAAATTTTTCACGAACCCAGGTATTACTACTCGCTTCGGCGCCTACGACGGGAAGGCACGCTCAAGATGGCGCGCTCTACTGGTGTACTGATTTTCAAATACTTGCAGGGCGCGGATTTTTCAACCCAAAATTATGGTTACGAAATGAAAGGCGGCGGTTATTATGAAACTGGCGCGGTTTCACTACTTGGACAACTTAATCGCTATCTCAAAAATGCTTCCAAAAAGCAGCTCCAGCACGCGCGACGAGTGCTGGTGTCCCTCAAAGAATTGGAGATTTAATTAGTTTTTGGTTGGCGAACATTTTGCTTGCTTGACACATTTTGCTTGGTCGGCATTTTGGTGGGTTGCAGTGAAAGCCAGGCTAAGATTTTGGCTGAGACTTGTTGCGGCGCTGCGAACAACAGTTGATGATTGACTCGGTTGAGCGTGTAGATTTCGGCCTTGGGCAGGAGAGTGGCGTAACCAGCCGTCAATCGCGCAGAAAAAATGTGATCTTTTTCTCCTTTGATCATCAGGATGGGCATATTGGTTGAGTGCAAATGGGTGAGGCGGTCGGTGAGGTTGAGGCGAAAGAGCTGTTCAAGCATAAAGCCGTAGCTTTTCAGAGAAGTTCGCAGCAAATCTCCGGCAATTCTGCGGGCGGAAAAATCAGACCGACCACGCCACCAATGACTATCCATAAAGCGCTGCTGAAGGTGAGCTGCCGGCAGGGTGGCTGCGATTCTTTGGGCAGCAGCTCGAAAAAGCCGGTATTTGCCTAGAGTTCTCAGCCACCAGTGAAGTTGGTAGGTGGGAGCCAAGAGAATAAGTTGGTGTACTAGCGCCGGATTGGTCGCGGCCAGTTCTTGAGCCACAATCGCGCCCAGACAGTGACCAATCAAGATGATTTCTTTGATATTTTCCGCCAGCAAAACTTCTTCTACGTCCTGGGCCAGGCGAAGAATAGCGTATTGGTGAGCTTTTTCTGGTCTGGAGGAACCGCCGTGGCCGCGCAAATCTATGGTGACGCAAGTGTAACCGGCTTGGGTGAGTTCATTTTCCAGCGACTGCCAAACACTCAAATCCCCACCAAGCCCATGAAGTAGGATTACTTTGACCTTTTTTTGAGCTCGAGATTCGGCAGGGCTGACCTGGTAAGCAATTTTTTCGTTATCTGTAGTTGTGATAGAACGGAACATTGTTAGAATTATAAAGCATCTATGTACTCTATTATCATTCCCACTTTGAATGAGGAAAAATACCTGCCTTTGCTGCTGGCAGATTTAGCTCAACAGACTGTGCAAGATTTTGAAATTATTCATGTCGATGGTAATTCTGGTGATAAAACGGTTGAGGCGGCGCGCCAGTTTCAGCACCGTCTGCCTCTTCAAACTTATAGGATTGATATACGTAATGTTTCTTATCAGCGCAATTTTGGAGCGGCGCGCGCCAAAGGTAAATTGCTAATTTTTATGGATGCGGACATTCGGGTGCAGCCGGATTTTTTGCAGCGGGTTGATAAGGTGCTGACTGGTAGTGACGCTCACTTTTTTACTACAGCTTTTAAACCATATCCAGATAAATTGATTTATCGATTGTTGCTCTCATTCGTCCACTGGTACACCATTTTACTGCAACGTACAGCCAAACCATTTGTGAGTGAGGGGCTTTTTGGTTGCCGCCGCCGGACTTTTTTGGAACTCGGCGGCTTCAATGAAAACGTCAAGGTCAACGAAGGCAGTGAGCTGCTCGAGCGGGCGGCGGCGGCCAACTACCGCTTCACTATTTTCAAGTCCCTCACTCACACTTCCCACATGCGGCGAATAGAAAAGCACGGTGTTTTTAAAAGCATTGTTGATCAGTTTCAAGTCGGATTAGCCCACCTGCTGGGAATTAAACTTTCTACTCAAAAACAAACTAAACTTTATCCTATGGATGGCCGCTATCGGTAGCATCATCAAGCTTCATCCAAGTAGCAGAAACTTATGGCAAATACTCACCAACCAACAAACAGCTTAAACCAACTGCTTAATTTCCGCTAACGTCGTTGCTTCCTGCCAAGTTTTATCATCCCGAAAGCGAACTAGCCGTGGGAAACGCAAAGCCACGCCAGCAGTGTGAATAGGTGATTTAGTCACTTCGTCGGCGGCGATTTCTACTACCAAAGTAGGATCGGCCCAAATATCAGGAACAAGGCCAGCGGGCACATCATACTGCTTAGGTTTGGTGGCAACTTTACTTTGCTCGATTCGCTCCCGCAACTCTCGGAATTGTTCATCAGTCAGTCCGGTGCCGATTTTAGCTACTGTCAAGATTTTATTAGCGCCAGCTTGAGCCAAAGTGCCCACCAAAAAAGCACCAATACCCAGAGTAGTGCGCTTGCCGCGGCCGTAGTAGTACCCAAGCACGATCAGATCCAGCGTGTCCGAGAGTTTGCCCATGTTGCCCTCTGCTTCCTTGATCTTGACCCATTTCCAACCCTTGCGACCACTTTGGTAGTTGCTGCCGGCTTTTTTGATCACCGCTCCCTCAAGTCCAGCTTTGAGCAACTCCTCGTGATACTCCCGGAGAGCTTTGGGGTCGCTGGTTTCAAAAGTTGGAGTATAGACAAAGACCGCATTTTTTTTGAGCACCTGCTTGAGGGCGGCTTTCCTATCGTGGAGCGGGGCGTCAATCAGCGGCTGGTTATCCGCTTTGAGCAGGTCAAAAATGTAAAAGCGCACCGGCACTTTTTG
>CAZESB010000016.1:0-16839 GCA_964515115.1 uncultured Pseudomonadales bacterium | reverse complement strand
GTTTTGTATCGAGCTTTTTTTGTTGTCGGTCAGTAAAAATGACCGAACAAAATAATACAACACTAAAGTCAACAAAAGCACTTAATGAGGCTGTTCGCCAGTGGTTTGAACTATGCCTTCAAGTAATCGAGTGGAAGAAAAGCCAACTCACTACTGCTGTATCCCTGAACGATTCCCCACCAAAAAATACTTTGAATGAAAGGAGTGGCGATGAATAATACACGCTCTATTTTTTTGCGTGGCTACAACCAAATTGATCGAGTGCTTGCTTACGATAACTCTGTTATTCCAAGTGGTGCCAAGCTTGTGTTTATGTGTCTCTTGTCTAATGCAGATAAGCAGGGAATTTGTAACAATACCCAAAGACAGATTTCTCATTCTGTGGGAATCAGTGAACGACAAGTTAGAAACCACCTCAGAAAGTTGGAGCAACTAGGGGTAATACAAAAAACTAGAAAAAGTTCCGTGAATGCGTATCACAAATCAAACAGGTACGACCTCAGTCAGGTAATTGGGATATCAACTGAGGAAGGAGGATAGGCAAACACCTACGGATTTGCCCGTACGCGCGTACGGATTATTAAAAATAGTAAAGAAAGGATAACAATGTCGAACCAAATTACAAAATCAACCATGAGTAATGCTGATGAGAGTTGTGCTCTAAGCGTAAGCAGTACTAGCACACTTCATCCAGCGATAGTAAGTGGGTTAATGCTGGAAAATCGAGAAAACTGGGATCAAGAGAGATATGTCTTTGCAATTAAAAATGCGCTACATGTTAAAGGGCTGAGCCAGTGGTGTATTGGACTATTCACATACGAGACACTCCAGAAGTGGCCAAATCTAACTTATAAAGATGTCGCAAAAAGCCTCAACCTTAAATCAGAAACCTTGGAAATGTACACTCGAGTATATTCGTACTACGCTAAGTACCAAGCAGATTTTACCCCACCAAGCGAATACTCATTTGAATTTCTAAGAGCTGTAGCCACTGCTTCAAAGAAGTTTAAGAAAAATCCAATAAAGGAGCTCGAGCGACTGGCAAGTATTGGCATAGTCAGTAACGCTAAGCTAGCTTACGAGAACATTCGTTGGACAGTTCATCCAAAGGAGTGGCTAAAACCATTACCTGAATTTGTATTAGAGTGGAGCAAAGATAAAACCGAAATACTGCCCAAGATTGTCGGAAAAGAGGAACTCATACTTCCTTTTATTTTAACTGTCGATTGGGAAGATTTAGAAAAGCAATACTTAGAAAATACAGGAAAAGTCCCAGGGGGATTAACTGAATTGAAGAATCTAGTAAAAGCAGAAAGACTGAGGTTGAGGATAGATAAACCTGAAAATATAATATAAATACAATAAAAAAAGGTGGATAAATCCGTCTAAAGAATACCCACCTTTTTACAAAAATAGTAACAGCGTTACCGCCGTTATTGTGGATATAGTACCACATACGACGGATCGCAGAAAGGTAGCCATGAAAACAGGCGTTCTGTCCGTCGGTAGACGACATCTAGAAATTGAACCAACCGATGTAGCGGTTCGAGATTATTTTGGAGTATCGCAACTCTTTCGATATGCCCTTGCCTATTGTGAGCAACAATACGACCAAGTGTTGATTCTTGCTCCAGGTCATAACTGGGTTTTGCACCCAGACATAGCAGTACCAGAAAACTTTAATGCCACCCTCAGAGGGCAAGATTTGGATATTGAGGAACAACACAAATGGCTTTCAAGTATAGCTAACCAAATTAGGGAGTATTGCCCTCCCGAATCCGAACTATTCTTTCACACTGGCAAGTGGTTCGATCAACTTTTTACCCATTTAAGCCAGCCCGACGCTCTAACAGGAGCACCAACCTGTTATGCCTTCCGCACACCAATGCGAGACCAACACTTACGAATCGGGAAACAACTAGCATTTTATAAATCGGTTGTTGGTCAACTTCCCTCAGTAAAAAACGAAAGGCGGTCATTATGAAAACTGGCTATATATACATAAGTTCTAATGGAGAAAAGGAAGATAATAACGCATTCATACTGTCCGAGCTACAACAGCTAATAACCCTTGCATACCAAACAGGAATTATTATTCGGCAAGTATTTATCGATTTTAACCAATCTGGGTTCTCCGACTCCAAACCTCAACTATCCAAGCTTATGGAAAAGATGATTATTAATAAAGGTCTATATGTGCTTGCAACTGAAATAAGCCGCATATCACGGAATAAAGAACTCCTTAAAACTTTTTTACTGCGCTCGTATGTGACAGGAACCAAGATCGTTTTTTTGAATGAACAAAAGAAAAAGAAAGGAAAAAAATGAGCGACAACAGACCCAATGCAGCATATGTCTATTACAGAGTCAGCACCGACCGCCAAGCAAAGGAAGGTTACTCACTTGAGCAACAAAGAAAAAGCTGTGAACAGTTAGCCAAAACCAACGGAATACAAATCATCGGTTACTACATGGATGAGGGTGAAACCGCTACTGCCTCGAACCGTAAACAATTTATGCAGATGCTAGAAGACTGCGAGAGCAAAAAAGTTAAATATATCCTGGTTTATCACTCAGACAGATTTGCACGAAATAGCCTTGACCACCTCGTAATTAAAGACAGATTAGCAAAACTGGGTATCTCACTATTATCTGTTACTCAACCAATGATTGATTCATCGCCTGAGGGTAAGTTACTTGATACCATGATGGCTTCAATCAATCAGTTTTACAGCGATGACCTCTCCCGCAAAACCATGCGTGGCATGTATGGTCGCTGGGAAAAAGGTTGGTGGGTGTCTGGAGCTCCACATGGTTATCTCAACATAAACAAAGAAGGTCGAATAACTAAAACTGGCTTCACTCCAGAAAAACAAAAGGCACTAGAAGCGTTGGGTAGATCGCTAATCCCAATTGAGCAAGACCCTTTTACGGCCCAATATATAAAGGAGGCTTTTCAGTTGTATGCGACTAACAATTACTCTTATCACAATCTTGGGCAGTTTTTATTTTCCAAAGGGTTCAAGACCAGAAAAGGCAAACCGCTTGCTCATAGTACCATCCACCAGATCATCACCAATCCTTTTTATTATGGACTGATGCGATGGAATGGCGAAGAATGCATGGGCAAGCATGAACCTCTCATTGATAAATCACTGTTTGACCACTGCCAGCTAATCGCTGCAAAGAAACGCCATTTTCTAATTCGTAAGCATAAATTTGATTTCTTGCTTCGTGGCGTGGTGTTTTGCGACAAATGCGGACAAAGGTATACTGCCGAGTGGCATAAAGTTAAATCATCTCAACGAGATAAAATCGGTTATTATCACTGTGCCAAGCAAAAACCTTGTAAATCACCCTATATTGAAGTCGAAGAACTCGAGGGTTTAGTGGAGCAACAACTACACGATTTAAGGTTTACAGAGGAGTTCATCCAGTTGCTTACAGATAAAGTTAAGGAGTATTTAGCATCACACGATGAGGCAGACGGTCAGAAAACCCATATTCTGGTCAAACGCCGAGCAGAACTTAAAAAACAGAAAAGTGAGCTACTATCATACTTGGTAAATAAGGTTATCGACCAAGATGACTTTGCCGAGAAAAAAGCTGAGATCGACACAGAAATAACCAACATCAATGTTGATATCAACAAAATTGAAAAAACTGGCAATTTCGACTTTGATCTCTTAGAGGAAGTCTTAAAGCTTACCTTGGATATTCCAAGAACCTATGCGGACGCTCCAACAGAACTAAAACGCCAATATCTGCGGTTCTTCTTCAAGAAAATCACTGCTGATAACAAAAAAATTATAAAGGTTGATTATTCTGACTTACTACTTGAGCTAATTTCTTGTCAGCAACTTATAGTAATAAGTGGAAGGCTCCCCGAGTAGGATTCGAACCTACGACCTTGAAGTTACATGTAATCTCTATGTTTCCATAAAGCATGGACTATATCATCATCCACCAGAGTGTGGTGGATGCAGGGCGCTCTGGTCCGCCTGAGGCGGACACTGGGTGTAAACACCTAGTCTCTGCACCTTTCTCCGCCGTGACGAAGACTTGGCTCAGGATTACCATTGTTAGAAACACTAGTTTCAACAGTAGGCTTCCCTGAATTCACCCTGTTTTTGTTGCAAACAACACTTGCTTGCTAACTTTTCCTTGCAGTATTACTACTGCAGGCTGCAGTAATCCACAGCTTCCTGCTCTGCCGCTGAGCTATCGGGGATCGTCTTAATCTTATTAAGGAACGAACGCTATTGTAGCAAACAATCCCCAAGTTTGCCACAAATGCAACTTGGGCAATCCACCCGCCCGAACTCAAAAAAGTGTAGTAAAATAAGGCCGATGGACTCCGAAAATACATCGCCACCAGCCACAAATACTGCGGAAAAAGCCGTTTCTGCACCCCAGGTGTCAGACAACTTAATTACAGAAGAAGAGGAGCGATCTCGAAAGATAATTCAAGAAGTGTTGGAAAAAATGTTCGCCAGTGGGGACATCAGCGCCACAGACTTTTATCTAGCACTAATAGAGAGAGGGATAGACCCAACAAAGGCCTATAGTCTTGCTTGGGAATTAGCCTTAGAAAACTCAAAGGCACGGGAAACTTTGCAGGAACTTCAGGAAAAATGGCGAAAATCTTGAACCTTTGCCACTACCCTGCTACACTATCCCCGTGAGCAAAGCTCAGCGCGTACCTCCGTTCAACACCTTCCGCGATCAGGAACTCTGGGAAAAATTCATCACCACCAAGTTGGCACCTTTTGAAAACAATCCCGCTGATTACCTCCAGTATTGGTACGCCGAGAGCCGTGAAAGTCTTGAGGCCTATCCCAGCCAGGGCATGCTGATTACTCCTTTTGATGAAGTCGAGTATGACAAAAAAGGTCTGCTGCCTCCGGAGGAAATGTTTAAAATTCTGCGAGTGAGGCAGTACTTTCTGGAACTGCTCAATCATCCGGAGCGGATTAAAACCCTGCAAAAAGTGCAGCAATCCCAGTTCCAACCGCCGCCGGCTGTCCAAAACCAGGCTATGGAAAACTTGGCCAAAAAAGGTGTCGGTGTTTCTATTTCCGATCTGGGTGTCAGGGTGGTCGGCTCCCAAGGTGAGCGAGTTTCCCGCAAGGAGCGACTCAAGGAAGGCCCTTTTGTGAAGTTGGGTAAATACGCCCGTTCGCTTTTGGTGGGCTCGGCTATGCCCGACGTTTGGGGCAGCGTTTACGCTATTGCCACTATGGCGCAGTGTCTGTCGTTGGTGGGGGTGCCGCGCAACGGCCCGTTTAGCGAAACCCAGCGCCAGGCGGATTTGATCAAAGCTGTTTTTGCCGCCCTGGAAAAAAGCGAAGTTTTGCACGGGCGAACGAAAGCAGAGCAAACTTTCCTTCTCAAAATCTGGCAGCACAACGTCATGGGCGTGATTGACGCCACGCCCGAAAAAGCCCTTCCCAGGGCTGAAGCGCTCTATCAAGCCGGTGCCAGAACTTTCCGGATTTACTCCCCCGAGCCAGGCTTGGGGCCGCTGCGGACGGTTGAAGCGATGCGCCGGCAATTTGGTGATGAAGTTGAGCTATTTGTCGGCCAAGTGGTGGACAGCAACCAAGCCGCCCAACTCGAAGCAGCCGGCGCAGACGGACTTTATATCGGCATTGGCGGTGGCGGTCGGTGCATTACCGGCGTCCGCAGCGGCTCGGTCATAGACTGGCCAATGCTGCTTTGGGAGATGCGCGGCAAAATCAAAATTCCGGTGATTGTCGAGGGTGGAGCCAGTGATCACATCGCTACGACTTTGGCGCTTGGCGCCAGCGGTATTGGCGTTTCCCGCATTGCTGCCGGCGGCACCATTGAGTCCCCGGGCGGGATGCTCTACTGCATCGACCAAAAAGGCCGATACTTCAAGCCATACGGCGGCGAGGCGTCGGCCCGCACCAAGTACCTTGATAACAAAATGCTGCCGTTCAACATTCCTTCTTTTGTGGAAGGCGAAACCCGCCGAGCCTACATGAACCACCTCAGCTACGGCGTCCCCACCATTCCTTTCCACGTTCACAATCTCACTGAAGATATTATTCTGTCCCTCGTGTTCCGGGGAGCCAAAAATATTACCGCCTACCACGCGCTCAACCCTTCACCGATCAGGCAAAATACCGCCGCCGGCGCTTTTTCGCAAAATACTCATTAGCGCCACTTCTGCTATAATTTCAGCTGCCAGTTTAGAGTAAATGAGGTAATATGACAGTTCAAGACAAAGAAGCAGAAACTCGGTATGGAGTTATTCCAGTTGAAGACGGTAATCCATGGCCAAAAGCTTTGATTGAGCAACTGATCAAATTGCCTGAACTGCCTAAGTTGCCCAAGAAAAAAACAGCGGTTGACCCAAATACAGTACAAAAGCTTGTTATAATACCACTCAGACCATGAATGAAAAAGAAAAACCAGAAGTTACAGACCAACAACTTAAAACAATTTATTCAATTTTAGAAACAGCCATTACAGCTTATGGCCTTCTCTTTCCAGAAGAACCAGAAGAAAACCCTCCAGCCGAAGAAGCTGAAAAAACCGAATAAGTCTACTCCAGAAAATCCTGCAGCTTTTTGCGTCGACTGGGGTGCTTGAGCTTGCGCAAAGCTTTAGCCTCAATCTGGCGAATGCGCTCCCGCGTCACCCCAAACTGCTTGCCGACTTCCTCCAGCGTCATCATTTTGTTACCGGCCAGACCAAAGCGCATCTTCAGCACCTTGGCCTCGCGGTCAGACAGCGCCTCCAGCACTTCCTCAACGTTCTCGCGCAACATCTGCTGAGAAGTGGCTTCGTAAGGCGTCACTTGGCGGTCATCAGCGATAAAATCACCGAGAGTGCTATCATCTTCACCATCACCAACGGGGGCTTCCAGCGAAGTGGTATTTTGAGCAATCTTGAAAATTTCCTTAACCTTTTCGGGGTCCATCTCCATGGCTTCACCGATTTCCTCTGGTGTCGGCTCCCGACCCAACTCTTGCATCAGCCGTCGGCTGGTGCGCATCAGCTTGTTGATGGTCTCAACCATGTGCACCGGAATACGAATCGTCCGCGCTTGGTCAGCAATCGAGCGGGTAATAGCCTGGCGAATCCACCAAGTGGCATAAGTAGAAAACTTAAAGCCCTTAGTCCAGTCAAACTTCTCCACCGCCCGAATCAGGCCCTTGTTGCCTTCCTGAATCAGGTCCAAAAAAGTCATGCCACGGCCGATATACTTCTTAGCAATTGAAACTACCAGGCGCAAGTTGGCATCAATCAGCTCTTGCTTAGCCTTCATGTCACCGGCCTCAACTCGCTGGGCCAAACGGATTTCTTCCTCGCGGGTCAACAGCGGCACCCGGCCGATCTCCTTGAGGTACATCCGCACCGGATCGGCCACACTTTTCTTGCCCAGTGAAGTTAGCCGGTCGAGCTCTTCGGCCAGCGCGTCGGTGTCCTCGGCTTCATCTTCTTCATCAGCAGACGTAGACTCAAAAATATCAATGCCTTTCTCCATGATCTTGTCATAGAGATTGTCAAGGTCCTCGAGATAGTTCTCCGGCTCAACCAGTACTTCCAGAATATCGTCCTGAATGATGTAGCCTTGCTTTTTGGCCTGCTTGAAAAGAGTATCCAGGTCTTTCTTCAGAGACTCCGGCACTTTTTTGCTGTTGGTCATGGTGACAACGGCGTTTTGCAGCAGGTTAAGAATTTGCGTCTCCTCGGTAGGAGGTGCTACTGCCGGGACAACTTTTTTCTTAGGAGTCTTGGAGGTTTTAGAATTTTTCGAAATTTTGGGAGTTTTGTCTTGCTTTTTAGCCATACAATAAAGTTATCCTTGTTGCTTGATGATGTTGGTGCTTTTTGGAAATAATCAGACTGTCCTGGCACGGGCAGTCGTGGCGGTAATATCGATTAATGTTAAGCTGTATAATTATACACGAAATTCTTGACAAAGCAAAGGCAAAATAGCCTGGAGCGGGCTGAGTTTGTCAAGTTTTAAACTGTCCCGCGCAACATCATCGCTTCAATAACTTTTTTGACGGCGCTGAGGTAAACAGCAGTCCGGCCATCTACCCGGTGGCGCTTGAGCTGTTCATTCATGCCCTGATAAGCTGCTGTCATGAGTGGGCGGAGCTTGGCCACTACCTCGTCTTTGCTCCAGTAGTAGCCTTGGAGATTCTGCACCCACTCGAAGTAGGAAACGGTGACGCCGCCGGCGTTGGCCAACACATCCGGCACCACCAGAATTTTTTTCTTGGCTAAAATTTTGTCGGCCGCTGGTGTGAGCGGACCGTTGGCCAGCTCGATGATCAGGCCGGCTTTGATCTTGGCCACGTTATCTTGGTGAATGACGTTTTCCAACGCCGCTGGCACTAACACCGCTACTGCCAGTTCCAGCAGCTCGGCGTTGCTGATGGTTTTGGCCCCAGCGGCCGTAAGTTGGCCGGTTTTGTTTTTATTGGCTAAAACTTCGGCCGGCTTAAGGCCTTGAGGGTAATAAATACCACCACCAGAATCAGAAACCGCCACTACCTTGAAACCATTGTCGGCGGCGTGTTTAGCGAACCAATAACCCACATTACCAAAGCCTTGAATGGCCACCGTCACGTCTGCCCGGGAACGCCAACCTTTTTGTTTTTGGTACTGCTGGTAAACTTCTTCCAGTATGTAGTAGCCGCCAAGACCGGTGGCCTCGGTTCTGCCTTGCGAACCGCCTAACTCAAGCGGTTTGCCGGTAAAAGCTGCTAAGGGGTTTGTTGGCAAACCACCTGTGCCGGCGCTGGCTGCGGCCATCACTTTTTCGTACTCATCCACCATCCAGGCCATAATTTGCTCGTTAGTGTTAACATCAGGCGCCGGCACATCCATCCACGACCCAATTTTGTCAGCCACAAACCTGGCATAAGCCCGGCTTAATCGCTGCAGCTCAGCCTCACTCAACTTTTCCGGCTCAACCACCACCCCACCTTTAGCGCCACCATAAGGCAGACCAGTGACAGCGCATTTCCAGGTCATCCAGGTAGCCAGGGCTTTCACTTCATCCAGCGTCACCTGCGGATGAAAACGAATACCACCTTTATAAGGACCACGAGCATTATTGTGCTGGACTCGATAAGCTTTAAAAGTTTGAGTCCTACCATCATCCATCTTAACCTGCAACTGGCTCTCAAAAACCTGCCGAGGCTGCTTGAGCAACGTCACCGCTGCCTCAAACCTGTCCTGATCCTGATACTCGGGGCGCAATTTGTTCGCCACTGTCTCCAATTGAATGACCGCATTCGCGTGAGGATTGCTCATCTTTCCTTTTTTCTATCTAAATTATCTAAATACAGTTACGAATCTTTACGAGTCCATCGCCGCCACCACAGCCTGACTAACTTTTTCTGCCAAACCAGGCAAAAAAGGATCCGGAATAATTTGTTCTGCAGTCGGCTCAGGCACTAAACCAGCAATAGCTTGAGCCGCTGCTTGTTTCATCTTGGTAGTAATGGTTTTCGGACGCACCTTCACTACCGCTTGAAAAATGGCCGGAAAAGCCAAAACATTATTGATTTGATTGGGATAATCACTGCGGCCGGTAGCCACAATCGCCGCGCCGGCTTCTTTGGCAGCTTCAGGCATAATTTCTGAGTCTGGGTTGGCCAGGGCAAAAACAATTGGCTTAGCCGCCATGGACCTCACCATCTCCTGACTAATCAATCCTGGGCGGGAAACCCCGATCACCACATCGGCTCCTTGAATTACTTCAGCCAAAGTGCCAGTCTTGCCTGCCCGATTAGATAAACCGGCAATTGCCTGCTTGTAAACATTCAAGCCCGGCCGACCTTGATAAATCGCCCCCTGACTATCTACCAAAATCACGTCCCGCACCGCGGCCGCGCCTGCTACTAGATTACAACCATCTTTAATGCACTCTACCCCAAGCAACATCCGGCTGACTGCCATGCCGGCTGAACCGGCGCCTACCACTACTACTTTAAGATCATGAAAATTTTTACCTACCACCTTGGCGGCATTTTGCAGGGCCGCCATCACCACAATGGCAGTGCCGTGTTGATCGTCATGAAAAACCGGAATACCGATATCTTGCAAAGCTTCTTCAACCGCAAAACACTTTGGCGCTTCAATATCCTCTAAATTGATCCCCACAAAAGAAGGCGCCACCATTTTGACAAACTCAATAATATCCTCAGGCTGCTGCGAGTTGATCACTAGAGGAATGGCATCAACACCGGCAAACTGCTTCATCAGCAAAGCCTTACCTTCCATCACCGGCAGCGCTGCTTCAGGACCAAGATTGCCCAGACCTAGAATTGCCGAGCCATCAGAAATCACCGCCACCGTGCGACCACGCATGGTCAAGTCGAAGGAAGCATTTTTATCTTGAGCAATCACTCGGCTCGGCTCGGCTACGCCTGGGGTATATAACAAAGAAAGCATTTCTTTATCTGCCACCGCCATCAGTGGCGTCACGCCTAGTTTGCCTTGAAATTTTCGATGCAGCGCCAGCGCCCTTGCGTTGATGTCATTGGGCATTGGCTGTCTCCTGAGTTTCCAACCACCGCTCAGCATCCAAAGCGGCGCTGCAACCTTGACCAGCCGCGGTAATGGCCTGTTTGTACCTAACATCCACTCCATCACCAGCGGCAA
Organism: uncultured Pseudomonadales bacterium; assembly: GCA_964515115.1. Taxonomy (GTDB): domain Bacteria; phylum Patescibacteriota; class Microgenomatia; order UBA1400; family PJMF01; genus UBA1370. The sequence goes on along the minus strand of CAZESB010000016.1, from coordinate 6,186 downwards.
AAACGCCCTCCACCGAAGTCATGCTGGGAAACTTTACTAAACCTTTTTCCTCAAGCGCCTGGCTAGCCGCCTCCACTCCGGCTTTAGTGGCGCTCTGACGAGTCACCACATAGCCATGGCTGTCCAGCTCCAGCTGACCTTGGAATACTTTGGTCATTGGCCGGTGGCCGATGGCAATAAAAATCCCGTCGGCGGTGTACGTCTTGGCTTCACCAGCTTCAATCACCTTAATTTGCTGCACTGAGCCTTCACCCACAATTTCACTCACCGTCGTGTTCCAGTGAACTTGGACTTTGTCATGATTGAGCACCCGTTCTTGCATAATTTTGCTGGCGCGAAACTCGTCGCGGCGGTGCAAAACATGAACTTCTTTGGCAAATTTAGTTAAAGCCAAAGTATCCTCCATGGCACTATCGCCGCCGCCGACCACGAAAGTAATTTTGTCGCGGTAAAAAGCGGCGTCGCAAACAGCGCAAGTACTCACCCCCCGGCCCAAAAACTCATCTTCGCCTGGAACTCCGAGCATAATGGCAGAGGCGCCGGTGGCGATAATCACAGCTTCCGCGGTCACGGCCGGTTCAGCCTGGCGGATCGTGTTTAGATGGGTCTGCAGCTCTTCCGGCGTGGCTTTTTCAAAAATCTCCGGGCCGGCGCCTTCAGGAAAATTGGTCCAAAGTCGGAAAGGCCGCTCAGAAAAATCCACTGCTGTCACGTACTCGTACTTGATCTCCGCCCCAAACCGCTCGGCTTGATCACGCATGCTCATCATCAAATCAGGACCTTGAATACCCTGGGCAAAGCCGGGAAAGTTTTCCACTTCGGTGGTGTACATTAGCTGGCCACCGCTGTTAAAGCCGGCAAAAATTACCGGACTCAATTGGGCGCGAGCCGCGTAAACGCCGGCAGTATAACCCGCCGGACCGGAACCAATAATCACAACCTGGCGTTTTTCCATGGTGGCCTTCCTTGTTTGGCTTGGCTTAATTTTTAAGCAATTTATCAATCATGCTGGTGTAACCAGATTCGCCAGCAAAACCAATCTTAGTTTCCACTGGCTGGCGGTTTTGGAAAGTAATCACCGTGGGAATACTCATCACCCCATACTGGCGGGCCAATTCGCCCTCAGCGTCAACATCTACTTTAGCAATCACCGCTTTGCCTTGATACTCCTCAGCAATTTTTTGGATCACCGGCGCGGCCATTCTACAAGGCCCACACCAATCGGCATAAAAATCTACCAACACCGGCTGGCTGCCGGCATCCTCCAGGGTTTGTTGAAAATTTTCTCCGGTGAGATGGAGAACCGAATCCAAGTTGTTGTCTGTCATGCTGCTCCTAACTACTTTGTTCCTCAATTAATTAATACTTTAAATACCTAATATCGGAAAAGCTCCTTCAAAATGCCTTGCAACTGTTCGGGCTTGCGTTCTTTGGAGCAGCGGACTGCCTCGTCGGTAAGCAAGTCCCGAGCCACTCTGCCGAGTGAATTTCGCACCGCCGCGATTTGATGAACAATGTCCACACACACACGTTCATCATCATACATCTTGATGACGCCGTCAAGTTGACCGCGAATGCGCTTGAGTTGGGTGGAAATTTGGTCCTGCTCTTCAGTGGTTTGGGTTGGCGCTAATGGTACTAATGTCATAGCTATAATACTATACCCCCCTAGGGTATGCTGTCAAGCAGGAATTGTACTCCAAAAATGAAAATGATTACTTTACTCTTTGCTTAAGTTCAACTATTCTTTTCAACAACTGATTCTGCTGTTCTTCTTCCGCTGAAGTTTTCTGCCTTTTTTCGTCGAGTTTGGCTAGTTCGGCAGCAATAGTAGAAATTTTAGCCTTAGTCACTTCGGTGGCAAGCTGATGATAGGTCTGGCGCCATTCCGTGGCCACTTTGAGCTTACCATTGAGGTTGAGGAAATTCTCCGGCGTATGCAGATCAAACAAAAGCTGCTGCAGATCTTCCGGCAGGCTGGCGTTAAGTTTTTCCAGGTTGAGCGCTTTTTGCCGCTGCCGCTGCCCCAGCATCGCCTCCAGCAGTTGTTTGGCTCCCGGAATGACCAGGTCTAATTCTAGCAATTTTTCTACTTTATCGAACTGAGTTTCAGGCTTGGATTGAAAGAGCAAGTAAAAAAGGTAACTCTCGAGGTTGGCACGCCGTGAGGAGGGGACTGATGGTGGCTTAGACGCAGCCGCGGTAGCCGTTTCGGCCGGCTTTTGCTGCTCGCGCTCGGCGCTGGTGTTGGTTTTTCCCCCCAAGGCCTGCTGCCTTTTGTACCGGGCAATATCAGCATGAATGGCTTCTTCTTTGACGTTGAGTTTTTCCGACAGCACCCGCATATAATGCTCCAGTTCCACCGCGTGCCGAACTTTAGAAAGCACCGGCGCCATCTCTTCCATGATCGCCCGTTTGCCTTCAGGAGTGGCGGCTTGGTGTTCACGCAGAGCCACTTCAATTAAAAAGCTGTAGGCGGTCACAGATTCCTTGACCGCCGCGCGCCACTTTTTGGGATCTTCCCTGATGAGCTCGTCCGGATCCTTGCCGCTGGGTACTTCCACTACTCGCAGTTCCAGCTTGGTTTCTTGCAGGGCATCAATGGCTTTTTTGGTGGCTTCCACGCCGGCGGCGTCGGTGTCGAGAGCCAGCAAAACAGTATCGACAGTGCGGTTTAAGAGTTTGGCATGCTCATCGGTGAGCGCCGAGCCTTTGATAGCCACAATATTGTTGACATGAACTTGACTGGAAGTAATAACGTCGATTTCGCCTTCAACCACAATGACTGCTCTTTCCTTGCGGATAAATTGGTAAAGCTGGCTGTAGCCAAACAAAAGCCGGCTTTTGTGGTAAAGCTCGGTTTCGGGCGAATTGATGTACTTAGCTTCTTTGGCTTGCAAATCTAGGAGGCGGCCGGAGAAGCCGACCACCTGCCCGCGATGATTGGTAAGCGGAAAGATCAGCCGACCCCGGAAGCGATCATAACGCCGGCCGCCCTTCCCTTCAGCCACCAGCCCTGCCTGTGCCAACAACCCCAGATCATACTTTTTCTTTTTATGCAAAAAGGAAATCAGCCCATCCCAAGAAGCCATGGCGTACCCGAGTTGAAACAGCTTAATTGAGTTCTTGTTTATTCCTCGAGTCTGCAAGTACTCCCTGGCGGGAGCGCCCACTTCATGCTCGGTGAGCAAGTAGTGGTAGTACTCTTTAGCCAAATCCAAAACCTGCAGCAGCTTGTCATGCAACTCATCTTTGTCCGTCCGGGTGTACTCCTTGAGTGTAATCCCCGCCTGATCCGCCAACATGCTGAGCGCTTCATAAAAAGTCATGCCCTCGTACTTTTCCAGAAAAGTAAAAACATCACCGGTCTCACCGCAACCAAAACATTTATAGCGCTGCATCTGTTCATTGACAAAAAAAGACGGAGATTTTTCGGAATGAAAAGGACAAAGCCCTTTAAAATAACTACCCGATTTCTGCAAACTCACCCGTTCACCAATCACGGTGATGATGTCGGAGGCTTCTTTGACTTGCCGAATTTGGGACATAAGTACATTCTATACCGTATCAAACTACCTCGCCACTGAAAAAACTGAGAAGACAGCCTTTCAATTAATCCTGGCTTCAATATAATATAAAGATATGGCAAAAACAGTTGCAAAACCTCCCACTGCTCCAAAACCCAAGCAGGCCAATCAAGGCAAGCGCGTCAAGCAAGCCGCCGACGAAGAGTACTTTGACACTCCCTTTGGCAGGTACTTTAATGAGCTCAGCCAAATTGATAAAGACAAGCGCTACACTAAGGAGTACGGCTCCATTCTCATTCTCAGTCTGGTCGAGGAAGTAGGCGAAATGGCCCGTGCTTATCTCGCTGAGCACGGCCGCAAGAAAACCAACCTGGCCGCCCAACTTGATGAAACTTACGAGCAAGAGCTAGGCGACATTCTCCTTACTATCCTCCGCTTTGCTCGCATCAAAGGCATCGACTTGGATGAGCGGATCATGTACTCAATTTCCAAAATCAAGCAGCGCCGGTTTAAGCCGAAGGTTTAGTATGTATTTCGGTCTGGGTGATTTGTCATTTTATACTTATTTTGTTTTTTTCGTTATAGCGGCAACGCTTTCCTGGTTTGTGCCTGGTTGGGTGATAGTTTCGCGGATTAAATTCCAAGATAAGTTGATGGAATTGGCGTTAGCCGTGCCAGTGGGAATAGCCTTTTGGGGCATTCAGGGTTATATTCTCGGCTACCTGGGCTGGCGGTTTTTGACTTACGCCTACTTAGTTTTGTTTCTTATTTTTTTCTTGCGTCAGCTGGCGAAGTTTAGAAAAAATGCCGCTCAAGCTGGCCACCAGCTCAAACAACAACCGTGGCTGCTCAATTTAGCTATTGTGATTAGCAGTTTTCTGCAAATATTGGGACACGTAATTTCCGGTTTGAGAGAGAGTGAGGGGGTGGTTTTTTATTTTCTCAGAAGCCACATTATGCATTTGGCTTATATTCAATCTCTGGCTAAACATTTTCCACCGCTTGAGCCTGGAGCTAGCGGCCTGCCGATTGAGAACTATCATTATTGGGCAGATTTAGTCCTGGCTGATTTGGTACGCATTTGGCCAATGCCGGTTATGCACCTTTTGTTTCAGTATGCGCCAGTTCTGCTGTCGCTGGTTTTCACTTTGTTGGTGGTGAGACTGGTTTACCGGCTGAAAGGTACGGGACTGACAGCAGGCATAGCAGTGTTTTTGTTTACTTTTGGCGCGGATGCGGCTTATTTGTTTACTTTGATTTTACACCAACACTGGGGGGCTAAAATTACCATGATAGACAGTGGTTTAGTGCAGTATTTTAATATTCCTCAAGTTTTTGCCCGCTTGGTTTTCGTGGCTTTGCTATTTCCTTTGTTGCACTGGTGGAAAAGTCGTTCACTGAAAAGCGGTCTGCTGACGGTAATTTTGCTGGCAACTTTATTTGGCTTTAAGATTTATTACGGCATTTATGCCGTTTTTGGTTTTTGTTTAGTGTTGTTGGTAAAGGGAATTCAGGCAGTACTGAAACAAGTTGGTGATCGTAATTACGGAATGGCTTTGTTGGAAACTTTAAAGCAAATGAAGACTGATATTCTTCTTTTGATTTTGCTGGCGCTGGGATCGTTGGCGGTTTATTTGCCACCGAACAAAAATGCCGGTGGTCTTTTTTACTCTCCTTTGGAATGGCCTAAGTTGTTTTTGGGCGCGGAGCAAATTGATTTTAACGAATGGTGGCTGAGGATGCAGGTCTATCAAGAAGCGGGCAATTTCCGTAATATTCTGATTTTTAACGCCCTGGCGGTGATTATCGCTTTAATTGCCCTTTTCGGCACCCGGCTTTTGGGTTTGCTGCCAACCAGAAAAACGGCTCAGTCATGGCCCAAAGAACTTTTGCTGTTTTTTATACCTACTAATTTGCTCTTTTTATTGCTGGGTTTGCTGACAATGCAACACTCCGGCGGACTGAATACTTTTAATTTTTTCATCGTGCCAGTGGTGGCTTTCAATCTTTTGGCCGCCTTTAATTTGACGCACTTACCGAGGAAAATTGTGGCCGCCGGTTTGGTGATTTTTGTTTTATTAACTTTGCCCAGATCACTAATGAAGCTAGCAGAAATCGTTGACAGTTATCAGTCAAAAAATACCAGTGTTTTTGTTTCTCAGGACGAGTTGGAAGCCTTGCAGTTTATCAAAGAAAATCTGGCTGAGAATGCGGTGGTTCAGGCTCATCCCAAAAACAATCAGGATCGGCAAACGCCTTATGTAGCTTTTTTCAGCCATCGGTTTTCCTATGTGAGCGGTTTATCAATGCTGGAGAGCCACAATCAGCCATTTGAACCAAGGCAGGAGGCAGTACTGGCGGCTTTTAGCCAGCGCAACCCTTTGCCGGAACTACAAAGTTTGGAGATTGATTACATTTACTTGGTGGGCAAGGAGCGCGCGAGGCATGAGTTCCCTGCAGAGGCGATAGTCTTTCAAAATAGCACCGTGATGGTAGTGGCTGCAAATTTTTAATTGAAGGCTGGTTTGAAAGCTGGTGCGCAGCAAACCTACTCTCCCAAAAACTTGTTGAGTTTTTTGAGCCGCGCTTGGATGTTTTTATAAATTGTTTGGCTGATTTTGCCTGTGCGCTCGTAGAAATCCAGCATTTGTTCTAAAGT
>CAZESB010000015.1:0-18398 GCA_964515115.1 uncultured Pseudomonadales bacterium | reverse complement strand
CGGCAAAAACCGCAAAGGCAGGGGCAGCCAGCGGTACCAGAATCAAGACCAAATGGTCCGCCAAAGAAAAAGCAGGGCAGAAAACCTGGGGGAGGACTCAATCATTCTCCTGGTGAAGTCAGCAAAAAATAGCGGTGGTGGAGTGCAGGCTATAACTATGGACAAGCGGCGGTTTCGCAAATCTGCGCGTCTACTGGCCCTTTCATGCCCCATCTTTGAGCAGTGCCCCAGTCTACATCCACTATCCAGTTACGTTCCAGCAAGCAGGCAATGTCATGTTCGGCGGCAACATCAATGACCAAGTAAGGACCTTCAGCATTTTGCCCTGGTCTTTTGAGATAAACTTCCCGCCCCATATCACCGGCGCGCAATAAGGCCACACAACCGCGATATTTGCTATCGCCACCTTCACAATCAGAAACAGTGCCAGCAGGAATTTGCTTCCAGGCAATGCGGTTTTGCAGCACCCGGTTCATTACTCCGGCGGCGTAATACATGGCGCGACCGACATCGGGTGTTGATGGCACTTGAGTATTGTAGGCAGCGCTACTGCGATTAAGAATAGTTTGTGAGTAGTAATCTGGTACGATGTCATCAGCTTTGATAGGATAATCGCGGCCACAAAGCGGGCTGACTATTTCTGAACCACCCAGATTCGAGCCAGGAGGTGAGGCCAGCGCCCTACCCGCGCACCGACCCAGCAAAAACTCCTCGGTGGTGGCACAAGAAGCGATGTAGGCGGAAGCAGCACTGAAGTGGCCATTAAGAGTGCGCTGAATATTCCTCATCCAAAAACCCAGGTTGGCACCCAGCACACTCAAGCCACCTTGCCCATCTTCCTGGACAGCAACATCAAACGTTTGTTCGCAGTTGTAAACAGTAATTACCTGGGGTGGGATGATAGGCGCGCCGGTGACAGGATCTTCTGTAATGGTGACTGTGTTTTCAGTACAATTACCGCTGGAAGGCAGTTCATTAAAAGTGTGGCTGAAGGTAGCGCCACTCAAGGCCGAAGCAAAGCCGCGGGCGTTAAAACGCTGCCTGTTGGTGCTTGCCTCAAGTTCGGCAATTTGGTGAGCGGTGAAAAAAGTATTTTTCAGCACTTCAGTCACCGAGTCCAACTCATAACCGACTGGATAAACCAGGAAAAAATCCACCGCTGTGGTTTCGTTTTCCGCATTGTCAAAAGCATTACCAACAATATTAAAAATTGAGGTAAAAGTGCTCTCATCACGCTGAGGAGTGAGGTTTTGCGTAAAAATGTAGTTGAGCACGTCGTTGCCAAAGTCGTAGTCAGGATTAAAGAGGCGCGAGCCATCGTTCAAATCTGGCGGAATAATGTTGGCCGCTTGCAGCACTTCCAAAACTGGCTCGGATTGCATGTTGTTGCAGCTGGGTGTATTGCCGTTGATCAAGTCTACTACTGCTTTGCCCAAAATATCTTTGCAAGCGGCCGAGCCTTCGGCGCTGGCCAGTTGGTCGGGATCGTCGGCGGCACTGTTAACACAATAGATGGTGCTATCTTGATTTTGAGCGGCGGCGTTGGCAGCATTTTGACCGACAGCTGTGCGTCTATCTCTGGTTTGTCTGTCATAACCGGGTGCTTCGTCACTTTCGGAAAATCTGAAATTGCTGGGTACTAATGCATCTCGAGTAAGAGTGGCAGAATCATTGAAAAAGTGATGGCCGGCTGTTTCACCACCACCTTTATTAGTGAGAATGTCGGGAATTTTGAAAGCCACAACCAGCACTTCATGCCTGGGTGCAGCCAGATTAGAAAAAGCAAAAAAGTTGAAAGCACTGGTTTGCGGCCGCTGTTCAATCGAGGCCACCAAAAATGCCAGGCGGAAAGAGCGGTCGATGTTAAGTGGCACATTGGTAATGGCTTTTTTGAAAACTGGTAGCTCAGGATCCTCCATAGCAAACTCGGGGATCTTATCTGAAAAAAGCATTTTACACTGCTCAGCAATTTTACCCGCTCTGTAGCCCGGAATGACTTTTTTCACATCATCTAAGAGAGTGCTGACATTGTAATTTGTCCCGGGAATTTGGTTTTCCAAGAGCGCGCAATTAGCAGAATCCTCCAGTCTTTCACACATCAATTGAATGTTTCTGAGAATATCCACTCCCTGGATGCATTTTTGCTCCTGCGAAAGTAGAGTATTGATGGGGGCGGTGTTAAGTTCCATGACCGAGTAACCATCGTCAGTGTAAATGTCTTTGAAACCAAAGTACTCTTCAATTGAGGTAGTCAGATATTTTTTTCCCGTGGTATCGCGGAAAAGTGGGAATTGCCCGCCGCTGGAGTCCAGCACGTAGGTTGAGTCCCTGGCCGCGCTCACGCCAGTGGGATTGCTGGCCAAAAATCTGTTGATTAAATCTCTAGTGTTGACGTCCAGCTTAATAGTAGTCGGCTCAGCCGCACAGTAAGCCTCATAGCCTTGACTGGCCAAATCAGCCCTGGTGATCGAAACTCTCCTGCCCCCAGGAGAGTTATCAGGGTGAATGCCTTTAATTGGATGTAGATAATAGTAGGATTGGTTATAACCGTAGTCGGGAAAATCGCTCAAATCATAGCCCTCGCCCACTCCGGCCCGGCCCTCACAATTCTCAGTCACATCGGTGCCCACAATAGTCAGCAGCCGTCCATTAATATACAACAACCACTCGCCTTCGTTGTTACAAACGTTGCGCACCAGCGGCGTGATCAGGCTGGCGCCGGTGTCAGCTGCTTTTTCTTGGATAAACTGAACGACTTTTTGCAAATCGGTGTCGGGGGAGTTGGGCACTCGGCCTTCCGGAGAAAGAGAGAATTCGGTTAGAAAAATTTGCCCACTGTAGGCCTGATAGCCCAGCGCCATAGTATTAGTTTCCCAGGGAGATTCACACACCACTGCGTTTTGGCCAGAGATACCAACACACTCGTAGGCATTAGCGGCATTGATAGTGGAGCTTTCATAGATTTCTCTGGCTCCTGGTGTAGAGTTGAAAAAAGTTTCTACGGTATAAGCAGGATTACCCATGTAATAATCCAGGGCCGCGGGAGAAACGTTGGTTTTGTCGGCGATGCTGTTGTAGTCAGAAACGTACTTGGTCCAGTTCGGACACTCAGCTTCACGATTGTTGACCTCGTTGCCGTAAACAATTAGCGCGTTAGTCCCAAAAGCGTTTTTGGCATTTTGTACTGCGTTACTGGGGGTGACGCCACTTTCAAAGGCAGAGCAAACATGAGTCAGCCTCACAATAGGCAAAAACCCGGCCTCCTTCACCGCTGTTGCTAGATTATGCATGGCCTGCTGATCTTGACCGGCCATATTAATATTCAACATCACTGTAACGGGAAAACCACTGCCAGCGCCATTTTGCTGCAGAATTTGAATATTATTGATCTGGCCGCCAATATCACCCTCACCCAAGTGAGAACCAACTGCCTGAGCTTTGGCAGCCGCGGGAAAAACCACAGCGCTCACCACAGCACCAAAAAGAAAAAACCACAGTCCGGCAAGAAAATTTTTGTGTTTCGGCACAAGTCGATTATATCAGGTGTTAGCTTATGGAGTTAAATTTCAATTAGAAGTGGGAATAGAAAATTCAGTAATTACTCCAACTCCGGTAAATTCAGCAATTAGGTTCAAAATGACAAAGGCACTAAGAGCCACCACCAACCCCACCACAGCGTAAGTCATGGTGTTGCGAGCAGTTTCTACGCCTTTACTGTTGCCGCCTGACAACATCCAGCGAAAGGAGCCAATAATAAACATCACAAAACCGACAAAACCAATCAGAGTGATAATTACAGCAAAAATATTAGCAATTAGGCATTCTAAGCCTTGTATAGTGGCTACATCTCCTTCTTCCACGCAGACACCCCCCCACTCTTGTGATTGAGCGGCTGCTTGAGCTGGCACGCTTAGTAGCAGCGCAGCAGTAGTGAGAAACGTGAGCAAAGTGAAAGAAAGGCGCTTGAGCATATGGCTATAGTATATCAGGTTATTATTGTTATCTCGATACGGCCTCATTAATGTTTTGGTTAAAAACATCTTCCAGACCAGCATAACCCAAGAAATTCAGCACGATAGTCAGTAGCGCCCAGGAAGCAGCCATAATGATCAAACCAATAATGGCAGAAGTGATCTTGTTGCGAGCGCTTTCAGTTTTACCTTTATCACCACCGGAAGTAATCCACTCAATCCCACCCCAAAGCAGGTAAATGAACACTAAGAGAGCGGCGATAATCATCACCAATCGCAACACACCGTTAATCAGCTCAGAAATGTTATTGAAAAAACCCTCAGGAATGCTGATATTGATGGGATAAAAGAGTCCTCTCCTAAGGGTAGTGGGCGTGGTAGTGGCAGTAGGCACAGGAGTGGGGTCAGCTGCTAAGGCAGAAGTAGTAGCATAGTAAATAGCTTCCGCGGAGGTGGTGCTCACCACTTCTCCGGTTTCTTGATCGACAATCGTGTACAGGCGGCTGCTGGCTAAATTTTCAGGACTATCAGCGCTGGCGTTGCTGGCTGAAAATACCACCGCTGCCACCAAAATAAGTAGTAATAGTATTTGTTTCATGGGATTATTATAACCTATCTTAACCAAAAACCCCCTAGTAAAAGGGGGTTTTTATGAAACTATTACTAGTTTTTCTTGATTCTACTATCTGTTGACAGCCTCATCAAGATTTAAGTTAAACACCTCTTGGAGGTTGTCATAACCAAGGAAGTTGAGAACGATGGTCAGCAAAGCCCATGCGGCGGCCAGGACGATCAAACCAATGATGGCAGAAGTGATCTTGTTGCGAGCGCTTTCAGTTTTACCTTTATCACCACCGGAAGTAATCCACTCAATCCCACCCCAAAGCAGGTAAATGAACACTAAGAGAGCGGCGATAATAATAACAAAGTTAAGAAGGCCGCTGATCAGAGTTCCCATGTTATCGAAAAAACCTTGGGCTGGATCAATTTCTATTGGTTCTTGAGCAAAAGCAGTAGTAACAACAGTGGCTAGTGCTCCGGTACTGGCCACAGCGCCAACAGCAATTCGTTTAAGGTTTTGTATCATAATCTCCTTTGTTAATTTACAAGATACAGACAGGTATACGAAAATTATACTAGTACTTGAAGTGTGGAGTCAAGTCTTGTCTTAAAATTAAATGAATCTGATAAAGTCTAATTTCAAGAAATCTGTCAACAGTTGGAAAATGGCGACTACCGCCGCCAGGACTATCAGACCAATAATAGAGTTGGTGATTTGTTTCTGCGCTTCGGATAATTTGCCGGAATCACCTCCTGAAGAAATCCATTTAATGGCGCCCATAAATAGATTGACCAAAACCAATAGGGCAGCGACAATCAAAATAAGAGACATGGCTCGACCGAGCCAATAACTAAACCCGGCAGCTTGGTTGCCTTCCTCAGAGCTGGCGCTACCAGGGAGTTCTTTTTCGATGGCTTCTTGGCCTAGGTTGAGCTGAATACTATCGTTGCTTGCGTCCTGGCTTCCACCGCCAACACCAGCACCAGCATCATCTGCCGCCAGCATTGGTTCTGGAGAAATCATTATCGTTGACATCAAAGTCAAGGTCAAAGTCAGAGCGGTAAAAATTGTTAGTAACTTATTTCTAAACATAATTTAGTCTCCCGAACCTACTGTTGGTAAGGTTAAGTTAAGAATATTAAACTCTCCTTCGAAAAAGATGTAACTGATGTATTCAATAATAGCAAAAGACATTACTAAAATAAAAAGGCCCAGGGCTGCATGAGTCAGCCGTTTTTGGGCGCTCTGAATTTTGCCAGAATCACCGCCGGCAGTGATCCATTCAATTGCGCCCCACAAAAACATCACAATGACGATAATGCCGCCGATAGTAATAATGACATTCCAAAGTTGAATAAAAATCCGTACAAACAAGGTGCCCGATTCGGCTTCTTCAGCGTCACTTAAGTTACCGATAGCGGGATTAGTAATTTGAGCTAAAGCAGTAGTAGTGCTGGCCAGCATGGTGCTGAAGGAAAGAGCAATTTGAGCGGTTTTTTTCTTTAAGTTCATGATCCTCCTCCCGGAATTAGGTTTTCTTGGATGACTTGAGCGGGATTGAGCAGGCTGAGACCGAGAACGGTGCTAATTAGGCCAATAATGGCGTAGGCAGCTACTAAGATTACCAGACCGAGAACCGCCTGAGTGATTCTTTGTTGGCCGGTTTGGACTTTGCCAGAATCCCCACCAGCGGACAAAATTTGAAACGCGCCCATGATGAAGTAGAAGATGAAGAAAACTCCGGCCAAAACAGTGATTACCCCCAGGGAATTAGAAATGATCAGCTCTAGATTGCTTAAAGCTCCCTCAGTGGTGTCTGAACCTTCGCTAAAACTGCCAGTGGGAGGCTCAAACTTACCGAGCTCTGTTTGTGCGATTAGTGTCCAAATAGGCATAGGCGCTTTCTTAATTTGTATTTTACCCGATATTTTCCATTTTTATAAGTCGAGGGCTCCAGTTATCGTTGGATTCAAAATATAAGTAGCATCGCCAAAGAAAATCAGTCCAAACAAGGCGGCAATGGTGTAGGAGGCCACAATAATTAGCAAGCCAATGGCGCTGAACATTAATTTGTCGCGAACTTCGACATTGACGTTGGTGTTACCCATCGAAAACACATATTTTGCCCCGGCAGCTACAAAATTGAACATAGCAAAGATGCCAGCGACGATGGTGATGAGGCGGATGATGACTGAGAGAAACGGTACTAAACCAACGTGCGAAGTGCTAATAATGTTAAATCTAGCAACCGCAGTGGGGGCTCTAACAGGTCCAATTACCTGCAGTCCTTTTTCTGAACCACAGTATTGTGCGGAGTCACGATAGCAATATGTTTGCGTTGATCCATCGGATTCTTCAATTTCTCCACAAACACAAGTGTATCCATTGATACAATTTCCTTCAGTAGCTGGTGAGCATTGGGCGTAGACATAAGCTGGAATAGCAAACATAACTCCAACGAGGATGATTAGACTTAGAGTTAGTTTTATCAGTATTTTGGTCATTTGGTTTTTTCTATCTCTATACCGTTGGATTCAAAATATAAGTAGCATCGCCAAAGAAAATCAGTCCCAGAATACCGCCAATAGTGTATGAAGCAATGATTAGCAGCAGTCCCACGACACTCATGGTTAGCAAATTGCGCACTTTAGCATGCGCCTCAGCACTGCCGCTACCAGAAATATAGTGAAAAGCAGCCACCACAACATTAACAATTACCCACAGCCCGGCAACGACAGTAATCAGCCTAATCATTCTTGAAAGAAAGAAAATCAGAGCAGGCTGGTTGTGTGGGAGTCCCGCTTCTGTTTGATATTGATTAACTCCTGGCGGGGGAAAAATATGACCTAAATTTTGAGCAAACACTGGCGTTACTACGGGTAAGGCAAGAATAAAAAAAGCTAGTAATGAGAATAGTCTGACCACCGTTGCTTTCATATTATTATTATCCCGCTGGTCCTACAGGAATATCTATCCCAGTAATAATTTCTACTAATACTACAATCCAGTAAGCAGTAAACATGATAATAAAGCCAATAATGGCAGAAGTAAGGATGTTTTTGGCGTCCTCAGCACCTTTTTTGCCACCGGCCACAAATTTAAAACCTGCCAGCAACAGCATAAAAAATAACACCACGCCGGCAATGGCGAAAATGTTCTGAGCAAAAAGATTAATGAGGAAAGCGGGTTCGGAATACACTTCAGCAATAGTTCTGTCGTCTCTCAAAACCAAACAATCACCTAATTTGATATTACCCTGCCCTGGGTCACATTGGGCATAAACTGGACGCACAAGCTTATTCAACATCACCAAAATATTATACTACAGCACAGTTGAGGTATACTAGTACCTATGACTAGGCATAATGGCGCTGCTAGCAATACTACCAGCAAAGCTACCAAAAAGGACAGTCGGCTGCTTGAGCGTTTGCGAGCGGGTGAAAAAATGGCGGTGCAGGAGTGGTTTAATTTGTATTACGATCGGCTGTTGGCGGTGGTTTTGGTCAAAGTCTCCAATCCTAAAGACGCTGAAGAAATAGTTCAGGAAACTTTTCTTAATTGTTTGAAACATTTGCCGCTTTTCCGAGGTGATTCAAGCATTTGGACTTGGATGAATGCCATTGTCAGACACGAAATTGCCGACTATTACCGCAAAATTTACGCCAAAAAAACTTTAGAAACGTTGCCGCTTCACGAGTGGTTGCTGAGTAGGGAGGTGCATGATTCGCACGAAATTTCCCAACAAGTCAGGCTTGTGCTTAACAAAATGCGCCGTGGCTACAAAAATCTGCTGGTGATGAAGTATGTAGAAGGCAAAAAAGTGGCTGCTATTGCTCGGGAGCTGGATAGAACCAGCAAAGCCGTGGAGTCTGATTTGTTTAGGGCCAGAGAAGAATTTCGAGTGTTGTGGCAATCTGAGTATGGGGCTGAGGGCTAAACAAAATCAAATGCCGAAAACTAAAAATCAATTTATTACCAAACTACAACAGGAAGCCAAACTGCAAGCCAGGCTGAACGAAGAACGCCTGTTGCCCCGCCAGCTTGATCCGCTTACTTCCGTTATTGGCAATTATGCCTGGCAAGTTTTGATGGCTCTATCTTTTATTTCTGCTTTAGCTTTAGAAATTTTTAAAAGAACCAGCACATAAAATGCACGCGGGACAGGCAATTACTTCCATCATCTACGCGCTTTCCCAAATCTCGGGCGGCTTGCTGCTTCACCCTTACCAAACCATGCAGTCGCTAGTGCGCGACAAAGTTTTTGTCTGGATGACGCTGCTGCCTTCCCTAATTTTGGCCCTGATTACTATTGGCTGGCGGTTTTTGCTGGTGCCGGTAGTGCAAATGTTCTTTACCTGCAGCGCCAGCTCACTTAGTTGCGAGTGGCTGCCTTTTCTCTCTAACTGGATTACTTTTTTCTGTTTGTATTGGCAAGGGCTGCTTTTGTATTTGCTAATTCGTTTTGATCGCGTTTATGGCTAGTTGTTTGGCTTAACGGAAAGCTCAGAGCAATTTGCGTGATTTTTATTGTTTTTCGCGACTAATGTATCGCCTCACAAAGGGGGATTTTGTTATGCAGCAACTGACTTTAATTAAACTCGGCGGCTCAGTCATCACCAACAAAGAAGTGCCAATGATGGTGCGGGAAGAAAATCTCAAGAGATTGGTGGGGGAAATTGCTTTGGCGCAGACTGAAACTGGCCAGAAATATCTTGTCGGCCACGGCCAGGGCAGCTTTGCCCATGCTCCGGCCATGCAATACCAAACCAAAGAAGGCTTTATTCGTGAGGACAGTGTTTTTGGCATGGCAGTAACTCAAGACAGCGCCATGCAGCTCAACCGCATTGTGGTGCGGGAATTTTTGTCGGCGCACTTGCCGGCCATTAGCTATTGTTACAGCAACACTTTGGTGACTGAAAACCAGCAGGCCGCCAGTTGGAACGCGGAGGTGCTGCGTCAGTATTTACAAAAAGGCTTGCTGCCGGTAACCGGCGGCGACGTGATTGTGGATACCAGCCGCGGCTGCACCATTTGGTCAACGGAAAAGGTGTTGGGGCATATCGCGGTTGAGTTGCCGAAGCTTTCAGATTTTAAGATTGGCAGAATTATTCATGTGACCGAAGTGCCTGGGGTGCTGGACAAAAATGGTCGGGTGATTCGGGAAATTTCAGAAAACAATCTTGATGAGGTGCTCTCAGCGATTGCGGCCACCAGAGGCTTTGATGTCACCGGCGGCATGGGGCACAAGATTGAAGAGTCGCTGCTTCAGGCAAAAAATGGCACTGAGGTAATGATTATCTCTGGTTTAGAGCCGAAAAATCTTTATAATTGCCTCGTTGGCCAGGAGTTTGTCGGCACTTTGGTTAGTAGCATTGAAGGTGTTGGTAGTTTTGCTAGCTATAAATATAAGAAAGCAAATGGCTTAATTAGTTAAAAGGTCGAAATGAAAAAAACAAAAAAAGATAATTATCCCCAACATATAGCCATTATTTGCGATGGTAATCGCCGCTGGGCACGTGGCAAAGGCTTGCCGGTTTTTAAAGGCCATGATTTTGCGGTTAAGGAAACTTTTGAAAAGCTGGTTGATGCCGCCGTTGATCTCCATATTCCCTACATGACTTTTTGGATTTTTAGTACTGAGAATTGGGATCGCGACAAAGAGGAAATTGAGTGGTTGATGAATCTTTTCAGGTATATGTTTGATCATAAGATTAAAAAACTGGGTGAAAAAGATATTCGGGTGAGAGTGATTGGCAACCGCTCTGGTCTGGCTCCGGATATTCAGGAAAGAATTGCTAGAGGTGAAGAGGAAACTAAAAATAATAAAACTCTGACCGTGACGCTGGCCATGAATTATGGTGGTCATGATGAATTGGTGCGAGCTATGACTAAAATCGCCCAGAAAGTGTCCGCCGGAGAGGTGGGAGCGGATGAAATCAACCAGCAAGTGATCGAGCAGCATTTAGATACCGCCGACCTGCCCCGTCCGGACATGATTATCAGAACCAGCGGCGAACTCAGACTTTCTGGTTTTATGTCCTGGCAAAGCGAGTACGCTGAGTATTTTTTTCCGGAATTTAGCTTTCCGGACTTTACGCCGGAGAGGCTGGGAGAGCTGGTGGAAGAATTTCAGCAGCGGAATCGTCGCTTTGGCGGCAACTGATTTTTGGGTGGCCGGTTTTTTAGGAAGGCAGTTTTCCAGACAGGAGCAACTAAACGATGGAAATTCCAAAAATAATTTCGAGAATTTGCATAATCCAGTAGGAAACAAACAGCAGGATGAAGCCAACAATAGCGGCGGTGATTCTTTGCTTGCCGGCATCCAAGGATTTTTTGCCAGCTGAGCCAGCCAGAATTTCAAAGCCGCCCCACAAAAGCATCACAAAAAGAATCATGCCAGCCATTGGTAGGGCGTATTGCAGAACACGGGTTAAGACTCCTCCAGGGGTGGTAAGGGCAGCACTGTCATCATTGCCATGAGTGTATAAAGGGTTGAGTAAGTCAAAAAATTCTGTTGTTGGACCCTGGTATCCACTACTACCTACAGGTGAGGGATTAGAACCTGCCGGACATTCAAGAGCTTTTTCACAACAAAGAGAACTATTATTTGTATCGTTTGGATTGCAGCGATAATAATTTCTTTCTATTCTCTTACCTGCACCCTCACCGAAGGCACACATATCTCCCTCTACTGCTCCGCATTCAGCCAGTGCTTGAGAAGATTTGAACAACATTACCATTGTTAAAATCGAAAATATGAAAATATATTTAAAATAATAAAATAACTTCATAAGTATCAATCTCCGAAACCTGGTATTTTTAGTACTGTAAAACCTATAAATTGGAGTATGGCTATGGAAAAAATGATAAAAATTAAACCAATCACAGCACTAGTAATCAGCTCTTTTGCCTGGTCCACTCGCTTAAGATCACCAGCAGATGTGCTTAGAATAAAACCACCACTAAGGATCATAAGGAGCGCTATTCCACCACCGATGGTCAGCCCAATGCTTAGTAATTCAGCAAGAATGGATTCTGGCTCCCTTTTAATACAACCAACCGCAGTCCAAACACCTTCCTGAGCATCTACTCCACTAGGATCAGTGCATTCTATACATTTTATGTATGACTCTGAGCCTTCAGGTAGTTGCGAACATAGAGAAAATGGTTCTTGGTCTTCTGAGAGTTCTGCGACAGTAAGGTCTGTATTGTACAGCATAGGATCTTCACAAATAGTTACGTCTACTAATTGTTTTTTTCTGACTTGAACGTAAAATTGTGGCAAGCAAGCCTCGGCAGATTGTATAAATATGCGACCTGCTTCAGTAATACCTATTGCAGCAACGCAGGCTTTTCCGACGGTACCAGCTAAAGGAACTAGGGCTGGCCCAGCAGCGCCTCCTGTTCCTACGGTAAGTGCTCCTGCTCCTGCTCCTAGAACAAATGCTGCAGCACAAGCCTTGTTTCCAAGAGTTTTTTCTATTAAGAGTGGGTTCATACACCTGTTGTAAACATTCTTTACCTCATCACTAAAATCATATCCAGCAAAACAAGAAAACCACTTACCGTTTTCATCTTGTGCGCTACCAAGATCTCTTTCGATATCTATTCTTTGTCCCGCAAGGCGTTGTCCCCACCAGTCTGCTGCCCAATTAGAGCTGCAATTTTTATTACAACGAACCCAAAACATATGATCGTAAAGGTCTTCTTGTGTTTCAAAACCTCTAACACAATATCTAACGCCGCCGGACCAGTTTTCCCAACCAGAAGTAATTCCAGAAGTAGTGCATGCATCCGCTCGGGCTTTGTGTGGGTAGATTATAAAACTACCATAGAGAAGAATTAAAAACAGAAATGCTCCAGTTATTTTTTTCATAAGTTATATTGTCTTGGACATTGGTTGGTTTGCAAGCACAACAATCAACATTATTATTGTAACTTACATCAAATTTTAATGCTACAATGACACCATGATCTGCCCGAGACCTCAAGAACGAGTAAAATCACATCACAACTGGCTGAATCTATTAGTGTTTTTGGTTGGTTTAGCGGGTTTTTTTGTGATTGCTACCACTACTTACCAGCAACCGGTCCAAGCCGACCAAGTTAAAGAGCTGCAAAAGCAAATTGATGAGCTGGCTCACCTCAAGAGTTTATCTGAAGCAGCCACTACCCCACTGGAGCAGGAGGTCAGGAGCCTGGAGCAGCGCATTGCTAACGCCCGGGCGGGCATTGCCAGTGCCAAGGCTGAAAGTGCTGAGTTGGCAGAGGAAATTACCCAGCGAGAGGCCGACATGACTTATCAATATCAGGTGCTTTCCAAACGGATCGCGGTTCAGTACAAGCGGTTGCGGATTTTTTCACCGCTACTGCTGATTTTTTCCAGCGATGATGCCAAGGAACTGACTAAAGACTTGGCTTACCGGAATTCAGCCAAAGCTCAAGACAATAAATTGATTCAGGCGCTGGGCGCGGATATTACCCAACTGGAAGCCGACAAAGCCAGACTGGAAGAGAATCAAATCACCCTGGCCAGCCTGGAAAAACAACTCGATGAACAAGCGGATTTTTTCAAAGGTGAGATTGCTAAAGCTCAAGATTATCAGCAAGTGCTTTCCGGCCAAATCGCCGAATTGTCTGCCCGCCAGCAGGAGATTATTAACGCCAGGAGTGGTGGTTTTATGATTAATTTGGGATCTGGCGCGTTCGGGTCAACTGGCAAATCATCGAGAACTCATTTTCGTAACGAGGCTCCAAGCGGCTATTTTGCAGTCTTTTCTTTTGGTGGCTATAGTCACAGAAATGGCATGAGTCAATATGGAGCGCTGGGTAGGTCAAAAAGTGGGCAGAATGCAGAGCAAATTTTGAAAGCCTATTATCCTGGTGTGAGCATAGAGAAAGTTGATACGAATCAAAATATTAAGGTGAACGGTAAGAATTCTTATGGACAAAATTTTGATAACGAAACATATAAATTGGAAGATTACTTGAAACACATTTATGAAGTCCCATCCTCATGGCCGAAGGAAGTTTTGAAAGCTCAGGCTATTGCAGCAAGAACTTACGCATATGGAAAATCAACTATTTGTCCAGGTCAAGGCTGTCAGGAATTTAAGCGTGAAGAAAATGCTGACGCTTGGAAAGATGCCGTCAAAGAAACTAAAGGAATGATTATGAAAGGTGGTTCTGGAGGTGGGCAATACGCCTCTACCCATGGCGGCTGGAGCAATACATCTGGCTGGGATACGACAGACGGAAGTGGGGGAAGTAACTTTCTAGAAAAATCATACGAAGTTATTGCGGGATCACCATGGGCATATTCAGCATGGTATGTAAATGTTTTTGGTGAATGGGGGAAACCAAAAGGAGACACATGCGGTCGTTCAAATCCTTGGCTAAGCCCAGAGGAAATGGCAGATATTGTCAATGCCCACTTGGTGCTAAAGAAAGGCTCTTCAAGTGAAGCCGAGCGAATCTCACCGGTGACCACTTCTTGTTGGGGCGGCGACCCTTACAGTCATAGCCAACTGAGAGATGTGGCTAAAAAGTATGGTGGGATCTCTAGTGCTAATAGTATCTCAGTATCTCAGGGCAATGGTAGAACAAATTCTATCACTATCAACAATGTGAGCATAAGCGGCGATGAATTTTGCAAAGCTTTCAACTTGCGCGCACCCGGATATCTGCGCATTCCTCAGTGGTCGGGCAGAAATTGCAATGGCGCATTTTTCAATATTGAAAAGAAGTAAACTTTTGTTGGCCAGAGTTGATTTGGTTATTTCCACCTGGTGGCATACAATACTCACAGCATGAAAATTAAGGGCGTTTCGCTGCAGAATATTCGCAAAATTTCTTCGTTGACGCTGGCGCTGTCTCAGCAAACCACGATTATTTTGGGTCCAAACGCCAGCGGCAAGACCACGATCGTGGAGGCGCTGGCGCTAATTGCTACTGGCGAAAGTTTTCGTGCCGGCAAAATTGAGGAGATGATCAGTTTTGATGAGGAGTTGGGGAGAGTGAAAGTAGTGGTGACTGATTTGGCAGACAGCGAGTCCGGCACCGACGAGATTGAAGCCGTGCTAACGCGCGGTGAAGTGCAGGGCAAAAAAACGGCCAAGCGGCTATTTTCGGTTAATAATATTCGGCGCCGACAGAAGGACGCGGTAGGTAAGTTTTATTGCGTGGTTTTTCGGCCGGAGGACATGCGGCTGGTGGAGGGTTCGCCGGGGAGGCGCCGCAGCTTTTTAGATACGCCGCTGGCTACTTTGCATCCGGAGTACGCCCGGGCCGCCGCCGAATATGAAAAAGTGCTGCGGCGCCGTAACAAACTGCTCACTCAAATTCGAGACGGCGAGCAACCCAAAACCACTCTGGAATACTGGAATCTTTCCCTGCTCAAACACGGCCAAGTAATGCAGCAATACCGACGCGATCTGCTGCAGGAATTCCGCCAGGTGGAATTTCCGGTAAATTTTCTGATCGAGTACCAGCCCTCCGTGATTTCTCCAACTCGGATCGACACCTATCTGAATCGAGAAATTGCCGCTGGCCACACTCTTATCGGCCCGCACAAGGATGATTTTTATATCACTCTTTCTTTGGAAGGCGAGTATCGCGATATTGCCATCTACGGCTCTCGTGGCCAGCAACGCCTGGCAGTCCTGTGGCTGAAGTTTTGCGAACTTCAATACGCCGCCACTGTTTTGAATGACAAACCTCTGCTGTTGCTCGACGACATTCTTTCTGAACTAGATGAAGACAGCAAAAAGCTGGCCCTGGCCGCGGTCCGAGATTATCAGTCGTTGGTGACTACTATTGATCAAAAAGTGGCGCTGGAAATTGCTGCCCAAACCACGGATAGCAAAATTTTCCGTTTTGTTGGCTCTATTCTGAAGGAATTTAAATAAAAACCTGCCCTTTTTTTCTAACCACCCCGCTGACAAACTGCTCTCACCGCAAAACTTCATCGTGCTGATCGACAGCGCCCTGTAACTACTGTAACTGCTGTAACTGTAAATACCGCTCCACCACCCCTTCATAAATACCCCAATACTGCCGCGGCATGGTAGCCAAACCAATAATCACCGGCACCTCCGCCTGTCCCACCTTAAGCTCAGCCGCCAGTTGTTCAAGCCGCGGATAAGTGATGGGGGCACAGTAATGAATAGTCAAATGATGACGCAAGTCCGGAATTTTGCCTTTACCAGCCACCTCCCAGGCGCCATGAACCGCAAAAGGCACCACCAACGTCTTTTCATCTCGCCATTTGCTCCTAATAATAGCCATCGTTTCTTCGTGGGCTTTTTTCGTGGTAGCCTGACCAATATTGCGGGTGGCTTGAGGGAAAAAGCCCACCGCTTGCCCAGGATTTTTGAGAGCGGCCATGATTTGTCGGTAAGTCTGCATGTTTCTGTCATTAGCTTCTTTTTCTTTTCCTGTAAAATCTTTGTCTCCAGGTTGGACCACGGGCAAGGGGGAAATGTCGAATAGATTAAGCAAAGCGCCTAGTGCCCCCAATCGAGCATCATAAAATTTAGAAGAAGTGGGCACGTAGAAATTGATGGCTTCTCGCTGTTCCGAGCTAGCTTGCTGCTCCATGTCGGTTTGCTGTTCAGCATCGCCCAGCTGCCTCGAACTAGTTGCCCGCAGTTGCTCCAGCGCCAACTCAAAAGCCATAATATCCACCACACTCCAGTGGGGTCCGAGGAAAAACAGCTTGCCGCCATCTTGCAAATGCTCCACCAACCCTGGAAAATGCTCCAAGCCCACCAAATTAATCTTATTTTCCTTGAGAGCTTCATAAATCGCCCGCACCGCCGCTTCCTCCTTAAGCAACACCTGCCGCATATCTGGCAAAGTTTGAAAAGGTCGTTGCAGTTTTGGAGGCAACTTTTGTTCTGCCAGCAACCGAGGCAGCGCCAGCAACGCTCGCGCCACCAAAGCCGCGTATTCCCGCTTACTCACCAACTCAGTTTCGCCTGGTTCAGAAATCTCTTTTGGTCTTGGCATGAGAATAAAAACAATTAAAGTGTCTTTTTCTGACTTTTCTTAGGCTTGGCAGTTTCACTCACCATTTCGTTGAGCCGCTCGAGTTTTCTTTGCACGCCGGTGAGCTGCATGGTAATCAACACCGCCACCAAAGTCATCACCACCGCGTAAATGAGCAGAGAAACCGTGCCGCCTTCTTTGCCCAAGTAGGGGTTGATATAGGTGTCTACAAAATTTTTGATGAACTCATTCCAGGCTAAAGCTACCACCAAACCAAAGCCACTGGTAGCCAAAGTAACCATGTTTTTGACTACGGACAGCGGCAGCTCGCCGATTTTTTCTGGTGTTTGAATTTTTGACATAAACTTATTTTAAGGCTCGAATTGCCCGCACTTTCTTTAATAATTCTCCCGGACTTATGATATCAAATTCTTTCACTAAACTCGCTAAAGCAAGTACTTAATCTTTATCAGTGTAAGAGCGGACGGAATAGGGCAAAATGCTGACAGGCTCAATAATAACTTTGCCTTTTTTGGTAAAGACCCGGACATATCCTTGCTCAAGAATACCAAGCTCTTGGCGGATATTTTTTGGCAGAGTAATTAAACCTTTATTCTGGACCTTAATGATGGTTTGATTTTCCATAATTCTAACTTTCTAACTATTTTAGTATATGCCAAAAACTTTGTGCTGTCAATTGTCAAGAATTTCTTCAAACTTTTTCAAATTTATTATTTATCCCTGCAAATTTTGCAAGAATAGCGTTATACTAAGATCCAGTATGTATCAGCCCAAATACTCGATCACCAACAATCTGCTCACCTACATTACTAAAATTGAGTCGGCTAAGGCACTGATTGAAAACGCGCCGCTGGTGCCGGCTTGGGAAGCCAAGTTCCGGGATGATGCTATTAACAGAACAGTTCACTTTGGCACCAAAATTGAAGGCAATGATCTGACTGAAGCTCAAGCCATGCAGGTGGTGCGGCTGACTGATACCACTGATACTCACGAAGTGGTTAAGCGCACCGGTATTATGGCTCGCGACCGTGACATTCAGGAGGTGATCAATTATCGTAACGTCATTAATTGGATTGATGCGCAGAGAAATCCGGATTTTGGCCAGGTTTTTACGGCAGACACGCTTAAAACCGTTCACAAACTGACGGTGCAGGGCTTGGTTGATCCGGAATATCAGGGCAGTTACCGTGAGAAGCAGGTGATTGTTCGCAGTGCTACTGGCGGCGGAGTGGTTTTTCGGCCGCCGGTTTCGGTGGAAATTCCCTACTTGATTGCTGATTTTTTTGCTTGGGCACATGGCGATGAAGTTAAGTTGGCCCATCCGGTGTTGCGGGCGGCCATTGCCCACTACCAGTTGGTTTATATCCACCCGTTTATCGAGGGCAATGGCCGAACCGCCCGGGCTATGGCCACGCTCCTTCTTTACACTCTCGGCTACGATTTCAAACGCTTTTTCTCGATCGAACAATATTTCGACAGCGATGTCGATGCCTACTACCAGGCGCTGCTCTCCGCCCAGCAAACCGCCGAGCACGACCTCACCTACTGGCTGGAATATTTTTGCTACGGTTTAGCTCTGGAAATCGACAAAGTCAAACAGCAGGTGCTTAAACTTTCCAAAGACCTCAAACTCAAAAAGCAGTTGGGAGAGCAAGTAGCGCTGTCTGAGCGGCAGATTCTTTTGCTGGAGTTGTTTCAACAGCAGCAATCGGCCACCTCCGATGACATGCAGCGAGTGCTACCCAATGTTTCGGTGGATACAATTTTGCGGGATATCAAAGATTTGATTCAAAAAGGGGTGATTAAGAAGCGCGGAGTGACTAAAGGCGTGACATACTCACTGGCCGATTAATTTG
>CAZESB010000014.1:0-19479 GCA_964515115.1 uncultured Pseudomonadales bacterium | reverse complement strand
GGGCCACCGGTTCCCCATCTAGCCTCAGTGCCAGCCTCTTTGGTCAGCGGATCACCAAACTGGACCACAAAATCAGGTACCACGCGGTGAATAATGATACCGTCATAATAGCCGCTCTTGACTAAATTCAAGAAATTAGCCGTCGTCAGCGGCGCTTGCTCAGTGAAAAGCTCAATCACTACCTCGCCCTTAGTAGTGGTTAGCACCACTTGGCTGGCTGCAATTTGTTCAAAATCTGCCAAAGTTTTCAAGTCATTATTAGGCATAAGACTATCTCCGTCATTCTGTTGATAATTGATATTATTGCCCTCAAGATCTGCTTCCAAACTGTAGCTTTCAGAACCGCTTAGTCCAAACTGATTCGGCTCCGGTTGAGGCGGGGTGCAAGCCGATAAAACCAAAGCTCCCCCCAGCGCTACCACCGCATACTTAATTTTAGGCGAAAACCACATACCAATCCTTTATTTTCTCCTCACTTCGTAATTAGTGAGATATTTAATAAACACCGCTGGTGCGTCTTCCAGGAAAAACTGCTGAAACTCTTCATAAATTTCCGTTCGCTCTTGTTGGTTGAAATTTTGCCGCCCCTGTTCCAACAAATTGTCAATCCGGGTATTTTTATAACCGGTAAAATTAGTGCTTTGCTCGGAGTGCCAGAGATGATACTGATCCGGATCCGAGGGTGACTCCTGCCCGACTAATAGCACCTGAAAATTGCTAGTATCCGGAAAGTTAGAAATTCTGATCTTAACATCAATCTTGGCATTCTCGCAGGTAGATTTGTCATCAACGGCACTACTAGTTTGGCAATCCTGATAGACTCTTTCGCCAAAAGCTTCCCACTGAGTTTTGATTTCCTCGGCTTCCTTTTGAAAAAGAGCAGTGGTAGTGAGCTCAAAACTGAGCGGCTCCGGTGGAATTTCGGCTAACAATCTTTCTACCCCTCTTTCCCAATCTTTCTCATAAGTTTTAGCACCCTCCAAATACGCCCAAGATTTAGGATTAATCGGTCCATAAGCCCGTACTGCTTCAGGTGCTTTATCAAGAGCATACGAAAGCGCTTGCCTAACATTTTTGTTAAAAAGTGGCGTGCGAATGTTGAAAAAAACAGCCAAGTAGCGATTGGTGGTGACCGTGGCCGTTACTTGGGCAGTGGGCCAATCCATGATGTCATAATGTCCGGCCAGTTCAGGCAAAATATCGACCTCGCCTTTTTTGAAAGCGGTAACGGCATCTTGTTCTGTCAGATAAAATTTATAAACAAACCGCTCGCTGTTACCATCAATAGTAATTTTTGAGAGGTGCTGGCCGCGAAGTTCATAATCAGTAATCCGGTACTCACCAATGCCCACCAAACTGGGGCGGTCCATAAAAAAGTAATGACTCATCCGGCCGGACTTAAAAAGTGGCTGTGAAACCACACTGGGAAACGGTGCGTAAGCGTCGGGTAACTTAAAAACAATGTCGTTGGGAGTAATGATAGTTTCTACTTCGCTAAGATTAAAATTGATGTCCTCCGGTCTTAAAGGTGTGCCATCTTGCCAGTAAATATTGTCTTTAAGCACGAACCGATAAGTTTTGCCGTCTTGCTCGATGGTCCAGCGCTCAGCCAGCAGCGGCTCCACCGAGCCGTCTTCTTTGACTTGCGTCAAACCGGCACTGAGTTGACGAGTAATAACATCCGGCAGGTTGGACAAAGTATACTCGCCGATCAAGCCCACATATTGACGGTTGCTTTTCTCCATACTGCTAGCCACTCGAGGCATAATGAAAGAAAAAATCAGAATAGCACCCAGCACTGAAAGGAAAAAGGTGATGCCATATTTTTTGGTGTAGGCAGTTAAGTACCAGTAAAACTTGCGCATAATAATTCAAGCTATTGAGCGATCAGGATGCCGATTGAAGCGATGATGAAAAGCCCCACTAGCCCAATGGTCGCGTAAAAAAGCACTTTTTCCAGACCTCTTTTAGTGTGATAGGTTTCGCCCCCACCTCCCCAAGCCGAACCCAGTCCTGTGCCTTGAGCTTGTAGCAAAATAGTCACCACAATCAGCAAAGAAACGATAATTTGCAAGATCAGCCAAAAGGTTTGCATATTTTTTATTCTACCACTTATTTTTCAGTTATTTTGCTACTTCCTGATGTCTGGTTTCCCGGATCACAGTGACCGTGACCGTCCCAGGGTAAGTAACCTTGTTTTTGATTTCATCACGGATTTTCATACTTAGCACCTTGACGTCAGCATCCTTGGAACTTTCCGGTTCCAGCAGCACCCGGACTTCGCGACCGGCCTGAATGGCGTAAGCCTGCTTGACTGAATCATGAGCGGTAGCAATTTCTTCCAACTGCTCCAGACGCTCAACGTACTCTTCGTAGTTTTCGTAACGGGCGCCTGGTCTGGCTCCGGAAATAGCGTCAGCGATGTAAACCACCATCTGCTCTGGTCCGGTAAACGGCTCGTCTTCATGGTGTTGGGCGATAGCGTCAATCACCGGCTGAGGCAAATTGTAGCGCTTGGCGATCTTCACCCCCAACTCAACGTGACTGCCTTCTTCCTCCTCGGCAACTTTACCGATATCATGGAGCAAACAGCCCAGCTTGACAGTGTTAACATCCACACCGAGTTCATGCGCCAATTTGATGCCGATCTTGGTTTCTTCCAAAGTGTGGGCGATCAGATTTTGGCCGTATGAAAACCGGTACTTGAATTTACCAAGCATCTTGACCAGGTCCTTGGGCAAATTATAAACATTGACTTCGTGGCAAAGTTTTTTGCCGGCTTCAAAAGTGAGTTTGTCAACTTCTTTCTCGACTTTAGTAACCACCTCTTCAATTCTTGAAGGCTGAATCCGGCCGTCTTTGATCAGCCGCTCCAGAGAAATCCGGGCAATTTCACGCCGAACCGGATCAAAGCAGGAAAGTCTCACCTCGGTGGGGGACATATCCAGATCCACATCCACGCCGGTGCGTCTCTCGAAAGCGTTAATATTGCGGCCACTTTTGCCGATAATCTTGCCTTTAGCATCCTCCGAAGGTAGTTGAACGACAGAGACGGTGTACTCCGGCACGTAATCGGTGGCGCCGTGTTTCATGGCGTCGATCAGGATTTCTTTAACTTTTTCATCAGCTTCCGACTCGGCTTCTTCTTCTTTTTGGCGGATAAACTGAGCCATTTCTTTCGCCAGCTTTTTTTCCAAATTTTCGAAAAGAGCATTTTTAGCTTCCTCTTTAGTGAGCTCAGCCACTTTTTCCAGGCGTTCGATTACTTCTTGCCGGCGTTTGGCCAGCTCAGCTTTAAGTTTTTCTACCTCTTTTCTATCGGTTTCCAGCTGGCTTTCCTTGCGGTTCATCTGGCTGAGGCGCTCATCAATTCTGTCCAATTTTTCGTTGAGTTTACGCTGTTGTTCTTCCAGCTGCCTGGCCAGTTCGCGACTTTCGTTTTCCGCTTTGCTGCGAATGGAAAGCGCTTCCGATTTGGCCTCCACCAAAACTTCTCGGGCTTTAGCCTCAGCTTCACGGATAAGATCTTGGCTTTTTTTCAGCTCGTCACCAGAAAGTTGGGTTGGTTGAGGAGGCTGAGGGGCTTGAGCAAACTGAACAGGCTGAGGAGCTTGAGCAACCGGTTTTGCCTGGCCGATTTTTTTTACTTGCCGAGGTTTAGGTCGAAAGCTTTTACCGGCTGGTGATTTTAATTTATGACGCTCTTGTTTTTGAGGCGAAGTTGTTTGCGCGCCAAAAAGTGTAGATAAATTTCCGAAAAATGACATATTTCTCCTTTATATTGCATAGTACCAATTCATAGCTAACAAGGCTGTGATGGAGAAAGTGAATTAGAAAAGAAGACGGATGAGAGATATAGCTCGTTTTATCGGTCTATATCAAGCAAATTAAGAGTTTCGTAGGTTCTTAATCTAAAAATATTCATGTTACTAATTGTCTTGCTTAATAGTTAATTACTTTCTAAAGCCTTGCCAGGTTTAGCCTGGTAAGTATGTACTCAATCACAGCACATATTACGTTGCATTGTACTCTTTTGTAAGCAAATTTGCAATGTATTTGGTGCTATAAGGCTAATTGGCTTTAGCAGCCTTATCTTTTTTGTCTGCCTGAGTTTTATTTTGAGTTTTTCCTTGAACGGCAGCGCGAATTTCTTTCTCGACTTTAGCCATGAAATCAGGGTGTTCTGCTAGGTAAGTCTTGGCGGCTTCACGGCCTTGTGCCAAAACCTCACCATCATATTTATAAAAACTGCCGGCTTTTTCGATGATGCCTGTTTGGGAGCCAAGATCAATGATATCTCCGGTAAGAGAAATACCGGTTTGATCCATGTCGAACTCGGCTTCTTTAAACGGAGGAGCGACCTTGTTTTTCTTAACTTTAACCCGATGTCGACTGCCGACCACTTGATCACCTTCCTGAATGTTACCGATTTTTCTGATATCCAACCGCTGAGAAGCATAAAACTTCAGAGCGTTCCCACCAGTGGTGGTTTCCGGACTGCCGAACATCACGCCAATTTTGTGGCGGATCTGATTGGTGAAAATCACCAAAGTGTTGGTTTTGCCGATAGTGCCGGTTAGTTTTCTCATAGCTTGGGACATCAATCGGGCTTGCATTCCCATGGGAGCATCGCCCATTTCGCCTTCAATCTCGGCTTTAGGTACTAGAGCTGCCACGGAGTCAACCACGACCAAATTAACCCCACCGGAGCGGATTAAAGTTTCCGTGATTTCCAAGGCCTGCTCACCATAGTCCGGCTGAGAAATCAAGAGCTCATCAAGATTAACGCCAATGGCCTCAGCCCGGGCCGGATCCAGAGCGTGTTCAACGTCCACAAAAGCCGCTACCCCGCCTTCTTTTTGCACATTGGCAATGGCGTGGAGACAGAGAGTGGTCTTGCCTGAAGCCTCTGGCCCGTATATTTCCACAATTCTACCCTTAGGATAGCCGCCGATACCCAGAGCGATATCTAGCGCTAGAGAGCCACTAGGAATGGCCGGGATTTTGAGAGCGCCTTTCATGGACTCTCCCAGTTTCATGATCGAGCCTTCGCCAAACTCTTTTTCAATCTGCTGCATGGCGATACTGACAGCTTGTAGTTTGCCGGTTTCTGAAGGGGTTGGGGTGGTTGCCTTAGCCATAAATCTCCTTACGTTTGTTTTGGGTTTGTTTAGTATTACTATACTAACTAAACCATATTTGTTAAATAATTGCTACTGATATTTACGTGTATAATATGTGCTGAAGCTTGCATCTAGTGTAGTAATTTGGTGAGAGTTATATTCGGGCTGTAGCTCAGATGGCTAGAGTGCGCGCCTGGGGGGCGTGAGGTCGCAGGTTCGAGCCCTGTCAGCCCGACAAAAGATAAACCCGGATCATGAAAACCATCATTTTTTCCGACACTCACCTCACTAAGAGGTTTAATTTGCGCAAGTTTATGTTTTTGGCCAACTTGATCAAAGATGCTGATCGAGTAGTGATTAATGGCGATTTTTGGGACAATACTTACACCGATTTTGATAGCTTCGTTAATTCCAAGTGGAAACTCCTTTTTCCCATTCTCAAGAGCAAGGAAACTATTTATCTCTATGGCAATCATGATCGAGACTGGGAAGTTGATGACAGAATACGCCTGTTTTCGGATTATCAAGGTTATGAGTATCAGCTTACCAATGGTTATTATGATTTGCTGATTACTCATGGTCACACTATTAGAGAGGGTATGGAAAGACTGAACAGACTCTATGGTATCAACAGATTGAAAAAACTGGCGCAGTTTAGTTTTGAAGTGATTGAGTGGTTGGGAGTTAAATTAGTCCGCAGATTCGGTAAAAATATTTTTCCTCACCGCTTTTTGGATAATCGAGCAATAAGGAAACACGCCATCACCTTGCCGCCCGGCCAATATTTAGTCTGCGGTCACACTCATCTGGCATTTTTTAAGCCTGGAAATCAGTATATCAATACTGGGTCGATTCGTTTTGGCCAGGCTCATTATCTTGAGTTGACTGGTAAAACCTTAAAACTTTATCATCATCACTATTAAAAAAACCAACCACTTGCGTTATGATAGCCATGACCGATATGGCGAAAATTCCTTTATCCAAACCCCCTCAAGCTCTCGATCGTCAACAGCTCTTGGAAGAGCGGCTCCAAAAGTCAATTAAAGAGCGGCGAAAGCTGGCTGGCATGGAGAGTTCGACAACTGAAACTGTTCAACAATACGCCAAGCGCAAAGGCGGTTTTGTGGCTCGCAGTATTGGCAGATTACAACAATTGCTCAAAGAAGATGAAACTCCAGTATGACTCCAGCTAATTTAGATAATGCCAACTTTGAAGTTGTTTATGCCCGACTTAATCCGGAGCAAAAAAAAGCGGTTGATACCACTGAAGGGCCAGTGATGGTGGTAGCCGGTCCGGGCACAGGTAAAACTCAGGTTTTAGCCGCTCGGATCGCTAATATTCTTCGCCAAACCGACACCAAGCCTCACAATGTTTTAGCTTTAACTTTCACTGAATCAGCGGCCAAAAACATGCGCGAGCGGGTGGTGCGGATGATCGGCAAGACCGGTTATTACGTCCAAATCAGCACTTTTCACTCTTTTTGCAGCGATATTATTCGCTCCAATCCTGAGTTTTTCCCGATCGACCGCGGTAGCGAGCCACTCAGTGACCTGGAACGTTACGATCTTTTTCAGTCAATTATTCTTGATTTAGACTTGCGCGCCATCAAGCCGATGACGATGAAGCTCTACTATATTCGCGATATCATGGGAGGAGTTTCCAATCTTAAAAGGGAAGGTGTTTCGCCTGAGGAATTTGCCAAAATTGTTGCTCAGGAAGCGGCGGCATTTGAAAGGGAGAAAACTGAGCTAACTAAAGCTGTGGCCAAGCGTCGAGAAAGCAACCTGAAAAAGCAGCAGGAGCTGATTTTGGTTTATGAGGAGTACGAAAAGCGACTGAGAGCCAAGTTGCGCTATGACTTTGACGACATGATTATTTTGGTGGTCCGGGCGTTTCAAGAGCATGAGTTGCTGCTGAGGGAGTATCAGGAAAAACTTCATTACTTTTTGGTAGACGAGTATCAAGATACTAATAACGCCCAAAATTTGGTGGTGGATTTGCTGGCTGGGTATTGGGGCGAGCAGGCCAATATTTTTGTGGTTGGTGATCCGCACCAGGCTATTTATAGATTTCAGGGTGCTTCGGTGGAAAATATGCTGGGTTTCATTGATAAGTATCGGCAGGTGCTGGTGGTGACCCTGGCAACAGGATACCGGTGTTTTGGTGCTGTTTATGATGCTGCCTACACCTCAATTACTCACAACGAACTCACCAGCGCCGAAGCTTTCAAGATTGAGCAACATCAACAAACTATGGAAAAAGCGCTGAACAAAAAATTGCTCAGTCCAAAAGGTCAAGGAGAAAAAATTCGCGTTTTTGACGCGCCTTCGCAAACGGTGGAACTGATCTATGTAGCTGAACAAATCCAGAAGCTCATTGCCGACAACGTGCCGCCAGAAGAAATTGCCGTACTTTTTCGCCACAACCAAGACGTGATTGAGTTGCAAGAAATCCTGGAGAAATGGTCGATACCTTACGAAATTGATGGTGGGGCCAATATTTTGGAGGCCGAGGAAATTCGCCAGCTTTTAGAGCTTTTTACCGTTATCGACAGTGTTGGTCAAAATGAAGACTCAGCCAAGCTTTTTGAAGTAATGTGCTATCAGTGGCTTGGGTTGGACAGATTGCTGGTGATGAAAGTTGCCAGGGCTGCGGGTGCAGGAAAACTGAGCATTATTGACACCGTTTTGGCCGGCTATGATCATTTTCAGTCTCAGCTTGAGGCCAACGGTACTTCTCGGGAAGAGTTTGCCCGCCTGGAACTTTTTGTGGAAAAACTGATGCTTTGGGCCAGTCAAGACGCGCAACTAGTTTTTCCTCAATGGTTTGAGTTGGTTATTACTGAGAGCGGTTATCTGGACTGGATTTTGCAGCATGAAGCTAAAATCGAACTACTCACCAACTTAAACTCGTTGTATCGAGAGGTAAAGTCTTTGGCCGGCAGTAAGCGACGCCTGCGATTGCGCGATTTTTTGGAAACTGTTGAAATCATGTATGAGCACAAGATTTCTCTTCAGGCAGAGGACTTAAATGTCACTACCGGTGCAGTTCGCCTTTCCACGGTTCACAAAGCCAAAGGTCAGGAGTGGGAGCACGTCTTTATCATTCACTGTCTTGACGGCAAATGGGGTAATAATCATCAGCGCGAGTTGTTGCCTTTGCCTGAGGGGTTGATCAAGAACACTGATTTGTCTAAAAAAGAGCTGAACGAAGACGAGCGGCGGCTGTTTTATGTGGCTATTACTCGGTCTAAAGGTACGGTGCAGCTGAGTTATCCGCAAACCATTGTGGCCGGCAATAGTTCGAAAGAAGTAATCAGCAGTATGTTTATCACGGAAATTGAACCAGAGGTGGAACGGGTTTCTGAAACTGAAACCAAGCAATTTTTGGCCGCTAGTCAAGAGAGTTTGGCCAGGCTATTACTACCAGCCGATACCTCAACCAGAAGCATTTCCGAGGAAGAATTTTTCCACAAAATTGTTAGCACCATGCCGCTCTCAGTTACCGCCCTTAACACCTACCTGAGAAATTTGCCGGAATTTGTTAATAATGTGCTTTTAAAAGTGCCGAGAGCCAAGCCTGTGCCGATGGCTTTTGGAACGGCTGTTCATAAGGCACTCGAGGAATATTTTAAACATTTTCAACAACACCATGCAGTCATGGAATTGGCAGATCTGCAGGCGATTTTTGCCGAGAGCTTGAGTCGGGAATTGATCAATCCTGAGGATTTTACCCGTCGGCTTGAGTATGGGCAAAAAATTTTGGCGGCTTATCACGGACAAAATAACTTTGAAAACATTCGGCCTTTATTTATTGAACGGTTTTTTGGTACCGGTTTCAGCAAAACCATGCTCGGTGATATCCGGCTCACTGGCCGGGTAGATCGGGTTGATTGGGTGGATGAAGCCAGCAAAACCGTTAGAGTAATTGATTACAAGACTGGCTCTCCCAAAACAGTGGGATTTATTGAAGGCAAAATCAAATCAGCTGGATTGTCCGAACGAGAAGAGTTGCTACCCGAAAGCATCAGAGGACCATACAAGCGCCAGCTTCTGTTTTATAAACTGCTGACAGATTTAGATCCCACTTTTATTCCCACCGTCACGGAAGGGGCTTTTGATTTTGTAGAACCGGATCAGAATTCCGGCAAACTGATCCAACGGCAATTTACCCTCAGCCAAAGTGATGTCAACGACCTCAAGGAATTAATTCGCACAGTGATGGGCGAAATTAGAAGTCTGAAATTTCTTGAAAACCTTGAGTCGGGTAGCTAGTTTTTCCAACTTTCCAGGGCAAAATAAACCGTGTTGGCAAAATCTGTAGTGACCATTCTGTTGGTCCAGTGAGGATACCAAACCACAAAAGCCACCGCCACCAACCCAACTGCCGCCACAGCCAAGGGACGTTTTCCCTCCTGCCACACTCTCTGCAGCCAGTAAGCCAGAATGATAGAGAGTAGCGGCACGGCCGGCGCATAATGATAAAAGAACATGATGCGCGGCGAAAATTGCCATGGTAGCCAGACGGCAAAATAAATAGCCATTAAATATGCTAGCTGCCAGCCGCCTTTGGTTTTACCCTTTTTTACCAAGAAATCAGCTAAGGTACCCAAGACTGCTGCTGCTCCAAACCAAAACAAAAACGGATTGCCCACGGCATAAATATTGCCCTCCATATCTGGTGACTGTCGGTCGACCGCTATCCAAACAGGCTTCAAGTTCAGAAACCACTGCCAAGGTCTAGATTGAGCCGGGTGAGTAGCTTCCAAAGTAGTTTGGTAGTGCCAGGTTTGCTGGTGCAACTCGAAAAAATGTGCCAAATCTTTTCCCTGCCAAAACATCTGCCAATAACTCAACAGGTAAACAAAAGCAGGAACGACCACCAAAGCGGCAACAACTTTAGCCAGATTTAGAGCAGCGGCCTTGATGGTTTTTTGACTGAGTTTTTTCTTAGCTAGATAAAACTTAGCAAAGTTTATTCCCTCCACCAAACCAGTAATCAACAGCGCAAACACCCCCGACCATTTGGTGGCGGTGGCCAAACCACCAGCTACACCCGTCAAAAGCAGCCATTTGGAAAACTGATACCGACGCTGCCCAGCCTTAATCAACTTCAGGTGTTTGAGATAAAACAAAAATGTCAACAGTATAAAAAAAGTCACATGAATGTCATTCATAGCAATCCGAGACATCACCAAAAGTAGGCCGTCAAAAGCAGCCAGCAACGCCGCTAACAAACTTAAAGCTTTATTGGCAAAAAGCTCTTTAGCCAAGAGCGCTGTTAACCAAACTACTGCCGTGCCAAAAATAGCGGCACTAAACCTCCAGGCAAAAGTATTTTCACCCAAAGTGTAAATAAAAAATGCCTGAGTGTATTTAGCCAGTGGCGGATGCAACCAGTCTACCGCAGTGTCGGGCTCAGGGGGCGGATTCCACCATTCGAAAGCGCGCTGGTCATTGCGGGCGATCAGCTTGGCCGTGACAGCGTGATAAACCTCATCAAACATGTAACCCACTGGCTGATGTAGCCAAGCCACTCGACTGACAAAAGCCAAAAGCAAGATCAGCAACAAAGCAGTTGAGTAATACCGCTCAAGAAAGGACATAGATCACCACCATCACTACCAGGCCAAATGAGAAAGCAATCATTAGCAGCGGCCGGTCGGTTAAGAGCACTTTTTCCGGCGATTCACCGCGGTTATTTTCATAAACTAATTGCAAATAGCGCATAATCCCCAAAATCACAAAAGGCAGAGAAAACATCAGCAATTTTTGTGATTGCAAAGCTTTAGGCAGATAGGCGTAGAGGTTTAGAAAGCGGTGATCCGGTGTGTCTATTTCGTTTTGGAAGGCGAAGAGAGCGAAAGTCAGCCAAGTTGAGTTGGCAAACATGCCTGTGTACTGATCCAGCAAGCGTTGGCTGTACCTTTTGAGCGCCTTGCGGGTTGGCCCCACTTCTTCAGCTCGATTTTTCATTAAAGTTCTCTCACTTTGTCGCTTACCGACTGCCAAGAAAAGTGAAGCAGAGATCACTGTTAGCAAAAACCAGACATTCATGTGCAGGTTGACTACCACCGCGCCAGCATAAATTCTAATCAAAAAACCGGTAGCAATGGAAACCACGTCCAAAATCGGAATGTGCTTGAGTTTGGTGGCGTACAAAATTTGCAAGAGTAAGTAGCCAAACAACATCAGTCTGAAGAAAACCGGAAACCAGAATGAAGCCAGCAAAACCACCGACAAACCAACAGCTACAGCAAACATTGCCACTTCTTTAGGAAGTTTGCCGGAAGCAATCGGCCGGTTTTTTTTCACCGGGTGTTGGCGGTCGGCTTCGTAATCAACCAGGTCATTGATGAAATAAACAGTGGAAGTGAGAACAGAAAATACTATTACCGCTAAAGTGACGACGGTGAAATAAGGCAAGCCATCAGGGGGGTCGTAAAAGAAAAAACCGGAAAACACCAGAGCAGCGTAGAGCGCCAGATTTTTAATCCACTGCACCGGTCTGGCAGATTTGATTAGTAACGCCAGGATGTTATCACTCATTATTTATACTTTCTCCTGCTCCTGCAGGGTTTTCCATTTTGCCCAAATTAAAAAGCCAAAAACACCAACGACAACCAGGGTGATAGTAACTATTTTACCAACTGTGCTTAAGTAAAGCGAAAGCACTCCTAAAACCAAGCTCGCCAGCCAATAAAAAACAGCAATTTTTCTTTTGCTCCATTTTAAAACATCCAGCAGCTTGTGATGCAAATGCCCGCGATCTCCCCACAAAGGTGATTTACCTGCCCTAACCCGGCGCAAAATAGTAAAAATAGCATCGGCGGTGGGTACCGCCAACACCATCAGTGTGGTAGCGACTTTAGCGCCACTAATAATCGCCAGAATACTGAGAAAATAGCCCGCTAAAGAGCCGGCGCCGTAACCAGGCATAATCTTTTGCGGATACCAGTTCCAGACTAAAAA
Organism: uncultured Pseudomonadales bacterium; assembly: GCA_964515115.1. GTDB lineage: Bacteria > Patescibacteriota > Microgenomatia > UBA1400 > PJMF01 > UBA1370. The sequence continues at coordinate 7,384 of CAZESB010000014.1, read as the reverse complement.
ACCGGCGTAAGCTCCGGCAATAATAAAACTAAAGTGAGCGGTATTGAATTGGGTCGGGTCATCAATAAATCTTAGCGACAAAATGCCAACAAAAATCAGGGCAATGGCTACAAAACCAGGCATCTGCCCATCCAAACCCTTAGACCAATTAACAATATTCATGTTCCATAAAATAAAAATCAAAGCAAACAAATCAGCTAGCAGCCAAATTGTTCTGGTCCGACCAAAGATGTCGATAGCTAGTTGAGGTTGATTTAGATGAATGACGCCAGCGCTAAATGGATCACTGACATAGGCAATCCCAATGCCGGAACCGACCACCAACAGGGCAGCGGCCAGACCGGTTAGGAGTCTGATTAAGGGATGAATGTCAAAAATATCATCAAAAATTCCTACTACAGTTAGTAGTAATGCTCCTGCCATGATAGCCACCAAATAGCGATCAACTTGTAAAAAAAGCAAAGCGGCAATCAACACGCTCAAGAAAATAACCAGGCCTCCACCCCTGGGAACAGGCTGAGAGTGAGTGTCCTTGGCTTTAAGTTTTCTGTTATGTTCTCCCAACCAATGATTTTGTCGATACCACTTAATTACCAAAGGCGAAAGTAAAGCCGCGAGAATAAAGGTGACGATAAAACCAAGCATGGTTACCAAGTAATATATATGATTCTTAACAAGGCCAACAGTAAAAGAAATTGAATTGCCACTGTGGAAAAGCCGAACAGCTTGAGCAAAATAGCCTCATACTCTTTCATAGCTGAGAGCAGCAGGAGGTGGAGCAGATTAATGATCAGGGCGATACCGGGGAACAAGAATAACCAAGATTTGGCGGCCAGTTGTTGGTTGGGTTGGGCTAGAGAATAAAATATCGGTACTTCCGGTTGAGCGGCGATGAAATAGGCAGTAGCTGCAACGGTGGTGACCAAGAAAATGACAAAAGAGTAAATCAGGGGTTTTTTGACAGACTCAGGAACGACAAACCGAGGCAGTTTGAAAAGCACGCGCTTAGCTATTTTCATCACTTGTTATTTTACGCCACAAGATATAGTTGTCAAAGGTAGCCGCCGGCCGATAATTGCTATGAAGGTAAATGTAGAAGTCGGCAAAATTATAGCCTTCGTTTCTCATGACTACGATGTAACGTGGTTCTGCCAACTTAATCGCTTCCATAGTTTGGTCGTAAGCCTCGAGGTCTTTGATATGAAAGGCGACGGTAAATTTCCCTACTGGACTGGCGCCAGATTGAGCATACAACATCGGGTTGGTCCCCCAGATAAAAATTTTATCCACTCCTGAGGCCCGAATAATTCTGGCAGCTTGATAATTATTGTCCATCAAATAATTAAACCTGCGGTTGTACTCCTGCACGTTGATCTGACCCGTGCGTAACTCCCACCAGTTTTGGTAGTATTTTTTGACGGGATAGACACCGACTTGAAGCAGCAGCAGCACCGCCCCAAACAAACCCGCTCCACCCAGTGCTGCTAGCCAATTGCCCGCCATGGCAAATTCTGGCCGCTTTTTCTGGCGCGCTAGATCGATTAGGTCGTTGATCAGGATGCCAACCAGGAGGCTGAGCGGTGGGAAGACTTGTAAGAAATAGTGCGGATAGGGGCGATTAGAAAGCAAGCTAGCAAAAAGTGCTAAAACAAACCAGGCTAGTAAAAATTGAATCCCGGGCTTAAATAATTTTTTGAAAAATGCAGCCATAAAAATGAGTGCCACCGCGATAGCAAATTTACCTTGGAGGCTGAAGGCAAAAACCAACAGTCGATTGGTGAAAGGTAGTCCCCAATTGCCAGCATAATGGAAATTATAAAGCAGGCCATATTGTAAATAATCTGCCCCAGCGCCTTTGGCTACAAAATACAAAGCCGAGAGCAAAATAGGCATCAGCGCACCGGCAATCAACAACCCCCATTGCTTGATAACAGCAAGTAAAAGCGGTCGCCATTTTTTCATTTGATTAGGTGCGAAATTAAAGGTGTTAGCTAAAATAAAGAAACCGATGGCTCCAAAAGCGGCAAAATCAAACAGCGCCGGTACTTTGGTCAAAATACCCAGCCCAAAAACAGCGCCGGCGCTGAGCAGCAGCCAGAATTCCTTCTTATCAAGCCTGAGCGCTGTCTTGGGCTTCACCAGTTTGGCAAAATAATTTGAATACGACACCAAAACCGCTCCCAGCATCACGAAGCCAATTACGAAAAGCTCACCATTAGGAATATTGCCCTCAAACCAAGGCAAAGTAGTGAAAAGAGCAAAGATAATCGTAGCCAAACCTGCGGCCAGCCGTCGCTGGGAAAGTCTAAGAACAAAAAGGTAAAACAAAATTGTAGCAGCAGCCATCCAGAAGAAATTGAGAATCCTAAAGTTAAGCTGAGTACCTACCTGCGCCAACCAGTAAATAATGGGTGTTTTGTGATCGACGATGTCTGTGTAAAGTTGAGCGCCTTTGTTCAAAGCCTGGCCAATAGTCAGGTAAATGCCCTCATCACCATACCAATAAGGTTCGTAAAAATTGGGAATCCTCAAAACCACCGCCAACCCCAGCGCCAACAGCAGCAAGGCGTGTTGATCCAAAAATTTATCTAATCTTTTGATGGACTTGAGGACATTTGCTGGCACAAAAACAGTATACTGAGGTTTTTTAAGAATGGAAAGTATTGCTTAGACTTTTTCAGTCACTTTGTACTCAATATATTTGCCCAGCATTAGCCGAGTGTGAGCGTCAATGCCTGGCAAGGCGGAGAAGAAAAAGCCCACAATAGGCAAGAGGAAAAATTCGAGTGGCTGCAAAAGATAAGAAAGCGGATTGCGGCGGTTGGGGCGCGGCGGCCGGTTTAAAGCATCAATGACAAAAATCACCACCATCGAAATCAAGGCCATAGTCAGTAAAGTAGAAGTCACTTGCGGCAGCGTTTTCCCCAGCACAGTGCGATTAAACTCTTCGTTCAAAAGTGGCGGTAGAAAAGCGGAAATAGTGATAGCAAACCAATTAACTGGCCAAAGAAAATGGTCTTCAATTGTTTGCGAAACCCTAATAGTTTTGTCAAGAAAGGGAATGTCTTTAGCTTCAATGTATTTACGAATAATGTAAGCATCATCACTAACACCCCAGGCCCAGCGTTTAAGCTGCTCATATTGATTGACAAAAGTGCCCCACCAACTTGAGGATTCGGCGGCATCGGCATAAATAGGCAGAAAAATCGGCAGCACTTCAAAATCTCCTTTTTTGGCAAAATAAGATTTAAAGAAAAGTCGGTAATCTTCAGGAATTACGTCGGTATCCCAGTAACCAATTTCATGGACATGCTTGAGCGAAGTCGAGTAAGTGGAAAAATTAATCAATCTGTCTGAGCGCATTAAAATATGCATTTGAATGACTGAGAACATTGAAGCCAAAACTCTAACCGGTGCTGGCACTCGCCAAATGTTGTTGTAAAAAACAATTGCGCCCTGCCAAATAGCATTGTAGGGTTTGGCGGTATTCAGGAAACTGTAGGTAAGAGCGGCAAAATAATGTTTATGAAACTGAGCATCGGCGTCTTCGCTAGTAATGGTGATGTTTTCTATCGGCAGACCTGCTTCATCGACCAGTTTTTGCTTGGCAATTTTCGCTCCCCAGCAAGTGTTAGAAGATTTACCTTTGACTTCCCCTTCAATATCCGGATGCATGGTAGTCCAGAAGTTAGCAAACTTACTTTTGAATCGCTGTTCTATTTTGGCTGCTTTATCCACCGCATCCTGACCTTCGCGCTCTTCAAACGACACCATAATATGAATGTTTTTACGCGGATAGCTTTGCTGGGAAAGCGCCAGAATTGTCCGCTCCAAAATTTCCACCGGTTCCTTGTAGGTGGGAATGACCACAATATGATGAATGGAGTTCCATTTTTGGCGAAAAGTTTTCTGCAAATCCTCGATCCAGTCAAATCTGGAAGCGGCTTTAATCTTAAAATGGGCCACTACGGCCAATACCGCCATAGTCAGTGAGCGAAAAAGCCAATAAACCGCGAAAGCAATGACGTAATAAGCCACCAGGGTGGGCACAAAAAACGAACCCCAGAAAGGGAAAAGAATCAGCGACCAGGAAAACAGCCCGGGCAAAATTTCCAGCCCGCGCTGGGTTTTGACCGGATGGCGTTTAACATATGATCTGAGCCAGTTTCCCATATTCTCCTTACTCACTATAGCAAATTAAATGTCCTGAGAGCATTGTGATACAACTGTTCCAAGCTGATTGGTTTGATGGTCGCGATTGTGGCCGCGGTTTTGCTTACCATCCAGGGCTCGCAAATTTTACCCCGAAATTCTTGGGGAGGCAAATAGGGGGCGTCGGTTTCGGTTAGAATCCTGTCGTTGGGGGTGAGGGCCAGCAACTTTCTGAGTTTTTCTGCTTTAGGATAAGTAATATTGCCGGCAAAACTGATCAAAGCACCTTGGTTGATTGCCTCTTTGATGTAATTTTCTGGACCGGAAGCACAGTGTAAAATCCAAGTTAAGCGAGCGGCATCAGCTTGCATCATGGTTAAAACGTCCCAGTAGGCGTTATTATTTTCTGGAGTTTCCGGAGTATTTTTGTCCCGCACGTGGATGCTGATGGGCAGTTGGTATTTTAAAGCCAGATCAAGATGAGCTTGGAAAAGCTTTTTTTGTTTGGCAATAATCAAGGCTTTTTCCTCGTTTTCCTCAAGCCAAAAGTAATCCAAGCCGGTTTCACCAATGCCAGCCAGCTTTGCCGAATTTTTGGCTACTAAATCGTTTAACTTACTGATAGTTTCCTCGAGATTAAGCTCAGCCGTTTCACTGGGATGAATACCGACGCCGCCTAAAATATTTTGCTGCTGCTTGGCCAGTTCAAGGCTCAGCTCAGAGCTTAGCAAATTGGTGCCGGGGACAAAAATATGAGTTACCTGGTTTTTCTCGGCTGCCTGCCAGTGTTGCTGCCAATTTTCTGCCAGCGGCTCCAGATTTAAGTGGCCGTGGGTGTCAAAAAAATTCATGTGAATCTCTGATTTCTAATCCAACCTGGGAAATAAAGGCTTCATGGATTTGATTTCCTCAGTCTGGAAATGAGTAATAATTTGCTCGGCAGTAGCAGGCATTAGGGGTTGTAGTTTTTCGGCGATCAACAATAAATCGGCGATCGCTTGTTGCAGGATGGGCTGGGCAGCAGTTGCTGCAAGCTTCCAAGGTTGAGTTGCTGCCAGGTATTTGTCTAGTTCAGCTACACTTTTGGTTTTGCCGTTTGTTTGGGTGATCAGCGTTTGTAGAGCTTCGCCCAAGTTATAACTGGCCATCAACTTTTGGTATTTGTCAGGAGCGGCTAGAGGATTTTCAGTGTTTGGCGCTGCTGGTCGGTGAACATAACCGGTTTTTTGGCTCATCGCTGCCAACCGAGAACAAAGGTTGCCCAGGCCATTGGCTAAATCTGCTGTATAAACCGTGTCCAGCTTTTCCCAGGTCACATCCATATCCTCACCAAACGGCCCAAGATTAATCAGCAAATATCTGGTGCCGTCAACACCATACCGTTCCACCATTTCGGTGGGGGTAATAACGTTACCCAGCGACTTGCTCATTTTCTGTCCGCCCACATTAATAAAGCCGTTAATCAGAATTTTTGCCGAAGTTGGCAGTCCGGCTGACATCAACATGGCTTGCCACATGGCCGATTGCTGTCGGAGGTTGTCTTTACCGGCAACCTGCACTCCCGGCCAATATTTGGCATAATTTGCTTGATCTTCCGGCCAACCCAAAGTAGAAACATAATTTACCAGGGCATCAAACCAAACGTACATCACGTGTTGGTCGTCGCCAGGTACCGGAATACCCCAGGGCATTTTCTCTTTAAGACGAGAAATACTAAAATCTTCCAGACCCTGTTCAACAAAACTAGCAATTTCTGCTAATTTGCCTTTCGGCACCACGAAAGATTCGGTGTTTTCATAAAGATTTTGCAGCTCATCTTGATACTTGGAAAAACGGAAAAAATAATTTTCTTCCTCTCGAACTTCCAGCACTTTATTTGGGTGCAGTGGGCACTTGCCATCCTCCAACTCAGAAGCTTGTTTTTCCAGCTCACAACCAACGCAGTACATGACTTTATACATGCGCTTGTAGATATCTCCATTAGCCTCACACCGACGCCAAAACTCTTGGGCGGCTTTTTTGTGTTGGGGATCGGTGGTGCGAATGAAGTGCGTATAGCTCAAGTTCAACAACTTTTTTAAGTTTTCAAAGTGAGCAGCGTACTCGTCTGCATAAGCTTGAGGCTCTTTGTTTTCTTCTAAAGCTTTTTCGTAAATTTTCTGCCCATGTTCGTCGGTGCCGGTGTTGAAAACCACTGCCCGGCCCAAAGCACGCTGATGCCTAGCGATAACATCAGCAGCCACAATTTCCAGCGCAAAGCCGATATGAGGGGAAGCGTTCACATACGGCAAAGTGGTAGTGATATAAAAATAAGGCTCAATCATTCCAGGTTGGATTATACAGGATCTTTATTGATGTCTAAACCTATTATTGACGCGGTTGGCCAAAAATTCAAAAATTGCTGCCGACCCAATCAGCGGCACAGCCCAGTTCCACTCAAAAATCACCCTTTGCAGTTTTAAAAAAACCAAAATAGCAATAACCAGGCTTAAAATTAAACCGCGGCGAGTATTGAGCATCAGGTAGCTAAAAAAAAGTAAGTTAGCAAAAAAGAGCAGCAGGGTAAAAGGCAGGTAAGAATTAGGGAAAAGGATGTTAGAGATTTCATGGGGATAGATATTGGCTACCAGCCAAAAAATTGAGGAATAAAGCAGCATGCTAACTAAAAGCAGCGGCAAAAACTTGAGGTATTTATTAATTGTTTTAGGTTGAGGTATTTTTTTAGCAGTGGATTTTTTAATCAACGGCGAACGAGTTCGTTTTTTTTCAACCACCACTTTTCTAGTTTTTGAGGATAATCTGGATTTGGCTTTTTGCATCTTCACTTAATTTAGTATACTGTATCCAAGATGTTTGAAGCATTAGTAATCATTATTTTAGTGGTGGGTTTGGTTGGCTTGTACTTGGCGATGAAGCAGTTGATGCAGCATCAACAGCAAGATAAGTTGGAAGAAATAGTTGATAAAGTTTTTGGTATGAGTGCCGCCAAGGTAGCCGAGCAAAGCAAGCAAATTTTGGCTAGCGAAAAAGAAACCATTAAAACTGATTTAGATAACAAGCAAAAAGCTTTTGAAAAATTAGTGACTCAATTCCAGGAAGAAATTCGCGAGCGGCAACGAGAAATTAGGGACTTGGAGAAAGATCGCACCAAAAAGTTCTCAGAGCTTAACACCGCCATGGAAGAGCACCGTAAACTCACCGATGAGCTTTCTGTTTCTACCAGGCAGCTGGC
>CAZESB010000013.1:0-20043 GCA_964515115.1 uncultured Pseudomonadales bacterium | reverse complement strand
CCGGCTCGGCGCGCAATTTTAATTTTAGCTTTTTAGGAAGCATACTGAACTCATTATCTCACTTTTCAGGAGAAGTCGAAATTACCGCTTCTTGGAATGAGCCAGCTTCACACGTCCCTTGGCACGCCGATTCTTCAGCACGCTCTTAGTTCGGTTGCGAAAACCGAATTTACGCACTCTTTTCTTTTGTTTGGGATTCCAGGTTCTCTTTGGCATAAGGTCGACATTATAACATAGCTTTTTATCCCGAAATCTAGCGATTCACCTTAAACGGCATCACCACATACCGATAGCCGCTCAAATCCTCGGTGGTAAAAACGGCCGGCTTCAAGCTGTCTGTCATGGCAAACTTCACTGTTTCGGCTTTGGTCGCCTGAAGAAAATCCAACAAATATCTGGCGTTGAAGGCGATCTCTGCCTGATCACCACTAATCGTCGCTTGCTCTAAGTCCCCAACAAAAGACCCGAGAGTGGGGGATTCAGCCGAAACCAAACAACCTTTAGAAGAAAACTCAAATTTAATAATATTCGAAGACTCCCTGGCAAAAATCATCGCCCGCTTGATATTATTCATCAGCTCTTCAGTGTCAAACACCACCTCAGTAGAAGAAGACGGGGGGATAATTTTTTCATAAGGAGGATAACTACCCTCAATCAACCGTACGTACATCTCAACGCTACTGATAGAAAAAAACACTTGTTTAAGCTCTTCAGACACTTTAAAACGGACTTCATCCACTTCCAACTGACTGCTGATGCGAAATGCCTCACCAAGCGCTTTTGCCGGCACTAAAAGCTGATTGTTGCTGCCGTCCCCACCCCCCTCATTCTCCTTGCTTTTCGCTCCAGCCGCCGCTGTCAACTGCATTAAGCTCAACCGAAAACCATCGGTGCTCACCACTCTCAAGCCGTCATCATTGAAAGCAAAAAGCACCGCTGTTAAAACCGGCCTGGCTTGGTCGTTGGAGGCGCTAAACAAAATATACTGCTCAATTTTTTTCAGATAATCACTTGAAAGCGCGTACTCGTCACCCTCCACCTCAGGAAAAGCCGGATAATCTTCGCTGCTATAACACTGCAGCGAAACCTTAGTTTTTTTTGATTTAATTTTAAGAGTTCCCTCCGTGTAATCGAGATTAATCGCGCCTGGGGGGAGAGAAGCAATAATTTCCCTAAACTCTTTACCGGGTACGACAATTTCCCCAACCTCATCTACTTCTGCTTGCACGGCAGATCTCACGCCCAAGTACAAATCAGTAGCAGACAGAATACACTCGTTTTTCTTGACCTGAATATGAATCGAAGCAAGAATTGGCAACTGGGGCTTGCCAGGAATCGCTTTCTGCAGATGGTTAAGCGATTGGTTGAGGTTTTCTTGTAGGACTTTAATTTTCATAAGCTCTTCTAATATCTATTTAGTATATATATTAAACTAGTTGTATTAGTAGTAGAGAAGTCGCTTTCGGTGGAAAAAGCGGGTCTTCACCTCTAGAAAAACCGGCGTGGATTATCTGTTGATATTCCCCTTGCGACCGATGTGAACAATGGCTTTGGATTAATGTTGGTAAAGTGTGATGTTCGATGGCACAATCCACATTGCCCCCATTTTTTTCACAGCTGTTCACAGCATAATCCTCAGGTTTTCAACAAACTTTTCCACATTTGTGGAAATCTTGACGCTGAGCTAGTGTTAGTTGGTGGCTGCCAGCGTCATCCTCAGAGCGGAAACATCCCGCTGCATCCGACTATCTTCCACAATTTGATCTTCAATTTTATTAACCGCGTGCAACACCGTGGTGTGGTCACGGTTGGAGAACCACTTACCAATCTCCACCAGCGGCAAATCAAGCTCCTGCTTAAGCAAATACATGGCTATATGCCTGGCCTGCACCAGTGATTTCACCCGCCTCTTACCTTTAATGGCCGTTTGTTTCAGATGATAATGATTGGCCACAGTTCGGATCACATCCTGCGGCGAGGCCTTAATGGGTGGTCGCTTGTCGGTGATCTCAACTTTAAGAATTTCCTCGATCAGTTCAGGCGTGATTTCTCTGTTTCTCAACTCCACCGCTGACCTAATACTAGTGATAATTCCTTCTATTTTCCTTGCACTTTCCACTTGCGAAGCAATGGTTTTGGCCAACTCGATGGGGATTTGTAGCTTAGCTGCTTTAGCTTTGACCAGCAAAATGGCGGTGCGTAGCTCAAAAGACGGCTGTTGAATGTCGATCATCAGCCCTGCCTCAAAGCGTGAGCGCAACCGATCCTCAAGCAGGGTAATTTCGTAGGGCGGCCGGTCTGAGGTTAAAACAATTTGGCTTTGTTGTTTGGTGAGGGCATTGAAAGTGTGAAAAAATTCCTCCTGCACCGCGTTTTTGCCAGCGATGAACTGGACGTCGTCAATCAGCAAAACGTCGGCATTACGGTATTTTGCTTTAAAAGCATTGGCTTTTTTGGTTTGAATGGCGTGAACAATCTCGTTGGTAAACTCTTCGCCGGTGCAGTAAATGATGGTGGCGTTGGGGTTGTTGGAAAGAATGTTAAAACCGATGGCGTGCATTAAGTGAGTTTTGCCCACTCCCACCCCGCCGTAGAGAAAGAGCGGGTTGTATGACTGGCCGGGACGATTGGAAACAGCGGTGGCGGCCGCGTGAGCCATTTCGTTGGTGGTGGAAACGGCAAAAGTAGTGAAAGTGTAGTCCGGGCGCAGCCCCACTTTTCTGGCAATTGCCTGGATGCGGTCGAGTGCGGCTGACTGCATCGTGTCTTCAGAAAAAAGGTCTTCAACACGCGGAGAAGCTGTTCTTGTGGTTCCGGTCGAAGCGAAGGGTGTTTGTTGGGGGGCGGAAAACTTAATTGACTCTGGTTTTTGTTCATCCGCCGCCATCGCTTTAGCAGCTTCGATCCCTTCGGCCGCCCCAACCACCTCATCGCCACCGCCACCACCGACCCCGCTCCGCTGGGGCGGTCCAGGCATAATCGTGGCTTTAATCGCCTGAAAGCCCTGCTGGTTTTTAGGCGCGGATGAAGGCACTGAGGGATCGCCAACCTTGTAAACAATGGTGGTGTCGCGGCTGGTGATTCTGTCAAGAGCGTTTTTAAGATGGATGTGCAGGTTTTTTTTGAGGTTGGTAGAGTGAAAAGCGGTGGGGCTGGTGATGATGATCTCAGCCGTGTTTTCGTCATGATAAATAATGCTGGTGATAGGATTGGAGATAATCCAGGTGCTGTACACCGCAGGAGAAAGCTGCAGTTGAAGCTGAGAGCACGTTTGCTGCCAAATTCTTTTTGTTTCGGCAATGGGTAGCGTGGTTGGTGACATTTTTCTCTCTCGTCCGTCTATTTGTGTTTTTTTGCTACATTTTTAGTCAAAACTACAGCCTGAGAGTAACTCTTCAGGGCGCTGATTAAAACTCAGGGGCAGATTAATCTAAAAAAGACTTAATGAAATTTCAACTCATTTTATACACAAAGTTTTCCACATTGCGCAAGTGGGGAAAAAGCTTGATTTATCAATCTTCACTTCGAGTTGTTGGCGGAGCGTAGTCGTCAATGCTGTAAGAGCCGGCCTGACGCGGCGATTGTCGGGAGGGCTCTGGTTCAGCTGCTGGCGGCTCATTTTGAACCACCGGTTGCTCCTGAGTTTCGCCCATTAGCCCGCTTTGGGCTGCCTGAAAATAAGCTGGCTGAGGACGCGAAGACTCAGCCGCATCACCATTTGAACCCTGCGCTGCTTGTGCCTGCTGGGCTTGCCGACGTCGCAAGATTTCCTCAGGATTGGTGGTAATAAGATCATGCTCTTCCTGACTGGCCACTACCCGCATGGCCACATGATTTTGACCGGAAAAGAAGATACCCTCACCAATGTCTGAAGTCACCAGTAGCTGCCTCTCACCTTGGGAAAGATAAAAAGTTTCAGCCAGAATCGGAATAGAAGCGGTAGACTGCTTCATCAAAAACTGAATCGAGGCGTTGGTAACAATCGCTCGGCCGTAGTCGTTGTGTAGAAAGTCCTCAACATCCTGAGTAATGGTGGTAATACCAAGATAGTATTTCCTGGCCCGCTTCACCATCGAGTGCAAAAAAGAAGCCGAGTCCTGATGTTTCATGAAATACCAAGCTTCATCGACCACCAGAATGCGCCTTTTCAAATCTTTTTTAATTCTCGTCCAGATAAAATCTAAAATAATGTACATGGCAATCGGCCGCAGCTCCTCCTCCATTTCTTTAACAGAAAAAACCGTGAGCTGATTTCTGATATTGAGGTTAGAAGGCTGGTCAAAAATACCGCGGAATGAGCCAGTGATGAATTTTTCCAGCCGCACAGCAATATCATCGGCGTCCTTATCTTCCATACCAATCAAAGCCTTGTAAACATCTTCCATCAGCGGCGGCTCGTTGGTTTGGGTGGCTGGATCAGGCGTAATGCCCTTGGCTTTATAAGCAGCCACCAGCGCCCGGTCCAACATAGCATCTTGTTGCGGGGTCATGTTGCCCAACATCACTTTTAGCAGCCCGTGCAGCGAAATAATTTTCTGACCCAACTCGTTTTCTCCTTCCTCGTAAAGATTGGAAAGGTCGAAAGGATTAATTTTGGTGTCTGACTCAAAAGTGAAGTTGATGTACTCACCGCCAACCGCCTTGGTCAACTCCTCGTATTCATGCTCCGGATCCATCACCAACACCTCAGTGCCAAACATCAACTGCCGAAGAATTTCCAGTTTGACTGTATAAGATTTGCCTGCACCAGACTTGGCAAAAATAACCATGTTAGCGTTTTCCATCTTGAAGCGGTCGAAAATAACCAGCGAATCATTGTGCTCATTGATGCCGTACATGATGCCAGTTTCCATGGTTAGTTCGGAGGAAGTGAAGGGAAAAGTAGTAGCCAGCGAGGTGGTGTCCATGTTGCGAGTCACCAACAGCTTGTCGGTGCCCATGGGTAGGGTGGTTTTGAAGCCTTCATCCATCTGGAGGGTGGCTTTTTTGGAAACGATTAAGAGCGACCCAAGAGTGGATTGCACCGCTTTGGTCACTCTGTCGAGGTCTTCTTTGCTATTGGCCTGGAGAGTGACATAAAGACCGAACTGATAAAAACGCTCACTACCCTTAGCCAATTCTTCCCGAATAAAACGAGCATCCTCAAGTTTGACCTCAGTGTTGATGTTGCTGATTTTGCCCGAGCGGAGGTCTGACTGAATTTCCGCCTCCATTTCCGTAATTTTTCGCTTAAGATTGTCGAGAATTTCCGCAGAATCAACCGGAAAAATAAACATAGAAACCGCTAGTTGCCAGGGGAAGTTGATCAGCGGCGACAGCCAGTTGGCCGGCACAGCGCGCGGATAGCCAGCCACAAACAAAGTTCTGGTGTAGGTAGAATTAATTTTTTGGTAGGTGAAATCCACCTCGATCGCCTCAGGGGCAATAATGTCTTGGATGGTGACCAGGCCGCGAGAAAATTCTTTAAGCTTTTCCAAATTGCGCTGCTCGTAATCCGTTTCACCAGCTCCGTCCGCGCCGTTGGACGAAGATTTTTTCTTTCCGAAGGGTGGTGGTAAGTTGGACAGCAAATTCGGCATCAATTGACATTGTACTTCAATTGGGTGGGCTGATAAAGACCGGCCTTAAAATTTGGCCTTGCTTTTGTCCCAACCTGGAAGCGGCCGGCTGATGCCCTTGCTTGGAGTAGTCGGCTTACTGAATCTCCGCGATTGGCGGAGGAGTATTGTTGTCTTCCCCTTCGTTTTCTGGTTCCAAGTTTGCCTGAGCCTCTGGTTGTGGTGGCGCTGTTGGCGGAGCGGCTGTTGGAGCGGCTGGCTCCGGCGTGGTTGCCGCCGCCTCAGGAGGGGTGAGTTCTGGTGCGGTGTTGGGATCGGTGGCACCCGGCGGAGTTTTTTGCAATTCCACATTGGTTTCTACCGGAATTTGAGGCATGGTTTGGTCTGGCTCCAACTTGGGCAGGTTGTCGTTGGGCGGAGTGACCGGAGTAATTGGCGGAGCGGCTGGCGGTGTTGACAGAGGGGCGACGGGCGGAGCTGGGGTTTCTGGAGCAACTGACGCCAGTGGCTCGGTTGGCAAAACTGGCTCTACGGGTGGCCCAGCTGGCATCGGTGGCTCTACAGGCAGCCCAGCCGGAGTGATTTCAGTGACTGGCGGGGTTGGTGGGGTTGGCTCGGCGGGTGGCGTCGGTTCCGTAGGTAATTCGGCCGGAGCCGCGGGTGGCTCAAGAGGTGGTTGCAAATTGGTGTTGGTTGGATCGCTTTGCTGCATAGCAAGTCCTTCAAAGCTAGCTTTTACCAATGGAGTCGAATAACTGTTGCTGTCGGCAATCTCCTGACCCTCTGAAGCTTCAGGATTGTAGCTGACATAAAAATATTGAATAATTTCCTGAGTATTCAGCTGCCGAGAAAACAAACCAATTCTGGCAAACTGAGAAATGAGATGATCGCGCTTCGGCTCTAAAATATTTTTGGCTTTTTCCAACAAAACACTTCTCTCCACGCTGGTGACATCAAAAGCTTGCCTGCCGGGAATAACGCTATCGGCGGTCAACAAACCCAGCTCCAGCGGCGATGCAGGAATAACCACATAAAACTTTTTGTCCAAAACATTGCGCTCGTGAATTAGGTTAGCCACAAACTCGCGGTAGCGGCGAATCCGTTGGCGATTTTCCGGCGTATTAGCTTGCATTTCTTGTTCTTCCAGCAGCCTCAGATAGGAGGTGACGTCTTTAGTTTGCGATTTCACCAACACCTGAATGGGGTAGTTGAGCGAGTTGAGCAAGCTGGCGTAAGCGTAAATAATACTGTCCTGCTCTTCTTCGGCCAGCAGTCCAAAATTCATGGCATCAACAGTTAGCACCAAAGAAGTAGTGCCATCTTTCATAATCACCAAATCATTGGTAATGTCATGAATGTCTAAAAATTCTTGTGTAGTCGACTGAAGGTTATTATCCGCCATGCTCACTTTTCATCTTATCTGGTTTGCGTTCCGACTTCAAGAATACCAAAACTACTAAGCGCTCCTAATTTCCAGCGGCGCTATCGGTTCGCCTGATAATACAACTTTTTGCGGCACAAAAGTATAGCCGTCTTTTTCTACCGCCACCACATACACACCATCGTTAAGCGGAGTGGTGATGAAAAACTGGCCCAAAGCATTGGTTTTGACCGCCCGAACAATTTGACCGGATTCGGTTTGAATTTCCACAATGGCACCGGTGATGAGTTCGTTGTTGGGAGTTTGCACCATGCCCACAATTTTGTTCGGCTCGGTGGGAGGATCAGGGAAAGGCAGATCGAGGTTGAAAGCCGCGCCACTGGTTTGTTTTTCCTCTTTTGGCGCTGGAGCCTGGTTTTGCACGTAGGCGTAAGTGGGTTGCGCTTCTGCCGCGGCTTCTTGAGCTTCGGCTTCTTCTTGTGACGGCTCCAGTTCCGGCTGGGCGATTTTGGGAATAGCTACGATTCGCTCCGGATAGCTGGTTGGTTCAGGTTTTGGCTCTGCTGGTTGAGGTTGGGGTGGTTCGGCGGCTGTTGTTGTGGCTGGTGGCGCTTGTTGAACAGCTTGAACGGCGGTGTTAGCGTAAATGGTCACTTCCTCGCCTTGGTTATCGGTTGGGTTGGCTTGATTTGTCTGGTTGTTCTGGTTTGTTTGACCCGCCTGACTGCCCGCAGGAAAAACATCGCTTCTAAGATTGCGCACCCTGACCGTAACGTTGGGTTTGGATGGCGGCGCTTGTTTTTTAACCACTTCCGCTGGTACGATCGCCGGCTCGGCACTAAAAATTTCATTAATTTGTTGCATTCTGTTGGCTTCCCAATCGGTTAGATCGGTTTGGTGCTCGGAAGGAGTGTTGACGGAAGTGATGTATTCCTTGATGCGAGCGCGCTTGGCTGGTGTGAGATCAAGTTCCGGCTCGAGTTTTTGTTGATCAGCGCGCGGGATATAAGCAAAAGGCTCAGGAACGTGCGGCTCTCGTTTCCAAAAAAACTGCGTCGGCCTGTAAAGAGCCCTGAAAAAAGTAATAATCCAGTGATCAAGCGGCCTTTCCTCAATCGGCACGAAAGCGGCGGCGGCACCCAACCCCACCGAAATAGCAATCAGCGGCCACTTAATAATATCCGGCAAATTGGTATTGTAAAAAATGATGGCAATAATTACACCCAAAAAAATCTCAGCAAATTGCTTGAGCGTCATGCTGCCAATAATGTGGAAACGATAGTTGGTAATATCCTGCGGGATCGGATGTTCTCTCATAAAGCGATTCTTGTGCCCATGATATCAGTTAATCACCCTTCTTGAGTAGGGCTAGTTGAGGTCGTTGGGTTCAGTGGCCGGAATAGCGGGAAGAATGAGGGTGAGATTGATGGGCGGAGTTTGAGCGCTCTGATTGGCTCCAGTTCCTTCGGCTTCAAAACGGAAATAAGGAATAATGAGCTGGCTTTCCAGACTGAGGCGATACTCAAGTTGAGTGTTGGTGATTCTCAGACTGTCAGCGGCTGCAACATCAAAGATTCCCGTACTGCTGCCAGCCGCGATGACGGTGGCTTTGCCGGCCGCAATTAATTCACCAGCCTCAGTTAGAGAAATGATATTTTTTTCTGAAACCATTTGCGTGTTGGGTGGTGGCGGATAAAAATCAGCCTTATTGACTTGGTAGTTTTTATTGACTTGAACGGTGATGTAAGCATCTCTTTCTCCCGAGAAGTAGACAGGATAGTTGCTGAGATTGAAGACAAAAGGAATGGAAATAACCTCGGCGCCAACGCTGGTTTCCAACTCGCCCTCATCTGCCAGATAAGCGATGTTGCTGCGCTGAACGGTCAAGCCGGAAAAGCTCGGCAGCTGGCCAATAAATTCTTCTGCAACTCTAATGGCCTCATCAACGTTGAAAGGTTCATTAGAATTGTTGCCCTCCTCTGTTTCAGGTGTTTCAGACAAAAACTCTGGATTATCTGTTTCTCCGGCCAGATAGGTGATTTTTCCACTTTGGGGATGGAGCAAAAGTTGTTCACTGGTGGCAAAATTAGTCCAGATATTATTGGAATAAGGTGAAGGATCTTTAGGAATAGCCATTTGACTAGCCAAGTTGGCGATCAGTTGCTCTGAACTTTGTACCTGAGAAACGGTTTGGTAAAGAGGTAGTTTTTCAGGAAGATCAGGGTCGGGATTTTGAAAACTGACCCGCACTCCAGCAGGCGAGTCCGCTACCCCCGAACTAATGGGGTTGAGTGGGGTGGGCACTGCCTCCGGCAAAATTGGCGTAAGAGCAGAAATAACGGCAGAAATGATCAGCGCCGCCGCCAGCAAAACTAAGAAAATTTTAAAAGCGTGCTGGCGGACAAAAGTAGCCACAGCCTGGGCGCGCCTTTCGAGTTCGCTGGGCGGTTTTGGCGGCGGCGGCTCCGGAAAGCCTTGCTGGTATTCTGGGTTTTCGAAATCCATTTTGATTTTACTAGCTAATAATTATTGTTGGCTTTAAGCGCTCTCCATTTTCATTATACTAAAATCCTAAATTGGTTGTGGCCCAGGGAAACCGCCGGGAGGAGGCTCAATACCCACACTTTCTTGATCGCTCTCCGAGCTATAGGCTTCTACTTCTGCGTTAATCAAACCCACACTCACTGGCATTGCCCTGCTGCCAGTGATGTTTAAGCTAGCGGAACAGAAGGAAGCGGAATTGCCACCATCCAAGAAAATGAATTCTTCAGCGCCGCAAGTAGTCATCATTTCTGCTAAATCAGAATAAGAGGCAGCCCGCATACCGCCAATAATAAAAGCTGGGCCGCTGTAATCGGTGCACTGGCCATTGACGTTACCAAAACCAAGAGCCACCCGATTTCTAAACTGATTATCATCAGGATGAGTAGAAAGCGTTCCGGTAATAGCCTTGGTCAGACTATCGATGTTAAAAGGCATATTGGGATTGTTGTACCAAGCCGGAGGCACCGGTCCAAACTGGAGGGCGCCACCAGTGGTAATCCCAAGGTAGCGCATGGTTTCCCCCATGTAGGTTGGGGGTCTGTCATTGCCATTAGCGTTGGCCAGATATCTCACCGGATTACTGCCAGCCGGGCCAATGGGTTCGGATGGGCTGTTGTAATAATTGGCATTAATGGCTACAGCCAAGTTTTGATTTTGACTGAACCAAGTGCAAGGATGAACCGGACTTTGGAACATGCTGGAAGGAGTTACCACCAAGTTATCGGGATTTTGCGGGCCAATAGCAATGTAGCCGGAAATACCTGCCTCTTCATCAACATTTGAGCGAGAGCACTCTTGCGAACTCACCCGCATGCCAAAAATTGTGTATTCATCTGCTTTGGCTGCGGCTTTTTCTGCATCTGTTAGTGGCACCAGATCAATAATATCCACTCCACCGCCAACAACTTCGTAATGAAGGTGGTTGCCGGTGGAATTGCCGGTACTGTTCATCAGTCCTAGGAGATTGCCCGCCGTGATTTGCACATTTTCCGTTTTTTGCGTCCAACTGATAGAGGTCATCTGATTGGTGTCGGCAATAGGATATTGAACATTTGAATCAGGAAAGTGGAGTAGATGAGCAAAAATCAGAGCAAAATCGCCCGTGTCTACCACCACGTAATTGCCGTAGGGATATTTTTCCTTACAATCACCGCAATATACCCCAGTGCCCTCAGGATAAAAGGTGGCCACTCCCGAAAAAGGAGAGAAAACCGGTGGATTGCCGCCGCCCTCAGCCGCTGTGTTGCCGCCGGCGCCAATGTCCAGGGCAATACCCGGGCCCTCGTAGCCATGTAAGTATTTACCAGCGCCTACAGTGGCGTGCGCGGTACTACCCCCACCAATCATGTAGGTTTGGTATGAAGTGATTCGGCCGGTAGTGGGCCAGCAGCCCTCAAAGCCACTCAAGTTGCTGCTGTAAGTCCGGCTGGTAAGAGATGGCGGCAGGGTGATGAGAAAGGAGCCCTGGATGATGAGGATGACGATGAGGCTGGCTACCGCCGTCAAAGCCAGGCTTAAGATAGGAATTAAGACCGCGGTAGGAAGGCTGGCGACTGTAGTCCAGCTAGCAGCGCCGGTGGCTGTGGCGGTAGTTGTGGTGGTTGCAGCCGCTGCTGCGCCTCCAGTTACGGCTTCCGCACCGCTTACAGCCTCTGCTGGCATAGTGGTAGGTGTTGCGTAAGTAGCGGGCGGAACTCCACCCGGTCCCCCGGCCAATCCACCACCACCAAGGCCCGCTGCTCCTTCTGCGCCACCAGCTCCACTCAACAAACTATACCCGCCAGCAGCAGCCAAGCCCGCGCCAACACCAATGATCACCGCTCCAACCGGGCCGGTTAAACCCAATAATAATAGCGCTCCCCCGGTAGCACCACCAGCTCCCAAGCCAATCAGCAAGGCTTTGCCACCCTGCAACATCGCGGCAAGGCCTTTTAAGGCCAGCAGCCCGGCTCCAGCCAGAGCGCCACCCACCAACTTTCTGTTTTTTCCTGTAAGGGCTTTGGTAAGCGCTGCGCCTACCGGGCCGCCGATCAGGCCACCTAATTTTTGAGCCGCGGCGCTGCCCAGTCTCTTAGCCCCAGTTTTTTTAATAGCCCCAAGCAGTTTTTGTTTTGGAGCCAAGCGATCTGCAAACCGGTCTTTAAAACGATTGCCAATTTTTCCCAACCCGCCGAAACGTCCGCCACCAGCTGCCCCCGCCTCAGTCCGCGCCCCTACGCCCTCGTGAGCACGCACAACATTGGTCAGGCTTTCTTCAGAAAGTTGAGCTTCATTCTCGTAGCCGAGTTCTTCAGCCATGGCAGCCATCTCTGCTTCATTAACGGAGGCAACATATTCTCGGAAAATTTCCTGGCGCAAAAACTCCTGCCTGACAGCAAGTTCTTGTTCGTGGGCAAAGGCGTATAAAGCCTCGTTCATCATTGCCTGTGAGGCCGCCTGGTACTTGAGCAGTTCTGCCTCAGCTATCAGCGCCTGCAGTCTAAACAGCCCGATTTCAAAGGGGACTTCATAATATTCTGCCCCGATTTCTTTGCCCAGAAATACCAGGACGAGCTCTTGCTCTTCTTTAGAAAGTGAGTGCCATTGAGCTTGTCGCTTGGCCTCAAGTTGTTTAACATTTTTGGTTAAAGCTCCATAAACGACTTCGGCGCCATCTCCCGAACCTTCTTCTGCCTTGATTAATCCGGCCGTATCTTGATGCGGCGCTAGCAGTGCTCGTTTGGCAGTGACCGCATCATTGGCGGCAATAGCATTGGCATCTGCCTCGCTGAGCGGATTGATCCCCTCAGTAATAGTAAGATTTTCCGCACTCTCAGCCAGATAAATCGCTCTCATTCTGGCGTAATTGATGACGATTTTTCTCAACCTCTCTACTGCTTCCTCAGAAAGACGGATATCGGGAGGAATACCGAGCATCAACAACAGATGCTCGTCGCTCATTTTTTGAATCAGCCAAATGGCGTTGTAAGGATTGCCGCCAGTTTGTTCCACACTCGCATCGGAATTGACAACCAAAAAGTCCGCACCCTGACCAAGCAAAAGCGCGTCAATATTAATCTGAATTGAACCCATAACTTGGGTGAATTCCGGCGAACCGACGCCAATCAAGGTGGGACTGTCGGTACCCAAAACTTCTGCGACTTGTTGGCGCAGTTGGTAATCGCTGGAAACCATTTTGTCCTGAATAGCCTGGGAAAGAACATTTTCAGAGCGGGACAAGCTAGTTAGAAATTCTTGGCGTGTTTCATCGGGTAGTGCTTGGGTGTAAGTATCGTAAAAATTTTGCAAGCCAGTACTGAATTGTGGCGACTGGGCCAAATTGATGTAAAGCTCTCTGAGTATTTCCAATCTTCTACCTGGGTTGGCAAAGAGAATCATCAGTTCGCTCTCAGAGCGGTTTTCCAAGAGCTTGACGGTTTCAGAGAGAATGAGGTCGCGCAACTCGGGATGAGTTTCGAGATAATCGTAGTCAATGCCATGAGAAACAAAAAAATCATGCAGCGCTTGATTGTAAATCCAGGTGGCTTCGTAGAGGACTTTTTTTTTGTGGGCTTCTTCTTGTTCTGGACTGAGAGGCTGAGGGCGCTGTTCATCTGGCTCTGCTGAGCCAGCTTGGTCAACCTCTCCGCCTACTTCTGGCTTTTCCCCAACAACAGCCTGATCATCACCCTTAGCCGATTCCCCTGGAGCTATTGCCTCCCCAACATCTTCCGATGGTTCTGCAGCCAGGTCGCCAAACTCTTTTTCGGCAAAATAGAGCACGTAGTTGATTAACTCAGGGATGTCGCCTCTAAATTTTTGAATTTCTATTTCGGAAACAGCGCTTTCACCATCAGCTTTAGCACCTCCCCACTTGGTCAAGAGGCCATTGGGATTTCTGTTTAAATAATCAAATTGATTTCTTAAATCCTCAATTACTTTGTGAGTGCCATTTTCCATGAGCCATCTCATCGAGTCAGAAATGAGCCGGACGATATCGGAATAATAGAGCGCTTCGGCACTGTGTTCTTCTAAAACCAGATCGGGATCGTCAGCAGGCGTGAGTTTTCTGCTGTTAACTCTCTCGTTGCCTGGTACAAAAACTTTCACCCCCTTTTGCAACTCACCGCTGCCGGAGATGGCCTGGGGAAGGGTGGTAAGAAATTCTTTAAAATCCTCCGGAGAAACGTCGGTGTTGAAATATTTTACATCCTCGAGTTTGGTTAAGGGTAGAGCAGGTGCGTCCGCATTAGCCATGGTGTAATTATACCGCAAACACAGGCTGGCGCGGTTGGCACAAAAAGCCATTGCTTATGTGCGCAATATCTCAAGTGGTGGTATAATTCTTTTTGATGACCGAACAACCTCGTCCCGACCATCAGCCTGACACTCAACCTGATAGTGAGTCTGCTGAATTTTCTAATCCCTCTGCTGAGTTTGATGCTCATTTGGAAGAGGCTGGGGCGGCTTTTGACAGCGGAAATATTTCAGAAGCAAGGGCGGCAGTCGAGAAAGCGCAGGAAATTCTGGACGACAATCCGAGCGCGCTTGACTTGCCTCAATTTATGAATTTTGAAGAATTGAAGAAAAAAATCCCTAAGCAGAAACCCGTTACTACAAAACCAGAGGAAATCCCAGAAGAAGGAGAACAGCAAGCAGAACAACAACCCATCAACGACCCGGAAAAAAACAAACGCCTTAAGCGTGCAATCCGAAATTTATTCAATACGATCAACGACATTAACAATTGGATGAAAACTGATTTTACTAGTTTGATTAGAAAAGCTAATTTTAGTGATGATGACAGACAAACACTTCAGAATTATGTAAGTTTAGTTAATGGGTCAATACAAAGAATCAATGTTCTTGTAGAGGTGTATGCAGATGAGCAAACGTACCCCGCTGAATTGAGGGCGATAATTAAACCTGTTTTAAATGAAATTCAATCTAAGGCGATAGTTGAAAAACTTGAGCAATACCGACAAGAGATCGAAAGTTTGCTTGCAAGGGAAAATGAGGAAGGTGAAGGGGCTGGGGCGCAAGAGGATGAAGAGCAAGAACAATCCTGGGACAAAAATGGGTTTTGGGAGGAGCTGGCTGAGTTGCAAAGTGAAAATGAAGATTTGAAAACCGCCGACATAATTCCCTTGTTTACTCGTCTAGAAACAATCGAGCAGGCGGAAGAATTTTTTGATGATCTTGGCTTAATGCTTACCGGGCAACCAGAAGATGGCAAAGTGGTTTTTTTGAACACCACCAAATTAGTAATACTTGCCTTCAGCAATCATTTGGCACAACTGCCAAAAGCTAACTGGGATCGGTATAGGCAACGAGCACTAATTAACGACATTCTAGCTTTCAAACAAATAGTTGAAGATGAATTAAGAAACATACGTCAGCAACAGCAAGAAAGCGAAGACCAACCAGAAGAAGAAACAGAGCCGCCCGAACCTGATGATGGAGAAAATGAACCGCCGGAAGAACCGCCTCCGCCAGATAATCAACCAGATGATAACGAAGACGAGGAAAGCAAGCGCTCACGAATTGAGAGAATCTTAAATGAGTTTGAAAGCACCGATGACCTTCCATTGTTAGTTTTTGATGCAAATAGCGATCAAATTACAGATGAGTTAAAAGATCTTTATGATGGAATAAATGCAATCAAAAATGATTCGCTGAGAAACGAATTGGAGCTGAGGGCGTGGAAAATAGAATATAAACTAAGGAGAAAAACAGTTATTCACCTTGTAACACAAATCGAAAAAAGAAATCAAAACCCGAGTAATTTCGGAGATACTTCCAATAATCCAATTGAAAACAGAGGCTTTAGTATAATGCAGCGTTTAGCTGAGCAGAAAATTAAAGGACCTTATATAGAAGACTTGAATGGTTTGAAAGAATGGTTTGGCATAGCTAAAGGCATCCATTTTGCTTGGAGTCAAATTGGCAACTCTATTTTAGGTACAGAAGGTGGAGATAAAGGTGTATCAAGGCAGTTTCCCTCATCATTTACCGAGGAATATTTAGGTGAAGTAAATGGCTCATTATTCAACATGCTTTTAGAAAGATCTTTTGGGCATCCTGATGTTGGAGAAGTAATCAACCCCAAATTAAGCAGACTTGAAGTCAAAGCAAAAAATCCGCTAGTAGAAGGAAGTGGCGAGCGAACTTTAGAAGTTGATCAAAACGCAACGACTTGGGTTTTTCGCAAACTATTTGACATTCTAAGAAAGAAGGAGGGGTTTGGTTTTACTTACTTAGAAAGCGGTCACAATGATGAGATCATTGGTAACACCAGAACTTTTAAAACTAGTGACAGCACTGCTATTAATGCGAAGAATATACACCTAAGGTTTAATCAATTAATGACAATTTTG
The DNA here is from genome assembly GCA_964515115.1 of uncultured Pseudomonadales bacterium. Lineage (GTDB taxonomy): Bacteria > Patescibacteriota > Microgenomatia > UBA1400 > PJMF01 > UBA1370. The sequence continues at coordinate 4,204 of CAZESB010000013.1, read as the reverse complement.
GAAGGTGCTGCAGACTACGAGTATCTTACAGGTAAAATTTCTTCAAAGATTGATAGTGCTCATATCATTAGAATTGCAAGATTATTTATAATGGCAGTTTATCCTCCATCTGCAATTGCCCATGAGCCTACTTCATTAACTGATGAAATGTATAAAATGTATCACTGGCCAACGTATGTAGGCCGAGATTTAGAGGGTGATTACGCGAATCAAAGCCCAATATTTTTTAGATTTTTGATGCAAATGCCGGAAGAAGATTTACCGCAACTCGAGTCATTTTTGGCCAACGGAAATGGTAAAAAGTTTGTTAGATTTATAAAGGATCACTTTCAAACATCAAATCCGCCTCGTATTTCTCCCGAATCAAAATATGACATAAAAGATGAGGAAGTAGAATATACAATTAATGGGGTAGAATTTAAGAGAAACGTATCGAGTGTAAATGTTGAAACATCTGGGCCTGCTGCTTTCTTGTTTAATCATTCTCAAATAGTGCTAGGACAAGATGGTGTTTCCATGTTGATGCCAATGCAAACGGCTCCGTTAAAACATGATCCTTTTACGAACAGATCAACGACGGAAAGTTCGTTTAGACTTGCGCCAAACAATCAAGGGCCAAAACTTCCCGGATTATATGATAAGCCTCTGGCAGCAACACTTGATGATTTGAGAGATGATGGAGGTGTGCCCATTTTTGAAGCTTGGAAATTTGATACAAATCCTTCAGAGAGATGGAATCTCTTTGAATATTATACTAATGTGGCAAACAACGCCGGCGGGATTTTCCGCAAGATATTTTTTGCTTCCAAAGAAGATTTTGTCAGCACTGGCACCAATTTGGATTTTGGGCCTGTTTTTAAAATGATAAAGTACGCAACGTTCATGTTCCCAGGAATTGGGAATCTGAAAACTCTAACTCCTATTGATAAATTACCTGATGGCACACCCAATAAAAAAGGGAGAGAAAGAGTTGTTATAGAGTTTGAAAACAGAATGAGGTTTTTATTTTTACTATCGGTAGTAATACACAAGATTACTAACGAAGAAACCTCCGAACGTTGGACTGCGCCTGGGGATGCTAAGAACTTCATTAGAAAAGTGTTTACTAAGAACCCAAACTTCATCTTACCTTTGCCTGATGACCTCGAAAATATAGGAGATGGGGAGGATAAGGCTCCTTCAATAGTGAAGTTTTTCCTTGGTGAGAAAATGCCTGCGAACTTTACAAACGAAATGGCTCAAGACATACTTGAAGATATCATCGATCAGTTCTACACAACCTTCACCATTGGTATGGAAATTTACGAACAAATCTTACAAAATATTGCTGCAAAATTCTTAAGGCATTAGGAAATTGTAAAAGCTTGCTCACAAAAAGGCAAAGAACTATAGTGAGCCATTAAGCACCAGTCCTTTTTTTTCGCAGTTGTTTAATCATGTGATCAGCGTGAGCCCTGGTTTTAGAAGGCAGGCGAGGATTATCTTTTATATTTTGATACATCTTTTCCAATATGTTGTATTGCATATATTGGCTAGCTTCACTTCTTGCTGTATCGTAAGTACTTTTCGCGAGTCTGGGGAATAAGGTTACAGCAGTAGGTGCTTGTAGGCCAGCTGAGCCGCCTCTAATTGCACCTTGTCTAGCGCCGCTACTTACTCTTGTTCTGAAATCTCCACCCCTTATGCTTCTTAATGCACCCCCAATTCCACCAATCACTCCACCCCCAGCAGCTCCAACAGCAGTTGTTATCCCAGTTGCCCCAATGGTAAGACCTGGTTTGACAACATGTCTAGCACCAATACCTCCTGTAAGTTTGTCGCCTGTCCACCCGGCTTTAGCTCGCTCAAAACCTGTTTGAGCTATCATTTCCCCAAAACCACCGCTACTGCCAAGAAAATCTTTAGCTTTTTTCACAATTTCAGGAATTGCCAAAAGGATAGCCAATCCCATCAGTGCGGCTATGGCGTTTGCAGTTCCGTTACTAATCAAAAATGGAGGCATAAATCCACCAGATTGTGTACCCATGGCCCCGTCCACAAAAATTCTAAACATGATGAACGCAATAAGAACTATCGGAAATGCTGCCAAATTGCCAATCAAGCTTTTTAACCAAGAGCTCACGGTATTTTTGCCGGGAATAGCGCCAATCATTAATTGAATAGGCGCAGTTACCACCATCAGCACAATAGTGGCGTAGGATTTAAGCAACTCAAAAAAGAGTTTAAAAGTAGCAATCAATACCGCTACAGCAACAATTAAACCCACTGTTATGCCCGACACCCAACTAATAGCGGTTTGTCCAAGGAAGTTACCACTATTAAGTGCTGCCTGAATCATTTCAGGAACCATGTTGTAAGCAGAGTCTTTTCCACTGAAATAACCTTGATTAATAAATTCCTTACCAAGTTGAAAAATATTGTAACCAATGACTTCAGAGCCTATTCCGGCCACACTCTCAAAGACACCGACAATCAAAAACATACTCAAATACATCAGGTCAATCAAGAATCCCGCGATAGCATAAGAAAAAGTCACAAAAATCAAACTGATAATGATGCTGGGAATAGCTTGTTGGGCGGTAATTGCGTGTTGTCCAACCTTCTGTCTGAGCATGATCATAAAACCGATCACCACAAACATCAGCACATAAAAAATGTAGGCAACATTGCGAAAAGTTTTCCATAATTCAAGCACTGGATTGAGAGCCACAAAACCCAGGCCCTGAGCGTAAGCTGGTGGCGCCACCGCGACGCCAGCTGAATTTAGCACGTCCGCGACATACATTTCCGTAGTGGCGGGAGGATTGCCATACATTTGGACAATTAAATGGGTGAGACCTGGGACCACACCTTTTTTTCCGGCAATAACCGGGCCTTTGTAGTCTGAATTTTGTAGTTGGTTAATTGAAGTGGCACCATCATTGGGATCTTCCACACCCTCAATCGGGGCAATGCTGTTGGTGATCTCAATGGCAGTGTAATTAACAACGTAATACACTAAGCACTCCAGGGATGGAGAATCACACCTCTTAGTTGCTTCAGTGTACTGCTTGATGAGCGCGACATCGGTAGTAAAGCCCACATCTTCAGTTATCGGTAAAGTTTCTTCCTCTTCATTCTGCGCAGATACGACAACACTTCCCAGGGAAAACAGGGCAATAAAAACAACAGCTAGCAGAAGCATACGCTTTGCCATGGCGATATTATAACAACAATTGAAAGATGATGACAGAGCGTAACTTGACAGGATGGCCCGGCAGAGTAGTAAAACTCAAAACTACCACTGCCGATATATTGTGATATACTTTAAGAATGACAGACCGCGAGCAGTTGCCCCAAATCCAATCTTTACTTGAAAATGCCCAGACCATCTTGGTGATGTATGCCACCAACCCCAGCAAAGATGAGTTGGCTAGCGCTTTTGCTCTGCAGCAGGCTTTGAGGCAAGCCGGCAAAGACGCCACCCTTTACTCGCCCAGGCAGCCGCAATTTCAGGAAATGCCTCAAGTTGCTGAAATTACCAGAACAGAAGTGGGCAACCAAAATTTGGTGGTTAGTTTTGATTATTCTCCGGAAGCGGTGGATAAAGTCAGTTATCACATTGGGGAAGAAACCAACAAGTTTTATCTCACCATCAAACCTCAGCGCGGCCAGGAGCCACTCAGTACCGACAGCGTGGAGTTTTCTTATACCGGCGCCGAGGCCGACCTGATTTTCCTCATTGGCATTTACAACTTGGAAAATCTTGAACAACTCTATTTTGGCTATGAAGAGCTTTTCCGCAACGCCCCAGTTGTGACTTTGACCGCCATACCGGCTACGGTGGGCAGTGTTAATTTGAGTGCTGGCACCGGTATCGTTAGCGAGCTCACCGCTGGACTAATTAAAAATCTGCAGCTTGGTGTGGATCCAACTGCGGCCACGCTTTTGCTGGCCGGCATTGAAGAGGCTACTAACGGCCTGCAATCACCAGATGTAACCGCTGATACTTTTGAAACAGTGGCGTTTTTGATGAGAAGCGGTGCTGAAAGGCAGGTCGCGACTCAAGAGGCTACTCAGCAACCAGCTCCAGTAAAAGAGTACCAAATTGCTGGTTGGCAGCCGCAAGATCAAACGGAAACAGAAATGAAAGTGGTGCGTCAGCAAAGCCGGCAAAAACCGCAAAGGCAGGGGCAGCCAGCGGTACCAGAATCAAGACCAAATG
>CAZESB010000012.1:10684-23995 GCA_964515115.1 uncultured Pseudomonadales bacterium | reverse complement strand
CACCAGACTCTGGAGTATAGGCTGGATCGCCCAGTTGCTCAGCCCAAACCACCATACTGCGATACCCAAATAGAGCTAGGCCGACAAAGACCATGCCCAAAACTAGCGAACGCAAGTAATGAGGTTTTCTGTTTCTCATAAAAACAAGATAGCATTTTTACTACTGCCTTGTCTAGACTCGTCTTGCACTCCCTCTTTACTCCATGTTATTCTAAAATTGTGTTATTTACATTGCTAAACACCAGAATGCGTTTTGTGGTTGGTTTTATCTTTTTGCTGGCAGTTTTGGCGCTGGTGCTTTTGATTCGCCCCCTGGTTCATGCCGCTAACTTTCCGGTCACTGGCCGAGCTTTAGCCGAAAACACGGGCGCTTTTTTGGATTTTGACAACCACAATTCTCAAGTTTTCATTAACATGACCCACCAGAAATTTTCTGGTTATGTTTTTTCTGAAGATTTGGGCTGGGTGGCTTTTGGAGAAGATCATAACCCTGGCGGCCCAGTCACTTACGACGAAGAGACTGGTCTGTTAACAGGCAAAGCTTACGTGTTGAATACCGGCGCCTACCTAGATTTCGACCTTTACAACAGCAACGTCACTATCGACCTGGAAACCGGCACTTTCAGTGGCTACGGCTTTTCTGAGGACATTGGCTGGATTAACTTTAGTAGTCCAGGAGTGAGTATCGATACCGATTTTCCGGTGGATACGACCGAGCCCGAGGTAAATGCCAGCAACATCAGTATGCAATCAGCAGCGGCAAACGGCCACATCATTCCAGATGGGGGCTGGTCGAACAGCTTTGCGCCCTACTTTAGCTGGGACTCGGGCAGCAATGAAGAAGAGAGCCCCAGCTTGAAGGGCTATTGTTTGTATCTCGGCACTGAAGCCAATGCCGATCCAGGCAATCACCTGAGTGAAGCCGGCACCGCTGGTTTGCTGATCAACTCTCCGGTGAGTACCACTGGCACACCCTGCCAATTTATTGTGGCAGGCACTAGCTTGGATTTGTCAACGGACGATTATCTGGCCAGTAGTTTTGTCAATGATGAGACCTATTATCTGCGCATTAAAGCTATTGATGATGCTGGCAATACTTACAATCAAGGTCAAAGCAACGGCTCCGCTGCGGCTAGCTTGAGCTTCTCTTTTGATAGTCTGCCGCCCGAAAACGTCGCTTTTATTAACCCCGCTGCCGGCACCTTCAATAATGTTGACGAGATGAACTTTTCTTGGCCCATTAGTCCCAGCAATGGCGCCAGCAGTGATACTTACTCTGGTGTGCTCGGGTGGCAGTATGCTATCAAGAACACCAATGCTTGGTTTGGCAGTGAAACTCATCCTACCCTCGGTATCGACTTTATCCCTGCCTTGAATTTAGAACTACCTTACTACCTCACCAATGAACGAGATGGCGATGTGGTTGAGATTGGTGACAATGTGATTTACTTTAGAACCGTTGATGAGGCGGGCAATACTTCCCCGCCAGCTACCTACCGCACCGGCAGCCTGGCTTATGGTGGTGACGCCCCAATGTTTACTGGCGATGCTGCGGTTAGCGTCACTCCAGATACCAACACCAGCAACGAGTTCGCCCTCTCTTGGCCAGCGGCTGAGCCAGCAGAAGGTCGGAGCGTAGATAAATACTATTATATGATTAACACTACGCCACCCGTGACGCTGGCAACGCTCAACAGCAATCCAGGCACCTATATTCCGACCACCAGCACCTCGGTAGCGGCCGGTATGTTGCCAGGCGTCCAAAAAGGCAGCAACAACGTCCAGGTAGTGGCCGTCGATGATGAAGGCAATTACTCGTCCAGCAACTTTATTAGCGGCAGCTTCACTCTCAATTCTGAAATTCCTGATCCAGCTAAAAACCTCACCGCTTCAGACGCCTCGATCAAGGCCGCATCTCTCTGGCGAGCCTCACTAGCCTGGGATCACCCTGATTACCGAGGCACCGGAGACTTAACCTACACCGTACAACGCTCAACAGATGGCCACTCCTGGACGACCATTACTACTACTTCAGGCACGGCTTATGTCGATACTGTGAGTGACTCACGCCAATACTACTGGCGCATCGGCACCAGTGACACCACTGCTGACTCGATTGCCAGCCCTTCCTACACCAACGCAGTTACTCTAACCCCCAAAGGTAGTTTTACCGACCCGGCCACACTTACTTCTGGCCCAGAGGTAAAAGCTATTACTACCAGAAAAGCCGACATTGTCTGGACTACCAATCGTGACAGTGATTCCAAAATCGCTTACGGCACCGAGTCGGGTAAGTATTTTGATGAAGAGCCTTCCAACTCTTCTCAAGTAACTGATCACAAAATTAGCTTAACCAACTTATTGCCCGGCACCACTTATTATTACCAGGCTCGCTGGACAGATGAAGACGGCAACACCGGTAAAAGTGAGGAGAAAAGATTTACAACCGAGAGCGCGCCAACTGTCACCGATCCACAAGCCACTCAAATTGGTCTGAGTAATACCATTTTACGCTACACAGTTAAAGGGGCTAGCAGCGTCAAGATTTACTACGGCCGCAGTACCGCTTTTGGCGGGATGCTAGAAGTGGCTACTTCTCGAGAAGAAGTTACCCTCACCACTGAGCTGACAGAACTTGAGGATGGCAGCCTCTACTACTACAAGGTTAATCCTGTAGACAGCGAAGGCTTTGAGTATGAAGGCCAGGCTTTGACTTTTGAAACTATGCCAAGGCCTCGCATCAGCAACGTCCGCCTGCAGGAAGTGGCTGGTAGTGCCCAAACGACGGTGCTGGTGAGCTGGAGTGTCAACACGCCGATGTCTTCAGTGGTGAGTTATTATCCGACCGGTCAGGCTAGCGCCGCCCGAGATGAAGTCGACGCTGAGCTCAGGGGCGGTGAGCACCAAATGACAGTTTCTGGCTTGCTGCCTCAACAACAATATCAGTTGCTGGTCAAAGGCAGAGACCGCGCTGGCAACGAAGCCATTTCCGATACCTTTAACTTCACGACCGCCACCGATACCAGGCCGCCACAGATCATTAACCTCAAAGTGATTGGCGGCACCATTCCGCCGGTAGGTTTTGCCGCTGGAGATATTAAAGCTCAACTAGTTGTAACCTGGGACACCGATGAGCCGGCCACTTCTCAAGTCGAGTTTGGCGCTGGCACCAGCGGCAGCTACAGCCAAAAAACTCAAGAAGACGGCAACCTAACCACCAACCATACGGTGATCATATCGGGTTTAACGCCTAGCCAAGTTTATCACCTGCGGGCCATTACCAAGGACGCAGCTGGCAACGAAGCCCGTAGTATTGACGTTACCACTATTGCTCCTAAAGCTACTCGGTCAGCCTTCGATTTAGTCATCGAAAATCTAGCCTCTGCCTTCAGCTTTTTGGGGCTGTTGAGACAGTAGTGGATGATAGTGGATGGTAGTGGCGTGAAAAACCCAATATGAAAACTCATAATTCTGACATTATTCAAGCGCAAACCTTAGGCAAGACCTTTTCCGTCAAGTCTCAAGAGGTGACGGTGCTCAAAAATATCAATTTTGCCATCAGAGCTGGCGAGTTTCTGGTGATTTTTGGCCCGTCTGGCTGCGGTAAATCAACCTTGCTACACACCATCCTGGGACTGGAACCACCCACCAGCGGCCAGGTGGTTTTTCAGGGCCAGTCGCTTTACAACAACCTGACAGAAGATGAGCGAGCTGAGTTGCGCAAACACCAAATTGGCATGGTGTATCAGCAGCCTAACTGGATTAAATCACTCACTGCTAAGGAAAATGTCATGTTTGCGCTGCGCCTCACTGGTCTGACCGAAGCAGCGGCAGCGACAAAAGCTCACGCTGCCTTGGAACAAGTGGGTATGGTAGACTGGAGCGACTATATCCCCACTGAGCTTTCTTCTGGCCAACAACAGCGGGTGGCCTTGGCTAGAGCCATTGTCACTGATCCAACTATCCTCATCGCTGATGAGCCAACCGGCAACCTCGATTATGAGTCCGGCCGGCAATTGATGGGACTACTTGGAGAGCTGAATCGCCAAGGAAAAACTGTCATTATGGTCACTCATGACCTAGAGTATCTCAACTTTGCTCAGAGAGCTTTGGAGATGTTGGATGGAGAAATTATCCAAGAGCTAATCAAGCCATCCGCCCCCAAGAAAAGTAAAAGTGGCAACTTAAAACGCGCTAGCGGGAAGCCATCGAAGCCATCGATGACGCAAAGTATCACAGTCGAGGATTTGTAAAATGCAGCTCATCAACACTTTTGTTAACAAGATCAATCATCTAATGAAGGTCTTTCGGCGCAGCACCAGCTTTTTGCTCCTGGTGATTGCTTATTCACTCAAAACTTTCACTGCTGCGATCACCGCCTCTCAGGCTTGGTGGACTCAGCCGTTCACAATCTTCGAGCGCGCTGCCAACAACTTCTATGAGCGTCTCAGTCACCAACTAGATGGTGACAACGGCACCCTCAGTCGCTCATATCTAATTGAACTTTCGTTCCGCAATATGCGGGCCAAAAGTACCCGTACTGCTATTACTGTTGGCGGCATGGCTATTGGCGTGGCTTTTATTGTATTTTTAGTGTCGGTGGGATACGGTTTACAGCATCTAGTGACTAGTCGAGTGGCCAGACTCGAAGAGCTCAGTCAAGCCGAAGTAGTACCAGGATTGAGTGATGAGCTAGCACTCAATGACGCAGTTTTGGCCAGATTTACCAACTTGCCAACAGTGCAAACTGCTTTGCCATTGATTAGTGTAGTGGGCAGAGCTTCTCTCCAGGAATCCGTGACTGATTTAGCAGTGTATGGAGTAACAACCGAGTACTTAACCAGCTCCGCGATTCAGCCTGTACAAGGAAAAATCTTTGAAAGTCATGAGGTGGCTAGCACTACAGAAGAATTGGTAGTCACCAGTGAGACGGAAACTGAAGCTGATGCTGCTTCTGCTCTGATTGACGCCAGCTTCAGCCAGGAAATTGGATCCGTGAGTTTCAGCATCAATCCAGGTAGTTGGATCAGGGTGCGTGGCGGCCCTTCTGCCAATGAGCAAGTCTTGGGATACACCCGAGCAGGAGAAGCTAGCTTGACGGGCACAGCTGTGTACGGAGATTACTTTTCAGGCTATGTTGGCCCTGAAGCTGGCAGCGCTGATCAGCCCCTGGCAATTTGGATTCGCGCCAGCTTGCCGTTGTGGCGACAGGCGCCTTGCAGTAGTGATGCCGAAACAGCCGCCGCTGAACAACTAGAGCACCATCCGCATTGTGAATCGAGCAGCTACATCCCAATGTTAGACTCAGCCGATAATCCGCTAGTGATGGTTGGGTTTGTGGCCCAACTAAACTTACAAGTGCTGACCGATCTCGAGCTGCCGCTGCCAGCCGCGGGCTTACCTGTTGTTGACGCCGATGCTAGCGCTGCGCCTGTGGCCAACTTTCAAGCTTCCCCCAACCAGTCCGATGGCTCTCTAGAACTAATCGATATGAGTTCGGTCGCCACCGAACCTACCGAACAGCCCAAATTGGTAGAGTTACCACCCGGGTCTTTGAGGCAAGCAGTGGTCAATCGAGCGGTTTTGTCCGTTTTGGGCCTCGACGAGTCTAATGCCGTTGGGCAAAAAGTCAATCTGAGTTTTGTGGCCGTTGGCGAGCTGATTGAAGGAGAAACAGAGCGCATTGAGTCTGCACCTGCCCAGTACGAGATTGTTGGGGTTACGCCAGAAGATGATACGCCTGTCGTTTATGTGCCCTTTGTTGAGCTGCGGTCTTTGGGTATCAACCGGTTTTCGCAAATCAAGGTCATTACTACTAGCCAAGCTGTACTTCCTCAAGTTCGCGCAACTATAGAGGCTATGGGCTATGGCACTGTTTCGGTGGTAGACACGGTAGCGCAGATCGATAACCTTTTTGCCACTTTCCGTCTGATTATGGGAGTGATTGGCATGGTCGCTCTCACTGTCGCCGCCCTTGGCATGTTCAACACCCTCACCGTCTCACTCTTGGAGCGCACCAGAGAAGTTGGCTTAATGAAAGCGATGGGCATGAAAGAGCGAGAGGTCAAGGAGCTTTTCCTGACTGAGTCAATGATTATGGGTTTTTATGGAGGGGTTTTGGGAATTTTGTTGGGCTATCTGGCTGGTAAGTTGATAAGTGTGCTGCTCTCAACCATTTCAGTAAGTCATGGGCTGGGCTTTTTAGATGTAGCCGCCATCCCCCTTGGTTTTGTCATGTTAGTTATTGTCCTCTCAATTATTGTGGGGGTCTTTACCGGTTGGTATCCGGCCAAAAGAGCAACCAATATCTCAGCGCTCAACGCTCTGCGCTATGAGTAAGACGCGCATGAAGGGTGCTAAAACTCGTCTCACAGCACCCGATAACCATTTTTTCTATAAATTGCGTCAAAACTAAAGATGGACTTTATTTTGTGCTCGTCCAGACAGGCCATATTGATACAGTCGGTCAAACTGACATTTTTGGTCGTTTGCTCTTGATATTTTTTAATACCCAGGCTCTCCAGATGAGCATCAATCCAGATAAAATTATACTGATTCTTGGGTGATTTAAGTTCCTTGATGAAGGCCAGCGCTGCTTTTCTGCTAATTCTGAGGCTTAATACCGTCACCACCTCTGAAAAAACGTAGTTTGAGGTCATGAAAGAGTAATTGCCCTCTAGGATGCTCAGCTTTGCCAATGCCTTTTGGTGATTGGCATCATCTTTCCTTGCCAGGGCAATAAAGGCGTCTGAGTCAACAAAAATGGTTGGGCCGGACGCAATTTTACTCATTCTTTGCAGCTCCGTATAAATAATGATCGAGGTTGGTGGATAGGTCTTTTGGACCGCCTTTTAATTCTAGTTTGGCGATGTTTTTCATCACCTTTAAGCTCTGATCTTGATTTTTTTGCTGATTTTCCAGGCCAGTTTTGATGAATCTGCGAATTACTGCCGCCATAGAAACACTTTGCTCAGCTGCTAAAAGAGAGAGATAATCATGAGTATTTTCGTCAATATAAATCTGCGTTCTTTTCATATTATTCTGAATATACAGCTGATGTATACAGCGTGTCAAGTCCGAAATTGATCACAACTCGCTTTGCCCTAAGCAACATCTCCGAGCTAATTAATCTTCATCTTCCTCAATGGTGTAAGCAGTCAAAACATCACCAACTTGAAAATCCAGTTTTTTGTTCTTGAAAGTAATGCCCGCCTCGCTCTTGGCGGTGACGCGATCGACTTCGTCTTTACCATGCTGCATGGTGCGAATAACCGGATTGGCAATAATTTCGCCCTCGCGCAGCAGGTGCAGGCGGTCATTTTTCTTGATTTCGCCGGTTTTAACCCTGACACCGGCAATTTTGTTGGCGTTGATTTCAAAAATTTCCAGAATTTCCGCCTCACCGACCACTTTTTCGTCAATGGTGGGCTCAAGCAGTTTCAGCATTTGCTTCTGCAAATCTTCAATCAGTTGATAAATAATGTCGTACTGTTTGATCTTGATGCCGCGCTCCTTGGCCAGGCGTTTAATTTTGCCAGCAATTTTCGATTGAAAAGCAATAATCAAGGCGCCGCTGGTTTCAGCCAAATCCAAGTCGCGCTCAGTCACTTCACCCACACCAGAGGAAATCAGCTCGGTGCTTTCTTCGTCCAGATTTTGCAAAATTGCTTCCAGCGTGCCGTCGACATCAGCTTTAACAATTAAGTTGAGTTTAGGCTTGCCTACCGACTCCACCATAGCGCCAAAATTGAAATCCGCCCAGGGGTCATCACTCTCAGCTGCCGCGTCGGACGCCGATTCCGGTTCCGGATAATCAGCGTTGAGGTCGCGGACAAGCGAACCCACCGAAGGTACGGCGTCAAAACTCATAATTTCGGCCGGAAAACCGGGCAAAACATTGTCAATCGAGCGGCCAAGTTCGTCGGCCAGCTGCTTGACTCTGCCGGTGACTTCACCCGCGGCCACATCCAGGCGCGTCTTGAGGGTACCCTGCTGTACGATTACTGTAGCCACGGAACCGCGGTGCTGGGTTTTGGAGGCCTCAATCACCACCGCTTCCAGGGGAGCGGCTGGGTCTGCCTGAAGTTCCTGCAGCTCGGCCAAAACCAACAAAGTTTCCAAAAGTTTGTCTACATTAGTGCCCTTAAGAGCGGAAATTTCGATCGCTTCGACATCGCCGCCGTATTCGGTCACCACCACTTCATGCTGGGCTAACTCAGATTTGGCAATGTTGGGATCAACATCGGGCAGATCGATTTTATTGATGGCCACCACAAACGGCACGCCGCTGGTTTTGATGTGGCGAATGGATTCCACCGTCTGGGGCTTAACGCCATCGTTGGCAGCTACCACTAGCACAATTAGGTCAGTCACTTGAGCGCCGCGCTCACGCATCTTGTTGAAAGCTGCGTGGCCAGGTGTGTCGATAAAAGTAATCGGCTTGCCATTAAACTCAATGCTGTAGGCGCCAATATGCTGAGTAATGCCCCCAGCTTCACCGGCAGCGACTTTGGTTTTTCTAAGGTAATCCAACAACGTAGTTTTGCCGTGATCGACATGGCCCATGATCGTTACTACTGGTGGTCTGGTTTGTTGCGCCATAAATGCCTGATTTCTATTTCGCCGATAAATCTATTTCCTCGCCATTAGCGGCTCTTTCTGCCATTTCTTTTTCAAAGGTGATGACTTTTTCGTTGAGCATTGCTTTCTGGCTGTCGTTGATTTCTTCAGCCTCTTGCCATTTGTTTTTAAATCTGGAAAGATCCGCAAGAGTGGTTAGTTTGTACTCGACTAGAAATTCTCGAGTTTCTTCTTTAATACCTGCAAAAGTGTCGATTTCGTAATCTTCTTCACCGGTGGCTTCCGACTCAACTGCGCCGGCCGCCGATTTGATGGTAATTTTGTAGCCGGTGAGTTTAGCGGCTAAGCGAACATTTTGTCCACCACGACCAATCGCCAAAGACAGCTGATCATCCGGGGAAATCACCACGGCGGTGCGGTCTTTTTCGTTGATTTTGATGGCCAAACCCTCGGCCGGAGCCAAAGCGCCTTGAAGCAACAAGCTGTCATCTTCCGACCAAGGAATAATGTCGAGTTTTTCGTTATTCAGCTCGCGGATTACTTCCTGGACCCGCACACCCCTCTGACCGACACAGGAACCCACTGGATCAACACCCTCCTGGGTGGAGCGGACAGCAATTTTGGTCCTCACTCCAGCTTCGCGGGCAATACCGACAATTTCCACAGCACCGGAAGCCAATTCCGGTACTTCGCGCTCAAAAAGTTTCTCAACCAGAGCCTTCTCAGAGCGGGAAACAATGATTTGTCGGCCACGGTGGGTATCGCGGATTTCTTTGATCAAAACCGTAATTCTGGAATTAACCCGATAAAACTCGCCGCGCATCTGCTCTTCAGGCGGCATCAGGCCTTGGCCACGGCCAATATCGAGAATGACACTTCTGCCTTGCATTCTCAAGACCTGAGCGGTGACAATCTCGCCCAACTTGTCCTGATAATCGGCAATAATTTGGTCTTTTTCAGATTCGCGGATTTTCTGCAGAATCACTTGTTTAGCAGTCTGGGCGGCAATGCGGCCAAAACCGGCCGGAGTGACATCTACGGCTTTGGTTTCATCCCAGGCTAAAATTTCCTCGGTTTCTTCATCGCGCTCAGTCACCGGCGCTTCAAAAATCTGCGACTCGCCGGTGGCGCGATCCAGTTTCACAAAATAATATTTTTCTTCTTCCAGTTGACCCATCTGCTTACGATAAGCCGAAACCAGAGCTTGCTCAATAGCTTCATAAATTGAGTCCTCGCTGATTTTGCGCTCGTTGGCAATTTGCGCGATGGCAGCGGCAAACTCCGTGCGGATAATTTGGTTGCTGGTTTTTTGCATAATTTCCTTTATTTATACAAGTGATTTCATTAGGTTGATCAAAAAAGGACTCTTTTTCCTGAGCCCTCCATCACCGTCGTTACTTGTCATTGATTGTACTTTATCTGGAGGGAAGATGCAAGCTGTGAGTGCTGGTCGTGAGCTGGTTGGGTCTGCATTCAAAACCAACAGTTCAATGCTAAAATAAGCAGGCATATGCCTACCAATGCTGCTGCGCGGGAAATCAGATTCGAAAAAAAGTTTATCCTCGGCTATGAGCAGGCGCTGGCCATGCCGTCCTTGTTGCATGCTCATCCGGCGCATTTCAGGAAAGCTTATCCCGACAGGCAAGTTAACAACATTTACTTTGATACTACCGATTTTGCTCACTTAAGAGAAAATGTGGCCGGAGTCAGTCCGAGAAAAAAAGTTCGCTTGCGCTGGTATGGTGATTTTGAAGCCTTAAGCCAAACCACATTGGAAATTAAGACTAAAGAAGGCGAAGTTGTCTCCAAAACCGGCGGCTTGGTGGCTTCAACCTTGAGGAAGCAGGCAAAATTACCGGCAAAAATCGTTCAGGTAAAAAACCAGGCAACCAGCCAACAAACCAACCACTTTTTTCTGGAACAAGCCGGGATGTACCGAGCAGTGCTGAAAAATGCCTATCTGCGGCAATATTATGTGACCGCTGATGGGTTGGTAAGGTTGACAGTGGATTCAAAGCTGCGCTTTGACCACACCAAAAGAGATCAACAACAAACTCCCAAACAAACTTTGCCTCACACTATTGTCGAGCTCAAATATGCCCTCGAAGCGGAAAAACTGGCAGCGCAAATCAGCAACTTTTTTCCTTTCAGATTGAGTAAGTCGTCAAAATATGTGCAGGGGATGTCTTTGTGTTATCCTCATTTGATTATTCTATGATTATTCAAAAACCCGTCCTAGCAAATCCGCTCGCCAAATTAATTGAGAAATTTCGTCACCCTCGGGTAGTTTATCTCGCTATTTGTCTGCTGCTGTTAGGCTCGCTCTTACTCCTGGGTAGCCTGCAAGCCAGAATCATGATGACACCCAAAACAGCTTTTTTTAATCAACCGACGGAAATTTCGCTCAAATTTTCCGGTCTGCTGCCGGCGGAAATTTATTACACCCTGGATGGTTCCGAGCCAACTACCAGCAGCAACCGCTACGAAAAGCCACTTCCACTGGAAAAAACTACCACTATCAGGGCGGCCGCTTTTCGTCATGATCAACAAGTGGGTAAAATCCATACCTTCCCGGTTTTTATCCAAACCAATCACGAAGTGGCAGTGATCAATCTTGCTACCAACCCGAAAAATCTCTGGGATGAGGAGCGTGGTATTTATGTTCATTTTGACGAAGAAGGCGATGAGTGGGAGCGGCCGGCTCACTTATCATTTTACGAACCAGACGGCCGGCTCGGTTTTCAAAAAGACATCGGTCTGCGCATTCATGGCGGTGGCAGTGCTGCTTTGCCCCAAAAATCTTTCCGCATTTACGCCGGCTACCTCGACCATTCAGACCAAATTAACTACCCCATTTTTCCTGAACTCGACTACACTACTTTTAATACTTTTCTGCTCAGAACTGGTGGCACTGACTGGGAACATGGCTACATCCGCGATGCGTTGCTGCATACCATGGCAGCGGAATTGACTGATCTTGATACTCAGGCGGTGAGGCCGGCGGTGGTTTATCTCAACGGTGAATATTGGGGGGTTTATTTTCTCAGAGAGCGCATCGATCAGCATTATCTGGCCAATAAGTACGGACTTTCTAAAAATCGGGTGAGCATTATTGAAATTCCTCACGACGTGGGCGATAACCGTGGTAAAGCCCGACATGATTATGGCAGTAAGCAAGCAGTCGAAGATTATGATGCTCTTTTTGAGAAGGCCCAGCACTGCAATACTTGTGCTTACTACAGTGAGTTCTTGCCAGGACTTGATATTCCAAACTTTATTGATTACATGATTTTTGAGTTTTATTCTGGTAATTTTGATTGGCCTTTTGGCAATGTTAAGCTTTGGCGCTACGAACGGCCGGTTCGGGCAGCGCCGGAAGAATTAACCAGTATTGACGGCCGGTTCCGCTGGATTTTTTATGATCTTGATGTGGGTCTGGCTCATCAGAAAAAGACTGAAGAAGAGGTGATTCGCAGCTCGCAAAATGATCTTTTCAATCGGCTTTCTGATAATAAATTCCCTTTTATCAATCTATTTTTTGATCATAAAGTTAAGCAAGAATACCTGACTAGAACAGCTGAACTTTTTAACGACAAATTTACCCCTGAATACGTGATTGAAAATATCGACAAATTAGCGGCTAGTATTCGCTCCGAAATGCCAGCTCAATCAGCCAAGTGGCGTGACGAAAATGCTGAGCACGTTTTCCCGACTGTCGAAGAATGGGAGCAACAAATTGAGTTTTTGAAACTTTATGCCCTGCACCGACACCGGGCAGTTTTTGATAAGACGACTGATTTCTATAATTTACCGCCTCTCAGCTACATCACTCTCAAAAGCGAGCCGACTGAAGGTGGAGCGGTCAGTATTGGCGCCATTCATAAATCAAGTGATGAGCTGCCTTGGCAAGGAACGTTTTTTACTAATTCATACATGGCTATCGAAGCTCATCCTGCCAGGGATTATGTTTTTGATCACTGGGAAGGGGAAATGCTGGAGCGTTACAAAAAAGACAAACGGGTGGTTTTAAAGATCGACAACCAGGAGGAATTTAAAGCCGTGTTTAGAAAAAAGCAATGGTTTGAGTACCTCAGTTTAGGAATTTTTTAGTATACTTACTTTGAAAGTTTAACAAAATTAGAAAGAAGCGCCTCATATGCAAAGAATTACCGAGCTGCTGCAACTGGATACGGTTTTTTCCATGCCCGATCTCAATGAGTTTTTAATCAACACGCTTTTGTTGATTTTGATGACGGAAATTTTGGCTTATGTTTACCGAAAATTCGGTCACGCCCTCTCAAATCGGCGGCGGCTGGCGGCGCTTTTTCCCCTGCTAGCTATCACCACCATGATGATTATTAGTATTATTCGCTCGTCTATCGCTCTGTCACTCGGGCTGGTCGGTGCGCTTTCTATTGTTCGGTTCCGTTCAGCTATTAAAGAGCCGGAAGAACTAGCCTATATTTTTCTGACTATTGCTTTGGGTTTGGGCATGGGGGCCGGGCAGCGGGAGGTGACACTTGGCTTTTATGTGGTAACTATGGCCTTTTTGGTTTTGCGTGAGCTGGTGGGTGGCAGATTCACGCTGCCCGGCCTCAACAATCACGAAAAAATGTATCTCGAAATTACGACCGACAATTCGGAAAACCAACTCAAAGCCATTACTGATCTAATCACCCCCTTTACTTCGGGATTGGAATTAAAAAGAGTTGATACATCAGGTAAAAAATC
>CAZESB010000012.1:2544-10584 GCA_964515115.1 uncultured Pseudomonadales bacterium | reverse complement strand
TCGCGCTTGTACTGCGGATGAGTACCAACATTGATAGTGACATCAAAATCATCAAAACGAATACGGGTGCCATCATTAGCGCCGGCGGGAATTTTGATTTTATGTTTTTTACCGTCAATCTCCACCTCTTTAACCACGCCTTTAATTGCTTCCATAAAATCAATGCTCAGAGAGTAGCGTTTGCGCTGTTGCGCTCGGGCAAAGCCTCCGCCAAAAAAAGTTTCAAAAATGTCAAATGGGTCACCAAAATCCATACCCTCAAAGGGATTGCCGCCTGAGCTGGTAGTGTAAGTCCAGGTAAAAGGTCCCGACTGAGCACCACTGAAAGGATTGCCGCCCATCCCGCCCGTAGGATCAAAGGCCGCGTGACCAAATTGGTCATAATGCTGGCGCTTCTGAGAGTCCGACAAAACTTGGTAGGCCTCGTTGATTTCTTTGAATTTCTCCTCAGCATCCTTTCTCTTATCGGGATTTTTGTCAGGATGCCACTTTAAAGCCTGCTTCCTGTAGGCAGCTTTAATTTCCTTGTCAGAAGCAGACTTCTCAATCCCAAGAATATCGTAATAGTCGCGTTTAGTAGGCATAAGAACCGCTTAATTATAGCAATTGGTAAGACAAAAATGCCTACTCATTGACGATGTCGCCTTCTTCGACTTCGCCGTTGGGTTTCTTACTTTTTTTCTGATCAGCGCCGGCAGTGCTAGCTTCTTCGGCTTTGCTCTCCGCCCCGGCAGCCGCCCCAGCTTCAGCTTGGGCTTTTTGCATGGCTTCAGCCATTTTTTGTGCTGATTCAAAGGTTTCGTCTACCGCGGCGTCCAAAGTTTCCTTGGTGGCGTCTTCTTTTTCTGCCAGCTCTTTGAGTTTTTCGACATTTTCCGCGATAGTTTTTTTAGTCTCTTCGTCCACTTTATCGCCATACTCATCCAGCTGCTTCTCAAGTTCGAAAGCCACCGATCTGGCTTTATTTCTGGCTTCCACCAGTTCGCGCTTGGCTTGGTCTTCCTCTGCGTGAGCCTCAGCATCCTGTTTCATCTTCTCAACTTCCTCATCGGAAAGATTAGTGGAGTTTTGGATGGTGATCTTCTGCTCCTTGCCGGTGGTTTTATCCTTAGCCGTAACGTTAAGAATGCCGTTTGAGTCGATATCAAAAGTGACTTCAATTTGCGGCATACCCCGGCGGGCGGGCGGAATCCCGTCAAGAATGAAGCGACCAAGCGACTTGTTGTCCGCCGCCATTTCCCGCTCACCCTGGAGCACGTTGATCTCTACTTGGGTTTGATTATCAGCCGCGGTAGAAAACACTTGCGATTTGCTGGTGGGAATAGTGGTGTTGCGCTCAATCAGCGGCGTTCGGACCCCGCCCAGAGTTTCTAAACCAAGAGTAAGCGGCGTGACATCCAACAAAACCACATCTTGCACATCGCCGCCAATCACTCCAGCTTGGATGGCAGCGCCGATCGCCACCACTTCATCCGGGTTGACACCTTTATGAGTGTCTTTACCAAAAAATTCCTTGACTTTTTCCTGAATTTTAGGCGTCCGGGTCATGCCACCAACCATGACAATGTCCTCCACATCGGCAGCTTTCATGCCGGCGTCTTTCAGCGCCTGCTTGACCGGACCAAAAGTGCTTTCAATTAAGTCATCAACCAGCTCTTCGTACTTAGCTCTGTCGATAGTCATGGTGAGGTGAAGAGGCTGACTATCATCGCCTTGGGTAATAAACGGCTGGTTGATATCAGTTTCCTGACGGCTGGAAAGCTCGATCTTGGCTTTTTCGGCAGCATCTTTAATCCGCTGCAGCGCCTGAGGATCTTTGGATAGATCTTTGCCGTGTTCTTTTTTGAACTCAGTCACAATCCAATCAATAATTCGGGAATCAAAATCATCACCACCAAGAAAAGTGTCGCCATTGGTGGATTTAACTTCAAAGACACCGTCACCAATTTCCAAAATAGAAATGTCAAAAGTACCGCCCCCCAGGTCATAAACGGCAATGGTTTTGTTGCCGGCCTTATCAAGCCCATAGGCTAGAGCGGCCGCGGTGGGCTCGTTGACAATCCGTTCCACCTGCAGTCCGGCAATTTCCCCGGCTTGTTTGGTGGCCTGGCGCTGGGAGTCGTCAAAATAAGCCGGCACGGTGATAACCGCGCGGGTAACTTTGCCACCCAGATAATTTTCCGCGTCAGCCTTAGCTTTAGCTAGAATTTTAGCCGAGATTTCTTGAGGAGTGTAAGTTTTGCCATCAATTTTGATGACAGCCATACCATCTTTGCCTGCCTCAACTTCGTAAGCCACATGTTTGAACGCTTCTTTGACTCGTTTATCTTTGTATTTGCCTCCCATAAACCGCTTGACTGAGTTAACGGTTTTCTTGGAGTTGAGCACCATTTGGCGCTTGGCGGTGTCCCCAACCAGAGTTTCGTCGCCTTTAAAAGCCACAATTGAAGGAAAAGTATTCCTACCCTCTGAAGTAGGAATAATCTTGGGAGTACCGCCTTCCATCACTGCAATAGCAGAGTTGGTGGTGCCCAAGTCAATACCAATGATTTTACCGGTAGCTTGATTATCTGCCATATTTATCCTTTCCAGTATATTTATTTTTCTTGTATTAACTGCATAATATTAAAGCTCATTGCTTTAGCTTGTTAATTTTAGCAGACAAACTGTTTGACTGCTAGTATGAGTTTATTGTCTAGTTGCTGCCCAAAACCACCTTGGCGTGCTGAATGACTTTGCCGTTCAAAATATAGCCGCGCCGCAAAACCTGCACTACCTGACTGCCGCCATTTTCTTTCTCGACCGCTTCCATGGTTTCAACGTCAAATTCCTTGCCCAAAGCCTCAACTTCTTCCAAACCGTGACTGGAAAGCACCTGCCACAATCTGGACACAATCATGTTGAGACCCTGATCATCAAGTTGTTCGGTAGCCATACTTAGATGTTCCAGCGGTTCAATCAAGTCTTCAATCAGCTGTCCGGCCGCTAACTTGGCATATTGGGTACGTTCCTCCTGAGTGCGGCGAACCAAGTTGTGATAATCAGCCAAAGCCCTTTGTTTAGCTTTATCCGCTTCTTGAACTTCTTTTTCTGCCGCCTTAGCCTTGATGAAAATCTGGATTTCTTTAGCCATTAATTTTGGCTCTACTAATTCCAGCGCCGCTTCAGGACTCAGCCATTGATAGGCGTCATGCTCGGGTGAAAGACTCACTTTTTGGCTGTCGGTTGTGACCCAGTAAGTAAAGCCAATGACCTCATTTTCTGGAGTTTTTTTGCGGCCACGATTGAAAAACCAAGCGTTGATAATTTTTTTAGGCTTGATTTCTAAACCAGTTTCTTCCTTGATTTCCCGTTTTAAACCGGCCTCCGGATCTTCGCCTTGATCAAGTCTACCGCCGCCAATTTCCCAAACACCACCAGCGTAATCTACGTTCGCTCTTTTCAGCAGGAGAATAGTTTCTGTCTCTTCGTGCTCAATCACTCCCTCAACCGCCACCATAAAGCGGCCCACACCGTTATTGCTCACAGGATGATCATTCTCGCTATTTTTTGTCATATGAAGTCCTTGAACTCATTGCAGAAAATTATTCAACTATCTCTAAAATCAGGCCCCGAACATACTTCATCATCGGGATCACGTACGAGTAGTCAAAGCGGCTGGAGCCGAAAACACCCATATGGCACTCCCGGCCGCCAATAAGCAGCGTCATGTGAATGACACCCACCGGCTCGAGGTTTTTGTTGCCCAGTTCGGCGCCATAAACTACTTGGACCGGATTTTCGCTAGCACCAAATTCAAAAATTTCCTCAAGCAAATTAGTTTCTTCAATCAGTTGCAAGACGTGACGCATCACTTTGATGTCGTAAAATTCCGGCATCCGCAGCAAGTTGGCGTAACCTGAATGAAAAAGGTGATCTTCATCAATCATCGCTACCGCTAGAGCATTGGAGCGGTCGGCCAGCACTTTGGTAATTTGGGAAAGCAGGCGGTCAATTTCCTGGCGGCTGTTCCAGATTTTCTCTTTGGCAGAAACTTCGTCGGCCACTGTTAGTTCCTGCTCTTTCATTAGTTCGTTGACGTAGAGCTTAAAAGCCAGAGGCGTGGGCACCCGGCCGGCACTGCTGTGAGTTTTGTTTAAATAACCTTGTTTGGACAGATAAACCATCTCATTGCGAATGGTGGCTGGAGAAACACCGATGGAAAACTTTTTGTCGATCGTGTCGGAGCCGACCGGTTCGGCCGTATCAATGAATTCTTCGATAATGGCTCGAAGTATTTGTACCTGGCGGGCTGTAAGATCTATCATCCTATTAGCAATAATAGAACGTGTTTGCTAAGTTGTCAACAAAGGCTTCAAGAATTGACGGAGATTTTTTTCAAAGGCGGCCGCGCTGAATTGTTGAGCGTGAGTGCGAATTTTTTTCCGGTCCCAGTTGATTTTCTCCGCTTTTTCGATGGCAACAGCCAAACTTTCAGGGGTGAATTCATTGAAAAAGACACCGGTTTTGTTTTCGATAACGCTTTCGAGTGGCCCGCCGGAGCGGTGAGCGATCACCGGCACCCCATAACCCATGGCTTCTACCGGAATCATGCCAAAATCTTCATCTTCTGCCGGGAAAAGGAGAGCTTTGGCGCCGGCATAAAGCTGCCTCAGCTCTGCGTCGTCAACTTCGCCCAGCAATTCCACTGTCGGCCCGGCCAGTTTTTCCAGATAAGCCACGCTTTTGCCGGCGCCCACCTTCAGCGGCAAGCCCAATTGGCTGCAAACCGCCACCGCCAAATCCACATGCTTGCTCCTGGCAATCCGGCCAACGTGGAGGTAGTATTCGCCCAACTTTTTTTGAGCAGGCAACTTTGCCGGTATCTCAATTGGCGGATAAATCACGGTCGAGTCGCGGCGATAAAACTTAGCAATCCGCCGCTGCGTTTCCCGAGAATTAGCAATAAAATAGTCCACTTTCTGTGCGATTTGAAAATCCACCACCCGCAAGTAATGATTAATCAGGTTGCCGCCAAGCTTGACCAGCCAGTTTTTCTGCCAATCCGTCATGGTGGTGTAGCCATAGAGAGAACGGGCTGGCGTGTGGCAATAACAAACATGCAGGCCATTAGGCACCAACACTGCTTTGGAAAAATAAGCGTTACTCGAGGAAATAACTAAATCAAAATCGCTCAGATCGAAGGCTTGGAAATAATTGGGCGCCCAGATTCGCAACGGCGAAAAAAGCTTTTTATAAAAAGGAATTTTAGTCAACCAACTTTCGCGTAAATCCCAATCGGCGAACTTTTCCCAATGCACTCCCAGTTTTTGCTGATCCACAAAAGCCACATACACCGGTGCGTCCGGAAAGATTCGGTGCAGCGCTTCAAGCACACGCTCAGCCCCTCCATAGTCCCTGAGATAGTCGTGAACCAGCGCTACTTTCATCTTGTGTTCCTAAAAATATTCCTAAAAAAGGGCATCCTGAACACCTTGTTCGAACTTGTCATTAGGCAGCAGTCTGATTAATGAATTAAAGTCATGATTTTTGAAAAGTTCCACTACTTTGGTTTTATCATATTCTGAAACTCGACAGCTTTCCAGAGAAAAATCAAGAGGAATATCCCGCAGAATGGTAGCCAGCTCTCGACTGAGATAGGCAGTGTCCTTTTCCGCCTTGAGCTTATCAAGCAGCGCGCCTTTAAGCATCTCCGGCTGCGAGTCTGTTTCAACCGCTGCGTAGAGCTGGTCAAGCGTGCCAAAAGTTTGGATCAGTTTTTGGGCAGTTTTTTTGCCCACCCCTTTTACCCCAGGAATATTGTCCGACGGATCGCCCATCAGGGCTTTGAAATCCACCACTTGGTCGGGACGGATGCCGAGTTTGTCCATGACCGTAGCTTCGTCATACTCGATATCTTGGCTGAACCGGCCGCGGCCGGGAATAAAAACGTGAGTATCATCATCAACTAGCTGCAGCATGTCTTTATCACCCGTCACGATGGT
This sequence comes from uncultured Pseudomonadales bacterium, assembly GCA_964515115.1. Classification (GTDB taxonomy): domain Bacteria; phylum Patescibacteriota; class Microgenomatia; order UBA1400; family PJMF01; genus UBA1370. The sequence continues at coordinate 4,600 of CAZESB010000012.1, read as the reverse complement.
AGTAAGCAGCTCGCCTGATTGAGTAGGATTTTTTTCTACCGTCAGTCTGGCGGCCACGGTACCAATCAGATCATCGGCTTCATAACCGGCTTGTTCAAACCGGGGAATGTTGAGGACATCAATCACCTCTTTGATGATATCGATTTGCGGCACCAAATCGTCGGGCATCTTGGGACGGTGGGCTTTATAAGCCACAAAAGTTTCCGCGCGCTTGGTAGGAGCTTTGTGATCAAAGGCCACCGCAATGTATTCGGGGCCAAAATCATTGATGGCAGTAAGTAAAATGCGACTGAAGCCATAAACCGCGTTGACCAGTTGGCCAGCGGTATTGGTGAGAGTGGGAAAAGCATGATAAGCCCGATAAATTAAAGCATGACCATCAACGAGGATAAATCTGCCTCTCGGATTCTCTTCTTGGAAGTTAGTTAAAAGAGTTGGATCAGTCATTGGCGCTGTCATCAGCTAAATCGTAAGCGTCGTCAATTTTGATTTTCTTGAAGCCCATCAATTTTTCAAACTCATCACCATCAAGAGTTTCGATCTCCAGCAGTCGCTTAGAAACTTCAGCCAACTTTTGCTGGTGAGTCTTGAGTAACCCGCTGGCTCGCTTGGCGCCATCTTGAATAATTCTATTAACCTGCTCATCAACCTTTTCCTGCAGGCGATCGGAAATTTTCAAGGGTTCGTTCCAGGATCTGCCATAATCGGCGTTGTCATAGAGCGGTGCATAGTTCATGGCTCCCAGCTCGCTCATACCGTATTCCACTACCATAGCTCTGGCAATTCTGGTGGCTCTCTCAATGTCGTTGCCAGCACCAGCGGTTTGCTCATTGAAGATCATCTGCTCTGCCGCTCGGCCACCAAGTAAAACGGTAATACGATCAAGCAGCTCTGATTTGGTAGTTTGGAATTTGTCTCTCTCTGGGGAGCTGACAGTGAAGCCTAGAGCGTGACCGCGGGAAACGATAGAAATCCGAGTGACCGCGTCGGCGTGAGCAGAGGCGTGGGCGACGATAGCGTGACCGGCTTCGTGATAGGCGGTCATAGCTCGCTCCAGTTTGCTGGAGAGTCGCTTTTTGCTTGGTCCCAACTTAACTTTGAGCGCCGCTTCTTCGATATCCTCCATGGTGATCTCTTTTCTGGACTCGCGGGCGACCGCGATAGCGGCCTCGTTAAGCATGTTTTCGATATCAGCGCCGGAAAAACCGACTGTTCTTTTGGCCACTTTTTCCCATTTGACTTCTTTGGCGAAAGGTTTGCCGGTGGCGTGAATGGAGATAATGTACTTGCGTTCCTCCAGATCGGGCAGGCGCACCATCACTCGCCGGTCGAAGCGGCCGGGTCGAATCAATGCCGGGTCGAGCATGTCGCCGCGGTTGGTGGCGGCCATGACAATAACGTTGTCATTTTGGTCAAAGCCGTCCATTTCTACCAAGATTTGGTTGAGGGTCTGCTCCCGCTCGTCATGGCCGCCAAAGCTACCCTTACCTCTGGTTTGGCCAATAGCATCAATTTCATCAATGAAAATTATCGAAGGGGCTAATTTTTTGGCGGTAGTGAAAAGATCCCGCACCCTGGAGGCGCCCACACCCACCAACATTTCCATAAACTCACTGCCGGCAATTGAAAGAAACTGGACGTTGGCTTCTCCGGCTACTGCGCGCGCCAGCAAAGTTTTGCCTGTTCCCGCCGGCCCCACCAAAAGCACACCTTTAGGAGTCCGGGCACCAACTTTGGCATATTTTTTTGGATTTTTCAAAAAGTCGACCACCTCTTCCAGCTCTTTTTTAGCCTCATCCATTCCACCCACATCATTAAAACTAGTGTTCTGCTTGCCTTTAACAAACAGCTTCGCCTTGCTTTTACCAATGCCCATAATTCCGGCCTGACCACCCTTCGCTTGACGGAAAATAATAAAGAAAAAGCCGATCATTAACAGAATCGGCAACAGACTGATCACCAGTTCCCAAATCATCGAGCCAAACGAAAAGGCTTCAACTTCAAGCTCAACTTCAGCCAAATCCACATTGGCGGCTTCAAAAATCTCCACCGCGCT
>CAZESB010000012.1:0-2444 GCA_964515115.1 uncultured Pseudomonadales bacterium | reverse complement strand
TTGTTTTTTTCCATATTCTTGCCTTAAAGACGAACTTATTCTAGCACGCCACCTGCTCTTAAGCTAGCGCTGATTAGCAGAGTAATCTTTGATTTGCTAACAGAGAAATTTATCTTATCTGACCAAGGCGCCATTGACAACCGCAGTTTCCGGAGTAAGCAGAATAGCCGCTGCTCCATCATCCGCCGCCAAGATCATCCCTTGACTTTCTACCCCTCTGAGCAAGCGCGGCTCCAGATTGGCCAAGTAAACTACCTGCTTACCCACCAATTCTTCCGCGCTGTACCAGGCTTTAATGCCAGCCGCCACCGTTCGCTCTCCAAGCTCTCCGACATCTAAAGTGAGCTTATAAAGCTTGTCCGCGCCGGCTATTTCTTCAACGGCAATTATTGTAGCAGTGCGAATATCCAACTTCATAAAATCTTCAAAGTTAATAATCGGTTTCATTTTTGCTTCCTTTTTTGCGTTTTTGTGCCGCGCTTGATTCAATGCTCGACTAAATCTTAGCTTAGCTAAGCTAAGCCAACTTTTTCCCTGACTTCCGCCAAAGTCACCTCAGCAATAGCCTTGGCTTTTTTGGTGCCCTCAGCGATGACTGTATCTACGTAATCGGGATTGGCCATCATCTCAGCTCGCTTTTGCCTAAATCCAGCCAACTCATCGTAAATGGCCTGGGCTAGTTGCTTTTTCAGCTCGCCGTAGCGCAAGCCCGCACCAAGGTACTGCTCCTCATATTGACGGCGCTGCTCCTGGCCCTCAATTAACTCCACTAAAGTCAGCAAGCCAGCTACGCCACCACTCTGAGGAAGAGCCTCACCTTTCCCAGAATCGGTCGGCATGGCGGCAATTCTTTTCTGGATAGTGGCCAGGTCATCAACCATATTAATGTAACTGCCTGGTACCGACTTACTCATCTTGCCCTCGCCGGTGAGTGAAGGCACGTACTCACCTGAAGTGGCAAAACGTTGCGGCTCGGGAAAATCAGTGCCATAAACTTGGTTGAACTTGCGCGCCACTTCCCTGGCAGCCTCCAAATGCGGCTCCTGATCAAGGCCCACCGGCACTAAAGCTGCCTTGTAAGCCAAAATATCAGCCGCCATCAACATCGGGTAATTGAGCAAAGCCAGGGTGGCGTGATCCGGGTGCTGTTTGACTTTGTCCTTGAAAGTCGGCAGGTGCTGCATCTTGGCCACCGTGGTTACGGAAGCAAAGAAGAAAGCCAGCTCCAGATGTTCGCCCACATTGGCTTGCTGGAAAAGAATACTTTTCTCTGGATCCAAACCGGCCGCCAAGTAATCCACAATAATCTCGCGACGGTTCTGCCTGAGGTTCTCGATATCATATGGCGTAGTGAGGGTGTGCACATCGGCCACCATGTAAATAGTTTCGTAATCCGGGTGATTTTGCAGATCAATCATGCCCTTCACCGCACCCAAGTAATTGCCCAAGTGCAGTTTGCCTGTGGATCTAATGCCGGATAAGACTCGTTTTTTCATAAATTTTTCCTTATTATTTTGCTATTGTACCTTAAAACAGACCGTAAAAAAGCTCCCGTGAGGGAGCTTTCGTCATGAAACTAAATGAAATTTAGCGCCGAACTCATTGCAAAATTCTAATTAGCGATAATTTTAGGCATATTTGAGGCAGAAAAAGTAGTTTTCGATGACGATAGTAGTTGTGACTACTTGAGGAAGAGAAACTACTTTCTTCTGACCAAATAGGACGGAAAGAGTGGTGATTAGAATTTTGCAATGAGTTCGCCATCAACTGGCCCTCACACAGCTGAGAGAGTCTCGCCACCAAGCTAACTGGGTGATAATTTGGATGATAATCGGTGACAGCATAACTTAAAGTTCCTCAATTTGAATATTTGGTTCCATTTCAGGCTGTTCAATCAACTTGAGGTATCTCTCGGTGGTGGTAATTCTCTTGTGGCCCACCAACTGAGAAACATACACCAGCGGCGTGCCAGCCTTAAGCTGCTCGATCACGAAAGTGTGCCTCAGGTCGTTGACCTTGGCGTCTTTGATGCCCGCCAGCCTGAAGTAGCGATCAATGGCCGTGCGAATGTTCCTAACCAGAAATGGCCGACAAGTTTTAGTGAGGAAAACCATTTTTTCTTTGGTTCTCGGTCTGGCCTCCAGATAATCCATCAAGGCTTTTTTGGCGGCGTCGTTGAGCGGCACTTTGCGAGCCTCGCGGGAATTTTGGGTGCGAATGTAAATGACGTTGCGGTCAAAATCAAGGTCGGACATCTGTAAGTTGGCCAGTTCACTGATTCTCATGCCGGTTTGGAGCAACAGCTCGACAATAGCCGCCATCCGAGAATCGCCTCGGCAGGCGTCGCGCAGGGCGCGGTACTCCACTTTGGAAAGCACGCGCGGTGGGGTTTGTTCGTATCTGGGATGAGCAATTTCGTCAGCGGGATTGGAATCAATGTGACC
>CAZESB010000011.1:0-24080 GCA_964515115.1 uncultured Pseudomonadales bacterium | reverse complement strand
AATGAGTTCAGTATGCTTCCTAAAAAGCTAAAATTAAAATTGCGCGCCGAGCCGGATTTTTTTCAGAATGCTGAGCGCTATTTTGCCAAGTCTTTCACTGTTTTTTATAAGAAAAACCCGGAAGGAAAGCTGCGGCTGGCCGTGGTGGTGCCAAAAAAAGTTTCTCTAAAAGCAGTGGAGAGGAACAGAATGAAAAGGTTGGTGAGCGCTGCTGTCGCTGGCGCCGCGCAGCCGCACTTGAGCGCCCCCTACTCTCTGGTTTTTGTGGCCAAAGCTGCCGCCAAAAAAACCGAAGCGCGGCGCCTCTCTGAAGAAATCAACCAAGCCTTTGAAAAAATAATTGAGCAAAATGACCGACCGCCAGCTTAAGACCATCCTTAGAATTTATCAATTTTTCAGAACTGCCAGATATAATTTTCTCTACAGCGCTTTTGGCTACGTCAGTCACTGTCGGCACAAACCCAGCTGCGGCACCTACCTACTGAGAAAAATCCAAAAAGACGGCTTGCTCTTGGGAGGTGCTAAGGGTATACTGCGTGTTCTGCGCTGCTGGTAACAATTACGGCCGCTGCTAACGATCGCTCGGTTTTTAACGACAATTTTCAATAGCAGTCCTCGGCAATCAAACCAGCAATTGGCAGCCAACAGCGCAATAGTGGTACAATAAAAAGATATGGATATTTAAGCTAACCGAATAGAGCCAGAGCATGCAAGTTTTCTCAGAGTTTCTCCTGAATATATTATTGTTTTTGACCGATATAACGGGCAATTTAGGTTTTTCTATTATTGTTTTTACCTTCATCATCCGCACCATGCTGTTGCCGGTGACGGTTCCCTCCCTCAAAGCCAGTCGCAAAATGCAGAGCTTGCAGCCGGAAATTAAAGAGCTGAAGAAAAAATTCGGTAAAGACAAGCAAGGTCTGCAGGCCGCCCAGATGGAGCTTTACAAAAAATACAATGTTAATCCCCTGGCTGGCTGTTTGCCGCAGCTCATTCAGTTAATTGTGCTGATTTTTCTTTACCGAGTTTTGATTAATTTCTTGGGAAATCCAGAGCTAAATGGTAATGGTATCAATACCAGCTTCTTCTGGCTTGATCTGGCTCAGCCCGACAGACTTTTTATCCTGCCGGTTTTGGCTGCAGCTACCCAATTCATTCTTTCAATCATGATTTCGCCTGGCGCAGAAAAGCCTGACGCCGTTCCCAATGTCTCGAAGAAAAAAGCGGTTCAAGAAGCTAATAAAAAAGAAGAAGATTTTGCCGAGATGGCTCAGTCTATGCAACAGCAAATGATTTACCTGATGCCGGTTTTTACTGGTATTATCGCCGCCACTTTTCCGTCTGGACTGGCGCTTTATTGGGTCACCACTACGGTTTTTAGTATTGCGCAGCAGTTTTTCATTTCAGGACCAGGAGGCCTGAAAATTTACACCAACAGGGTGTTAGCTTTATTGCGGAAGAATTAGAAATATTAAGGGTTGGTATGACGATTCAAGACTTTTTGCTTCAATTAACTGAACACTGCGGCCTTAGCGCAGATGAGGTTAGTGTTTCTCTGGAAGAAGATGGGGAAAACCTGCTAGTGCAGCTGGATTTGCCTGAGGCCGATTCTGGGCTTTTTATCGGCTACCACGGTGAAACTCTCAACTCGATCCAAAGAATCTTGCGTCTGACTTTTCAACGGGAAATTGAGCGACGCATCAAGCTCAACATCAACCAATATCGCCAAAGCAGAGAGGAAAAGCTGGTGGAAATGGCTAACAACGCCGCCAAAAAGGTGCTGGAAACCGGCGAATCACATACTTTCAATTATTATCTTCCGCCCCACGAAAGGTATGTGATCCACAGCACAATTTCCGACAATCCGGATTACGCAGAGCTCGAAAGTGTATCAAGTGGCGAAGGAAAGGACCGAAAACTAGTTGTACAGTTGAAGCGATAAAAGCCCCATAAGATTTGATTAATATTCCACTAGTTTATAATTGCGGTCATAAGAAAAAAAGCCCGATATATTGGCAAATTTTTGCTATTGCGATACAGAAATAATCCAAAAATTGAGCGTAAAATTAATGGTAAAAGCACTGACATGAACATTGTTATTCACACCGATGGCGGAGCGAGAGGCAACCCTGGAAAAGCGGCGATTGGCGTGGCGGTTTTTGTTGGCGACGAGTGCGTTTATGAACTAGCTTCTTTCATTGGCGTAGCTACCAACAACGAAGCTGAGTATCAGGCCTTGATTGCGGCTTTAGAGTGGCTGTTGGTCAACCAAGAAAATTTGCAGGCAAAGGCGGCGGCTTTGGTGGTGCTAAAGTTGGATTCCAAGCTGGTGGTTGAGCAGGTAAACAAAAACTGGAAAATCAAGGAAGCGCGCCTGAGAGCATTGGCGGAAAAATGCTGGGCGCTCTTGGAGGAGATTACTCTCCCCACTCGGATCACTCATGTTCTGCGGGCAGAAAATTTTGCTGCCGACGCTCTCGTCAACCAAGCCCTCGACGCCCAGGCTGAGTAAGCTGAACTTTAGTCGCTCTTTATCTACCCTCAGTTTTCCTCTAGAATACTTTTTAGTACTAGTACAATTTTATTTGCGTTTATTAGCCTGCCTATGTCGAAGCAGTACATCACTGAATTTGTTGCCGACAAGCCGCTGATTGTGATTTTTGGCGCTCCCTCGAGGCTAACGAAAAGCCTGAGCGAGGCAGTGGCGGCCAGCGGAGTCCAGAGCCTGATGGTTGATTTGTCTTCCGGGCAGATCAGTCGAGATTTGCTGGATGCTGCCTACAAAGTGGTTTGGGTGAATGAAGAGCAGGATTTGCAGAGCGAACTTTATCAGGTTTCGCTTTCCCAACTTATCCGGGCGGAAAATAAGTGTGTGGTGGTGCAACCGCTTAAAACTGCGGTTAAACCTCCTCAAAAAAGCCGCGATTTTGGTTTTGCTTGGGCTCGGAACAGCGAGAATTTGCGCGAACTGATTTTGGATATTAATTATCGCCTGCCTCGAGCAGTTTTTATCTTTGGTCAGGATATTTTAGACCCCACCAATCCAGCTCTTTCTCCCCTTCAATACGCGCTCACCAATCTCCAATCCGGTTACATTTATGATCCTGATCTTGATTTACATCCGCAAAGTCCGGAAAAGTTTGCTCAAGCCGCGGCTGAGTTGATTTTTCGGCCGCAAAACGCCGGCAGTTACTTGATTTCGCCTTCTTCACAGGGAAGTACGGCCCTACTTCAGCAGTTGAGGAACAAATACGAGCAGTATCATTCAGTGGCGATCATGATTGAGGATAAACCTCAGGTGAAGACGGAAAATTTACCTTTTTCGGTGGCTAAAATTGAGGGAGATGGGATTGAGGCTGAAGACTTGACTGAGTTTGCCAGAGCGTTGCCGGCGCCAGTTTTTACCGGCTTGCCGAGAGTGGAGAGTGCTCTGAAAACTGAGCTGAGCAAACCGATCGCGCGCGTTCCCGCTCGGCCGGTTGAGGAGGAGGCGTCACCAGAGGAGAAAGTGGCAACTAAGCCAAAAGTTCAGCCGGAAATTATTTCTTCTCCACCCTCTTCTCTGCCTGGCCCAGATCCTCAATCTTCCTCACCCACCCAACCGCCCAAAAAAGTCGATATTGGCGGCGAACTGCAGAAAATTTTCTCTACCACCAGGACCAACCAGCGGGTCAGTCGCATCAACAACAAGGCGAAAACTGAGAAAAAACAGCGGCGAAAAAAGAAACAAAGAACGGCGCTGTTTTGGGGAGGAATGGCCAGCATTATTACTGCTTCTGTGGCGCTGATTTTAACGGCAATTTTCTTTACCACTCAATTTTTGATGAAGCGCTCGCTCTTGGCGGTGATCATCGACGCTTCTCAAGTCCAGGCGTCTGAGTTGGTGGAAAAAAAGTCGTGGGAAAAGCTGGTTAAAATCAACAAGGTTATGGCATTTCAGACCAACACCTACTCCAATCTTCTCTCCTCCAACATGTTTTCCCAAGCTAACCTGCTACTACAGCTAACTGAACAAATTGAAGAAATGGCCGACTCTGTCGACCAAACCCGCGAAACCAGCAAGGCGCTGGTGCTGCAAGTTTTGGGCATAGAAAGCGGAGATAGCCTGGAAACGGCGCAAAAATTGCAGGCACAGGCCATGAGAACTTACGAAAATCTTTCTTTGTTGCAGGCGGGCCTGAGCCAAGTGAAAATCGACAAAGACGATATTGCTGTTTCCGATTTGTTTAAACAATACGAAACTCAAGTGAAGGAAGTGCGGCAAGGTCTGGCCACTGCTCAACAAATTGACCCTCACTTGAGTGAACTTACCGGCAGAAACGGCAAAAAAACTTACGCCCTACTGCTGCAAAACAACCAAGAATTGAGGCCGACTGGTGGCTTTATTCAGGCGGTGGCCCTGCTCAGTTTTGAGCGCGGCGCCCTGGTTTCTTACCAGGTTTTCAGCAGCTACGAACTGGATGATCGCTTTACCGGCGAGGTCACTCCCCCGGAGGAAATTACCGAATATTTAAACGAAAGCAACTGGTTTTTTCGTGACAGCAACTGGAACCCTCACTTTCCGGACACTGCCAGGCAGGTGGCTTGGTTTATTGAAAAGGCCACCGAAAGCAAAATCGATGGCGTTATGGGTCTGAATTTGCTGGCAATGGAAGACTTGATTGAATCACTTGGTCCGCTGGAGATTCAAGAATACGACGAGCTCATCACTCACAAAAATCTGCAGGAGAGGATGGAGTTTCACTCGGAGGTAATTTTAGTGCCGGAAAACAGCCAGAAAGATTATGGGGTAATTATTTTGGAAAAAATGATTGAGAAAATGAAAAACTTGCAGGGTCAAAAAGTGCCGGGCTTTTTGGCCGCGCTCAACAAAAACCTCGAGTCGCAGCAGCTCACTCTGACCATTTTTGACGAAAATATTCAGGACACTTTCAGTACCTTGGGTTGGACTGGTGCCATCATTGAGCCGCAGTGCCCGACTCAGCTAAGTGTGGTTGACTGCCAGGTGGACACTATTGCTCAGGTGGAGGCTAATGTTGGTGTTAATAAAGCTAATTTCTATCTGAAAAGATCGGTGAATCACACCATTTCACTCGGGCCGGCCGCGGCTGAACACCAGCGGGTGGTTACTTTCCAAAACACTGCCAAGACCAACTCTTGGCCTAAGGGTGGCTACAAAGCCTACATCAGGTTTTATTTGCCCGAGGGGGCTGAGCTAGGCAGCCTTGCTCTTGACGGCAAAGACGTGCCGGCAGACAAAATTAAGCAGTATCAAGAAAGCGGCAAAAAAGTGGTTGGATTTTTGCTTGAAGTGCCGGTGGATTCTACTGCTCAGCTTGAGCTGAATTACTCCTCTCCCCTGTCGAGCGAAACGCCGTTTTCCTATGTTTTCTTCAACCAAAAACAATCGGGCACCGCGGAAACTCCCACCACTGTGAAAATCGTTGCTCCCTCGAGGCTAATGCCGACTCTCATTGCTCCTCAGGCTGAAGTTTCTGACAACACCATTATTTTTGATGATATCCAAGAGAAACACTCTATTGTGGGTGTGACTTATCAGTAGCTTTCGCCGTCTAGAATTGGTAAGCAAACTTTGCTATAATAGCCGCTCTATTGCCAGAGGAAAGGATAAATTATGAACGCTACCAAGAATGAAAAGACGATTTTTCATATTAAAAATCGTGACGTAGTGGGCAAAAAAGTTTCTCAACTGCGGGCTGAAGGCCTGTTGCCAGCCAATATTTATGGTCTGGGAGAGGCGTCCCAGCCAGTGATGGTAGGGATTAAGGATTTCAACAAGCTTTATGAAGAAGAAGGCGATACCGGCCTGATTTATCTCAATCTTGAAGGGGAAAAAAAGCAAATTCCCGTTTTGATTGATGAGGTTGATTATCACGCGGTGACTGGTGAGGTTTTGCATGCCGTTTTTCGTCGGGTGAACTTGAGCGAAAAAATTACTGCTGAAGTGCCGATTGAGCTGGTGGGTGAAAACGACGTGCCGGGAGCAACGGTGGTGGCGGTTCGCGACATGCTTGAGGTAAGCGCGCTGCCTGCAGAGCTGCCGGAAAATTTCGAAGTTGATATTGCTAATCTTAAAGAAATTGGTGATGCTATTGCCATTAAAGACTTGATGATTGATAAAGAAAAAGTTGAGATTGTCTTCACCGGTGATATGGATGAAGAGTCGCCGTTGGTGATTTTGCAGGAAGTTAAGGAAGAAGCAGAGCCTGAAGAAGTCAGCGTTGATGATGTTGAGCTGGTTGGTGAGCAGGAAGAGGGAGAAGCTGAGGCAGGCGAGGAAAAGGCTCAAGAAGAGCAGAGCGAAGAATAAGTTTGTTTGAGATTTTGAAGTTTGAGAGTTTGGGGCCCGCGCGGTACGCGCGGGCCTTTTTAATCTTTAATCAAAAAACTGATGATTGGGGTTGACCGCCCGAGCTTTAGCAAAATACTGATCAGCGATTTCGTGATGATCTAAAGCCTGATGAAGCAAAGCGGCATTAATTAAAAGATCAAAATGAGTGGGTTGCTGATTGAGGAGGTTTTCCACTTTTGCCAACCGCGCCTCAACTACCTCTACGCTCAATTTTTCCTCCTGTAATTCTGCCCCAAAAGCCGGCCGTGGTGCGGCGATGGTTTCTTCCACCTGAATCACCGTCATCTCCGGAGCGGTGATTTTACTCAACAGCAATCCCATGGTCATGGCAAACAGCAGGGCAATGGAAATAAAAGCGGCGCGCCGTTTAGCCATCACCAATTGGTTTTCCAAAATCATCAACACCAAGGAAAAACTTAACCGCAGCTGGAACAGGCGATAACTCAGCATGATCTCATTATACCCCCGGCCAAGATGCTGTCACCAGCAAGTCTTCAGCCACCAAGTTTTGCTGTTTCAATTCTTGCCAAACAGCTTCAGTTACGAACGGCACAAACGGGTGCAGCAGTTTGAGAAAAACCACCAAGCCCTCGAGTAGAGCAGTATTGGAAAGCCGCCTGTCCTTAGCCAGCTCGATGCATTGATCGCAGTACCAGTGCCAAAACTCGTTGTAAACAGTTTCGGCCGCCAAACCAATTTGTAGCTTTTCCATATTTTCCGTAATTTGATCAACTACACTTTGTAGTTTCTTCTGGAATTCCTGATCGTATTCATGGGTTTTACTTGATATATCGGTAAATTCCTGCTCATGCTGCCCGTTTTGCAAACCAACAAACCGGCTAGCGTTCCAAATTTTGTTAGTCAAATTGCGCATGGCTTTAATGTCATTCACCCCCACATTTTTGTCTTGACCAGGAGTAGAGCGGATCATCAGGGCCATCCTCAGCGCGTCCGCACCAAACTCGGCAATAACATCAAGCGGATTGATGGTGTTGCCCTTGCTTTTGCTCATTTTCTGGCCTTTTTCATCCCTAATCAAGCCATGCAAATAAACCCGCTGGAAAGGAGCTTGATCCGTCAGGTAGGCTCCCATCATCATCATCCGCATCACCCAAAACATCAGGATATCGTAGGCCGTTTCCATGACGCTGGTGGGGTAGAAGCGGTTGAAGTCACCTTCTTGGTTGGTTTTGAGGGTTACCACTGGCCACTGAGAAGAAGAAAACCAAGTGTCGAAAGTGTCTGTTTCCGGCAGCCAACTGCCAGTTGCCGGCTGAGCGCGCGAGACCGAGTAGGGCACACCCGCAAAAGCGTTGGTTTGCTGGAGGCCGCTTAATATTTCCTCCAGCGAGTGCTGAGCCAGCACTGCCGCCAAAATTCCCTGCGTGTACTGGCTATTTTTGTCAATAAAACTAACTTGAATTTGGTCTTCATAGCCATCAACTTCATACCAAACCGGAATGGGAATGCCCCAAACAATCTGGCGGCTGATGTTCCAATCCTTAAGGTTAGTCAGCCAATGGCGAAGAATTTTTTCTTGGCCAGCGCCGTGAACTTTAGTTTCGCCTGAATCAAGCATTTTTAGGGCTTTTTTAGTTAGACTGTTGGTGTCATCGTTGACTTTAATAAAAAACTGCGCCAGCGGCAGTGGTTCAATCACCCGACCACAACGATAACAGGTGCCAACGCGGTTCTGGTACTTTTCATTGATTTTTTCAATTAAACCCTGAGCTTGTAAGTCCGCCACCACCGCTTCCCGAGCATTTTTCACTGACATACCCGCATATTTTCCACCTGCCTCAGCAATTTTTCCTTGCGTGTTGATAGCTTGATTGATGGGCAAATTATGGCGTTTGGCCGCCTCGAAATCATGCGGATCGTGGGCAGGCGTCAGCTTGACAATGCCGGTGCCAAAATCCGGATCAACGGACTCATCGGCAATAATTGGCATCTCAGCGCCGGTAAGCGGATTGAGCACCAGCTGGCCAAGCAAATGATGCCGCTCCGGATCATGAGGATTAACTGCTAAGTGAGTATCGGCAAAAATCGGCTCAGGCCGCACCGTCGCCACCGTCACAAACTCCCCAGGCTTGTCTTTGAGAGGATATTTTACATAATAAAGCGGCGTTTGCTGGTCCTGGTAAATCACCTCGAGTTCAGAGTAACTGGTGCCGCACTTAGTGCAGTAATTTACCAGCTGCAGATCGCGATAAACCAAGTTATCCTGGTGCATTTTTTCAAAAGTACTGAGCACAAAATCCACTACATCCTCATCCAAGGTAAATTTGTAGCGGCTCCAGTCCGCGCTGGCGCCAATTTTTTTCATCTGCTCCACCGCCACGCCGGAATTTTCTTGCACGTAGTCCCAAATCTGGTTGAAAAGCGTTTGGCGGTCAAAATTAAAGCGGCTCTTGCCCTCTTTTTGCAGTTTTTTTTCAAAAACAAACTGAGTTTCAATGCCCGCGTGATCGGTGCCGGGAATCCAGGCAGTGTCGTCGCCCTTCATCCGGTGATAGCGAATCATGGCATCCTCAAGCGACACAAACATGGCGTGACCGATATGCAGCGGATCGTTGGCATTGGGCGGCGGCATGATGATAGTAAAAGGCCGGCCGTTTTGCTTGTTGGCGCTGTGGTCAGGATTAAAAGCCTGGTGCTTTTCCCAAAGTTGGTAGATCTTGGTTTCGTGGGCGTGGTAATCGTAGCGCTTGTCCATAACCCTTAGATTATAGCATCAGCGCTGAGGCTCATTTCTCTAACTTTGGTTTTTTTACTTCTGTTTTGGAATTATTTCGTTGATTTTTTCAGCAAGCAGATCTTTATCATCTATTTGCACGGCGGCGTCAACTATTGTATTAGCTTGTTGGGGGGTAATTTCATCAGGACTAACTGTCCTGCCAGTTACATCTTTAATAATTCCAGTGGCCGCAATTTTTAGCCTTGCAACTGGTTCAGTCTCTCGTTTCATTTTCTCCTTTTAAATTTCAAACTTGTAAGTAATTTACACCAAATTATATCTCACAACTCAAATTTCTTTGTAATAATTCTGCAAAAGTAACTTAAAAATGCCAAGAAGGGAATTAGAAACCTCAAATCAAACAGCTCAACGTTCCTATTTATTGGTTATAGTTCCATCAAGGCGCTCTTGTTTGGTTGATTCGTCTAAGCTGGCATAAGCATATTCTGCCATCTCCAATTGTTTTGCCAATTCCTCCGTTGTTTGAATAGATCCCAACACGCGACCAGCTTCTTCTGGTCCGTAAGCCAGCTCAAAGGTTCTAGCGACATTATTTTTAGCTCTTTGCAAAGTTGATGAGCCGCCGTTAGCTTCTTTTCTAGAAAACCGCATAATAATTTTTCTCAGTTGTTAATAACGTTGATAACGGTTTCGCATGATGCTTTGTTATCACTCAACAATAACCCACTTATTATTTTTGCTATCCCAGGCAAGTGTTCTATTTTGGGCGGCCTTAAGGTATCTGTCAAGGTACGCGCTGCACCTGTCGCCATCCAAAGCTATTGCTTTAGGAGGATTTTTCATTATTTCTTGTACATTTCTCGGTGTTGGCGGCTTACCATGAGCTGCGAGGTATGCACCTATTCGATCGCCCAGTTCTTGTTCAGGGTCTTCCTTTTGTTTACCAAGCAATCGCGCCAAAACACCACCTTTTTCTTGCGTTGCCATATCATCTCCCTCTACCAAAACCAATGGTTGGTTGCTTGCACATAGTGTTGCTATTATACAACCGCTATATATCCGCCCTTGCGCAAGGATTGCACCCCAACAAATATGCTAACGCTATCAGGTTTAGATCTGGGGGATATCTGGGCCAGCGTTTCTCATTTTGCGCCTTTTTTGCTTGTGATTGATAGGCTACAATACTGATTATAAGTCCAAATACTTGAGGACGAAGGGAGTGTTTAGGTATTTGGCACAGAGCTTGCCCTAGTTTCTTACTTGAAAGGGTCAGTATGTTCTTTTGGCTGTAATAGTTTGTAGAATGAAGGATATTTATGACAGAGACAACGACAGAGACAGAAACAAAATACGGAGAGCAACACTTTGCTCGAGACACAAAGCGCACAGTGCCTATTGAACAAGCAGCAAGAGATTGGGGTGGAGAAGCTGCGGTAAGAACAACAGCTGAGCAGACACCAACCGTGGAGGTTGAAGCAAAAGCCAAAGAAGCAAAAGGTTTGGGAGCGTTTTTCTCTAAAATTTTTGGTGGCAGAAGCTAAGGATTTGGATTTCCCCCCGGCCCAACCACAAACTTGGCTGACCAAGGCCGGTAGTTGGAATAATACTCCTTTTCCTCAATAACGTTGCCGTCTTTGTCGCGGACCACGTTGGTGAACCTGGCCTTGATACCGGCAGCCGACCAATCGACTTGTTCCCGATAACCGGCTGGTTTTTCCGGATCTTCAAAGTATTCCGGCGCGGGCGGCGGTCGATAATCCCAAACTTGGTGATTAACAATTTCGCTGGTGCGGCCGTCGCTGGTGCCATAAATTTCAATATACATATATAAATTACTGCTATCCGCCTGGCCGTGGAGGAGTAGGTGTTGGCCGGTGTCGTTTTTGAAACGAAAATCGACATTGCCGGCATAAACAGTGGCATCAATACCAGGCTTGCTGTCGAGTTCGTAGTAGCTAACGCGATAACTGTGTGGCAGCCTCAGCGTCACCGGCAGTCCGGCGTTCAAAACCGAGCGGAAAACCGTGGTGCTAACCTGGCAAACGCCACCGCCGTCACCCAACTCAGTTCGGCCGTTTTTAATGACGTAAGCGGAGCGATAACCGGTGCGGGCGGAAACTTCGCCCAGCGTCTTGTTGAAAGAAAACTCCTCGCCCGGGGGAATGATAATATTGGAAATTCGGTCGGTGGTGAGCTTGACATTATGCACCCGATTGGGAATCGAGTGGGCGTACTCACTGTCACCAAAACCAATCCGCTCAATAATGCCCAGATCATTGGTGTCGGCCAGAGTAATTTCCGGCTGCGCCTCGGCCACTGGCAGCGGGTGAGAAATAGTAGTGCCTTCAATGGCGTCTTCCTCGATCAGGCGCAGGGTGTGGGTGGTCAGTCCCACCGCTTCTTCCAGGTTAAGTTTAAGACCATTTTTGTGGGGTACAAACTCATTAACCTCGAGTGTTTCTGAATTGTAGTCGAAAATCGCGTTTTGCGGCTCTCGATTGACGTTTTTGGCCCATTCGCTAAAGATATTTTCCAAATCTTGCGGCTCGTAACCCTGGGGGAAGGTGAGAGCGGCTATCAGTTCGCGGTCGGGGAGAGCGTAAGTCCGGGTATCGGTGGTGAACTCGATTCGGTAACCGACAAATTTTTCCGCCCTAGCTTTGGCGGCTTCAATTTGTTCTTCGTTTAAAACCGCACTGGTGGAAGCAACTTGGCCGCTTGAGCTGAATTCGCCTTGGGCGATGTTGGCTTGAATGGCAGCTACTGTCGGCTTAACCTCGAGAATTCTGCCCGGGCCGCCGGGATTGATGGTCAGAGTAGCCGCGTTGCCACTGGTGCCGAGAGTAGCCTGCGGAGCTTCGCCAATAATATCTACTTTGAGCTGCAGATCAGTGAGCAGCTGCTCAAGTTTTTCTTCGTCAAAAGTGGGGTAGGCGGTCAGGTTTTTACTTGATATAAACGAGAAAATGATATTCTTGAGGCGATTGAAAATACCGCCGTCTTTACCTTTAAGATGAGCATCCCTGGCAATGGCTTCATATTGATAAACTAGTCCCAACTCAGCACTACTTGAGGAAACCGCAATATCATCAACAGCAATCACCACTTCCCCGGAAGGAACTGCAAACTCGGCCGCTTCCAGCTTGGCGATGGCCTCTTCAATACTCAAACCACCCACGGCGATACTATTTATATAGGTACGAGGGAAAATTCTGGCATTATAAAACTCGTAACCTTTAATAATGATGAGGCCGAAAATTAGGGTAAAGGCGAAAATAATTCCGAATACAGCAGACTTTTTCATTATGCTATTATAACCATTGTACGGCTCTGTTGTATTGTGGCAAGTTTGTATCCATTTGTCATCTGTACGACTCCTGAGTACAATTGCTATACTGGTGATAGTTTATTATGTTAATTTGTTAGTGCCACGAATTTTTAGCGTCCATGAACGATAACCAACTGCCCAAACCAACTCCTCCAACCCCGCCGGGTGCTCCTGGCGCTGTTGCTCCCGGTGCTGCTCCTGCTCCCGGTGCTGTTGCTCCCGGTGTTCCCAGCACTCCCAGCACTATTACTCCTGCTACTGCGTCTCCGGCTGCACCTGCACCGGGTGTGGTTACACCACCGGCGATGCCACCCGCCACCACCCCATCTGCACAGCCGACGACTCCGCCAGCTCCATCACCTGGGACTCCACCTGCAGCCGGTCAAGCTGGGAGTCAAACCGGAAGTCAAACTGAAACTCCGCCGCCCTCAGCCATGCGCCAACAAAGCCAGCTCAAAACGCCACTGCCGCCAACCTCACTAAGCGCGCTTTCTTCTATGACCAGCACCAACTTGCCTGAAGACAGAAACCAAACTCCTGAGCAGCCGGCCGCGCCCGCCTCTTCGCGCCAGGGTGACATTAGAGCGCAGGCCGGTTTGCCCAACCAGCCGCCCACCTCCCCACCACCGCCGCCGAAAAAAGACGCTCCGCCTGAGCCCGCTGGCGATCCCAACAGCAAAACTCAGCCCAAATTAGCTAAAGCCAAGAGCCCGCTGATGAAATATCTGCCTTTTGTGATTGGTGGTATTTTGGTACTGGCGCTGGCAGCTTTTGCGGCGATGAGATTTTTGGGTGGTGGCAGCAACAACTCAGTGACTCAAGATCCGGCCGGTGGTCCCGGCGGCACGGGGCAAGGCGCACCGGTTCAGCGCACCACCATTGAGTATTGGGGTTTGTGGGAGCCTGATGCGGTGATGCGCGAAGTGATTGCTGATTTTGAAACCAACAACCCCGGTATTACTGTCAATTACGTTAATCAATCTCATAAAGATTATCGCCAAAGGTTGGAAACAGCTATCGCTTCCGGCAACGGCCCGGATTTATTCCGCTATCACGCTACTTGGGTGCCGATGCTGAAGGAGGATTTGGCGCCGATTCCGTCTTCGGTCATCAGCACGGCGGATTTTAGACAAAAATACTATCCCATTGCCAGCGAACAACTGCAGAGCAACGGGCAGATTGTGGGTATTCCGGCTATGTATGAAGGGCTGGCACTGCTTTACAACAAAGAAGTGCTGACTTCAGTCAACGAACAGCCGCCGCAAACTTGGGCGGAGTTGCGGATTTTAGCCAACAAACTCACCGTTAGATCGGGCAATAGCATTACTCGGGCTGGCATTGCTTTGGGCACTACCAGCAATGTTGATCATTTTTCCGATATTTTGGCGGTGCTGATGTTGCAGAACGGCGCTGATCTGACTGCACCGAATTCCGCTTACACCAGAGACGCACTGCTTTTTTACACTAACTTTGCCAAGCAAGATCGGGTTTGGGATGAAACTTTGCCTAATTCTACTGTAGCTTTTGCCAGGGGAGACGTGGCGATGATTTTTGCCCCCTCTTGGCGGATTCACGAAATTTTGGTGATGAATCCTGACTTGGATATCGGGGTGGCACCGTTGCCGCTGCTGGGCGATGACAAGATCAGCTGGGCTACTTATTGGGCAGAGGGCATGAGTGCTCGCAGCACCAAAAAAGAAGCAGCGGCTAAATTCCTAGCTCATCTGACCTCCGCCGACACCTTGAGAAAATTCTACTCCGCCGCCAGCGCCACTCGGGCTTTTGGCGAGCTTTATCCGCAGCCGGCTTTGGCTACTGAGTTGGCAGACAACGAGTACGCTGCCGCTTATCTCCAAGACGCGCCTAACGCTAAATCTTGGTATCTGAGTTCCAACACTCACGACAACGGCATCAATGATCAGATGATCAAGTACTACGAAGACGCTATCAACGCCATTGTTAAGGATGGCAGGGGCGCTGACGAGGTGCTGTCCACGATTGATCAGGGCACGCGTCAAGTTTTGCGACAGTATAACGCGACCGCTCAGTAGTTTATACTACACTCCATGAAAGCTCGGGTTTTGCTGGCTGTTAAGTACACTGATCAATTTGCTTTTCCTTTGAGTTTGACGGAAATTTGGCGAAGAATTCCTGTAGTGAGTGGTGGTGAGCAGAGTGAGGGCGGTCGGGCTGGCGGCAGTCCAAACAGCGGCCAGATTTCCAAGAAGCAAGTTGAGACTGCCTTGGCTGAGTTGCAGGATTTGGGTTTGGTAAAGGAGAGCGGCGGTTTTTGGGCTTTGGCTGGCAGGGACGCGGCGGTTTTGAAGAAAGAAAGAGAGCGACGCAGTGAGTATTCGCAGGCAAAAATGGGTGAAGCGGCCAGGTTGTTTGCTTTTTTGAGCCAGCTGCCTTGGGTGAGTGGGGTAGCAGTGACAGGCTCGGTGTCGATGAATAACGCCAAAAAAAACGACGATCTTGATTTTATGATTATTACTCCGCCGCGCCGACTGTGGTTGGCCCGACCGCTGGTAACGGCCTACGCTTGGCTCAACGGCAAAAGGCGCTCCTGGCATCGGGAAGAGAGCAATAGTTGGTGTTTTAATATGTGGCTGGATGAAGAAAATTTGGGTATGCCAGTGAGCAGCCGCAATTATTACTCCGCTTATGAAGTTTTTCAGGCACGCTGGGTGATTTCCAAGGGAGGAGCGAGGGAGCGATTTTTGCGCCGCAATCGCTGGGCGGCCAGGATTTTTCCGAATATGGTAGCTGCGGGTGAGTTGGGTAAGTTGAGTGGGGTTAGCAATGCGGCTGCATGGTTGTCGATTCTGGCGGGGCCGTTTTTTGATTTCCTGAATTTTTTAGCCTACCGGGTGCAGTTGTGGTACATGCAGCCGCACCGCACCACCGAGCGAGTTGGTCTTGGCTTGGCTTTTTTTCATCCCCGCGATACTTATTTTCAAGTAGCAACCCACCTCAAAAATTTTAAAAACTCCAAAAATCCCGAACCGACAGCTAATCCCGCAATTTGGCGAAATTAGAGGAGTGTATTCCTGTAATTTGACTAAATTGCAGGAATAGGCTAGAATTTGGTCATGTTGATCCCACGATACATCTATCCTAATCTAGTTGAATCTTTACAGCCTGGCAAAATAATCCTGCTGATGGGAGCTAGGCGTGTAGGTAAAACCACTTTGCTCAAGCAAGCTGAGGCAGAATTTGTTGGCACATCCAGATTCTACAACTGCGATGATCCTCAAGTTCGGGATCAATTTACCGATATAAGCCTGCATCAGTTACAGCAGCTGCTCAAAGATACCGATCTGATCATTTTCGACGAAGCCCAGCGGATCAAAAATATCGGCATCACCCTCAAACTTATCGCCGATGAACTGGATGACAAAAAAGTCTTAGTCAGTGGCTCGTCTAGTCTGGAGCTAGCCAATGAAATTAACGAACCCTTGACTGGTCGTAAAAAAACTTTTCATCTTTATCCAATCAGTTTTCTAGAATTGAGCCAGTATCATCAGCGGGATCAGGTCAAAGTTACTTCTTATGTGAATCAAGCGATGCTGTTTGGGACTTATCCCGTCCTCTTTGACTTGGGATCAGACCAGGAGAAAACCGAGTATTTGCTGGAAATCACCCAGGACTATCTCTACAAAGACGCTTTGGAGTATCAGAATATCAGAAATCCCGAACAGTTGCGCAAGCTGCTGACGGCGCTGGCTTTGCAGCTAGGCAATGAAGTTTCCTATACCGAACTGGCCAATACTGTTGGGGTCGATCAGAAAACAGTCATACGCTATGTCGATCTGCTGGAGAAAAGCTATGTGATTTTTCGGCTGCCTGCTTTGAGCCGCAATCTGAGAAAAGAAATCAACAAATCGAGAAAGATATATTTCTATGATAATGGTGTTCGCAATGCCCTGATTCGTAATTTCAACGCTTATGATCTGCGTACAGATCGAGGAGCAGTTTGGGAGAATTTTCTCATCGCGGAGAGGATCAAGCGAGATAATTACCTGAGGGAATTTAAGAATTATTACTTCTGGCGCACTTATGACCAGAAGGAGATAGATTTTATCGAAGAAGCTGGCGGGCAGTTACGCGGCTTTGAGTTCAAATGGATCAAGGATAAATTGACACAGCCCAAAGAATTTCTGGAAACTTATGAAAATAGCAGTGTAGAGCTGGTCAATAAAAACTCGTTTGTAGAGTTTGTGAGGTGAGTGTATGAAGAATGAATTTAAACTTACTTCACCAACTCAGTTGCCTCCAAGGTTTGTTCAGCTGCTGCAAAACTGGCGCGATCAAGAACAGACCATTGTTTTGGTAACGGGAGTTTTTGACTTGCTCCACCACGAGCACCTGAATTTTCTGCGGAAAGCCAAAAAAATCGGCGATAAATTGGTGATTGGCTTAGAGTCTGATGCCAGAGTGAAGCAGTTGAAAGGTGAAAATCGGCCCCTTAATCCAGAAAGTACTCGCTGCCAAAACCTGGCTCAACTCAATTTGGCCGACTTTATTTTCATTCTTCCTGATAATTTTTCTCAACCGTCTCAGCACCGTCAACTGATCGCCGCTATCCGCCCTCACATTTTGGCGGTGTCTTCGCACACTCAGCATTTGGAGAAAAAACAAGCTATTCTGCAAGAGTTTGGCGGCAGGGTGGAAATTATTCATCAACACAATCCCGGCATTTCCACGACTTTGCTAATTAAGCAGGGTCAAGTATCATAAAGCATCATGGCAAAAAGCAAATCCGTTTTTATTTGTCAAAACTGCGAAGCCAGCTATCCAAAGTGGCAAGGTCAGTGTACCCAGTGTGGTGAGTGGAACTCACTGGTGGAGCAAGTGGTGGAGCAGCAAAGCCGGAGCGCCCGGGGCAGTGGCCGGGACGCCAAAAACATTGACACTACTAAATTTATGGTTTCCTTTCCAGAAGTCGACGCGCTGAGCGCCTCAAAATCACGAGTTTCCACCACTATTAGTGAGATGGATCGGGTGTTGGGTGGTGCCGCTAGCGGGCCGGGCGGAGCTGGCATGGTTCCTGGTGGAGTGGTGCTAATTGGTGGCGAGCCCGGCATTGGCAAGTCTACGATTTTGACGCAAATGGTAGTTGGTATGCTGGGTGAGCAAACCGACCCGCAATCAATTATGTATGTTTCCGGAGAGGAGAGTCCGGCGCAAATTTCTTTGCGAGTGGAGCGGATTTTGGAACAGAGTGGGGGAGCTGATGAAAAATCCCGACGCCCCGATTTAAGCAACTTGCTGTTTGTTACCTCTACCGATGTAGAAGAAATCAGCGCCGCTATCACCAAAGCACGTCCGCAACTGGTAGTAGTAGACAGTATTCAAACCATCACCACCGACGAGCTCACCGGCGCGGCCGGTAGCATTGGGCAAGTGCGTGAAACCACAGAGCGGCTCACTCAGTTGGCTAAAGCCCTGCACATTCCCACTTTTTTGGTTGGCCACGTCACTAAAGAAGGCAAGATTTCGGGTCCCAAAGTTCTTGAACACATTGTGGATGCAGTTTTAGAATTAAGCGGCGAAAGAACGGGAGAATTAAGATTATTAAGAGCGGTTAAAAATCGTTTCGGCGCCACCGATGAAGTGGGTGTTTTTCGGGTCACTAGTTTTGGGTATGAATCGGTAGAAAATCCTAGTTCCATCTTTTTGGAACACGCGGAAAAGCCGGTGCCCGGCTCGGCCACGGTCTCAGTGTTGGAAGGCACGCGGCCGCTTTTGGTGGAAGTTCAGGCGTTAGTGGTGGACTCACAATTAGCCATGCCCAGGCGAGTGGGAAGAGGTGTGCAACTTTCCCGTATCCAAGTTTTGTCAGCGGTGCTGCAAAAACACGCCCGCTTGCCGCTCGGCTCGGCCGATATTTTCCTTAGTATTGCCGGTGGTTATGAAGTCAAAGAGCCGGCGGTAGATCTCGGACTGGCAGTGGCCATCGCCAGCTCACTCAAAAACAAACCGCTGCCCAAAGCCGTTTGCTTCATTGGCGAGGTGGGTTTGCTCGGAGAAATTCGTTCTGTCCCAATGTTAGAAAGACGGATAAAAGAGGCTAAAAGACTTGGTTTTGAACAAATAATTTCCAGAAGTACTCACACCACTGTTAGAGCGGTGCTGAAAGAGTTTCAACTGCTCTAAAACCATCTAAAACTAGGATTTCTTTTTGGCGTAACGCTCACGACTGACTCGAATCACTTTGTCCCGATTCTGATTGCTACTTTTAGCCAGCGGCAAAGTATCGGCGGGAAAAGCTTTAGAAATAATATTATCAATGGCTAGCTTATTGACGACTTGATAACGGCCCAGCGAAACCAGATCATCATGAGTGTATTGCCCGCCATACTCCTGATGGAAAACATTAGCATCCTCCGCGCCCATCACAAAACTGATCATGCTGCCGCAGTTGCCAAAAATGGCTTTCTGCACTTCTTCAGGAATTTGAGCGATGTACTGATTGGCCAAAATCAAGTTTAAGCGGTACTTTCTGGCCTCAGACAAAATTTTGGTAAATGAAGTGGTGGCAAAGTTCTGAAACTCATCAACATAGCAATAAAAATCTTTTCTTTCTGATTCTGGAATGTTTACTCGTCCCATAGCCGCTAACTGAATTTTAGTAATCAACATCGAACCAAGCAGGGTAGCGTTATCTTCTCCCAACTTACCTTGCGAAAGATTAGCCAGCAAAATTTTGCCTTCATCCATCGCTTCCTCAATGCTAAAAGAGCTGGTCCTGGCATTGACCACGTTGCGGACCAGAGGGGAGGAAGTAAACTGCCCCACCTTGTTCAAAATCGAAGCAATCTGATCGGTTCTTTGCCGGTCATTAAGTTTGTTGTACTCATTCACCCAAAAATTTTTCAGAATTGGATCATCCAGCTTTGCCACCATTTCGGCGCGGAACTTTTCATCAGTCAGTAAGTCAAGCACGTCGGAAAGCCGGGAATTTTCCACTTTCAACAGCGTCAACAGCGAGTTGCGCAAAATGTACTCAAGTCGCGGACCCCAGGAGTAACCGTACAATTTGTAAAAAACGGAAATAATGCCTGAAGCAATCAGCTCACGATGGACTACATTTTCGCCCTCAAAAAGATTGATCTGGACCGTGCGCTCCGGATCGCTGGGGTTGAAGTAAATGACGTCATTAATCCGGTGCGAGGGAATGTAGTCAAGAATTGTTTCTACCAGATCACCATGCGGGTCGATCACGCACAAACCCTCGTTGTTTTTCAGGTCGTTGATGGCCATGTTTGCCAGCAACGTCGATTTACCAGTGCCGGTTTTACCAATCACGTACATGTGACGCCGGCGGTCTTCGCGCTTGATGCCGTAAACCATATTTTGATTTTTGTAGGTGGTGCGGGCAAAAACATTGATGTTGTTTTTGATTTCCGCCGGAGTGTCTTTGGTGACTACCGGCAGGTCTTCCGGCGGCTCCCCCAGCAGCGTTTTACCCCAGGCAATGTTGGGAATGGTGGAAAGCTTTTTATTGGGCAGATGCATGATGGTGGCCAGTTCCTCAAGAGAGAAGTGTTCCTTGGGACTGCGGGCAAAAGATCTGGCCTTCATGGTCTTGAGGAAATGAGTTTGGCGAAAGCGCTGGCGCTGTAAGACCAGGGCGTTGCCTTCGCTCAGCGCCACCGTCTGGAAAGAGCTGCCAATGGTGTCCAGCAGCAGTCGGCTGCGCTCCTCGCTTTCTGAGGCCACGGCGATTTTGATGGCGGCGCGCAAGGATTTGGCGTTAAGTTTTTTTTGGATCAGCTGTTTTTGCGCCGAGCTGACACTGGGGGCAGGGGAAGAGAGCGCGCCGCCTTCCACCACCGGTTCCGGGGCGGCCGTAGGAGCGGAAGCTTTCCAGCTTTCGCCGTCATCCGCCAGCAGCACCTGAATCACCACCCGGTCGTGTTCATGCAGTTTGGCCAGAGTAGAGAGCAGCGGTGCCAACGGGTCGATATCGGCAAATTCTTGATAGGTTTTCAGTGGCAAATACTGGCGATTTTTGAGAGAAACCAGCCCGAGCGCACAATGAGTGCTCAAGCTTTCAGTGTAAGTAGTATCGTTGTTGCCGGCAGCGTCGCCAGAGCGAAGGGTAAAGCTATCCAGCGGATCTTGGTCAAGCTCAGTAATGAGAATTTCCGGATAACTGGCGGTGAGAGTGCCCTTCAAATACTCCACCAGGCGAGTGGGGAGATAGCACATAAAATAAATGGTCTGATTTTGGGCCACAATTTCAAAGCTCAACACTTCAGCCTTGCCTTGCAGCCGGTGAAGAAACGAATTTTTGAGCGTGGGCAGAGCGGCAAAAAGCTGCACTGCTGCTTCCGGTGTGTGCTCGGCGTCGCGGCCGGTGCGCAACTCGAGAAGCGAATGAGATTTAGCCATAGGCATAGTATATAGCATTCGTTGGCAATATTTTAGTGGTTGGGGCTGAAGTTGCTGAAGCTGCGGCCGGAAAGAGAATAAAAAGCCGTTTTTACCATTTTTGGTTTTAAAACTTTTCCACAGGCTGTTTTTGTTCCAGGTACTCTGTGGAAAACTTGTGTTATTTTATCTAGTAATGATCTAAAAATTAAAATATAGGACTCAAAAAATTCGCTGGTAAATTTACTATAGGTTGACTGCACGCAAAAATGGAGTTATACTAGCTTTGGCTATAAAAATAGCCATAAAAAAAGAGGGCTGTAACCCTCTAAATGCTGGACAGAAGCTCTAAAAAGCAAAAAGCATTGTTGTCGCTGGACAGACCACGAACAACAATGCCTTTTGAGTCACGAATGTATAAACATTCAGTGACGATAATAGTAGCAAGGTCAAGGCGGCTTGTAAACAAAATCTTAATAGCACAAAATATGCTAAAAGCTGTATAATTGATCACTAATTTAGAAGAGTACTGTGTGAGAGTTTGGCAGTTGGGCAGGCAGCTGAGCTCTCACTCACCACTTTTTTAGAAATTTTCCTCAAGTTGCCGTTTTTATTACCGTTTTCTTACATATCCTATATAATTGATTATTGGCCAGTTTGGTGGTATAATTCTGCTGTTGAACCAGGCTAATAACTAAGCTGAAATCAAAACCATATGAAATCAATACTGCCGCGCCAGCCGGATTTTTTGCGCCGGAGCTTTCCGAGTATACGAAAGCGCCTGGGCGGGCCGGAGTCTTTTCAGGAATATACCGTTGATCATTTTCAGGCTTCCAGCCAGGAGGTGACGATTTTTGATGGACCTGCTGATCTGGAGAAGCTGCAGAATAGGGCATTTTCCGGTTCTTTGGCAGCTTTCCTGGGTGATTGGCGGGGAAAAGCTTCGGTTCAGCAGCCGGGACCAACTCCGGAGCCAACCCCAGAACCAGCTCAAGAGCCAGTGTGGGAAACAGTACCGCCACCAGCTTCTTACCAACCTGCGGCAGCAACAGACTTCGGCACAGCGGACTCCAGCGTTGACAGAACGTACGAAATATACGAAACTTACCAAGCCGCCAGCTCAGCCAACGACTCAATAGGCGCCTCCCAAGCTCCAATTCAAGTTCCAGCTCAGGCTCCGACTCCCATCTCAACCTCAACTCAATCAAAAGCTTTCAAAAGGGCAGTTAACATCATTTTATCTATCGTAATATCATTTAGTCTTTTGTTAGGTGTGGTGATGGTGGTACCGGCTGCTTACTACAGCATTTTCCCGGCCGACGTGATTGAAATCGAGCCGCCGGAACCGGGTACTGCTTTTGGCGGCGAGTTTAAAACCCCGCGCGCGGTGGAAACCGTGGCCGAACCGGTGGTCCAAAAATACGAGCCGCCTATTGACCCGACCCTACCAGAAGGAGATTGGTTGATTATCCCTCGCATTGGCGTGCGCACTCCCATGCAGCCCACCGAAGACCCAGAGGAAGCTCTGGCTACTGGCATCTGGTGGGTGCCGGATTTCGGCGGTCCTGGCTATGACGAGCTGCCGATGATCCTGGCCGGCCACCGCTATGGCTGGAAATGGTGGTGGCGAGATGATTACTGGAAGTATCACTCTTTTAATTTGCTGCCAAACACCGAGCCAGGAGACAGAATCGAGATTATTTCCGGGCAGCGCAAGTGGATTTATGAAATTTACGCCGGCGAGGAGGGTGACGAAATTACCGACTACGATGCCGATCTCATCCTTTACACTTGCAAATTCTTGACCGGCCCAATTCGACATTTCCGCTACGCCAGAATCATCGACCCGACCGCCAACACCCAGGCGGTGAGCGGGATGTTTTAGTTACTAGCTGCACAAACTGCAGTGTCAAGTACCCAGCCAAACTGCAGTTGCGACTTTACAAAAATCCTGACTTTTTGTAAAATGACATTTGCATATGTTATATCCACGCAAAATCTATCCGGAACTGTTTTCCCATGCCCAAACTGATTTGGTCACTGTTCTTACTGGCATGAGAAGAACCGGTAAAACCACCCTCATCAAACAACTACTTGAGGATTTGCCCAGCAAAAATTCCCTTTACCTGGACTTGCAGCGACTCGATAATCGGGAGCTTTTTGCCCAGAAAAATTACGATGCCATCAGGGAAGCGTTTGTTTCTCGCGGCCTTTCAACAGCAACGCAGATGATTGTGGCCATAGACGAGATCCAGCTGGCGCCGGAAAGTCCGGGTGTTATCAAGTACTTGTCTGATCATTTCAAGATTAAGTTTATCGTCACTGGCTCGAGCTCATACTATCTGAAGAATTTGTTTTCCGAGTCTTTGGCTGGCAGAAAGAAACTATTTGAGTTATTTCCGCTAGATTTTGGCGAATTTCTTACTTTCAAGGAGGTTGATCATGCCGCTCCCACCCCCGACACCAAGTCCAACACCACCCCCGAGACCACCAATTGGCGAGCAAGCCAGTTTAATCACTTAGAATACGAGCGGCTGGCCAGCTATTATGAGGAGTATGTTCGTTTTGGCGGCTTTCCTCAGGTGGCTTTGGCTAAATCAGACTCTGAGAAAAGAGATATTCTGCTGGATATCATGTCTTCTTACATCAATATCGACATTCGTTCTTTAGCTGATTTTTCGGATGAGAGAAATCTTTACGCTTTGGCCAAATTGCTGGCTTCCAGGGTGGGAAATAAGGTGGAGTACAGCAATCTTGCGAGATTGACCGGTCTTTCCCGGCCAACGGTCACCAATTATGTGCAGCTTTTTGAGAAAACTTATTTGATCAAGACGATTGGGGTTTATACTAAAAGTATCGACAGAGAAGTTGTCAAATCCAGGAAGCTGTATTTTGGTGACACCGGCTTGGCCAATACTTTGGCAGAACTCTCGAGTGGGTCTCAGTTTGAAAACACTTTGTTTAATCAGCTTGATCGGCTTGGCCGGGTGCAGTATTTTACTTTGAAGAGTGGGCAAGAAATCGACTTTGTTTTGAATGGTAAGTGGGGGTTTGAGGCTAAAGAAACTCCGATTAGGGTGGATTTGACCTCTCTGAAAAAAGCATCTTCGGCCGCGGCAGTTACTAGCTCCAGGCTTGTTGGCCGGCATCGGTCACCCAATTTTGCAGATTACCTTTGGGCCGGCTCTATTCTTTAATTTTTTGAGCTTTTGGGTGGCGCGCTACTCGGGTTTTGCCAGTAATTACCCACCAATCACGGACATCTTGAATTACTATAAGATATTTTCTATAATATTTAGTTA
>CAZESB010000010.1:8807-24185 GCA_964515115.1 uncultured Pseudomonadales bacterium | reverse complement strand
AATGTTAAGCGCAAAGACCTGAAAAATTATCCTGGCTACGCCGAGTCGGTGGTGGATATGTTTTTTGTTTCTGCCGGAGTTGAAGTGGTGAGGAAAAGTTGCCCGGCAGTTGATATTTCTGATCATTTGCCGCTAGTGGTTGAGCTGAAAATATGATTTGAAAGGGCAGCCAGCGATCCTTGCATCACCGCTAAATCCGACAGAATTTGCAGCAGCGGCAGCCAGTGCCAGCCTGGAGACACATATTGCTTGTTTTTCCAAATAGCCCAAAGTAGATAAAGCAGGATGAGTGGCAGAACTATGATTGGCAGGAAAAACAACAGCGCCAATCCAGCCAAATACCGCCAAAAAATTAAAATCACTTTTGGCCGGAGAATTCCCGCCTGGATATCGCCGCGGGCAAAACGGAAAATCATCCGGTAAAAAAGGCGCCAATCTGCCGGCGGCTGCCAAGCCACTACCGCCTTGGGCGCGAACGCCATTTTCACCCGCATTCCTTCCAGTTTTTTGGCAAAAGCATAATCTTCGTTGTCGCTGAGTTTTTCGTTGAACTTTCCGGCTTTTTGCCAAATTTGCTTCGTCAGCAACATTGAGCGGGTGGCCGGTAGAAAGTTATCAGCTCTCACTCGCTCTGGCATCACCAGGGCGTAAGGCACTACAGCCGCCTCAAAATTATTTCTGGGAGCACCGCGGTAATACCCAGCCACTACCGGCGCTTGAGCTTGACGTTGCTTGGTGGCCAATTCTTCCAGCCAATGAGCATCAGGCACGCAGCCGGCATCAGTAATAGCCACCAATTTGTTTTTAGCCTTGGCCAGCGCGTAATTTCTACCCACACTCCGATTGCCCTTTTTTTGCCAGACTTGCAGAGGAAATTTGGGTTGCTGGCGCTGAAACTGCCGGATTAATTCAACAGTGCCGTCAGTCGAGCCGCCATCAACCACAATTACCTCACCAGGCTGGTGCGTTTGTGTCCTTAACGCCTCCAGCAAAGACATAATACTCTCCCGCTCATTCAAAACAGTGATGATAACTGAAATTTTTTCCATTTTATTTACGCAGCCTGATACAAACAAGATGCAAGCAAAATGCAAGCATGCTGCTCTATTATTTTACTATGAACTGCTGGAAAAGAATTTTTGCTTGGCTGGTAGCAATAGTCTGGCTGAATTTCAGTCTCCCCACCTCTGTCGCCGCTCAAACCATCGTCAGCGATGATTTTTCCGGTGGGCTGGAAAAATGGCAAGTTGTTTCCGGCCCAACCTCTATTTGGCAAATTGAAGACGGCATCTTAAAAAGCCACATCGCCTCAGCCTTCACCAGAGGTATGCTAGTGATCAAAGATCAGTATTGGCCGGTTGAACTAAGCGGTTACCAGGTGGATTTCGACATCAGACCAATGCAAGGCACTGATAAAAATGTTCTTTTTGCTTACGAGTCCCCCTCCGACTGGTACGAGTTCCATCTTTATGGTAGCGGCAACGAGGTGATTAAGGTGCGCAACGGCCAGGTAGTTTGGCAACAGCGGGCGGATCTCAATAATCTGACCGCTGGAATTTGGCATCATCTTACTCTCAGGCTGGCGGAGGGCCAGATTGTCATCTTTCACAACGACAGAGAAATATTTAATTTTCTGGACCCGCTTTATGAGGGCAGCTATTACAAGCCAGGTTTCCGGGTCACTACTGGAGCGGCCGCACCCACGGAAGTTCATTTTGACAATTTTGAGGCTAAATTTATTACCGATCCGGAAATTGATCTGCCGGTGCCTTTGTTGAAACAGACCGATCCGCTTTGGGGTCATCACGAATACGATACTGCTTCTGCCTGGGCCAACGACATTACTATTGCCGCCTGGGGCTGCGCTCTCACTTCTGCGGCCATGATTTTGCAATACCACGGTTTTGTGGAAATGCCAGACGGTAGCCTGCTTAATCCTGGCTCGCTCAACCAATGGTTGAAAAGCCAACCCGACGGTTATATCGGTGGCGGCCTGGTAAATTGGCTGGCCATTACTCGGCTAGTGCAGACTTTAGCCCAAGCCAGTGGCCAGTATGCGCTTGAGTACCAGAAGCACTTGGTGGATTTGGACGAGATTAAGGCTAACATTCAAAACCTCCAGCCGGTCATTCTGGAAATTCCCGGACATTTTTTGGTGGGCAGTGGCATTGATGAAAATCAGGAGCTACTGATCAAAGACCCGGCTTACAATTTTAATCATTTCAGCCAACATCAAGCTCAAAATAAAGAGCTGCTTTCCTACCGCACTTTCACTCCGTCCTATACTGATTTGAGTTATATTTTGGTGGTGCATCCGCTGAATACGGCGGTGAGCTTTTTTCATGATGGAGAGCAAATTCCAGCCATCACTACCGCGGAGTACCTGGAAGAGTTCGAGGGCGGCCATAGTTCCAGCCCAGCTTTTTTGCTGACCGAATTTGCCAAGCCTGAGTTTGCCACTTACGAGCTGCAATTTTCCAGCGAAACTTACGAGAGCAATGTTTTCACCATTTATGCCTACAACCAACAGGGGCAAGTGGAGTGGCAAGAGGTAGAAATTTTTTCCGGTCCGACTGCTAATATTGTCAATCTCAACCTCAGCGAAAATTTCACTCATCAACAACAGTACAATTTTGCAAAGCTCGGCACCGACTTGCACGAAATGGTTTTGGCGGGTGATTTAAAATATTGGTGGCTGTATTTTCAATTGGCAGAATTGGCTGAGTACGCCGCTGCGGCTAACAACACCGACCAACTCAGATACCTTACTCTTTTTAACGGGTTGCTTGATTTTCATCAGCCGCACTTCTCAATCGCTGCTTTCGATTACCTTTTAGATAAGCTGCAAATTCTTGAATCGCTGCTCCAAGAAAATGAGGTATAATATAGGAAATTAAAAGGTCGCATAGCTCAGTTGGTTAGAGCGCACGATTCACATTCGTGAGGCCCCTGGTTCGAGTCCAGGTGCGACCACGTTTCTACAGTTTAGGAAAAAATCGCGGCTTAAAATTACTGCCGCCATGCTTTGCAAAATAATTAGCCACTTCGCCTTAAATTTGGTTTTTCCAAGATTTTGTTGCGGATGTAATAAGCGCGGTACTTTGCTCTGTTTTGATTGTTTCGAACAAATAAATTTTTTAGCGATGCCGCTGAAGATTTCGCTGGAAACTTGCTACTTGGACCAGGTGATCGCGGTGGTGGAATACGATAAGTTGATTAAAAAAATCATTGCCGAGTTAAAGTACAAGTCGGTGATTGAGGTCGGTAGAGTTTGCGGGCGGCTCATTTATTTTCATGCTAATTTTCCGACTGTTGATTTGCTGGTGCCTGTGCCACTGCATCCCAAAAAGCAGCGGCTGCGAGGTTTTAACCAAACAGAAATTATGGCGCGGGCAATCAGTGAGCTGAGCAAAATTAGGTATCAGAATGCTTTGCAACGAACTGTTCACACTGAGTCTCAAGCCCGTTCTAAGTCGCGTTCCGAAAGATTAAGCAAACTGCAAAGTGCTTTTGCCCTTAATGTCGAACGGCGGCAAATCGAAGGCAAAAATATTTTGCTGATCGATGATGTCTGCACCACCGGCACCACTTTGAATGAGTGCGCCAAAATATTAAAAGTCAGTGGCGCTAAAACTGTGACGGCGTTAGTGCTGGCTAGTCGGGGCTAGGGTGGGTAAGTTTTGCTCAGGTTTCAGATACTTGTAAATTCCGCCAAAAATCCTATAATATAGCCATCTATTTGGGGATGTATTGCTTTGACGTGATACGCTCATTAACATCTGCAGACCGTCTTTGACCAAGAGACGCAAAACAGGGTCAAAAACACAACTGCAAATAAAACTGCAGAACGCATTCTTGACACCACCACCAACTTTGTTGCTGGTTTAGGTGCAAGAGTTGCTCCAAATTACGCTCTCGTAGCGTAAAAAGGCATTCGGTTGTCCGGTTTCATTGATGCCGGCTCCCGGGTGACAACTTAATCAATGTGACAACTGTCCGCCGCTTGTTACGGACCGTTTAAGACTCAAGACAAGGATTGCCTGGAAACGGTTGGTTTGCTCACCGCCCTGGCAATAACAAAGGCAAACTAAGTCTGTAGATGATGTTTTTGTTCTATTGCGGACAGGGGCTCAAAACCCCTCATCTCCACAAAAAAAGGCGGTTGAACGGCCTTTTTTCTAATTACTGCCTAAACCGCCGCCAAATCCATCTAACGATCAAAACCAGCGGCAACCAAATAACGGCGTAAACCACCACCCAGATCAAGAGGTAACCGATGCCTATTAAAGAATCGCCAAGCGACTCAAGCGCGTTCCAGAATTCAGTGATTGGATCCGGCCTGGCACCGCCGTCAAAGTAGCGTTCGCTGTCGGCTGCGGAAACATAAATATTGCTGTACTGGACATTTTCTTCCTGACTTTCCAAAGCCCGACGAGCCTGCTCCAGCTGTTGCTCCAAACGAGTAATTTGGCTCTGCATTTGCACATAGGCCGATGAACCGGTTTCCAGTTCCGCCAACTGCGCGCGTCTTTCGTCAAGCTGCTGCTCCAGGTTAGCAATCTGCTCTTGAAAACCTACCACTTGACCCGTCACATCAGCCGAGTCCACATTTTCCCTGACCACATCTTTAACGTTGCTGGTTATCCGATTACGAGCTTCGTCAAACTTGTCCGCAGGCACTTTAGCCTGAATATAGCCACTTTGAATTTTGTCGAACTTGCCCACATTGTAGGAAAGCACCTGCCCACCACTGCTGGTGATGTAATCCCTGAGTTGATTGAGATACTCAGGCACATTGCGCACCACTACGTCGTAGGAAGAAGAATAAACATACATTCTCTCCGCTACATCCAGAGCATCGTCGCCGTAGTAGGGTGGCGGGTACGGATAAATGTAAGAACTATCAACGGAGCGATCAAGCATCATCGGTTCTGCCATACCCACTCCACCTGAGTAAGGCGCGAACATGTTACTAACGCCACCCATTTCTTTGGAGGCACGGAAGTTTATACCCGGAACTTGCAGGTAGGAAATTACCAAAAAAGTTGCCAGAGCTAAAGCCCCGACGAGCAGGAAAAGTTTTTTGTTTTGCATATGATTGATTATAGCATTGGTGGCGTTAATTGTTTTCACCCGCCATTTCTTTTCTTCTGAGATATTCCATGATGGCAGTGGTGTTGGCTTCCCGCGGCTTACTGCCTTCTTGAGGACCAACCAAACCGGCCGCGTACATTTGATCAAGAATTCTGGCAGCCCGGTTGTAGCCCACCGAAAACCGACGCTGGATTGAAGAGGAAGAGCCCTTGTTGGCTTTGGCCACAAACTTAACGACTTCGTCAAAAAGATCGTCTTGGCCCTCACCACCGTCTTCACCTGGAGTACCACCGCCAATAACAGTTGAAGCTTTATATTTAGAAGTAATGTCTTCTTCATACTCCGGTTTTTGACCTTGAGATTTGATGAAATCAATCAGGTTATTAATTTCCTGATCGGAAACAAAAGTGCCCTGGATACGTTGAGGTTTGGCTTGATCCGGAGGCAAGAAAAGCATATCGCCTCGGCCGAGCAGCTTTTCCGCGCCTGGGCTGTCCAGCACTACCCGCGAATCGGTCATAGAGGAAACATTAAAAGCAATTCTGCCCGGAATATTGGCTTTGATCAGACCAGTGATAACATCAACGGATGGCCGCTGAGTGGCCAGAACCAGGTGAATGCCAACCGCACGAGCCATTTGGGCAATTCTAGTAACATTTTCTTCAACTTCAGATGGAGAAAAGAGCATGATATCCGCCAGTTCGTCAATGACAATGACGATATGATACATAGCGACGTGACCGGCCAGTTCATTGTAGGCACTGATGTTTCTCACTCCCACTTCCGCTAGCTGTTTGTAGCGTTTTTCCATTTCGTGAGTGGCCCATTTGAGCGCCGAGACCACTTTTTTGGGCTCGACTATCACCGGCACCAAGAGATGGGGAATGTCGTTGTAGCCGGTAAGCTCAACCCGCTTGGGGTCTACCAGAATAAACTTGACTTCGCTGGGGCTGGCACGAAACAGCATCGAGCAAATAAAAGTATTGATCGCCACGGACTTACCAGAGCCGGTAGCACCGGCAATGAGCATATGTGGCATATCAGCGATGTCCATGATGACCGGTTTGCCGGAAACGTTGATTCCCAAGGCTACTGCCAATTTGGAAGGATGTTTTTTCAACTGACTGGAGCTGAGCATTTTCTTGAGGGTGACATACTGAGCCGAGTAGTTCGGCACTTCGATACCTACCAAAGAGCGACCGGCAATCGGGGCTTCAATACGGATCTGGCCGCCGGGAGCAGCCAAAGCCAGGGCTAGATCGGTGGACAGACCGGTAATTTTAGAAAGTTTGGTCCCGCGGGTAATTTCCAAGGCATACTGAGTAACGGAAGGCCCGTAATTAACCTCTTTGACTTTAGCTTTGATACCAAAAGAATCTAAAGTGTTCTCGATGACTTGGGCGTTGGTTTTGACATCGCCACGGTCGGCTTCGCCTCCCTCTGAGCTACTCAACAGCGATAAAGGTGGATAATCCCAAATTACTTGAGTGGTGTTGGGAGTGAGCAAAGAGGCGTTCATGAGATCGCTGCCAGTTTCGGCTCCATCGGGGGAGTGGGCGGCAGCGGCTTGGGGATGCTGGGCAAGCGCGGTACCACTAGCCTCTTCAGCCAAAACTCCAGCCGCTGCCGCCCCATCATTAATACTAAACGGTTCTTCTCCTGTTCTTCTACCAAAACCCAGCTTTGGCAACCTGAAACCTCGCGATTTTTTCACAATTTCATCCTCAGCCGTGTCACCTTCTTCCTGCCCGGACTTTTTACGCAACTGCTTCCAGGCAGCGATGCCTTCCAGTGCTTCCGAAACTGAAAGTTGAGTAATAATCAAAGCGCCAATCAAAAACAAAGCAATAAACAAAGTATAAGCACCAGCCGTCGACAGCAACTTAGCAAAATTGACAAAAGTACTGGCGCCAATTTCCCCCGACTTCGCCATCCCTAAAATTCCCAACATCACTAGCAGAGTGCCCAACAAAATATTTGGCTTCGACCAAGCCCACTTAGTTCTAAGCATAATCATGCCGGCGGAAATAAAAACAAACGGCAAAAATAAAAGCGCCACCCCCAGCTGCTGCTGCAAAAAACCATTAATCCAAGCCAAGAGCGCGCCCTGTCCGGTGAAAGAAATAATCACCAGCACTCCCATCATGATCAGAATTACCGCCACGATTTGATTCAAGGTCTCAGGTTTGAGATCCAGCTTGAGCTTCCGTTTTCTCCGTCTTCCCATAATAGTCAAGACTCCTGGCCTCTACATCTTTTTTACATATACTATAGGATATATCATCTTTTTGACAGCTTGGCAAGGAGCAACAACTTCAGTTTATCCTACTGTCCTGTCAAGAGCAACCAGAGCAAGTAGCTTGTCCAGATCAGCACCGCTGTAAACCGTCAAAATCGCTACAAAACCGCTACAAATCCACTATCACCGGCACAATTATCGGCTCGCGGCGAATAATTTTGAAAAGCCGCCTGGAAAGCAGCTTTTCAATCTGGCGCTTCATCCCTTCATCATCTTTTCGCTTGGGGTCGCTGATAATTTTAGCCGTTTCCTGCTTGATGAAATTAACCACTTCCTCAGCTTCCTTCATAAAAACAAAGCCTTTGGAAACAATTTGCAGGTTGCTGAGGTCAAACTCGCCCATTACTCGAGGAATGACAATGGCCACAATCCCTGCCTGGCTCAAAGCCCGGCGGTCTGACAAAACGGTGGGGCCAACATCGCCAATGCCCAAGCCATCAACTAGAGTCGGTTTGATACTAATCACATCTACCACTTGCCACTCAGTGGCTGAAAAACCAACCTGCTCACCATCCATCGGCACAATAATTGCTTCCTCAGCATAGCCCAATTCCGAGGCCACTTTTGTCTGAAACAGCCGGCGGTGGCGGTTTTGGCCACCAATCGGGTACAAAAATTTCGGCTGTATCAGGGAAATCAGCTCCAGCTGCTCCGCGGCGCTGGCGTGGCCGGATTGATGCAAATCAGGCACCAAATCAGGATAAATGACTTCAATTTTGTTCTTGGCTAACTCATCAATGGCACCATAGTAATTCAGCTCATTGCCAGGAATGACGTTGGCGGAAAAAACCACTTTATCGTCCGGTTTGACACTTAAAACATGGTGTTCACCAAAAATCGCCCTAATCAAGGTCGAGCCTTCTTGCCCCTGCGCCCCCGCCACAATCAAGCACAGCTCGTCATCGGCATAATTTTCGATCTCTCGTTTGTCGATTTTCATGCCCTTAGGAATGGTGAGCATATTGAGTTCGAGGGCATTTTTGACATTTTGCTCAACACTGCGGCCGATAAAAGCCACTTTCCGGTGGTGTTTGGCCGCCGCGGTCACCACTTGTTGAATCCGGTGAATATGCGAGCTCATCAAGGTAATAATGTACTTGCCTTTGGTTTCGCGCATGGTTTTTTCAATAGCCGGCCCAGTGGTCGATTCCGACTTGGTCGGCTCATCTCGCTCAATCCTCAAACAATCAACCAGCATGCAAAGTACTTTTTCATCTTTGAGAGCACTGATTCGCTTGGTGTCAGTGACTCGGCCGTCAACCGGCTCACGGTCTAGTTTGAAGTCCGTGCCGTGGTAAATAATGCCTACCGGCGTGCGAATAATCAGGTGTTTGGTGTCCGGCACCGAGTGAGTGACATTTAAAAATTCCACTCTAAAATTTTTGCCAATTTTAATTTCCTCCCCATCCGTCACTTCGTGCACTATCTGCTTGGCGTTACCCTCCTTCATCCGCATTCTGGCAAAAGCAGTCGTCAGCAGCGAAGCGTAGATAGGAAAATCGGGCAGTTCAGGCAACAAATAGGGGGTGGCGGCGATGTGGTCGTCGTGGCCATGAGTCAAAATCATTCCCGCAATCGCGGCCCCTTCTTCCAGGCGACGAAGCAAGTGACTAACATCCGGAATCAAAATATCTACTCCAGGCATGTAGTTGTCCGGAAAACCGATGCCACAGTCCACCAATAGAATTTCATTTTCAAACTCATAGGCGTACATATTTTGGGTCACTTTACCCATGCCACCCAGAGACATTAATTTTAATTGAGACATTGATTACTCCTTTTGCTAGTTTTCTGTCTAATTAATAAGCTTGATTTCCCCCAGGAAAACAAGTCGAGTTACGTAATTTTATTTTTATTCGAACAGTTGCGTCCGAAAATCCCACTTATGGTGTTTAAACCACGAAATTATCTTTTCAAACAAATTTTGAGCCCGTTCCGATTTATAAGCAAACAAAGAAAGGGAAACAAAGGCCGCTAAAGCAAACGAGTTCCACCAGTAAAAGCTGTATTGAGGAGCAAAGGGGACGTCAAAGATAAAGTAGCCTACCACATTACCCAAAAATAAGATACCCGCAGCCAGCTTAATCACCCTCATGTAGTTGGCTTTTTGTTGTTTGGGATCGGAAAGCCACATGCTGGTAAAAAGGAGGATGCCACCTAAAATACCAGAGCTGGCGATCACTCGGAAAACGGCTCGGGTGATTTCCAGTTCGAAAGATACAAAAATATTGACCAACGCCACCAAATTAAAAACCAGCAAAATGCCCAGATGGATCACCAAGTGAGTAATCCAGAGATGAAAATATTCTGAATGGCGAAAAACATCGTAAAGCGGATCATGGCCGCGCTTCAAACTGAAGCTCTTGGTGAGCGAGTGCATCACTACAAAAGCAAAAATATACAAAAAAATAGTGCTAAAAGCCGTGTCCACCAAAAAAAGTTGCGAAGGATTAAGGCTGATCCTCATCTCAGACCGAAGCAGCACGTAAATAATGCTTTTCAGCCAGACAAAAAGCACCGGCGAAAGGATGAAAGCATAAAAAAACTGGACCAGGTCGAGGCGCAGCACTTCTTTTTTGCCGTTCAGCTGATAAATAAAAATCGAACTGATGGCAGCAAAAATGGGGACTAACATTAAAGGTAGGAGCATAAGGTTTATTATAACTTATAACAGACTTACAACAGCGTTTCTCTAATTGTGTCTGCAAACTGCAACTCGGCTTGTTTAGACTTGATCCAGTCGACTGCCTTGGGGATTTTGGCAAAATCGGCGATAAAAGCTTGTTTAACGCTGGGGTTGCGCAAGCCGGCAGCCGGGTGGTACATCGGCAAGACAAAAGTGGTGGCGCCATTCCACCTGACTTTATGCAGTCTGCCATGAACTTGGGAAACTCTGACTTCAGGCAGAAATTTGGCCATGCTGAACCGGCCGAGGGTAACGATTAAAACCGGCTTGATGATCTTGATCTCCGCGTCCAGGTAAGGCTTGTAGGCCGCTAGCTCGGCCGGGGTGGGGTCGCGGTTGTCGGGCGGTCGGGCTTTGACCACGTTGCTGATGTAAACTCCTTGATCGTCAATGTCTAAATCGTTGAGGGTTTGGCGAAAAAACTGGCCCGACCGCCCGACAAACGGCCGGCGCTGGACTGCTTCATGGTAGCCTGGCGCCTCACCAATAAACATCACTTCCGCTGTGGCCGGCCCTTCCCCAGGCACAATATCAGTCGCCCTTTTTGCCAGAGGCAAGTTGGGCGCGTCAGCCTCAAGCCGCTGGTACAACTCCTTCAACTGATCTTGCTGATTCAGCTTCTGATTCACATCCATAGCCATAGTATAAGTTATTTTGAAACATTTTGCAGAAAAATTTTGCGAAAAAACCAAAAACTAGTGAGCTCACTGCCAAATAGGAACGAAAGTAAGATGAAGGGAGTTTGGCAATGAGTTTAATAAACAGGCAAGAAAATTTTGCGGTTTTCTTGAGTAATCACCACTTGATCAAAACCTCTTTCCACAATAATTCTGGCAGCTTTGCGCACCGCACCCTCCAAAGTGCGCTGCAAAGTCCGGATGCCGGCGTCATAACCCAGAGGTCGCACCACCACCGGCCAAACATCATCTTGAATAATAAACTGCTCCGGCTTCAAGCCCGAGTCCTCTAACAAGCCGGGTAAAATATAATCTTTAGCAATAACAACTTTTTCATCATCAGTGTAAGACGGCATGCTGATTCGTTCCAGCCGGTCCAGTACGGCTGTGGCAATATCGGTGGTGTTGTTAGCGGTAGCTAGAAAAATAGCTTGAGATAAATCAACCGGATAATCCAGATATGAATCTCGGAAAGCGTGATTTTGTTTAGGATCAAGCAGCTCTACCAACACCCCCATAACGTCACGATTAACTTCTTTAGCCACCCGATCAATCTCGTCCAAAAGAATGACTGGATTACGCACACCTGTCTCACAAATGCCCTTGATCACCCGACCTGGCTCCGAGCCTAGTTTCAGGCGGGAATCACCCCTCAACTCCGAAGCGCTGCCCATCCCGCCAAAGGGAATCCGCACCAGCTCCCTGCCTAGAGCCTCGGACAGCGAATAAGCAAAAGTAGTTTTACCGGTACCGACCAAGCCCACCAGCAGCAGTACCGGCGCCCGAAACTCGCTATCGGCAAACTGGTCTTGACGCAATTTAAGCACAGAAATGTACTCCAAAAACCGGTCTTTGACCTCCTGCATGCCATAATGATGTT
This sequence comes from uncultured Pseudomonadales bacterium, assembly GCA_964515115.1. Lineage (GTDB taxonomy): Bacteria > Patescibacteriota > Microgenomatia > UBA1400 > PJMF01 > UBA1370. The sequence goes on along the minus strand of CAZESB010000010.1, from coordinate 12,549 downwards.
TGTTGAAAACTTCAATGGCACGGTTGATGTCCAAAATGTCCTGCGACTGTTTTTCCCAAGGCACCCTCAACACCCAATCAATGTACTTGGAAACCTTTTCGTACTTCTCGTCGTAACTACCCAGCGCCACGCTTCTCTCCAGGGCAATAATATCCTTGGAAACTTTACGTTTCATTTCCTCGGGCATGACCGCACTCTCTACTCGGTCCTTGAGTTCTTGGATTTCAGCTTGAAGAATAGTCTGGTAATCAGCTGGCTGCGGATCTGACATGGGCAGTAAAAGGACTTTCTGTATTAGTCTTTAAGCAGAGCGCCGCTGGCAATGCCGGCAATCAGCAAAACGCCGCCAAGGCCGAACAGCAAAAGTAAATCATGTGAGCCTGTTTCTGGCAGCGTCTCGGGGTAATCAATGTTACCTGAAGTAGTGCCAACAGGGGTGGCGCTGGCCGTAGCATCGGTGGTAGTGGTAGCCGAGGCAATATTAAGAGTGAAGGCAACATTTTCAGCGCCCGAACTAATTAAAATATTGTAACTACCGACCATGCTGAGCGAGGTTGGGGTGAGCGACCAGTTGCCAGCTGTATCAGCCGTAGCGGACGCTTCCGCGGCGCTGTTGACACTCAAACTTACCGCCGCTGAAGGAGAAGCGGTGCCTTGAAAAATCGGGTTAGTGCCGTAATAGGTCCAGGTTGTTGCCCCCGGGCTGAAATTGGCGGTGCCGATTTTTTCCAGCTCCAAAGTAGCGGCTTTAACTGAACCAGCCACAAAAGTCACCAAAGCAAATAACAAGGTTCCAAGTAAAATAGGCAGGATATTTCGCATTTATTCGATCTCCATGTGCATCTTTTTTAATAGACCAGGTTTAGCCCCAACCTGCTGAATGACTGAGTGCGCGTTTCTGGCTCCCCAGCGCAAAGCTTCTTGAGGCTCCTTTCTATATAGTACAGCAGAAACATAGCCAACTGCAAACGCATCTCCCGCCCCAGTCGAGTCCACCACGTCGCCGGGAATGGCTTTATACCTGATTTCTTCGCCTTGACGCAGCAAAACACCACCTTCAGCACCATTAGTGATGATAATTTGCGGAATCTGTTCAATTAATTCTTGATGGCGGCTGGCTAATCTTTCCCATTCTTCTTGATTGAGAAAAAGCACCTCGACTGGCATGTTGTTGGCCGGAATCTGGCCGGAATCAAGCAAATCAAGTTCGCTCTTGCCCGGATTCCAAGAAAGTTTAGTAAAACCAGCTGCTCTGACCGCTTCAAAAATAACCTTGATCGTTTCCAATCGTCCAGCAATACTTGACAAGTGCAACCAACGCAAATGGGGCAAAACCTTTTCCGGAATATCATGAGGGTCAAGCATGGAGGAAGCGCCGCGGTGAACTAGCACCGTTCTGTCGCCGGCACCACTATTTAAAATCACTGATCCACCCGTGTTTTCCAGTCTTTCAGATACTAGATAATTAGTGGCAACATATTCTCGGTGAAATTCGTCGACGACAATCTGTGACCAAGCATCTTTGCCGGTTTCACAAATTACGCCAGTACTAAAACCCATCCTGGCAAAGCCAACCGCAGTGTTGCCGCCGCCACCGCCGGTGCGCAAGGTAAAATTATCGACCTCAATCTTGTCCCCCAGCCGCTGGCAGAGCAACACTCCTTGCTCGCCTGATTTCAAGGAAAATTGATCCGAATGAACAAAAATGTCGATCAGGGCAGAGCCGATGCTAACGACATCAAGCATGATAGTGCCCCTCCTTTTGCGCTGCTTCCTGCTCTTCTCTGGCTTTGGCTGAGATCGCTGCCTCGCGGTAGCGCTCTTTCATTTCCGCTTCGAACTCATTCATCGCTTCCATTAATTCCGCTTCATTGCTGACAATTTTGTAAAGTTCTTTTTCTTTATCGCCAATAAAAAAGCTGTCGTTAATCACTCGCATCAAATTATGCCAAAAATTGCCGTACAAAATCAGCGGTTTGTGCTTACCGTAATACAAATGAGCCAACACCCAAGCCGTAGCCCACTCGCTCAAGGTGCCGGTGCCTCCCTGAAAACAAATAAAAATATCAGCATTCTCCATCAAGCCAAACATTCTCTCGATGTAATTGGCGGTTTTGATCTCTTCGTCGGCGGTATTATCATCAAGCCGGCCCTCAAATTCGGGGGCATCATCGGGGTAAAAAGTCACCACTAAAGATTTGCCGCCGGCAGCCTGGGCACCCTTGGTGGCAGCATCCATCACTCCAGGTCCACCGCCGTCCACAATCAGTTTGTCGTGATAGGCCAGAGTTCGGGCTACATTGAAGGCTTCTTCGTAGAGCGGATGCTGCGGATCAACATCGGCACTGCCAAAAATGGCCACGCGCTTGATGTACGGCTCGGTTTTGGGTGAGGGAATCTGCAGATCTTTTTTAATCATTTTTGCTTTCGTTTCTGCTTTCGCTGGTGGTCACTTGTTGTTGAAATTGGTCAAGCATTTGGTGTAGGTCCGCAGCCTGCCAAAAACTACTGCCAATAGCCACACTGTTGGCGCCTGCTTCAGCAATGGCGATAACGTTATCCAGTTTAACACCGCCATCAACCATAATTTCAACCGGCAATTCTCGTTGTTGAATTAGTTCAGCCACCGCCTGAACCTTTTCCAGGGCGGAAAAATTGAATTTTTGACCCTGAAACCCGGCTTCAATACCCATAATCAGCAAAATATCCAAATTTTCCCAACTTTGATCATCAATTTCCTCAAGTGGAGTGAACAAGTTTAGCCCCAGACCAGCCCGCCAATTTTCATTTTTGGCATCCTTGATAAAAGCAGCCTGAGAGCCAAGTTTTTCCACCTGAGCAATCACACTTCTGACCGGTAAATCCGGATAATCTCGGGTTTCATAAAGCGCGTCCAGGGGTTCGTGTGTCATCAGATGGAGATCAATTTGCTTTTCGGCAAAATCAAACCTGGTAAGATCTGCGGGTGTGACAGTGAGATTGTCGGCAAAATAACCATCGAGAATGTCAAAGTGAATGGCATCGATCGCTTCCAGCTCCAGGGCTGCTGCCAGCTGTTTTTCGATGGTAGCTTGGTCGTCGCTTAAGATAGCTGGATAAAAGTTCATGTCTGATTTTCCTAGTGCTGTTCGTATTGCGCAATTTGGGCCAGGCGCCGCGTGTGGCGGTCATCACCAGAGAAAGCGGTAACAAGAAAGGTTTTGACGATGACTTTAGCCTGGTCTTCGCTCAACCAGTCGGCTGAAAGCGAGGCAATGTTGGCGTTATTGTGGAGTTTGGCGTGTTCAGCTGCAGTGACACTGTTGATTTCAATAGCAATAGCCCCAGGCACTTTGTTGGCTGCCACTGCCATGCCGCCGCCAGAGCGACAAAAAAGTAGACCGACAGCCTGGTTTGGAGCGGCGGCCACTGCTTCCGCCACTTCAAAAGCGTACTGCGGATAATCGTCTACCGGATCATGAGAATGAGCACCCAGGTCCTCAACTTCATAACCCCACTGCTCCAGCCATTTTTTGGCGGAATTTTTCAAGTCAAAACCACCATGATCGCTGCCAAGAAAGACTTTTGGTTTTGGCGCACTTGGTTGCGTACTCGGTTGCATATTTGCTTGCATTTTAAAATCCTCTTAAAATCCCAGTTCTGCTTTTGCTTCTTCACTCATCATATCCTGAAACCACGGTGGATCAAAGGTCAATTCCACCGTTATGTCTTGATTAGGATCTAAGCCTTCAAGACCAAAAAA
>CAZESB010000010.1:0-8707 GCA_964515115.1 uncultured Pseudomonadales bacterium | reverse complement strand
TTTTGCCGGCGATTTTTCCTGCACTTCAACCACAGTGACATCATAAATTAAACCCAGACTAACTAAATCAATCCCCAACTCCGGGTCTTTGACGGTTTTTAGGCGTTCATAGGCTTGCTCAACGGTGATAATCGGCATAATCAGTACCGCTATTGTAACGAACTCCTGGCAAAAGTCTCACCACAAAAAAGCCCCTCACGAGGAGGGGCTTAATTTCAATCAAAAAGCAAATTATTTTGATCTCTTCAGCACCGGCATGTTGGTGCGTTTGGTTTCCATGACTTCGTAGCCAGCCGGAACTGCGTCAAGAGCGCCATCGCGGATATCTCTGGCGAAGTAATAAATGCGTTGAACACGGCCATTTTTCAGGGTTACTTCCTTGGTGTGCAGATAATATTTCTGCCCTTTGGCATTGGTGTACGAGTATGCAGATGCGCCTGCCATAACTTCTCCTTTTTCTTTCCGCCTGTGGCGGAATAATTTTTAAATACTACCTTTTACTCAATTGCTTTGATGTAGCAATTTTTTGTAACTTATTTAAGCCTATCATACTCGAGAAACACTTCAAGAAGCAAATCGAGTATATAAGTGTGGGCAACTATTCGGTTGCCGGCGCCTCCAAAGTACCGCGCAGCAGCACTGTGCCCATTTCTGTCTGGCTACCTCTGGCAACTAGCACTTCAACCGGCAGTTGGTCAACCGGAATGGAAGCGCTGCCTAGGAAACCACCTTTTTGCTCAGACAGGGTGAAAACGTATCTGTCGGTGTCGGTTTCAGCATCACGAATCCAAACATGATAGTTCTCTGCCTCCATCGGTAGGGTAACGATGACACTAAACCTGGCTCTGTCGTCTTGAACCGTGTAGCGAATCACCCCTTCGGCCAGAGTGGCTGCTGGAGTTTCCGGTTCGGCTGTTTCATCTTCAGTGGTTGGAGGAGCGACTCTCTCGAGTTGAACGGTTTCTAGATCGCTGCTTTCGTCAAAAGTGTCGAGCAGTTCATCGTCTGTTAGGTTTTCAATTTGCACGCCTTCACCAAAAAGATCCGGTCTCAGCTGCTCGGTGCGAGCGTTGTACCAACGGAAAACTAAAAAGAATACCACGCTGAGAACTACCAGCGGCAGTAGATATGGAGTATATTTGTTCATCTATCCCCTTTTTTACTCATTTTATTACTGTAACTTATTACCTTAAGTTAACCGTATTTAAATTTACTCTTGCTCGGCGGCTGCTGGAGCTGCTGATACAAGTGACTCAACGGTGGACATGAGTTGAGGGGCAGGGGTTTGTTGTCCATTCACAAAGAATGTTGGTGTAGCCGCGATACCGAGTCTGGCGGCAGTGGCCGCGTCCTCTTGCACTTTGGCTTTAATATCATCTGCTTCTATTTTCTCTAGGAACTCGGTTTTGTCAATCTCTAATTGCTCGGCGTAACCGGCAAAGGTTTCATAAAGATCGTCGCGGCTGCGGATACTTTCCCACTCGAGTTGGTTGGCAAAAAGCAGATCGTGCATCTCCCAAAACTTGCCGTTGAGCGCCGCCACTTCTGTAGCCGCAGCCGCAGTCCAGGCGTTGGGATGAATGGAATCAAGCGGAAAATGCCGGTAAACCAACCGGACATCCTCGGGGTATTGGGCTAAAACTTGCTCAACCAAAGGCTGAGCAGCTTTACAAGCCGGACACTGAAGGTCGCTAAACTCAACAATCGTGACCGTGGCCGATTCCGTTGCGCCTTTTATGTGAGGAGCAGCAGGCATAAGTTCCCCGGCTGGCACGTTCAGAGCAGTTTGTTGGGTAGAGTCATTTCCGGAAAATAGTGCTGCCACTGCCACGATCATCACGATAGTGATAACAATAGTTCCAATGAGGAGATGGATATTTTTCATTTTTTCCTTAGTTATTTATATCATATTATTACTTAATTGGCCAAACTTGATCGCCGGTTTCGGTGTTAGTGACAACAATTGCGGCGGTGGGACAGCTTTGAGCCGCCAACAACTTGGTCTCGTCATCATTGCCAGCTTGAGAAATAACCCTGGCGATTTGCTCTTCATCCAGCTCAAACACAGCTGGAGCAATAGCCACACAGCTAGCAGCACCAATGCATTTGTCGCGAATGACTTCTACTTTATACTTGCCAATTTGCTTGCTTTGAACTGTCATGAATTTTCACTATACCTTAATCTTAAAAAAATTTCTCGTGGTGGATGTACTGAGAATCAATACCTTTTTCTTGGAGCAGCTTGACGGCGTCTGCGATCATGTTTTCATTGCCGCAGAGGTAAAAACCCGTTCGGTCATTGAATTCCTTGGCTGCGAGAATATCGGTCACTCGACCTCTGGAAAGCGGCCACTCTTCCGGTGGGCGGGAAAGGACGGGCGTAAAGTGAAAATTTTGGTAATTTTCGACTAATTCGATAAACTCATCCTGCCAAAAAAGCTCCTGAGCGTAACGCAAGCCCCAATAGAGGGTAATCGGTCTGGTATCTTGCTTGACTTGCAGTTGGTCTAAAATCATGGCTTTAAAGGGAGAAATACCAGAGCCAGTAGCCACAAAAACCAGCTCGTTTTCTTGGCTTTGGGGATCGATGACAAATTGCCCCAGCGGCCCCAAAACCTCAATCTCATCCCCAAACTGAAGATTGTTCAGCAAAGTGCTGCCCATGCCTCCAGGGGTAAGATCAACTAAGGTCTCAAAACCGTGATTGATATCCGGCGAGCTGGAAATCGAGTAAGATCGTCGGTCTCCCCGCTCGGAGACTTTAATCGAAACGTACTGGCCGGCTACAAAGGGCATTTCGTGCGGCTCAACTAACTCGAACTTAAACTGGGTAAATTTTTCGTTATGCACCACTTTGTCTTCAAATCTGGCTCGATATTGTTGGGGAGCGGGCAATGGCATTGGACTCATAAGTTGCTTTCAGTTAATTGACATCGGTTGCTTGACATTACTGGTCCAGTTTGTTCTTCCAATGACGACCATACCAGAGGCCAATGGTGAGCTTAGCAATGGCAGTGTATTCTTCGGTACGATCAACAAAATTGTTGGTGATAACACCAATAAAACCCTGTTTACGGTTGACATTGCTCTCGCCGGCAACTTGAGAGGCAACCGGCCCCAGTTCTTGGCCATCCCTGATTCTGGCTGCAATGATTTCATCAATCTGGAAACGGGCGCCGTTGGAGAAAAACTGATTACCCAGCGAATCAACCACAGCGCACCAGACAGTACTCCACATTTCTCCGTCAACATCCTCAACTCCACCCTCTAGGCCAAGACCAAGAATGTTTTCCCCGTCGATAGGCTGGTTGTCGCGGCTGAGCATAGCCAGGCCGTCTTCCAGTGCTGCCCGAGCACGATTAAGAGCACCGAGTTTGGTTTCTGCGTCGGAGCGCGGTTGATCATTGATGCCACTAGGCACGTTACAGCCGGTTACTTGCACGTCTGGCCAGGTTTCGCTGGCAGCGGCAGTAACCGCATTGATTTTTACTGGATTTTCTGAGCCTAAGTAAATTCTCATTGCTATAAGTCTACCAAATTTATTGAGTTCATTATATTTTAATATTTTAGCCCAACGCTTTCTGCAAAGCCTGGAGACCAATCCGCAGGCAACTTTTTCTCCCTGGCGAGATACTGTCCAGCTGGAGCAAATCAAGCAGATCCTGATCCGTTAGCTGTCGAATTTTCCCGGCTTTTTTGCCGATGACTGCCTGGCTGAGTTGGCTCATCGCCGCCTGGCTGATGACACAACCTTCGCCTTGCCACCTGAGGTCTTCGATGATGGTTTGGTCGAGGGGTTTGGTGGCCGGCTGCCCGGTAGATGAAGCGGCAAACTTGACCTGCACGGAAATTTTATCACCACAGGCAGCATTATAGTGAGTCGATTGACCGTCGGCATCAGCAAGTTCACCGTAGTGTTTCTTGTCTTTAGCAGCGTTGAGAATTTCTTGTTGATACAAATCGTTCATAGGCTAGCTGAAAATCTTGGTTACTTTTTCCAGGGCTAAAATCAGGGCGTCGATATCTTTTTTCGAATTGTAAACCTGAAAACTGGCGCGAGTAGTGGCAATCCATTCATTGGCAGTGTGCAGCGGCATGGCGCAATGATGGCCAGACCTGACAGCTACACCTTCGCTGTTGAGCACTTGGGCCACATCATGAGCGTGAGCGTGCTGGTGCAAAAAGGCTACCGAACCAAGCCGATCCGGGGCAGCGAGGTTGCCAGCCTCGAGTGGGCCGATGAGTTTAATTTCAGGCACTTTTTGCAATTCCGAAAGGGCGTAGGCTACTAATTCTAAGTCGTGAGCGGTCACCTGTTCCATACCTAAAGAGTCGAGATAGCGGCAAGCCGCGGCCAAACCGACAGCTGAGGCCACATCTGGAGTGCCCGGAGTAAAGCGGTCAACAAGGTTTTCGCTGAAAACCGTCGCTTCAGTGCTCACTTCGGCAATCATGCCGCCGCCAAAAAACCACGGTTGCATTTCTTCTGATTCTAGTAGTTCTTTTTTGACCAACAGGATGCCGCTACCCATGGGGCCCAGGAGTTTGTGACCGCTGGCGGCATAGAAATCCACCCCCAGTTTGGCAAAATCCACCGGCAAGTGAGGCACAGCCTGGGCCCCATCCACTACCACCCTCGGCCTCTCACCGGGCTGGTAGCGAGCTTCAATGATTTCCCTCACGCGACTCAAGTCCACCACCGCACCTAAAGTATTGGAAACTTGGGTCAAACTCACTAACTTCACCTTACCGGAATCAAGTTTAACCTCTAAATCCGCCAAATCCAGCTTGCCATCATCAGTTAAGCCCACATACTCCACCACCGCACCGGTTCTTTTAGCCACTTCTTGCCAGACCACCAAATTAGAGTGATGCTCAAGAATGCTGGTCAAAATCACCTCACCGGGCCGCAGTCGATGATCCGCCCAGCCGTAAGCCACACCATTCAGCGACTCAGTTGTATTCCTGGTTAGGATCAACTCCATCTCATCGGCGCCAAAAAAGCCAGCAATCGTCTGCCTGGCACTCTCCCAAGCTTCAGTACTCTCATCCGACAAAGTGTGGACTCCCCGATGCACATTGGCATTGTGCTGCTCATAAAATTTCGTCATGACCTCAATCACCTGGCGAGGCTTCTGACTAGTGGCAGCGTTATCTAAATAAACCAGCGGCTTGCCGCTTACCTGGCGCCGCAGGATGGGGAAATCGCGCTTAATTTCATCGGGATTAAACATGGGTCTATTGTACCAGGTTAGAAAAAGGTCGAGTTAGTGTCGATTAGGACAAAATCAGGAATGAGGTAAAGCAGCCAAATAACCAGCTACCGGCTGCCACATTTCTGCAAACTGCTGCCTGGGTGTGAGTGATTTTCTTAAAAATCTCGGCAAGCGGTTCTTGGCTTCAACTTTAACCCGATCAGCCTTCGAGTCCGACAGCTCATCTTCAGTTTCCACACCAAAGCGCGCTTGTAAAATCAGCTGCTTAAGCAACGTAGCCATATATTGCTTGGCATTAACTAATACCTGCATCGCGATCTGCTGCTCAGGCGTAAACTTGCCATTACCACCAGCCAAGCTCGGCTGTTCCAAAAATTGGCGGTAAGCTTCCAAAATCTGCCGGCAACTTCTAGTGTGGTCATAATCTTCACTCATACACTTTAAGGAGAAAGGACTCTCGGCATTATTAAACACTTCCTTAAATACCGAATCAAAAAAATGTCCCCACTTAGCCATCGGTTCCCCTGTCTGGCCAATCAACTCACCAATTTCTCCAGCAGCCAGTAAATTCTGAGCAGCTTCACGAGCCGATTGTTCAATTTCCTCCCGCTCTAAATGGTATTGAGTCGCAATTCTGGGGAGCCGGTCCAAAATATCGTGAACTTTTAGATAATCATCAAGTTGCCGCGAATCTAAAAGCGCTTTATCTTGCCGCTCGAGGGCAACACTGGCCAATTCGTCAGCCAGCAGAAAATATTGAGCTCGAGGAATTTGTCTGAGTTGCTTTCGATCTCTCCTACTTACCAAACTCAGCCCCAGTATCTTTGAAGGATTCTCCGTGCGATACACCAATTTTCGCAATTGAAAATCGCTCGGACCAAAATTATCAATACCTTTAGGAGTATTGGCTAATTCCGAAACTTTATCTGCTCCAAAATTGTGTTTGAGAGCAAAAATTCTAGCAACATTATCGATACACTGCTGCAATTGGTAACCAAATCGGCTGGCCAGGATTTTCTCAGGTATCACGCTGGAAGAATAAAGTCGGCCCTCTATCCACTCTCGAAGACTCTGTCGCACCTCTTCGGGAAGACTGGGGTTGCGCAAAATATCTTTCAAGATGAAGAGGCTTTCTGGAGCAAAAAGCACCGCCTGGACAGCCGCATCATAAAAATCGACCGCGGTGGGATTGGGATGATCTGCCAAAACCTCACGCTTAATCATGCCCGCCACAATTTCGCGGGCAGTTTTCTCCAGCTCACTTGGGTTAAATTCAATCGAGCGCAATTGAGGCGCTTTATAGATCTGCTCCTGATACCACATCGGCGGCAAATCTCCGAATTTAGCTTCAGGCATTAGGGTAGGTTCCAAATCTTTAATCACCGAGGTAAAAATCTCATTGATGCGTCCACCACGTAAAGCTATGTTGTTGATAGCTCTAGAAAGAGGCTTAGCTCTTTCAACCTGCAGTCCATCATAAGCCTCCAAATTGCGCTGGTAGGCCCTCGTCAAAATTTGGCCAAAATCCTTCTTCAAAAGCAACGCTGCCTGGGTGCCTATCATCATCTCAGTATTGATGTGACAATTTTCCGGTCGTAATCGCCCCGATAAAGCCAACAACATCGAACCTAAAAGATTGGGATTATCGGTAAAAATAGGTTGGCGCAAACAAAAGTAACTCTCTGGCTGGGTTAACAGCAGTCTGGCTATTTCTAGACTGTAAAAATGAGCAATAGTTTCAGTGACCGTGGCTGTAGCGGTGGAATCGCCTTCAAATTTTACTGTTCGCTTGGCTTCTTGGATAATCTTGGGCAAGATTTTGTTTTCGGCAGCTACTTTGCCAATAAAATCCACCAAACTGTCCAGATCGGCAGACCGTTCAAACGGGCGATGACTGTTTTCGCGGCTGCCGTTGCTGCCATTGGGGTGTGAGCCTTGATTGAGATCACGCTCATCTTGGTGAGAATTTTCAGCCGTTGGAGTATCTACGGGATTAAGTTTGTTTTCACCATTTTCACCAATACCGTTATTAATTTCTTCTTTCAACATAAGTCTTGCCAAATAAATAGTTTTTGTATTATACTATAATTATACTATAAAGTCGTTAGCTGGTGCTATTTATTAGGATATGAGAGCGCCAAGGTTGCTTATTACCTAAAATTAAAAGAAATTAATGTGATTAGAGTTAGCATTTGGTTATCGTTAGTCATCAAGTGATAAAAAGCCTTCAACAATCATCTTTTCAGCCTCAGATCGGTCTAAACCTCGACTCATCAAGTAAAAAAGGTGTTCTTCCGGAATCTTGGTGATGCTGGCCGCGTGTGAACAGCGGACGTCATCGGACTCGATTTCCAGATCAGGGATACATTCGGCCACGGCGGTCGGTGATAGCAGCAAGACTCTTTCAGTTAAAAAAGAATTGATGTTGCTGCATTTTTTGTCAACAATAATCCGGCCGGCCAGCTTGAGCTTGGCCGTATCTTTGCCTACAGCTCTGAGCATGGTCTTGGCTTGAGTGTGCGGCGCCTGGTGGTGCACCACCACCGACACTTCGAAATTGGCTTTGCCATCGGCTACAAAAGCGCCCTTGATCTCCGCCTCGGCGCCGCTAGCCGCCAAAACCACTAAATATTCTCCTGGTTTCTCAATAACCACCTCTCTAAACTCATCTTTGCCGACAACAATTTTCTTTGCTTTCATCATTAACCAATCGAGCCTTCCATTTCGTGATCAATCAGGCGATTCATTTCTACCGCGTATTCCAGCGGCAACTTACGCACCAGGTCATCGATAAAACCGTTGACAATCATTTTGCTGGCATCTTCTTCAGTAATTCCCCGACTCATCAAGTAAAAAAGCTGATCCTCGCCGATTTTAGAAACCGTGGCCTCATGCTGAACTGCCACCTCAGAATTATAAATCCGCTCCACCGGATAAGTGTCTGAGCGCGACTGGCCGTCAAGCAGCAAGGCATCACAAATGACGGTATTTTTGCTGTTCTTGGCGTGAGGGCCAATATTGATCAAACCCCGATAACTGGTCCTGCCACCACCCTTGCTGATAGATTTAGAAATAATGCTGGAGCTGGTGTGGGGCGCCAGGTGAATAGCTTTAGAACCAGTGTCTTGATGCTGACCAGCGCCGGCCAAAGCCATCGACAGCGTCTCGCCCCTGGCGCCCTGACCAGCTAGAATAAAACTAGGATACTTCATCGTCACTTTTGAACCCATATTGAAATCCACCCAAATCATCTCGCCTTCTTCCTCGACTAGCGCTCTTTTGGTCACCAGGTTGTAAACGTTTTTGTACCAATTTTGCACCGTGGTGTACTGGCAGCGGCCACCTTTTTTGACATAAATTTCCACTACCGCCGAGTGGAGTGAGCCGGTAGAGAAGGTGGGGGCAGTGCAAGCCTCCACGTAATGTACACTCGCCCCTTCATCCACAATAATCAGGGTGCGCTCAAACTGGCCGGCATTTTCAGCGTTAAT
>CAZESB010000009.1:24501-31472 GCA_964515115.1 uncultured Pseudomonadales bacterium | reverse complement strand
GGTTCGAATCCCACCTCCTCCGCCCGAATGAAATGAGCATTGCTGACAGTGATCTATCCCATTCAGCTCGCTCCTGTGCTACATTAAAACTCATGGCAGCAAAAAATTCCCCGCAAAATTTCAAAAATTTCAAAACTTTCAAACAGCGAATCCTGATTTATCTCTTATTTTTCCTCGCCGGCAGCCTCTTTCGATTCTGGCTGATCAGTAACAATAATGTTTTGTTTTGGTACGATCAGGCTCGGGACGCGATTATTGTCCACCAGATGATTGAGGAGAAAGATATTAAAATCCAGGGGCCGTCTGCTAGCGGTACCAGTGATACTGTTTATCACGGCGTGCTGTACTACTACGTGATTGCGCCGCTCTATGCTTTGGGTAATGGCAATCCGCAAGTGGTATCTGGAATTTTGGGTATACTGAGTATGTTGGCGCTCTTGCCTCTTGGTGAATTGTCTTGGCAACTTTTCCGCTCTCGGCGCGCGTTTTTACTAACACTTCTTTTCTTCACTTTTTCCGTGGACGCAGCCCAAATGGGAACTTGGCTATCCAACCCGATGTTGGCGCTCATTACTATTCCGGCGTTTTATTACTTTCTCTATCGTGTTTTTTGGCTCAAGCAACCAGCCGAACTTTGGTTGCTGGTGCTGTTTCTTGGGCTTTCCAACCAAGCAGTTATTTATACCCTTTATTTGTTTGGAGTGGTGGCGATGGCTTGGTTGTTAGCGCGACACCTCGGCCAAACGCCGGTTTTTCGGACTCAGCAGCTTTTCGCGGCAGCACTGGTCTATATCCTGACCACAGCCAGCATGATGCTCACGCAAGTAATGTTGCTGGTGCGAGGGATTTTCCACCCGCTGGCAGTATTTGACCAACTCAACAGCACCATGTCGAGTGCCTCTGAAGAAGTAATTGCTATTGTTAGTAATTATCTCGACATTATCGGTTACACCTATTTTCCCACCAAACCAATATTATCGGTCGTAATCTTCATCTTCACCCTTTGGTTTGTCTATAAAAAGCTACCCCGGCAAACAAGATTATTTTTCTCACTAGTGCTGCTATCGCCGCTTTTCCTTATTTCTTGGCAGGCTCGCGGTTCATATCATATTTTTATTGGTTTGGCACCATTGTTGACTGTTTTTTCCGCCGGTATGCTTAAGCAAATTCAGGGGAAGCAGCGGCTGAGTGCTGTACTAGTTTTAGCTCTGATGGCCCTGTTTTTGCTTACTAATATTGAGCAGTTACGATTTTCCAACCAAACCGGCCAGCATCCGGTGGCTATCCAGACCGGCACCACCATGAAAGAAAAACTGCAGCTGATCGACTCTACCTATATCCAGGCAGCAGGGCAGCCGTTCACTATTTCTTCTCTGGTTTCACCGTACAATTACAACACTACTTGGGCTTATCTTTATCATTGGTACGGTCAAGAAAAATATGGCTATACACCAGCCTTTTTCGGCCCAGATCAAGCGGGCATTTATGGTGGTGATTTGCTGGAAATGGCTAGTAAGCCAGCTCAAGTGCATTTCGCACTTTATGAGCCAACACAAGGAATTCCGGTTTGGTTGGTCAAAGAATTTACCGAAAAACAGGCGCGGTTTTCTGTTGTTGTTGAGAAAACGACTTTTGGCTCAATGACGGTTGAGAGGCGAGGCCAGGAGGAAGAACCAGTTCAGGAGGTTTTCTAAATTACTTTTGAGTTTAGCTCGTATTCAGATAATTATTTAAATTTTCCCATCTTTGTCTGCAGCCTGATGTTTGCTAGTATTAAATACAGTGTGAAGTTTTGTTAGCTTTAAGGTGAAAGGCTGCGTGCGTGTCAGATTTACCCAAATAGCGCGTTCCTTGTCCCGTCGGGTGTTTTTTCTGGTGGGTGTTCTTACCGGATTTTATCCAGCCAAACGGGCCACGCACATTTCGGCCCTGAATGCTTTGAGGTATGAGTAGGGAAGTAGTTTGGTGATTTTTACAGTTTTCTATTGAACAATTCTCGGAATTGTTGCCCAAATTTCCCCCGACGCCGGCGATCTCTATCCTTGATTTTATTGGCAGCATTACGCCTCACTGCCGCTCTTCTTTCTTCCTCAGCAGCCACTAAGGGCGCAATTTCTTTTCCAATAATTGAATCTAGCAGTTTTTCGACTGATTCTAGGTCAAATTTGCTAGTGACAGCAAAATAATCCTCAGTATCCAATCCAGCTTCAATGGTCAAATGCGTTGCTGGTGAATTTGTTGCTTTTTCTTCGGAGCCGGCAACTTCAGTACAGGGAAATACAAATAAAGTCATAAATCCGGGAAAATTAATCATCATACCAAAATGCTCAGAATTATTATTCCTGCTCAGCAAGGGCGCAGGTGGTTTGCCTTTCATAAATCCCAATCGAGCATCCATTTTCATCAACCTGAAAGCTTTAGGAATGTAGCCTTGCTTAATCAGCATGTTATACTGGCTTTGGAAAACAGGAATCAAAGATCTGAGTTGATTGGCGATGGGAACAACGGCCTCTAATTGTTTGACTACCTCAGCCGTTTGCGCTTGTCGAGTTTTTTCCGGATCGGTCATATTGATATTTTACAACTTCAAATCGCGAGGCGCATCAACTAACGTTAAAAAAATCACCAAAAACAACAGAAAGTTACCTCATGCCACTTGAAGGAATGCCATTTGTAGATGATTTGGAACTCGCAAGTTTACCAAATGAAAAATTTGTCAGTCGTTTTGCAGAACAATGAATTTGACAAATGTACAGATTTGTAATATTATCAATATATGAATCTTAAGAAACAAGTTTCCACCGATGATCTTCGTAC
Source organism: uncultured Pseudomonadales bacterium (assembly GCA_964515115.1). Lineage (GTDB taxonomy): Bacteria > Patescibacteriota > Microgenomatia > UBA1400 > PJMF01 > UBA1370. Next base: position 28,655 of record CAZESB010000009.1, on the reverse strand, counting down.
TAATCTCGCTGATATTTTAGGTAGCGTGATGTATAACAATGAAAAAGTGTTGATTACCAAGTATAATCGTCCGGCAGCGGTAATTCTAAGTCCGGAGGAATATGAAATGTTGATAGATCCCACCAATCGATTTACAAAAAATGAGTGGCAAAAGCGCTTCTCCTTTTTTAGAGATATTCAAAATCGAGTTCCCGATGACCAGCAAGAACAGCTCCAAAACGAAATAAATGCTTCTCTTGAGGAAGTTCGTACTGAAAAATAATTTTTGATGAAAAGAATCAAAGTTGTACTTGATACTAATATACTCATCAGTTCACTTTTAAGAAAAAACTCTATTCCTCACCGCATCTTTGAAGCAGCCGAGCAGCAAGTCATTTTGCTGTTTACGTCACCAGATATTCTTGCAGAAGTGGAAGCGGTTCTTTCTCGACCAAAATTAATTAAACGTACACGAATGAGTCAAGATGAGCGAGTCAAATTTATAAAAACCCTGCGTGCGATAAGTGTCATTGTTGACTCAAGCATTGAAATTCCACAGCTTGAATCAGATCATGACGATACTAAATTTTTAGCTTGTGCTATTGAAGGTCAGGCTGAATATATAGTTTCTGGCGATTCACACTTACTTGATTTAAAAAGTTATAAGAATATACCAATTCTTTCTCCTGCTGATTTTATCAAACAAGTATTGGAAAAATAGATAGCTGCTTAAAAGAATTAACTCAACGCCCTTACTCCTTACTTGGCGTATTAAACATCCACTTCACCCCAAACTTGTCTGTGCAGGAAGCATAATAATCACCCCAGAACATCTCTTGTGGCTCCATTTCTACCTTGCCCCCATCCGAGAGCAGCTTAAACAGACGATCCAACTCGGAGCGAGTGTCTGGTTCCAGATTGATGTAGATGTTATTGCCAAAAGATACCTTAAAGCCGAGCGACTCAGTTGCATCAGTACCCATCAGCAAGTGGTCACCAAGAATCGGTAGCGCTACGTGCATCACCAGGTTTTTGTCGGTCTCGCTGAGGGGAGTTTGCCCAGGCTGAGGTGGAACTTCTCCCATCCGACCAATATCTCCTACGAACTCCGTGCCAAAGACAGATTTATAAAAATTGAAAGCCTCCTCGGTGTTACCGGGGAAGTTGAGATAAGTACTGACTCGTGCCATTGATTCCTTTCTTGCGATGAATTCTTGATATGCTGGGCCAGTTTACACTGGTTTTTTTGGCCTTTCCAGGGCCAGGTAGTTAGGAGCTACAGATACCGTCAATGGTAAATCACCAATTCCACTAGTTTTATTCACTTTGAATGTATTATAGTCTAGATAATTAGACATGTATGTATTACTGCCTCTAGAAAGGGTGGAAGTGAGTTTAGATAGAGAATTAGAGAATAAAGTAGGGGGAAGAGTTGTGGTTGATGCGGGCGAGGTTTTTACTGTTATAGATGTTAGATATGATCCATCTAAAAATGTTACTACAGTTAAGATTTCTGCTGGCCAGCATACAATTAATCATGTTTTGTCTGGGAAATTAAATCAATATGAAGTTTGTGAACACTTAACAAAGCAAGGAATCTAAATTTCATATTTTCCTTCCTGTCCACCACTTTAACACCCGCATTTTGGCTAAGAATTTTACACTATGCTAGACTTTTTGTTGGTAACAGCAAATAGGAGTGAATAATGCCGAGAATTGAAAAAGAGCGAGTGGTGCTAAAACCGGAGCTACCTCGCTATTTTCAGCTACTTGCCAACGTACTAGTGCGTTTGAAGCCGAAAAACATTGCTGAACAACGAGAAGTTCATCTTTTTCTTTTCGAAGAGCTTCCCGCTTACGGAATGCAGGGTTTGAGCCTCGATGAAGTGATTCAAAAAATAATGGAGCTGAACATTTCCGATTCCAGAAAAAATGGCCTTATTGTTCAGGTTCAACAATTGTATGGAAACCAAACAGGTGCTGTTGCAGCTAGTACGCTTCAGTCTCCGGCCAAAAACCTAAATAGATAGCTGAACTTTTACCGGGTTGTATTTAACCAACAGGTTTACACACATTTATGTCCTCAACGCTCTGAGATATGCAGCCAAGCGCTTGCCGCTCTGCACTCATAGTGCTAAAATATGTCATTCAATAACAAAGGAGGTCTTCATGCGACGGAAAGAAACAGAGCCGATAGTACCTTTAAATAAAGACGAAATAATGACTGGAATGACAAGGAGACAAGAGGGTATTGAATGTACAATCGCGAACACTAAAACAGGGGCTATTAGAGCAGTAATTATCCCAACTCAACAAGAAAATAGAGATCAAAGACCCGGTTGTGTTCCAGGATTTTTACTTGCAATTATCAGAGCTCTGCCAGGGGTTGATCCAGCTGGTCAGGAAGCAATTGACGATATGGAACAAAACTTGAGCAATCGGTAGCAAAATCAGCTACTGTATTTCGTTCTAACATAAATCGATATCTTTTAGAAAATACCCCTTGCAAAACTCCTCAAGTTTGCGATTATATGTTTCTTGCGTTAATTTGGTAATAATAACGTGAGAAACTATGACTGCCCAGTATCATACTCGCGATTTTGTTGTTGATATAAAATCTAGCCCTAAAAAGGTATTGATGGACGTAGTGGTGCCGGAGAAATTTGCCACCACCCTGGCTTTTCCTCATACCTTGACCTTTTTAGAAACTAACTGCCATTCGGTCCTGCATACCAAATGCTTTAATGATCATAATTTGCCTTTCAAAGAAGAAGTCAAAGACACAGAGTTAGCTCATCTTTTTGAACATATTATCCTGGATTCACTGGTACACGCTAAAGTTGAGGCTGGCTCAGAGCGCGCTAAATTCAGAGGTGTCACCAAGTGGAATTGGATAGATAACCCGGTTGGCACTTTTGAAGTTGAACTCTATGTGCCCAAAAATGATCAGCACCTCCTCGAGCTGGTACTTCCGAGAGCCATTAAGCTGATGGAAGATTTGATCGCCGGCCACGGGTCCTGCCGCCACCCCTACTAGCTCGGCCACCGGCTCTGGCTACCCGTTTTCTCGTCGCTTCGTCGGCTGCCTCCAAGCCACGCTTTGAATGCTGCGCCATTCCGCCGGCTCTGGCTACTCTTTGCCTGGTTTTTTGATTTGCTGAGGCCAGACCCCTTTTGCTATTTTTTCTTGCCATTTGACCTCCTTGGACAGTAATTAATATTGTCTGAACATCTTAGTTCCCAGCCTTAAGGTTTTTGATGTATTTGAGTTAGAAAAGGGTAAAAATAAGCGGTAAAAGTTATATCGACAGCAGAGGCTCAAGAATCTTTTTCTTCCACAGTTTCAACCGGTTTTTCAGGAATTTCCTGAGTGGTTGGTTTTTCTGTGGGCCGAGGTGTGAGGGTAGGCTGAGGTGTGATCGACGGTCTGGGCGTGATCGCGGGGGGTGTAGGTGAAACAGCAGGCTGAGGTCTGACTGAAGGGGTTGGGCTAGCTTCTTCATTCGGATTGGCTGAAGCGATAGTGTAAGTAGCTCCATACAAATCACCGATCATGTTATCTTTTTCTCCCAATACGGCCGCTTTGGTTCCATCAAGTTTGATTTCGGTGGTACTGGTGTTTCTGATAGCAGCTGCTCTGATTCTCAGAGTAGCGATCAGGGAAGCGTTGCTGGCAGTGGCGCAGCCGGTGTCGTTGCAGTCTGAAACAAAAACCAACCTAGCCGAGTGACTCTGGACATCAGAAACAGCCGTGACCGCCCAGTCGGCATTGGTCACTACTTCGATTATTTCCGCGGCTGCCGGATTGCTTAGTTCAATTTTCAGTTCTAAACCTGTCACCGCTCTGCCATTGGACTGCAAATAAATCGGCACGGAAAATTCTGTATTGGGTTTAAAGCTGCTCTCGGCGGCTGCCACTCTCACATCTACTTTATTCAGACTAGCTTGAGATCTTGGGTCGGTGTTACCATCTTGCAAGTACTTAGCTCCGGCCACTGCCATGACAGCCAGCATTACCATGAGGGCAAACGCGATCACACTTTTAATCACTTGGTTATTTTTGTTCTCTCGCAGTTTGTCGGTGACGTCAAACCAATAATCTTGTAATTTTTCCACCAAGCTAAGCTGGCGTTGAGGTTGTTTTTTGCTAGTAAGTCCGTGCGCATTTTTCATAT
>CAZESB010000009.1:12242-24401 GCA_964515115.1 uncultured Pseudomonadales bacterium | reverse complement strand
CTAAGCTGGCGTTGAGGTTGTTTTTTGCTAGTAAGTCCGTGCGCATTTTTCATATTGTTAGGTTGCAGATTTTAAATTTTCAGTTGGCTTTACTGATGCTACTGATGACTCCAATCATAAAACCCGAGGCCATTTTTTCCTGGTTTAGAGGTGGCGGTGGGGAAATTGGTGCCATACATTTTATTGATAATCCAAGGTGTGCCAGTATCATCACCAACAGCTGGGAAGTTATTGACGTTGTGCAGCCAAGTCACTGCCCGCTGGAGCGCGTTTTGTTGCCAGGCAAAGGCAGGATAGCCGTGTCGGTGCAAAATCCAAGCTTGGGCGACCGCCCCTTGCAAAGCCTCCCAAACGTAGTTTTCTTTTGGCGCTGGCCAAGTGTAGCCACCACCGCGGCGTTGGTCATCGGGTAATACTCCGTCCAAATTGTTGCCGTTTTTGGTGCAGCCTTGAGGGTTAAGGGGTACTGGGTTGTTAGTGTTGCAATGCCAGGACAGATCACTGCCAAAGACGAAACCCTGGTAGGCATTGGTGTTGCCGGTCCAGCCGTGGAAGACGGTAGCGGCGGCCGCGAAGTCGGCCATATCGTTGAGGTAGAGATCAGCTGCCATTCTGGAAGTGCCGCAGTGGGTGCCGAAGTTGTTCGGCCGCCGCTCATGACAAGTGATGACACTCAGCGCCGGCCCAGAGCCGCTGTAAACAGTATCGCGAGTTTGCCGAACCCAATTTTCAAAATTGCTGGTCCGATAATTCACTAAATCAGCAGCGATCACGTAAGGTGCCAGATTTCTGGCCACGGCCAAAATGCCGATCTCCCCAGGCGGCAGCGGTGTGATTTGCACTTTTTCTAAAGCCTGAATTACCTGAGTACGATAAGTTTGGTTGCCAGTGCGAGCGTACACCAGCGCTTTAGCTACCACAGCCGCATCAGTGTTATCATCTTGGTTGCCGAGATTGGGTGAACTAGTATTTTGGGCGGCATATGACAACAGATTATTCCAGGCATTACCTGAAGTTGGCAGTTGAGCAATTTGCGCAGGGCTGAGCCAAATTCCTGCGCCGGCGGGAGTAGGTGTGGGCGGAGTTGAGGACGGAGGTGGCAAGGGTGTCGGTGTAGTTGCCGGCGGCGTTGGTGTGGTCGGTGTTGGCGTTGGGGTCAGTACCGGAGTGGCTGTCGCTGTTGGGGTGGGTGAGCTAGTGGCAGTAGGCACTGGTGCTGATGTTGCTGCCGGTGGCTGAACGATAGCGGTAATAACCAGATTGGTGTCAAAAATGTCTACTTTGCCATCATTATTCAAATCAAGCTTAGCATCATTTTTATCAATACCCGCCAGCGCCAGCTTAAAATCTTCTACGTTAACTACGCCGTCGCCGTTAATATCACCAGTGAGTTGAGTTGCCGGTGGAGCGCTGGGAACTCCAGGAGCACCGGGAGAGCCGGAGCCGGTGACAATTCTCAGTCTAGGTGGAGTCGCACTTTCTCTCGAGTAGAAATACAAAGTATTTTTGCTGTTGGTGACGTTGGTAATCGCCAAACTAATTTGGTCGCCACTTAGCTGAGCAAATGGCGACGGATCAAGGTTGATCACAATTGGGTGCCCAACTTGAACTTTAGTGGAAGGTAAATTGCCAATTTTGTTGGCCAGTGCCGGCCGGTTTTGCCAGGTAATTCCCCCTTCTTGCCAGGAATTGGCGCTAACAAGCATCAGCTCTTTTTCTACAGTTCTTTCAAGAGAAGGGGTGATAATTAACTGGACTGAAGATATTTGCTGCCCCGCTAAGGGTGAAAGGTCAAATTTAAGATAGGCGAGATGGGTGTTGGAGCTGTAATTGCTGGCAGCAATATTGGCTTCAGTGCCGTAATTTTTGGCAGGATAACCTGATTTAACGTGTGAATCTTCGATTGGCAGCAAATCAATAGTATTATTTTGAGCCTGAGTAGCAGAGCTGGTGAGAGCGGCAAAAACAACTGCCATTACTGGCAGCGCGATCAAAATCAATCTGGTTGTTTTGGCGACAAAGAGTCGTCTCATCTACGAAAACCAGTATGACATTATAGTTAAAGATATCTCAACTAGATATTAATGGAACAAATAATTTTGCTCGGCGTGTTATAATCGTAAAAATGCCAGGAGCGCCAGAGCATCTAACTCCAACAATGCAAGTTTACACTACTGAAGTTGTGGAAGATGGTTTGGTTATCCAATACCAAATTTCTAAGATCCCGGGATACGACGCAATGATTGAAGGCAAAGTGCCTGTGACCAAAGATGAAGCTAAGGAGCTCGAATCTAATTATGATGAATGGGATAATGTTAAAGCATTCAGATTGTCCAATGGAAAGATTATGGTTTGTTTAACGGAATACTATCAAACCGGCAAATTAGTGATTCATCGAATTGATGGAAGAATCGTTTATGAAGAAACTCCGGTTTCAAACCCCTAACACCCCTGCTTATTGCATTTCACCCAAGAATCCTGTATAATTAATTCCACTTATTTAGAGAAAGAGACTTTCCAATTACGACGATTTATATCCCCATTTCCTTAGTTTTATTTAATTTGAATTTCTGGAGTTTACAAGGTAGCCCAAGAGAAAGGAGTATTTAATGGAAGAAACAACTCAAAAACAAACAGGTGTAGTCAAGTGGTTTAACACCACTAAAGGTTATGGTTTTATTCAACCTGATAACGGCGACAATGACATCTTTGTCCACGCTAATGATGTATTGACGAATGAAGGCGAAAGAGTTTCACTGAACGAAGGCGATAAAGTCGAGTATGAAGTTAAACAAGGTCCAAAAGGCCCGAACGCTGCCAACGTCAAAAAAATCTAAGCAACCGCTTAAAAACCAAGAGAATAGCACCGCAGTCAGAAATCTGGCCGGTGCTATTTTTGTGCTCTTTTTGTACTTTAGGTGATTTTGCGGCCGTTTTTCCAGCCAGCCAGTCCTCAGCGTTTAACCGCCTTTTTAAGATCGCGTTTTCTCAGGCGCAGATGCTTGGGAGTGACCTCCAACATTTCGTCTTTGCCAATAAGAGTCAGTAGTTGCTCGAGTGAAGGCCGCCACGGTGGGGCCAAAACTACCGTAGCGTCAGCACTGGAGGCGCGCATGTTGGTCAGTTTTTTGCCTTTGGTAACGTTCACCACCATATCTTCCGGCCGGCTGTTAATACCCACCACCTGGCCAGCATACACTTCATCTCCTGGCTCTATTAACAGGGTGGTTCTTTGCTGAGCTTTTTCAATGGCATAAGCGGTGGCTGTGCCGGTTTCGTGAGCGATAATGGCACCTGCCCGGTTTTGGGCCAGGGACTCGGTTTGTGGCCGAAACTCCAGAAAAGAGCTGTTGAAAACGCTCTCTCCAGAGGTGTTGCTGATCAGCTCGTGTCTGTAACCAATCAGGTTGGCGGTGGCAATTTCGTAGGTAAAGCGCACGCCATTTTTAGTAACGCGCATGTCTTTAAGCTCGGCTTTGCGCTGAGCCATTGAACTGGAAATATAACCGTTGTATTGGGCGGGCACATCAATGGTCACCAATTCCCAGGGTTCATGAATAATGTCATTAATTTCCTTGAGGGCCACTTCTGGGCGGGAGAGAGAAAATTCAAAACCTTCCCGACGCATGGTTTCGATCAAAATAGACAAATGTAACTCGCCGCGGCCGATCAAAGTGACGCTGTCGCCGCTTTCCGAAGGAATGACCTTGAGGCCGACGTTGGTTTCTAGTTCTTTTTTGAGCCGGTCCCGGAGTTGGCGGGAAGTGGAAAATTCAGCTTCACGACCGGAAAAGGGCGAAGTATTAACGCTCATTTGCATTTTTACTGTTGGCTCGCTGATGCTCAGGTGCGGCAACGCCTCAGGCTGTTCTGGGGCAGCGATGGTGTCACCGATTTTGGGGTCGGCTACACCTGCCAGAGCAATAATTTCACCAACCGCAGCCTCTTTCACCGGCGCTCTTTTCAAGCCTTCATGAATAAAAAGCTGAGTAATTTGGGCTTTTTTACTGAAAATATTGTTCTCACCGTCTTGATGAAGAATGACAATAGGTTGGGATTGGCGGATTTGACCGCGGAAAACTCTACCAATGACAATTTTTCCCAGATGATCATCCCAGTCCAGAGAATTAACTTGCACTTGCAGTGGGCCAGCAGGATCACCTTGAGGTGCCGGCACGGCATCGATAATAGTACGAAAAAGAGGCTCCAGACTGGTGCTGTCGGCAACCGTGAGAGAGTGATCAGGCAGCTCCTCGATCTTTTTACCGACCACGCCTTCAATACCGCGAGCATAAAGGACCGGAAAATTAAGCTGGTCCTCGTCGCTGGCCAGATCAAGAAAGAGATCGGCAATTTCGGCTTCAACCTCATCGGCGCGCTGATCTTTGCGGTCAATTTTGTTGATAATGACGATTGGTTTGAGTTTGAGTTCTAAGGCCAGTTTAAGGACGAATTTAGTCTGAGAAAGCACACCTTCAGCCGCATCCACCAGCAGAATGCAGCCGTCTGCCATGCTCAGCACTCGTTCCACTTCGCCGGAAAAATCAGCGTGACCAGGCGTATCGAGAATGTTGATTTTGTAATCCTGCCACCGAACGGCAGTATTTTTGGCCAAAATAGTCACGCCGCGCTCACGCTCCAGTTCGTTGCTGTCAAGGATGGTAGACTGGAAGTTTTCCTGCTCGTGGGCAGCAAAAGTAGCGGTTTGTTTGAGCATAGCATCCACCAAGGTGGTTTTACCGTGGTCGACGTGGGCGATAATGGCGATATTGCGCAAATTTGCTTGATTCATGGCAGATTTCTTCATCTTTCACAAAGAAGGCATTGTAGCCTGGAAAAGAGGTTTTTACAAGAGGAATGCTGGCGGGAGTGGTGGCATAATCGGTGGTCAGGCACGTTTCTTTATTTCTATTTGCGCAAATATGAGTTAATATGTGCTATTATGCTGCGAAAATTGAGCCTGCCTTTCTGGTTGCTGTTATTGCTGTTTTTATTACTGAGCTTGGCTGGAGCAGTTTGGTATTTTGGTTTCAGGCCGATGGTGTCGATTAAACAACAGCCGGCGGATGCCGGGGCGATTTTACCCACAGACTTACCTGCAGATTTACCTACCGCGACACCAGAGATAATTGAGCCGATTGTGATTACTTTTCTGGGTGACATGATGTTTGACCGCAATATTCGCACCAAAGCGGAAGCGAGTGGTTATGAGTTTATTTTGGCTGAAGTTGAGCAGTTGTGGCAAGACAGCGATTTGGTGGTGGGTAATCTGGAAGCGCCGATTACCGATGCTGATTCAGTCAGTCAGGGTAGCGTGGTGGGTTCGACTAATAATTTTATTTTTACTACCGATCCGGCCATTATTGCAGTGTTGAAGCAGTATCCTTTCGTAGCGGTTTTGGGCAATAACCACATTGGCAATTTTGGCATTAATGGCATTATTGAAACGGAAACCAATTTAGAAACGGCTGGGATTCCTTTTTTCGGCCAGACGGGATACGCGAATTCACCTACTGCTACTGTAATAGAGGTGAAAGGGTTGAAAATTGCTTTGATTAACTACAACCAGTTTGTGACCGGAGGTGAAGCTCAGGTATTCGAGGACTTGGCTGAGTTGAGCCAGACCACTGATTTACAGATTATTTATACCCATTGGGGTAACGAGTACGAACCGGAAGCCCGGCCGGTGATTGTGGAGTTGGCGCGCCGCTTGGTTGATGCCGGTGCCGACCAGATTATCGGCTCCCACCCTCATGTCATCCAAAACCACGAAAGCTACCGCGGCGCGCCCATCTTCTACAGTCTGGGCAACTTTGTTTTTGACCAATATTTCAGCGAAGCCGTCCGCACTGGTTTGGTAGTCACTACTGTCATCGACCCCCAAACCCTGGAAATCACCACTCAGCAATCATTAGTCAGGATGGAAACATCCGGCCAGACTGTGCCTCTGGCAAGATTATGAAGCTAAAATTATGAAACAAACGCTGGTTTTCGTAAGTTTAGTCATCGTTACTGCGGTTTCAGCTATCGCTGCTGTAGAAATTAAAAATCGCGGCATCATTGCCCCGACCGCGCCGCCTGAGGCAACTGATCCCAACGTTAGTTTGGAAAGCATCATTAACGCCACTGAACCTGGCACCAATCTTCAAGGCTCAATTGGTACCGACGACACCAAAGAAAGAAAAATCATTCAAACTTTAGCCAATGACCTGGAAATTGATCAGAATCAGCTAACTGTGGAAATTCGCCGTATCATTGGCGATTACTATTCAGGCTCAGTCTATTTTTCCAATCAAGATCAACCTAGTGTCTTTTATGCTGCTGAAATCGACGGTAACATGCACGTGATCCTGATCAGCTCCGAACATCCTGCTTGCGCAGAAATTGAACCCTACGCTTTTCCCTCCAGAATGATTCCTGTTTGCCTGGCAGACGAGTCTAATGAACAAGTTCGCCGCGACTAAATTTATCAACTTCATCTGTCAACTTAATCCCTTACATTGCCCTTACATCAGTTTGCAGACACTATGACTTTTCGTTGTTACTGTACAGTTACAGTAAAAAATTAAGAAAGGAGTTTTGAGAGGAAGCCACAGTGATTACGGAATGACTGAGCGGCTTCCATCAGTATGAGTAATTTGAGCCTAATTCAAATCTAAAAGGGCCAATTATTTCATACTCACAAGCTACTTAACATACAGATACAGACAACACGCAGGGCAGGCGCACATAGCACTTCGAAAGGCGATCAAGTTTCTTCTCAACTCCGATCGCCTTTCTTTTTTTGCCTGCTCGATTTTACACTTTGTACAATTCGCATAATTTGTATAATGACGATATGAATGAACTTTCTCAGCAAAAATGCGTTCCTTGCCAAGGTGGCGAAGCGCCACTGACTGCCACTGAAATTTCTACCTACCAGCAGCAGGTTCCTGATTGGCGGGTGGTTAAAGAAAACCACATTTTCAGACTGAAGCGCAGTTTTAAACTGAAAAATTTTGCTGAGGCCATCAACTTTATCCAGCAAATCGCGGCCATAGCCGAGGCAGAACAGCATCACCCCAACCTGTATTTACACAATTACAACCAACTGGAAATTGAGCTTTATACCCACAAAATTGGCGGCTTGCACGCCAATGACTTTATTCTGGCCAGCAAAATTGATAAATTGGAACAGAAATAAATTTCAGGAAAAACTAAAGCGATAGAGCATCGAGCAACTTGTCCATCAACTTACCGCTTTCGATGGTGCTAATAATAATCTCTCCGGTAGAATCATCTAAAGCAATGCGCTTGGGAATCGGCCGCCGGAAAATGCCCAGCAATTTGTAATTTCTAACGGTGTCAATTTGATAAACTAGTTTATTGCCCGATTCAACGGTCAATTCCAGGTTTTCAGCTTCATCCCGATTCACAATCGTGCCCGAAGAAAGCAGGGTGTTAATTGCCTGATCAGGCAGGTGATTGATCTCAATTTGCTCGCCATTGGGCAGGGAAATAAAAAGACTGTTGGTGTCGACATCAATCGAAAACTCCAGTTCACAAGCAATTTTGGCGCTACTTTCTCTGGATTTCAGCACTAAACAGCCGTCCGCACCCTTATCATCATCATAAAAAATTTCCACATTTTCCGAAACTCGGTGCCGCCTTTTATCACGAATTTTTTCAATTTTTTCTTGCTGAATTTCTTTTATTTGCTCAAGAGGGGAAACGTCCCTGGCCTTAATTTCCGATTCTGACCGCTCAGGCTTGCTTTTTTGAGCTTTTAAGTTAGCCGGAATCTGCAATTTAGCCTCTTTAGCCTTTTTCTCAGGTTGCTCAGTTTTTTCGGACTGATCAGACTGTTGAGTTGTCTCAGCTTCAAGATTGATATCAAGATCAAGCACTTCTTTGACTTTTTCCGAAGCGTTATCCAGAACTTTCAGCTGGCCATTCTTGCCGATCGAAACATCAATAGCGCTGGCCTCAAAAACTACCGCTGTTGCAGAAAAATAAAACAAAAGTGAGCAAATAATTATTCTTTGAGGACTTTTTAACATCGGCTCTAGTATCTTACATCAGTTTAAAAATTGCAAGTTTGGAGGATGCATTATTATGCGGTATGATAGTGGGCACTAATGATGTTCAATACTTTGCAAAAAAGACTAGCGGTAATTGCTTTTTTTATCGGCTTTAACCTGGTTTTGGGGACCTATTTTTTGGGGATTGTCAAAATCGGTATTCCGGCGCCGATGCAGGCGCTTTTCCAGAAAATTGGCCTTGCACCTATTGCTTCGGAAATTTTTCAAAATCAGCAGCAAACCAGCCTGGAAAACGTTGATCTGGATGTCAATAAAATTGCCAATGAAATCAATGCTTACCGTCAAACCAGAGGAGTGGCGCCGCTGCGCTTGAACTCTGAGCTTTCTCTGGCTGCCAATCTTTTGTTGCGAAATGCTCGAGCGGTGAATTTCCAGAACACTAGCGGCGCTGGCTCGACTGAGATTGAGGCTGCTCTCAAGGAATCCGGATATCAATATGCTTGGATCAGCAATAATTCCTTGATTGGTCCCGTCACTGCCAAGGCAGTGCTTGAGTCTTGGTTAGCCAACAATCATGAAGCAGACTTGCTGGCTAATGAAGAATTTAAAGACTTGGGTTTAGCCAGTGATTCCTTTGTGGATGACGACGGGCGGGCTCAAGGGGTAGTAATTCAATTGTTGGGTCAGCCGAGTGAGCTGAGTAGTAACACTCCAGCTCTTGCTTCCAGCAACCAAGCCAACGGCAACATGACCAACGCCAAAGAAGTTCCCGACAACGAAGTTATTGACGCGCTCAATGCTTATCGCAAGACTCACGGCTTGTACGAGTACAGAATCAATGAGCACCTCTGCACCTACGCGGAAAAGCGGGCGCGCGATTTGGCTGCGCATGGTGGTTTGGACGCGCACGCCGGCTTTAAAAGTGATTTTGCCGATCCTGAAAATCCGCCGGTAGGTATCTCTGAGTACCCGCGCGGCCGGCAGATCGGTGAAAACCTGGCTCATCAGTTTTGTCGCAACATGACTACGGGCGATTCTTTTGTGGCAGAAACAGGCACGGCTTTAATCGAGTGGTGTTTTGACTCCTCCACCAAGGGCCACCGCGAAGCGCAGTTGAGTAAAGTTTTCAGGAATGTTTGCGTCAGGCATGCGGACAGGATGTACGTGGTGATTTTTGGCGAGTAAAACTGAGCCATAATCTAATCAAAGCCTGGAGTTTGGCTATGAGTTCGCTGATGATTTCAGAGCATTTACTTATTTAAGCCCCAATTTTTAGCCAGAAATTTTTCAATCTCTGCCCTGAGTTCCGGCACATTGCCAGCGACTGTCAAATTTGCTTGCAGCCAGCCGAGCACATCGCCACCATCAAGATACTCGCCTTGAGGCGTGTGAATTACCACCTTATTTTCTGCCGCAATGTTATTGATAGTGTCAGTAATATAAAACTCTCCGGAAGTTGGATCGGCCTGCTGCTGGTCGATCATCTCGAAAACCACAGGCGTCAAGATATATTTACTGATATTGGCTAGGTTGGAAGGAGCAGTGCCGGTGGCCGGTTTCTCAACTAGACGTTTCAGATAGGTAAAACCATTTTCAGCTTCAATTTCCGCAATGCCATATTTATGGAGCAGCTCTTCGTCTTTGGGCAGACAAGTGGTGAGAGCAGTAGCCTTGGCATGATGAAAGGTCTCAATCATGGCCGCAGTCTCAGAAGCACCGTTATGATTGTAAATAAAATCATCGCCCATGAATACCAAAAAAGCCTCCTCATTTTGCAAATGTTCTCTGGCTAGACTCACAGGCACAGCGGTGCCATAGAGCGAGTCGTCCGGCTGCCGGACAAAAGAAAAATGGACTTTTTGATGCAACGGCACGATTCTCTCATACAAATTTTGTTTGCCGCGTCTGAGCAAGTATTGCTCCAGGCGTTTATTTTCTCGGTAAAAATGAAGAATTTGCGAATTATGTTCTGAAATTACAAAAATAATTTCTTCAATGCCCGCCTTAATGCAGTCCTCAACTAGATAATCGATGGTCGGGCGATTCAGCACCGGCAGCATTTCTTTCTGAATTGTCTTGGTGATCGGTAGGAAACGGGTGCCAAAACCGGCAGCAGCAATAAGCGCTTTTCTGATTATCTTCATAACCAGATTGTATGCACTTCCTCCTTTTTAGTCTAGAGGTGAAGAAGTTATTACCAATTTATTACCTTGATATTGACCAGCCCATATCAGAAAAAGTTAGGCTGCCACCATGGATAAATATTATCACTACCCGCCTCAGCAGATCAGTGGCTTTTACTGTTTTATTGCTGACAAACCGAAGCGTGCTGCTCAGACTAAAAAACCGCTCAAGCGTCGGCTCGCTGTTTGGCAGCATTACATGAGAGTTTTAGTTTTTCCCGGCAATTTTTCCGATAATTCAGAGTCCGACTCCAAATTGGCTTCAAGATATGTTTAAATAGACTTATCCAGACATTTTTGCTAATATACCTGCGTCATGAAAAATTCCCCCATCGCTCCTGTGACTGCGGCCGTTTCTGCAACCAAGGCTGCCTCAGTGACCGCAGTCGCCCCGGCAACCCCACCGGTTTCAGTGACCGCGGAACGGGAAAAGCAGGCCACCCTGATTGCTAAAGGCCTGGCGATTTTGGCGGTGGTGGCGGTGCACGCTTTAGCACTTTATCCGGATAGCATTTACACTACCAGCGATAACCGCCTGTTTTTTATTTTCATCAATCAATTTTCCCGGTTTAGTGTGCCGTTGTTTTTGGCTGTTTCTGGCTTTGGTTTGGCCAGAAAATACCAGCACAAAAATGTGGAAAATAAGCAATTCATCTGGACAAGAATAGCCAAGTTGTTGCCTCAGTACTTACTTTGGTCGGTGATTTTATTTGGGGTTTTGTATTTTGGTAGCGCCTGGAATCTCGATGGTGATTCCAGGTTTCTTGAAAGATTGCTGCACGGGAATGTCGATTATCATTTGTATTTTGTGCCACTGATTTTTCAGTTTTATCTGTTATTTTCTGTAGTTTTGTCCCGGATTAAGAGTAGGAAGCAGTTGGCGGTTTTGGTGGCGGCCAGCGGTATTCTTCAAATTGGCTGGTTTCTTTTGCTGCGTTACGTCACTGAGGCCAAGGTGCCGGGGATTTCGCCGCTGATTAACGATCAACTCCAGTACCGCCAGCTGATTAGTTGGACTTTTTATTTTCTCTTGGGAATTTTCTTGGCGCAATTTAATTTAAATAAAATTCGGGCAATTAAAACTGCCAGCCTGGGTATTTTGCTGGTGACGGTGTTGGGACTGGCTTGGTCTGTCAGCGATAGCATTACTTTGGTCGAGCAGACCGGCCGGATAGTTTACGCCACCAGCTTTGTGAGGCTGCCGGTCTTCATTTACGCGACCGGCGTGATTGCTGCCATCATTATTTATGGCCCGATTTTCTTAAATTTCAAGAAGAGTTTGCGAGGCGCCATGATTGCGGTCGGAAAATATTCTTACGTCATTTATCTTTCTCACACTTTATTTTTACGGATTATTGAAGGCTTTATGTCGAGTGGGCCTTATTCTTTGACTTTAATTAATGCCACCCTATTATTTGCTGTTGGCATTGCGTTAAGTGTAGCGGAAACGAGGTAAATGATGAAAATTATGGTCGCCTTTGCTACTTTGTCCGGCAACACCATGTTGGTGGCTCAGGCGATTGCTGATTATTTGCAAGAACTGGGTCACACGGTGGAAACGCAAGATTTGCTGCAAACTGGTCCGGAAAGGTTTAAGGAATACGATTTAGTTTTTATTGGTAGCTCCACTTACGGCGATGGCGATCTCAACCCGATTGCAGAAACTTTTTTTGGCTCGGGAGAAATTTCTAATCATGATTGCGGCGACACCGATTTTGCTATTTTTGCTTTAGGCGATTCGGCCTATGCCAATTTTGCTGAAAGTGGTCAAATCATCAAAGCTAAACTCGAGGAAATGAAGGCTCATATTTTGGGAGAAATTTTTACCATTGATGGTTATCCTGACGAGCAGGTGATAACAGCTGTCAAAAAATGGGCGGCGGGAATCTTGAATTTAGGCCAAAAATGAGAGAGGAAAAATGTTAACCAAGCCAAATTTTTTAACCCAGCTAGAG
>CAZESB010000009.1:0-12142 GCA_964515115.1 uncultured Pseudomonadales bacterium | reverse complement strand
CAAAAATGAGAGAGGAAAAATGTTAACCAAGCCAAATTTTTTAACCCAGCTAGAGAGGTTGGTTAGTTTTAAGACCTTACCCGGCGAGGTGGAGAGCAACGCCAGGGCGCTTGATTACATCCAGTCGCTCTTGTCTCCGAAAGCAAAAGTGAAGCGGCTTAAAAATGGTCAGGCCGAAATTTTGCTGGCTGGAAATACAAGCAGCAAAACGCCCCAGTTTGGTTACTTGGTCCACGTGGATGTGGTGGCTGGTTCACCAGGCATGTTCAAGATGAAGCAAGAAAATGGCCAGGTTTTTGGCCGAGGTGTCAGTGACATGAAATTTTCCATTCCTCTGGGAGTGGCGTTGCTGAATGAATTGATTGCCGCCGAAAGCCAAACCAGTTTTTCGTTGGCGATTACCACCGATGAAGAATCCGGAGGTTTTGAGGGAGCCAAGTACTTGGCTGATGATTTTGGCTGGCAGCCAGCAGTGTTGATTGTTCCCGACGGTGGTGACAATATGAATTTTGTGGACAGGGCCAAAGGTGTAGCTCAGTTTGAAATTATTTCTCGGGGTAAATCGACACACGCTTCTCGGCCGTGGCAAGGCAAAAACGCCCTGCCTGCTTTAAGCCAGTTGGTGGTGGAGCTTGAGCACAGGTATGGTCAGAATAGTTTGCGGGAAAACTGGGACACTACTCTGAATTTTGGTACTTTGAATGGTGGTATTTCCACCAATCAAGTTTGCGATTTTGCCAGCCTCAAGATTGATTTTCGCTATCCGGAAAGTACTTCCTTTGAAGAAATTGAAACTGAACTGCAGACTTTGGCCAGAAAAATTGACCCCAAACTGGAAATAAAAAGACTTTCCTATGGTTTGCCGACTTTTACCGATGTTAAGCATCCGGAAGTACGGCGATTTCTCCAGATACTGGGCGATAAATACGGGAAAAAGATTAAAATCAAACCCACCTATGGCGCTTCTGATGCCAGGCACTTTGCTCAGTTTGGTATGCCGGTGTTGATGATCAAGCCTCTGGGCGGCGAGATTCACAGTGAAAATGAGTGGCTTGATTTGGAATCAACAATGGTGTTTTACCAGGGGTTGCGCGAGTACCTCAAAACTTAAAACTTAAAAACTCGGAGTGCTTCTGGCGGGAATCGAACCCACATTACAGGTTCCGGAAACCTGGGTTTTATCCATTAAACTACAGAAGCTACCTGTATTTCATGGTTATGATAACAGAAAAACTATGGTTTTGGTGAGCGCCTGGTATTGGGTAGGAAAACAGACCACAAGACCATGCCGGTGTACAGGAAAAGTTCCGCTGGTTCAGACCATTCCCGTACTGCTCCTGGCGAGATCAGTTGTAAAGTAAAAAAATAGGTGGGCAGCAAAAAGTAGCCGACAGTTTGAGTAATGGCAAAATAGTTTTGGTATTTAGCCAGTGAGCCGAGCATTTTCACTAATCTTCGACCCAGCAAACCAACCCAAGAAATAATAATATAGGCGTAGATAACTAACCACTCAAAAGTGTATAGATTGTGAAGACTGATTTCTCCCTGGCGATTGTGAGCGGCAAAAGTTGCGGTGGTTTTAATATCAAGTAAACGCTGACCCCAGGAAATCTCATCTCCAGCCACCACTAAAAATCCCAGAGCAATAAAGCCATGCAGCAACGCCATAATTTTGGTATTTTGGTGAGGAAAAAGTTTTGCCGCCAAAAGGCCGTTGGCAACCGCTCCACCTGCCAAGACAAAAAATTGCAGATATTCGATCAGTTCATCTTCTTTAACAATTTCCAAAAAAATATTGAAAGGAAACAGCCGCGCGAACGCTAAGTACCCAAAAACCACAAAAGGCAGGAACAAAATAAACTGCTGATAATGTTTTTTCCACCAACTGTCTGTTTGAATCATCAGCAAGCTAATGGTGGCGTAGAGGGAGAGCAGCATCAGTCGGGATTGGTGCAATCTGGTCAAGGAGAAAAGAGCATTTTCGTGAGTGAAAGCACCGAATAAGGTTGTGGCTATGGTGATGAGAGTTAATAAAACTGTTCCCCAGAGCAAGGTTTTTTTGAGAATTTTAGGCAAGGGGAGGGTGCCACTTCTTTTTCTTAGGAAAAACAACAAAATGGCGCTAGGAGCCATCAAATTATATGAAGAAATGCCAATCAGTTTTTTTACTAATTCGGGGTTGCCAAAAGAATCAAGGGCCAACAATCCCAGCGTGAGGCAAATTATGATCAACAGGTAGAACATAGCACTGATTTTATTTTAGCAGTTTTTTGGGAATTTCTAGTAGTGACTTATTATGCTTTTTTCCCCGAACACCGAGATATTTTTTCATCAACAGTCCAAACAGTGACGCTGCCACCACAATTGAAGCCACCCAGACTGTTAGTCCCAGCTCGCTATCCAGATTGACAAATGTCAATAAAAACTGCACGACCAGATTGGGAATAAAACCGACAAGCGCGGTGATGAGAAAATAATCTTTGAATTTCAAACTGGTCAATCCGGCGGCATAAGAAATAAAGTCAAAAACGCTAAACCCAAACAGGCGGCTGACAATCAGAGCCTCTCTGCCTTCTGCCGCCGCAAAATTATCAATTTGTTTCATGCCATCGTGGCCCACGAGTTTTCTGACATAACTCCGGCCGTATTTGTTCGCGATCTGAAAGTTAATGACCGAACTAATCAGGCCAGCGACATAAAGAAGCAGCATGCCCACGTGTGGGCCATAAAGTGTGACGCCCAAAAACACCGCCGGACTACCGGCTATCGGAGCAAACACATGGGAGAGCACCGTGTAGCCGATGACAATGATATATCCCCAAAGGCCAATATCGGCCACAAAGCGTTCTACTTCTGGTGAAGAGGCAAAAGGAAGCAGCAAAAAACGGGCCAGAATGTAAAATCCAATGATCAATAAAGCCAACTTAAGTAACTGTTTTTTTGCTGAGGGGGATAGGGTCATGGTTGTTGAATGATAGCTAAAACTGAGATTTTGTTTGACAGTTAATCAACCGATCTCTGTCATAAAAACTGGCAATTGCCCGTACTTGATAAACTCGGCTTGCCAGATACTGCTTTCTTCTGGGGCTGCGGACAGCAAACTCTACTTGACTTTGGTAGTCTCTCTGGCTCAAACAATCAGTAATATCTATCGTTTCACCAGTGAGCAATTTATTTTCAAGAAAAGTAAACGAAACAAAAGGCTTTCCGTCCGGTGCAGTCTGAAAATTAAACGGATTATGTACCCACGAAGAATCGCAAAATAAACCGCGCACCTTGGGATTCATTTTCATAATCTCAGCGCATTTGGAGAGCATGTCACGGTAATACGACTCATGCCAATGATCGCGAGGAACATCAAAACCCATGGCTTTGAGTCTTTGCCGGCCGCGATTGGAAATTACGTGCAAATGAATAACATCATCACCGACAGCTACCTTTTGATCCTTCAGCCAATCAATCAATTTTTTGGGATAGCTGTCAGTAATTTTTACCCATTCAAGCAGCAGGCCGGGATTGGCAGCAAACCAACGATTTTGCAATCTTTTTAATTGTTCGTGATTATTAGTAAGAAATTCTTTAGTTTCTTCCCATTTGAGATTAGGTTTTTGCAAAAGCTCCTGGGTTTCATCAACAATGATTTTTCTGATTTTGGCGTTTGCTGCCAAAAGTGCTTTGGGCAGCTGGTAGTCGGGAAAACGGGGATCAACTGTTTTTAGTTGTGGATTCTGCGCGGTGTTGAGAATGCTGTTAAGAAAAAAGCTACTTTTCTCTTTGTCCGAAATGGCTACATTGTTAAAGTCATCGAGAATAGAAGTACTGTCACGACCGTACCTCGCGGTCCACCAGTGTTTTAAGATGATGTTGGTTGTTGTCATAAAAACTACTTCTCCACAATTACCAGCTTACATGTTGGCACAATTTGATTTGACATAATAACAGGTTGCTTGGTATAATTTTTTTACACAGACCTCGTTACCGAATTGTCGCCGGACGGCGCGCGTTCCAAGCTTACGCTTGGATAGGGAACGAGGTCGATCTATTTAAATTCCCAATCACTTTCAATTCTTTTTTTGATAATGCTGTATAGTTCAAGGTTTTTTCCTTTATGATAACCAGCAATGCAACTTGCTACCATATCAGCTACTTGAATAAGTGTGTTCTGTTTAGAGTCTACAAATTTAAGGTCGGAAAAGATATGCTTATGTTTGTTGTCAAGTTCGCGACTCAGATAGGTTCGTAATTCGTCTCGGATGCGTTTCTCGCCTCGTTTATCAAATTTTAACTTTGCCTGTCGTAAATTCTTACCGCTGTGTTTTAAAACCTGCATAACAATGTAATTGAAGAATGATTCTTTACTGGTACGAAGAAAGTTGCTGTGTATCTTGTTTTTCTTGACTGTAATTGACCTGATTCTGAAGTTATATGCGGCAATTGTTTTAAGGAACTTTTCTTTTACCTTGAGCTTACTTTTGTGAAATTTGAATTCCACATCATCTGGAAAATTTAACTCTCGACGCAATTTTTTAACGGCTAAAGAAACTTCCTCGGCAACAAGCGGGTCATCAAAGATAACCAAAGCTATCACAAATACAGGAGATGAACCTTTGGCAATTTTGAAGCCAGGATCTCCTGAATCGTCTATAAACACAAGCTGCTTTGGTTTATTGCTCATTGTTAAGTAACTCTCCAGTCCCTTTTATACAAAAACTACTTCTCCACAATCACTGGCTGCTGCCAATCATTGTTATCAACAATCATATCAGCATATTGCTTGGGATGTTCCTGTTTTTCAAACTGCAAATAGCCAGGAAAATTTTTGGTGGAATATTTCTTTTCAACACCTGCTTTACCGCTATACAAATCGAGATCTCTCTGTCTTGCCTGCGCCCTTTTGAGCGCTTCGTCTATCGAAATGTCAAGAAATATTTTGTAATCCAAATAGGGAACAATATTTTTTTGCAATAAATAAATACTTTCAACGATGACAACCAGCGGGTAGGTGAGTGATATTTCCTGCTCAATCATTTCTTTCGTGTCGTAATCAATGATATTAAGCGGCAAAATTTTGGGCAAATCCTGGAGAGGTTCAAAAAATTCTCCAATCATTTTGTCAAAATTGATGGTGCGTTTGATGTGTTGCGTTGGCCAATCTTTTTCCTGAAGGTTCTCTTTGTATTCACGAGGATACTGAAAGGAATCTCCTGATACCGCCAGAACAGATATTTGCTGCGAAGTTAGATAATCAGACAGAAGCTGGGCGACCTTAGACTTTCCCGAAGCGTCAAGGCCAGTTATTCCAACCACAAAAAGCTGGCGGCCACGAGATTTTTCTTGAATTGTGGCGACAAGCTTTGTGATTAGTTGGGTTGTGGTCATATGGTGGCGGAGGTGGTGGGATTCGAACCCACGTAGCCGTGAGGCTCACGCTTTCCAAGCGTGTACAATTGGCCGCTATGTGACACCTCCATCTCAAGTATCAGCCCGCTTATTGTAACACAGCGAGGACCCTTTCTTCTCAAATGAGGTTTTCCGCCCGCCTTCAAGGAATACATTTTCAAACTATCAGAACTCTTGCTATAATGCAGTCCTACCAAGTGTCTTTTGCATAACGCCACTTGGAAGCGTCGCATAGTGGTCAATTGCACAAGGTTGCTAACCTTGATCCGCCTAGTCGGATTCGTGGGTTCGAATCCCACCGCTTCCGCAAGTATCAAAAAGCTCTGATAGACCCGTCCTTTTAGCTGAAATAGGTTGATGGGGCTTGCTAAAAAACTCTGAAATAAACAAATTCCAGTTTAACAACAGCATAGATACATAAAATAGTAGTTAGAATTGACTCTTATGACACCAAACATCTCCATAATACTTGATGATCAACTTAGTAAAGAACAACGAGCTGACCTTTTTGCTTTTGAAGAAAAATGCTTTGAGAAAGATTTAAAAAAACATCGAAAATTACTTTATTTTTCTCAGCCGTTTGCACATATCCTTTTAAAGGATGAGGAAGAACTCATTTCTTATCTAAGAGTCTTTATTCGACCCGTTTCTTGGAAAGATAAAACTATACTTCTAGGAGGTATTGGCAGTGTTGCCACAAATCAAGAAAATCGCGGAAAAGGCAGCGCAACTAAACTTCTCACAAAAGCAATGGAGATTTTAGAAGCGGAAAACGTGGATTTTGCTCTTTTGCAAACTTACATACCTAAGGGTGAGAAACTATACGGCCGTGTGGGGTTTTATCCTGCCAATAAAGGTTATACATTTTTAGATGCGAATAATGAGCTACATACAGTAAAAGCCAAAGACATTATGGTTGCACCTGTTAAGAACAATAAAATCCTAAAAGAAGTTTTGGCTGCTGCTGAACCACTTCATATTGGAAAAGGTGACTGGTAATTTTGAAGCTTCGCAAGGCTGAAGATGAGCTAAAACTTAATGAACACTGGACTTGTCCAAGCCATATGACCATTTCTTTGCGTTACTTTTAAAAACACTGGTGTTTTATCATACTTTTTTTTCTTTGTAACTCGAACTGTTTCAGAAATATTCAAGACTGCTTGATTTTCTTGCAGAGATATTGGAATAATTGCTATTTGTGCATCAAGTTTTCCCATATATTGTATTAGCCCCTTTCGATCAAGTAAGTTGAGATCAAGATCAATACTTTCACCATTTACCAAGATCTTTGCTCGTCCGACATATTCATCAAGTTCAGCAATAAAACCTTGCACCCCTCCAGTAGTCATTCCACTCCACTCAATGAAGTTCTTATCAACTTCGAGTGAGTTATTTTTGCTGTAAAAATTTATTGGGACGCATTTTTTTACGGTAGTTTCGTTAAATTGCATTTCACCAGACCACTGCAAGGCTCTAGCTCGACCTTTCATTTTGGCTCCAGAATATAAAATTTTCACAGCATTTAGCTTATGTGTTTCTGATAAATGGTGTGTTTTTATCACCTCATCAAAAGCAAAAAACTCTATTTTTTCGATATGATCAGTTCCCAAAATATTCAGATCAAATGTTACCTGACCGTCTAATACGCTGAGCTCATCTCCAATGCCAACTTGATCGCCATCCACATTTGAGGCTTTGAGATTTATGATGATTCTTTCTCCAGTTGTGGCATAACAATGTCTACTTTTAATTGCCTTGAAAACATCATTCCGAGTTAGTTTTTCAGCTAAAATTGCGGTGAGGCCACCATAGCTATTGAAATGATCGTAGGCAGGGTAACTCGCTCCAAGTCGACCGGTGTGGTCATCACTGTTTGCAACAACACCCACCTTATACCCGCGTTTAAGAGCATCAAAGTAAAACCATTCAAAAGTGCCCCAAACAGAATGAATTTCAACGACTGGTTCTAATGTTTCATCATGAATAGAAAGATCGCTGTATCTACCTCCAACGTGAGGAATAACAATTGTCTTTTCAGGATCCAGACGAGGATAGAGCTTAGCAACATGTGGAGCATCTGTTTGAATGTCGGAAAAATCGCTAAGCAGTGCATGCGAAGAACGATAGATGTTTTCACCTTCATTAAGATAAATAACATTTCTATCTCCTCCACGATTCGTATTTCCCGACCATTCATAGCCTGGAAAAGCTATAAAGTTTCCAGGACTATTGATTTTTTTAGTAGTAGTTTGGATTTTTTCCCAGAATTCATTGGTAATCTGAAAATCGTTTCCTTGGATAGAAGTCACATCAAGAAAGGAATAATTCTTTCCAAAGTTAAAGTATGACTCAACATTATTGGTTCCTATGGTTTCAGATGATTGTCCATGTAAATCTGCCCAGTATATTGAAGTGTGTATGTCTTTTTGCACACGAACAAAATTTGAATAAGCTTCAAGTCCATTAAATTTGGCTGATATTCGGTAATTGCCAATTTCTTTTGGTGAGAAGGATGTTTTTGCTATGCTATTTTTTAGTTGAACAGAAAATTCTTCTTTAATCTCTCCATCCTTGCTGATTTCAATCTTCACATGCTCATTGATTGCAATCGATGGATTGCCCCATCTATCTTCAGCTTTGACAAAAACTTCACACTTTCCATTTTGAGGACATTGGCTGTTGACTAGAGCAATCAACTTACTTGCTTTGTCTGGTAGCAAGGTGATTTTGGGAGAATTTGGTAAATCTAAAAACCTGGCTGTTGCAAATGGATCAATAACAACTTTAAAAATGTGATTTCTTTCAGCAAATGTTTGCATACGATACTGTTTAAAGTCGATATATACTTCATCACCTTGAGACAAATATTTCTGAGAGATAGTAACAGCAAAGCCTCGACTCCACGGACGTTCATGTATTTTCCCTTTGGTTCCCTCAGACTTAGTATCAATTGAAAATACCACCTGCTCATTGTTAGAGCCGATGTGCAGGTAGTTAGGTAAATTAGGATCAAAGATTTGAGGATCTGCTGAGTCAGAAGCAGTTCTAAACAGAATCTTGAACCCACCACTTTCATCAATACCAAGCTCGCCAACTTTTAGAGTGATTCTGAAATCAGCTGTCTGTCCGACGATTGCTGATACAATTGAAATGTCGGCTGAACCAATTTTATTTTGATAGTGTTTCTGGTATTGAGAATCCATATCTTTATCTAGGATTATTAATTCGTAGCCCAGTATCAACTATCGCTCGTTGAGCAAACTTTAAGTACATTTCATAAGCACCGTTTTGCAGTAAAAACACTTTTTGCGCTGGTGTAATATTAACCTGCTGATTTCTATCATACTGATAACCAGGTCTTGTTTTTACTCCTTCTACAAAAATTTCTGGCGGTCGGTCATAGAAAATACCCGTTGATTCAGCAGAACCGAAGCGCGGGCCTTGAGTCCAGTCAACTACTTGCTTGATAGTACTGTCATCATTAAGATGGATGCTAACTCTTTGAAAGAGTTGAGCGGCGATGGTTTCAGGGTCGTTGTCTCTAGCCATTTCATGGACATAACGAGTAGTTTGAATCCCTCTAGACTCAGCTTGGTCAGCAATTTCAACTACTTGTTGTATTGCTCGTATCAGACCGGGGTTATTTACTCTTTCTTGATAGATTCTATTCCATGAAGTCAGTATCATTGCAGGATCTCGAAGCATTGCAATGAGATGGATTTTTTCAGCTGGATAACCTGCTTGCAACAATGTTTTGATTGGATCAAAAAACTCAGATTCCTCAGAAGAACCAAGTGTTTCTTTATGTACAACTAAAGGAATATTTTGGTGAAGTTGAAAATATGGAACCTCGTCGTTTTCTTGAATTGCTCTACGAATTGATTTAATTGGTTGTAAATAATTTGGTATGCCTAAGCGAGCAAAAATTTCTGCAAAAGCAGTGGTCCCAGATCGATTTGGGCCAACTATGCTAATCAGATGAGGAGGATTGTTACCAACCTCAATGTATCTCAAAGATTCCTGTAATAAATCTTTTTTTGTTTTTTGTTCTTTTCGCTTGTTTTTATCAAACAATTCCGGATTAAAATTTCTTTCTTTATTTTGCATTATGTTTCTTCTATGGTTTGTTTTTAGTTTTATGTTTCTCCCAATAAAAAATCTGCCAGGAAGGCAGATTATGGAAGAAATTACTATGAATCAGCCCCTGCTTTATTTAGCCGAGCTGCCACCAAGAAAGAAATAGTTTTTTACTAATGTGATCAAACATTTCTGAACTTTCCTTGCTGAAGTTCTTTAGAACCTCGAGTAACGGTTGCTACTCCTACTCCTAATTTTGCAGCTATCGTGTGCTGAGCGATGCCTTGTTTTAGCATTTTGACTATCTCAAGGCGGGTAGATAGCTCCTCTAATTCTTTGGGGGTTAAGATAGCCTTTAGGAAACCAATCATTTCTTCAGAGTTTTGATTTTTAAGAAATGCAGTTGCTAGTGGTGTGATGTTTTGTTTCTTACTCATATACTAGTACATTAGTATACATCAAATTTAAATAAGGTCAAGGATAAAATTAATGATAATTTTTACTGCTTCGCAAGGTTTAAAGATAAGCTAAAATGTGTCAAGCAACACCAATGAAAATTACCCAACTTCCATCTGAACACTGGCCCGAATATAAAAAATTGAGGTTGGAAGCTGTGCAAGATTCACCTCAGTCATTCCTTGCCACGCTTGAGGAAACAGAAGCTGAACCAGACACAGAATGGCAGGACAAGATTAAAAATATGTTTTTTGCTGTTAATGAAACGGGGGAACCTGTAGGCATGGCGGGCGTTTATAGCGATAAAAAAGTAAAGCTGAAACACATTGCCAACATTGTGAGTGTTTATGTCAAACCGGAATACCGTGGTCAAGGAATAGGCAAAAAACTGCTTGAAGCGGCACTTACTGCAGCTAAAGCAAATCCGGAAATTGCCAAAATCCAGCTTGGTGTGATTACTACTCAAGATGCGGCTCGCCACTTATATGAATCTTTGGGATTCAAAAAGGTTGGAGAACTGAAAAGAGCAGTTAAAATTGGTGACACTTTTTATGATGAATATTTGATGGAAATACTTTTATAGGCGCAACTTCAGATATAATCTTCACCTCTCTCCAAAATCTGCCCCAACATCTCCTTAAATTTTTTCTGCGAATAGACACTCAACAACTCATCTGCTGTCATCAGTTTGCCAATAGTTGGTATTTTGTCAGTTTTGAGAACTGCAAAAAAACTACAAGACCTTTCGTTTATATATTTTCTGCTCACCCTGAGAGTGATAGAGCTCGTAACTTGGATCTTGTTCCAATTTGCGCACCAAAGAGTCAAAATTTCTGACTCCTAAGAAATTATTTGGTTCTTGTCCAGCTCTGGTATCGATCACAATATAGTCAGGATTGAACTTGGCATAGTCGTCACGGAGCATGTAAACTTTCCGGTACGCCAACTTGGCTGCAATATTAGTTTGAGCCATGATCACGCCGTCATCAGGAACGTGTTGGATTAAATCATCCAAAAATTGCAAATTGCTAGTATGTACGTAAAACGCTCGATTGAAAAACAGTAAAGCCGGAGATTTCAAAACATAAATATTAAAAAATAATGACGCCAATGCCAAAACGATCAACAAGTATTCAGAGTAGTTTTTCTTTAAATTTTTGCCAGTCTTTTTAGCAATTTGTCCAAGCAAAATTTTCAATCGCTGCCAACCATAAATAGTTCCCAAGATTAAGGTGGGGGCAATTTCAGCATTGTAATGCATCCCTAAATCATGTCGAGTTGTTGCCACACTGGAAAATCTTGACCACCAATTAAAGAAAACCGGCGGCCATACTTCTGGAGCTAATAACGGCAGGAATCCAAAGCTCAAAAAAGTTTTGCCTACTGTAGCAATTTTAAGATCATTGAATAGCGGTGAGTTTTGCTGATTCGTCATCGTTTCATTGAGGTAATAATAGCCGCTGCCGTTAATTGCCGGGAAGATAAGATAAAGCAGCGCGGCTCCATAAGCAAATGAAAAAATTGTGGTCGCCGCGCCAACCACTCGCCACCGGCCAGTATTTTTTAGCGACATCACTAAGCCAAACCAGGCGGGAATAATAAAAGCTGATTCTTTGGTGAGCAGCACTCCCAACAAACCAACCCCATACCACCACCGATGTTTTTTTACCATACCGTAAAAAAACATCATCAGCGGCAGCGGCAGCAAAGTAATTTCGTGAAATTCAGTTATCAAGGCGTTATGCAAACCGATAAAGCTAAAATACAAAATTAAAATCGAGAAAGACTCAGTTTTGTTTTTAAGCAACTCTTTGGCAGTCAAGTAAACAAAGATTCCGCTAAACGCTACAAAAGCAGTTTGGAAAATCAGCAGTGTTTCGCCGGTTTTGAATAATGCTACCAATGGGCTAGCCAAAAAAATCAGCGGATGAAAGTGATCACTCAGAATATTTTGGTCAGTAAATATAAAGTGATCGATAATGGGCTCTCTACCCTGAGCCACCGCTGAGATAGCACTATAAAAAATACCAAAATCATAGTACCAAGCGGCGTACTGCCAATAGCGATGGAGCGAAACTGTGAGAAAAATAGCAAAAAAACAGGCAACTATGGCTGTTAAAAGCAATTTTTCCGGAATCTGTGGAATTTTTTTAAGGAAAGCAGCTCGTTTTGCCAGGTATTTTTTCATTTTTCTTAATTTTACAGCAAA
>CAZESB010000008.1:25164-38858 GCA_964515115.1 uncultured Pseudomonadales bacterium | reverse complement strand
TTTCCTTCTTCCCCAAGTATTTTTGCAACACCTTCGGCACCTTCACGCTGCCGTCTTTTTGCTGGTAGTTTTCCACAATCGCCGCCAGCAGCCGTGGTGAAGCCGCCATGGTGTTGTTGAGGGTATAAACATACTTGGTAGTGCCATCTTGTGCCTGGTACTTAATGTTCAACCGGCGGGACTGAAAAGCATTGAAGTAACTGGCCGAGTGGGTTTCCCGGTACTTTTCCTGGGCTGGAAACCAGGTTTCCAAGTCATATTTTTTGCGCTGCCCCGCGCCCATATCGCCGGTGCACATCAGCAGTTTTTGGTACGGTAATTTAAGCTCTTTTAACAAATTTTCAGCATAGCCAGTCATTTTTTCGTGCCACTCTCTGGTTTCGTTTTCGTTGGCGACGGTATAAACCACCTGCTCCACCTTATTAAACTGATGCACCCGGACAATTCCCTGTGTGTCTTTGCCATGAGAGCCGACTTCGCGCCGGAAACAAGGAGAAATTCCCACCAGCTTAATGGGCAAATCTTTTTCGGTGAGCACTTCATCTTTATGATAAGCAGTTAAAGCTACCTCAGCTGTGCCGGTCAGGTACTGGCCGTCTTGGGTTTTGTAGTGGTCCTCTTGCCCCCAGGGAAAATAGCCAGTGCCCCACATGGTCTCTTCCTGGACCAAAACCGGAACGCTCATCGGTTTGAAGCCTTCATCAATCAACCTTTTCAAAGCATAATTCATTAGCGCCTGCTCAAGGAGCAATCCATTGCCAGTGAGAAAATAAGACCTGAAGCCGGCAATTCTGACCGCCCTTTCAGTTTCCAACATGCCCAGATTTTCCATCAGTTCGTGATGTGGCTTGGGTTTGAAATCAAACTGAGGAATTTTTCCCACCTGAGCCACTACCTGGTTGCCGCTCTCGTCCGGACCAATTGGCACATCAGCGGCCGGCACGTTGGGGATGTACATCATCAGCTCGTTGAAATCGGTTTCGGCATCCTTGAGTTCTGGCTCGATCTTTTTCAGCTGCTCTTTAATATTTTTGCCAGCGGCAATCAAATCACTGGTGGGATCTTTGCCTGCCTGGATTAGGGCCTTGATTTCTTTGGCGTTGTCATTGGTTTGCTGCCTGAGTTTGTCGACTTTTTGCTGGATCTCGCGGCGTTTTTCATCCACTTCCAGGATTTTTTCGACCACTTCAGCATCAAGTTCTTTGTCTAGGCAAGCTTTAATGACAATGTCGGCGTTGTTTCTGATGTAGGTAATACTAAGCATTTTGCTTTTCCTTTCGCGCAATTAATATAACTGTAACTGATAGGGCATAAAAAAACCTCTAACAACCACCCCTGAGGATGTGTGTTAGAGGGTCTTCTGACGGTGCCACCTCTAATTTAGCTTCATTCCGGCTGTTACGGGCTTACCCGTCTCGGTTGTGACCCCGAGAAGCGCGCCGCTTGGTGCAAAGCGGACTTGGCGGCTGCTAACTGCCTCACGCGCTGGTAATGAAAGTTTATTATATAGGAATTTGAGCGGGAAGTAAAATTAAGTTGTGGGAAGGTATTGAAAAGATGAACCCCCGGTACTGGCTTACCGGGGGTTCGGGCTAGGCGGTTGGGCCGGGAGCTGGAGGTAGGGGCGGCGGCCCCTGATGCACCTCAACCCCCGGCCCGAAAGGGCCGATTTCCAGGGCGCCGCCACGGGCGCGGCACCCTGGAAAAGAAACGGGCTGGTCTGGTATTTCTACCAACCAGCCCTGGTTCGTGTCTGGGGTGGCCACACAGCGCAGCCACCCCGAAACATGAACCTCCACCTGGCCAGATGGCCGGGTGGAGGTCCGAATGTGGTAGGTGCGGTCACCGTCGGTAACCGCACCTCCCTCGATCTCAGGAAGAGGCAGCCAGACCTCTTCCTGATAGTTAGCCTCCAGGTTGCTGCGGAGCAACCCGAAGGCTGACCAAATGAGGAGGGCTGCTATTAAAAACAGCAGCCCTCCTCCGATCCGCTTCACCATTTTTCCTCCTTGCCCACCCCTCACGGGGCGGGCTTTCAAAAACAATAAGACACCGCAACTCACAAAATTTTGCGAACTCCGGAGTCTTATTGTTTCTAGGAGGCTTTTAACCTAGCCTGTTAAAGAACTTATGGTACTAAGCACGCTCTAGCGCCAAGCACCATAACATCACTATAACAAAATAATATAGGATAGTCAAGAATTATGAAGTATTATTCTCTGGGAGGTTTTGGCTGTCTGTTTCTTTGAACTCGTGCCACCCCATTTACCGTACACGGATCAATCCCAGTCTCTTTTAAATCTGCGACCGTTATGTCACTTCTTCTCTTATGACTACATTGACCAGCATGATGAGGATTATCATGCTGAGGCTCGTCCTCTTTCTTGAAGATGCCAAACACAAAAACATTTTCTAGGGCAGGTTACAAATTACTCATTATTTTCTTCAGCTCTAACCAATGCGGCTTGTTGTTCAATATACTCAAATGTAAGAACGAAGGTCAATAGCAAAAGCTCAACTAAAAACAGAGATTAAAAACTGGACGTGGTCTGCCGGCTCGACGCCAAGCAACTCAAAGCCTTGATAAATATCATCCCGATTAACGTTAGCGGCAAAAGCTTTGTCCTTAAGTTTTTTCTTAACGGATTTATACTCCATGCCCGAGAAACCATTGGGCCTCATCAGAGAGTAGGCATGCAAAAATCCGGCCAATTCGTCGCAGGCAAAAAGATACCTTTCCAGCTGGGCTTCAGGCTGAACACCGGTTCGGCTTGGGGCGTGGGCGGCAATGGCTTTTTTCATCTCCACTGGGTACTCAGCTAAAATCTCCTCAAGAGCTTTCTGGGGGTGTTCGTTGGGATACATTTCCCAATCCAGGTCATGAAGCAAGCCTGTTTGGTACCATAATTCGGCGTTCTCGCCCAGTTTTTGGGCGTAGGCCTCCATAGCCCTGGCTACCATCCGACAATGATGCCTTAAAGCCTCATTTTGAATATATTTTTCCAAAAGTGCTTCAGCTTCTTCTCGAGAAGGCAAGTTGTTCTCTGCAGTAGAATTCCCAAAGCTTTCAAGCATTTCCGCGCCCAGATTATCATCTTGGGCGCCCTCTTCCACCACTCTGGCCTGTCCGGCAGTAGCCGCTACCGACTCCTCAGCGTTTCGAATTGGTCGCAGAGTTGGGAAAGCAATTACTTCCTTAATGCTCCAGGTGTTGGTGAGGAACATGATCAGGCGGTCGATACCGACGCCAATGCCTCCAAGCGGCGGCATCCCGTACTCCATTGCTTCAAGAAAGTCTTCATCCAGCGGGTGGGCTTCTGTATCGCCGGCGCGCATGTTGCGCTGCTCTTTCTCAAAAATCTGACGCTGATCAACCGGATCCACAATCTCGCTCCAGCCGTCACATAACTCCTTGCCGCCGATGTACCCCTCAAACCGCTCTGCCATGGCCGGATTATGACGGTGAGCTTTAGAAAGTGGGCTGATTTCCCGCGGATAATCAATAATCCAGGTTGGCTCGATCATTTTGGGCGCGGCCAGCAGATCAAACAACTCAAACAACGCCTTGCCTCTGGAATACTCGCCTTTAATGGTAATCTGGTGTTGCTTGAGCAAATCGCGCACTGCCTCTTCGCTCAAACTTTCAAAATCAATATCCGCCTTCACCCGCAGCGCATCTTCCATTCTGATTCTCGGCCAGTCACCACCAATATCCAACTGCTCTTCGCCAATACTTAGCACCGTACTGCCATTAACCGCCCGAGCCAAATGTTTAAACAGCTCTTCAGCCACATCCATCATCCGGTGATAATCGGCATAAGCCTCGTACCACTCGATCATGGTAAATTCTGGTTGATGAGTTTGGTCAATGCCTTCATTGCGAAAGTTTCTGGCAATCTCAAAAACCTTGTCATAGCCGCCGACAATCAAGCGTTTCAGGTACAGTTCAGGAGCGATGCGGAGATAAAAGTCGGTGTCCAAAGCTTTCATATGGGTGGTAAAAGGCGTAGCGTTAGTGCCGCCGTATAAAGGCTGCAAAATTGGCGTTTCCACCTCGGTAAAACCGTGTTGATCTTGCAGGTAACGGCGAATTTCCTTCACAATTAGCCACCGAGCGTCCAGCACGCGGCGGGTTTCTGGATTGATCAACATATCGAGGTAGCGTTTGCGAAACCTGGTTTCTTTGTCTTCGGCCAGATTAAACTCTGTTGGCAGCGGGCGCAAGGCTTTTGACAACAACGTCACTTTTTCGGCCAAAATCGTCAACTCACCGGTTTGGGTAGTAACCACTTGCCCGATTACGCCAATAAAGTCGCTGCGATCCACCAATCCCAACCATTCCCACACTTCCGGCTCAATTTCTTCTTTGCGCACCATCACCTGAATGGAACCGGAAAAGTCCTGCAGATCCATGAAAAGCACCTTGCCGTGAGTGCGATAACCCACTACTCGGCCGGCGGTCTGCACCTCGTCGCCCTCCATTTTTCTGGTTTCAGCAATCGAGTGAGTCTTGTCGTAGGAGTAAGGGTGAACGTTCAGACCGCGTTGTTCCAACTGGGCTCGTTTTTCTTTTTTGGCTTGAATAGCCTCGTCAATTCGGGACATGATGTTTTTCTCCTCTAGTGATATTGTACACACTTTTGAGGGCAAATAAGTACAAAAAAACCCAACCCCTCAATATTGACGGAGGGATTGGGAGTTTAAAATCACTTAATTTCTACGATTTGATAGGTGGTGGAGCCACCCGGGGCTTTGACCACAGCCTCCCCACCAACTTTTTTGCCAACCAAGGCTTTGCCCAGAGGAGAAACGTTGGAAACTTTGTCTTCCGCCGGATCTGCCTCAAATTCACCGACAATCTGGACAATTCTGAATTTTTTATTGCCTTTTTTCTGAATTTTCACTTTTGAACCCATGCCGATAGTAGTAGTGCTTTTGGTATTTTGCACCACTTTGGCGTTGGCAATAATTTCTTCAATGTCCTCAATCCTGGTTTCAATGAAGCGATGCTCGTCTTTAGCGTCATGATACTCAGCATTTTCGGATAAATCGCCGTATTCGCGGGCCTCAGTGACGCGTTTAATAACTGCTGGCAGCTTAACCTCTTTGAGCTCTTTCAGCTCATTTTTGAGGTCCTGAAGGCCTTCTTTAGTGACTTCAGTTGGTTTCCTGCCGTTGGTATTGTTGGCAGTATTATTGTTTAGGTCGTTTGTCATACGCGGTATAGTATAAAGAAAATTTTTTTCTGAGCAAGCCTTACAAACGCTTACAAGATTAAATTGGGGTTTAAAATGAGGATTTCTTGGTCTTTTGAGCCAATTTAATTTCCCACATGGCTTTACGCATGGCCGCCTCAGCCTGGATGAGCTCCCGCTGACTGGCAGTTTTATCATGAATTTTAGCTTCAGCTTCTTCAATCGCTTTTTGAGCTTTTTCGACACTAATATCTCTCTCAAGCACGGCCGCGTCTACCATCACTGTCACTTCGTTGTTGGAACTGACAGTAATAAAACCCTTGGAAACAACTAGGTTGTACTCAGTATCGTTGGTGGTGTAATGAAGCACGCCTTCATCTAATCTGGTAAAAAGTGGGGCGTGATAAGGTAAAACCGTAATTTCTCCCATTGAGGCTGGAGCGGTGACTTTGCTGGCGGTAGTGTCCACCAGTTGTTTTTCTTGTGAGACAATTTTCAGTTTTAAATCTGCCATGTGGTTATATGATCAACAAATTACATTTTTTCCGCTTTAGCTACTGCCTCATCGATAGTGCCTACCATGTAGAAAGCTTGCTCTGGGAGGTTGTCGTGTTTGCCTTCGAGAATTTCTTTGAAGCCTCTGATGGTTTCAGCAATAGTAACGTAAGCGCCGGGAATGTTGGTGAACTGCTCGGCCACGTAGAATGGCTGCGACAAAAAGCGCTGAATCCGGCGGGCGCGGGAAACGATTTTCTTGTCCTCTTCACTCAGTTCATCAATACCGAGAATAGCAATAATGTCTTGCAGTTCTTTGTAGCGCTGGAGGACTTGCTGCACTTGTCTGGCAGTGTGGTAGTGATCTTCCCCAACCACGCTTGGCTCAAGAATAGTGGAATAAGAAGCCAGCGGATCCACCGCCGGGAATAAAGCTTGCTCTGACAAGCGGCGGTCCAGAGAGATAGTCGAGTCAATATGAGCAAAGGTGGTAGCCGGAGCCGGATCGGTGTAGTCGTCGGCTGGTACGTAAATTGCCTGAATTGAGGTAATAGAACCCTTTTTAGTAGAAGTAATCCGCTCTTGTAGCATGGCCATTTCCGAAGCTAAATTAGGCTGATAACCCACTGCCGAAGGAATCCGTCCCAACAGCGCCGAAACTTCCGCGCCAGCCTGGCTGAAACGGAAAATATTATCGATAAAAAGTAGCACGTCTTCATGTTTTTCGTCGCGGAAATACTCAGCCATGGTTAGAGCTGTTAAAGCCACCCGCAGCCGGTTGCCTGGCGGCTCGTTCATTTGGCCGTAACACATAACAGTGCTCTCCAAAACACCAGAATCTTTCATTTCGTGGTAGAGGTCGTTACCCTCGCGAGTGCGCTCACCCACCCCGGCAAACACCGAGTGGCCCTCATGGACTTCAGCAATGTTACGAATCAATTCCTGGATGATCACTGTTTTGCCGACGCCAGCGCCACCAAAAGCGCCGACTTTACCACCTTTAGCAAAAGGCGCGATCAGATCAATCACCTTGATGCCGGTTTCCAGCATGGTTGCTTGAGTTTCCTGCTCCACCAGCTCGGGGGCGGGCTTGTGAATAGGAGCAGTTTTTTTGCCCGAAACTGAGCCTTTGTTGTCGATTGGCTCGCCGACCACATTGAAAACACGACCGAGAGTTTCTTCACCAATCGGCACGGTGATAGGAGCACCGGTATTGATCACTGCTACCCCTCTAGTCAGGCCATCAGTGGAGTCCAGAGCGATGCAGCGCACTTCAGTGTCGGAAATCTGCTGCTCAACTTCGAGATAAAGCGGAGTTTTGCCCTCTCGTTCGATAATCAGAGCGTTGTAAATAGCCGGCAGATCGTTGTTGAACTCAACGTCAACAATCGGACCAATTACTTGAGTAACTATGCCGGTGGGAGTGTTGTTAGTCTTTGCCATATTTTCCTTTATATTATTCTTGTGCCATTAAGGCTGTGGTAATATCAAGCAACTCGCTGGTGACCGCAGCCTGGCGGGTTTTGTTAAATTCAAGAGTCAATTCATCTTGCAGTTCGCCGGCGTTTTCACTAGCGCTCTTCATAGCCACCATCCTGGCGCTATGTTCACTAGCCTTAGACTCCAGAAAAGCCTGAAAAACCGCATTTTCCAGATAGTAAGGCAACAGTTCATTCAGAATATTTTGCGCCGATGGTTCGAGTAAATATTCTTTTTCTTGCTGCTTAATGGCCAAACTTTCTTCCTCAACTGGAATTTTGGGCAGCGGCAGCAGCTGAATAGTTTTAACTTTTTGCACCAAAGTGCTGATAAAGTCCATGTAAATGATGCTGACGGTTTTAAATTTTTTGTCTAAAAAACCCTCTTTGATCAAACTAGTCACTGGCAGGGTTTCGCTCAGGGAAATTTGATCCGGCAGATCGGTGAACTGAGCGTGAATTGGCAAACCCACCACCGTAGCAAAAGCGACCGCTTTTCTGCCCACAGCAATCAGTTGGGCGTCCTGGTGTTGTCTGTACCATTCGATGGTGTTTTTAAACAGAGTCGGATTTAAGCTACCAGAAAGACCTTTATCGCTGGAAATAACAATCGCCACATCTATGCCCTCGTTGTGCGACTGTAAGAGCGGATGAGATAAAGTTCCGGATTGATCTGATTGCGCCAAAGTAGCCAGCGAATGTTGGAGCGCCAGAGTGTAAGGACGAGTGGCCAGCGCCAATTCTTGAGCACGACGCATTTTGCTGGCAGAAACCATCTCCATTGCCTTAGTAATTTTGGCAATGTTACCGGCAGACTTAATTCGTTGTTTAATTTGTTGACTGTTGGCCATGTTAAATTAAATTGCGGCTTCTTCTAATTCGGGATTGACTTCGTTGAAGGAAACCACTGCTTTTTCCAGTAGTTCTTTATTTTCGTCAGAAATAATTTTTTCTTTGGCGATAGTTTCTAAAAGATCGTCGTGGCTGCTGTGCATGTACTCCAGAAATTCTTTTTCCCATTTTTGAATTTCCTCGACAGCGACTTTGTCCAGATGGCCATTAACAGCAGCATAAATTACCACCACTTGTTCTTCCACTTTCAGCGGTTTATCCCAACCCTGCTTGAGAATGGAATTGACTCGCTCTCCTCTTTCCAGCTGAGCTTTGGTGCGGTCATCGAGGTCTGAGCTGAATTGAGCGAAAGCTTGCAGCTCTCGAAATTGCGCCAAGTCCAGCTTCATGGTGCCAGCTACTTGTTTCATGGCTTTAACTTGAGCAGCTGAACCCACCCGCGACACAGACAGACCAACATTAATAGCCGGCTTCATGCCAGCATTGAAAAGATCGGCTTCCAGATAAATTTGGCCGTCAGTAATAGAAATGACGTTGGTGGGAATGTAGGCAGAAACGTCGTTAGCTTGGGTTTCAATGATCGGTAGGGCGGTAATGGAACCACCACCATGGTCTTTGTTAAGTTTAGCAGCTCTCTCTAGCAGGCGAGAATGAAGATAAAAAACATCACCCGGATAGGCTTCACGACCGGAGGGGCGTCTCAGCAACAGTGAAATTTCCCGATAGGCTCGGGCGTGCTTGGAAAGGTCGTCATAAATAATTAAAACGTCTTTGCCTTGATGCATGAAATATTCGGCAATGGCCGCGCCTGTATAGGGGGCTAAAAACTGCTCGGCTGCTGATACCGAAGCGGTGGCTGCCACGATAATTGAGTAGTCAAGCGCGCCTTGGTTGTCTAAAGTCTGCATAATCTGCGCTAAAGATGACCTTTTTTGGCCGATAGAAACATAAATGCAAATCACATTTTGGTCATTTTGGTTGAGGATGGTACCCAGCGCCACGGCGGTTTTACCGGTAGAACGGTCACCAATAATCAGTTCACGCTGACCTCGGCCAATCGGAATCATGGCGTCAACCGCTTTGATGCCGGTTTGCAGCGGCTGATTGACCGGCTCTCTCATCATGATGCCCGGAGCTGTAGCCTCCAAAAGCATGTGTTGATCAATTTTAATGTCCGGACCGCCATCCTGAACTCGCCCGAGAGCATCAACTACTCTGCCGATAATATCGTCAGAAACGCCCACAGACAAAATTCGGCCGGTTCTTTTCACCGTCGAGCCTGCCTTAAGGTGATTGGCATCGCCCAAAGCCACAATCCCGGTTTCAGCTTTTTCTAAATTAAGCGCCAAGCCATAAACGTTGTTGCCCAGATCAATCAATTCGCTGGCTTGGGCGTCATCCAGACCAGCAACCCTCACCACCCCATCGCCATATGAGGAAACAATGCCCACGGATTGAGGGCTAACCGCAACAGTTTCCTCAGAAATCAGTTGCGCTAATGAATGATTGAATAACGCTGATTTTTGTTTTTTCATGAACAAACTCGTCTCTTCAAGTAGCTATTATTTAAATTTAAAGATTTTCCAAAAGATGCAGGCGCAGCTGATTGAGCTTGCCTTGGATAGAAGCATCATATTCCACTGTTTCAATGTGAAGTTTTATGCCACCAATCAGGCTTTTATCAACTTGAGCCTCTACCAAAACTTTGGTGTCGGGATATTTCTTTTCCACCACCTGCTTAATTTTGCTAAGCTGGTCGTTTGACAACTTGGTGGCCGAGATGGCTTTAACTGAAAGGTTTTTCATAACTTAAATTTGTTTCAACAATCTGTTAAGTTCGGCATCAATGAGCCTGGCATCTTTTTTAGCGTCAAGATTTTGCAAAGTTAGTGACCTGGTTGCCTGTACCACTGCCTCTACCAGCTCAATTCTCACGTCTTTGATCAGTTGGGCTTTTTCGTCTTCCCAAGCTCGGCGAACTTTTTCCACTTCTGCTTGAGCTTCTTTTTTAGCTTCAGCTAAAATTTCCTGCTTTTTGGCTTTAGCTTCATCGGTAGCTTCCTCAAGCATTTGTGCCCGCTCTTTTTTGAGCTTGGTTTGCATGTCTTTGCGCATTTGCTCAAGATTTTCGTGCTTCTTGATAGCTTCTTCGGCGGCCTTTTGACCTTCTTCAATTCTCTGTGCCCGCTCGTCAAAAATTTTCAAAACCGGCTTGTAAAGAAGAAATGTCAGCGCCCCAACTACCACGCCAAAATTTATTATTTGGAAAATAATTTGGGCCAATTGGATGTCCATAATCTGTCTTTCTCTGGCAATACCACGCCATTAATACCTATTGCTTTAAACGAACTTAAGAATTAAAGCAACCACAAGTGCGTAAATCGCGATGGCTTCAGCGAAAGCAATACCAAGAATCATGTTGGTCTGAATTTTGCTTGAAGCTTCCGGGTTACGACCGATGGCTTTCAAACCACTATAAACAATCATGCCAATACCAAGACCCGGTCCGATACTGCCGACTGCCATTACAAAAGCGATTGAGAATTCTGGTGTCATGTTCTCTTCCTTTATTTATACTTAATGATCGTCATGGCTTTGAGTAGCCATATTAAAAAATACTAGTGATAACATCGCGAATACTAAAGCTTGGATAAAGCCGACAAAGAGCTCCAGGCCATAGAACGGCATCGGTATAATGACCGGAATGAGGAAGGCAATAACAACCAGCAGCACCTCACCGGCAAAAATGTTCCCAAATAAACGGAAAGCAAAAGAAATAACTTTGGCAAATTCAGAAATCAACTCGAGAATACCGACGAAAAACATAATGGGATTTTTAAAATTAATGAATTTTTTGAAATAGCCAAGTTTTTGGGCTTGGACGCCGAAGATTTGGGTGGCGATGACGGAAAAGAGCGCCAAAGCAATGGTGGTGTTGAGATCAGCCGTACCTGGACGGAAAATCGGCACCTTGACCAAATGAGGCTCTTCATCAAGCAAAAGCGCTGTTTCTGTTTGGCCAAGCTCTTCCTGGGCGTAAACTGCACCGGTAGTACTGGTAGCAGCAGCGATTTCCTCAGTTTCCTCATGAACAACACTGATAGTCCCAACGCCTGGCACCAAACCCAGCCAGTTATTGAGTGCAATCCACAAAAAGAAAGAAGTGACGAGAGGCAAAAAAAGACGGGTCTTTTTAAAGTTGCCCGTCACTGAGTAGATGAAGTTATGAAAGGTTTCTACCAACCATTCGGCGAAGTTTTGCATCCCCTTAGGCTTGTCTGTTTGTTTGAGTTGGCTGTTGGCAACGATCGCAAAGAGGATGAGGATCGCGCTGACTATTAAACTTGTAAAAATTGAGTTGGTGAGTTCAAATCCGCCAAGAGTTGCGATTGGCTCTGCGGAAATTGAAATATGAAGTCCTTGAGCGGCCATGTTTCTATGTTTCTATATTATAAATAATACGCAGTGGTCAGACCAACAAATTGAATTATAACGGCCTTTTTGGTTGTGACAAGTAACAAATTCTTCGAGTGTAGTACTATTTACAAGCTCGAAGTTTGTCAAAAAGAACACATTTTTTACTCAATTATTAATCTAGTGTTTAATTTGTGGCGGCTAAAACTATAACCGCATCGTGCGTTCCCCTGGCGTCTTCTTGGGTTGGGTCAGTATCAGCTAGATAAGTTAGGTTCAGCCCGGTGGCCTCTTTTAAGGCCTCTATCAAGGCAGAATTTTCTTCTGCTATCAAGACGTAGTAGCCCGAGTCGTAGTCTTCGCTGGCGTTGCTGGCAGTAACGGTACCAAAGCCAGCCTCATCAAGATCTGTTTTAACAGTGCCGGCATAGCCGGCTCTGGTAGTGGCGTTGACCACCATAATGTCGTAATCAGCATTATTGATTGCTTCAGGGGTGGGTTCTGGAGTAGGTTCTGGCGTGGGAGCAGCTTCTTCAACTGGTGCGGGAGTGGGTGTAGGCGCAGGAGTAGAACCGTTATTGGCAACAGAAAGCAATCCTAGCCCGACACCAATGCCAATTGCTACAGTTGCAGCAAAAACTGCTAGAGTGATAAAGACCATTTTTAGCATATTGCCTATACCTGATGAATTCTTAATAACGTCTTTTTTGGGCGTGGGTTTGGGAGCGGGAGCGGGAGCATCAGGTTGTTTTTCGGTCTGATCACTACTGGCCTTTTGGGCGAATTGGGAGAGATCGACTTCTTCGGGACTGGGTGCGGTTGATGCAACTGGCAGCGGGGTGACGGCGGCGGGAGCACCTGGTTTCATGGTGTCGGTAGCGGCTGCGGCAGCAGTTTTAGTATCGGTTTCCGGCTCTGCTTCACTCTCTGCTTCCGTTTCCGAATCAAGAGCGACTTCAGTTTCATCAAGCTCCTCTGTCTCAAGCTCTTCCATAGTTTCAACTTCATCTTCGTTAGAAACCGGTGAGAGCGGGGTGGCGGCTGGTGTAACCGGTATTGGTTTAGGCAGGTCTTGATCTTCCATTTCTGGTGTTTCCTCCTCATCTGTTGTTTCTCGGGAAGGTAAATCTTCTACTGATTCAGTGATAAATGCCTTTAATTCTTCTTCGGTAGCTTCTCCCAGTTTAAATATTGGTACGGGATAATCTTTAATAGAAAGAGTTTTCATGCCCGATTCGATGATTTGCTTGACATAAGACGGCATTTTTGAGTCGTCGTCTGCAGCGCTGGTGAGCTGCTGGAGAGGGACGGTATCGCTCAATTCTTCTTTGAGTTTTTCTTCAACTATGTCATTAACCAGCAAATAAACGGTTTGAATAGTAGGCTCTGCCCCCTTAAGTGTTTTGATGGTTTCGGCAATAGCCTCCGTTTCGCTGACAGGAGCAATGGTGGCCTGATCTATGCCGATATAATGCAGTGAACTGTAAAGTTGAGAGCCGATCTGAAGCACGCTGATTGAAGGCTCAAGGGAAATGATTGATTTAGTGGTCCAACTGAGAGGCGCCACGCCGGTAATTTTGATATTGGCATTCTTACTGGCTGCCCGAATCGGACCAAGCACTGATTTTTCGATGGCAGAGAGCTGAACTTTTGAAACGCCCTTAAACTCAGTCAAGACAAAAGACTCAATGTCGTGAGTATTGGGCGTGATTTCCAGCTCCGGCAACAGTTTGGTTTTGAGGTAGTCCTGGATTTTGCTGTCGCTGGTTTCTTCAATATTAATAATAGTATTAGTAAAAAGGAAATCCGGCAGGACTAGGAAATAATCTTCCGGCTCGATTTTACCAAAAAGCTTGACCACGTTGTCGGCGATGAACTCATTTTCGTCTAAAAACTCGCCGTTGACTTGTCTGAAAGACTGAATAGAAAAATTATGCTCTTTTTTCCCAGGCAGCAACTCGGCTATATAAGCGACGTCAGGTAAAATGTAGAGCAATTTTTTAGTATTAAGCATGCGATTAGTCCTATTATAGCGATTAAACCACTCCACTGCTACCAGCACATTAAACTGCTTTCAGTATGAGAAAAAAACCCCCTTTTGGCAAGACGCAGATGCTCTGGTATAATCGGTTTTTATCGTCCGGTGGGGTATAATATTATTGTTATTCGTAGATGTTGGTGGGGGTCCGTAGCTCAGTCGGTTAGAGCGACAGCCTTTTAAGCTGTGCGTCCCGGGTTCGAGTCCCGGCGGACCCACAAA
>CAZESB010000008.1:0-25064 GCA_964515115.1 uncultured Pseudomonadales bacterium | reverse complement strand
AGCGACAGCCTTTTAAGCTGTGCGTCCCGGGTTCGAGTCCCGGCGGACCCACAAAAATTAATTAATAGATGAGTAAAAGTTAATTTCATGCCAGAATTGCCAGAAGTTGAAACTATTGTTCGCAGATTAGCCAGCTTAATCAAGGGCAAGAGCATCGACAAAATCAGCGTTTTGAGAGAGAAAAGTTTTGCCGGTGATCCGGAAAAAATTGCCGGTATGCCGATTGTGGATGTTTCTCGCCGGGCTAAGCTGATTAGGCTTCATTTGCCGGAAAATCACAACTTGCTAGTGCATCTTAAAATGACCGGCCAGCTGATTTATCTTGATAAAAAGCTGAAAATTGGCGGCGGCCATCCCACTGCCGATTGGGTTCAGGCACTGCCCTCTTCACATACCAGAATTATTTTTGATCTTTCTGATGATGCTACGCTGTACTTCAACGACATGAGGGTTTTTGGTTGGGTGAGGGCGCTTAATGACGAACAAGTTCAGCTTGAGTTTGATAAGTATGGCCCGGATATTGTAGATGATTTGGTAACGCCCGAGTACTTGCTGGAAAAGTTTAGCCGGACTGCCCGTCCGGTTAAGTTGGCCATTATGGATAACGCCATTGTGTCGGGAGTTGGCAACATTTATGCCAGCGACGCGCTCAATCTGGCTCAAATCAACCCGGCCAAACCGGCCAAGGAGCTATCCGTTGCAGAAGTGCAAAAGTTGTTGGCAAGCAGCAAGTTTGTGATTAATTTAGGGATTGAGTTGGGTGGAGCGACCATTGATAATTATAAACATGTTGATGGGTTTTCCGGTTCCTATCAAGATAAAGTCTTAGCTTACGGGCGTGAAGGCGAAAAGTGCAAACAGTGTGGCGGTACGATTGTCAGAGCCAAAATCGGCGGCCGCAGCGCCTTTTTTTGCCCAGATTGTCAGGTTTAGTGATTGGCGGAAAATAAACAACTACTTAAGATACTGTTGAACTTGAGTCACCGACTTAGCCAAAGCTTGCCGCTCAACCCAGTTCAGTTTAATTTCTAAAATCTCCTCTACCCCACTTCGGCCTACCACGCAAGGCACACTCAGAGAAACACCGTTGAAACCAAGATACTGATGCAGCGGAATGGAAACCGGCAGCACGCTCCTTCTGTTGAGCAGGACTGCGCCCGTGATGTGGGCAATGACCGAGCCGATGGCATAGTAGGTGGAGCCTTTGGAAGCAATAATTTCGTAAGCGGCGTCACGGGCGCGCTCATAAGCCTTGAGCGCTTTTTCCTGCGAAAATTTGGGCATAGACATCAGCGCTTGACCGCCCACGGTAGCGCTGGAAATGACCGGAAAAGAACTATCACCGTGCTCACCCAAAATGTAAGCATGAATGCTCCTGGGATTGATGTTCATGAACTCGGAAAGATGAAATCTAAAACGGGAAGTGTCCAGAACGGTGCCGGTGCCAAAAATTCTGCCTTTGGGCAGGCCTGCGATTTGATAAGCCTTGTAGGTAAGCACGTCCACAGGATTAGTGACCATGATGATGATAGCGTCGGGCGCGTATTTAACCACTTGCGGAACAATTTCCTCAATGATGACAGTATTTTTTTTAGCTAAGTCCAGCCTGGTTTCGCCTGGTTCTTGAGCAGCGCCAGCCGTAATAATAGCAATATCCACCCCTTTAAGTTCTGCGTAATCATCCGCGGCGGTCACTTGGGCGGAATGAAGAAAACTCATGGCGTGTTCAAGATCAAGTTTTTCACCAAGTAACTTTTTTTTAGAACGGCCAAACAGAATCAGTTCATGAACAAAGTTGTGGTGCAAGATGGCATAAGCAGCCGTCATGCCAACACGTCCGCAACCGATAATAGCGACTTTGTTGGTATCGGTTTTAAGCGGTATTTGCATGATTTTATTCTCTCACTTTTCTATCTAGTAGTGCAAGCGACTTTCTGACAATAGCGTTGACATCCACCTGATATTTAGCCATCAGCTCTCTTGATGTGCCTGATTCGCCGAAAGTATCCTGGGCGGCCACAAATTCGAGGGGGACAGGGAAATTTTGAGTGATAACCTCCGCTACCGCTGAGCCCAGGCCGCCATGTATTTGGTGTTCTTCGGCGGTGACAATACCACCGGTTTCTCGAGCGGCCTTGATGATGGCGGCTTTGTCGATGGGCTTGATGGTGTGCATATTGATTACTCTGGCAGCAGTCCCGCGCGCTTTGAGAACGTCGGCGGCGTCCATGGCCTGAGCCACCAAGCTACCGGTGGCGATGATGGTTAAATCTTGCCCTTCGCGGAAAGTCAGAGCCTGGCCGATTGTAAACGAAGTGTTGGGGTTGGTGAGGTTGAGGGACTGATGCTTGCCGACCCTGATATA
This sequence comes from uncultured Pseudomonadales bacterium, assembly GCA_964515115.1. Lineage (GTDB taxonomy): Bacteria > Patescibacteriota > Microgenomatia > UBA1400 > PJMF01 > UBA1370. The sequence continues at coordinate 22,699 of CAZESB010000008.1, read as the reverse complement.
GCCCGGGCCGGGATTTTTGATCAGAGCCAAGATAGCTTTGCGGCTTTCTTCTTCGTCCGCGGGAGAAATAACGGTCATGTTGGGTAGGGTACGCATAATAGCCAAGTCCTCAAGCGCTTGATGGGTAGCACCATCTTGAGAAGCGGAAAAACCAGTGTGGCCGCCGGCAATAATCACCTGCAGGTTTGAGTAGCAGACGCTGGCTCTGAGCGGCCCCAAAGAGTTGCCCGGACTAAAAACAGCAAAACTGCCGGTGACAGGAATTTTCCCGCGCAGCGCCAGGCCGGCGGCCACCCCCATCATGTTTTCCTCCGCCACTCCCATGGCAATGAACCTGTCCGGGAATTTTTCTTTAAATGCTTGCAGGCGCATGGAATCGGTCAGATCGGCACTCAAAACTACCACTTGCGGATTTTCGGCGGCTTCAATCAAGCCACGGCCAAACCCATCTCTGGTAGTACCAAAAGTGGGCTGACGCAGATAATCACTTAAAAACTTGCTACTCATGGTCCTCCAAAAGCCTGGCCTCTAGTTGTTTAATGGCTTGGCGCGCTTCCATCCGGCTGGGCGGTTTGCCGTGCCACTCAGGTTTGTTTTCCATAAAATCAACTCCATAGCCGGGAATGGTATGGCAAATTATGGCTGTTGGCCGGTCGGCAATAGCTTTAGTGGCGTGGCAGGCAGTCATCACCGCGCTGATATCATGGCCATTAACCGTCAAAACATTCCAGTTGAAAGCGCTGAGCTTTTCCGCCAGAGGTTCAAGAGGCACAAGGTCTTCAGTGTGGCCGTCAATCTGAATGAAATTTCGGTCAATCAGAATCGTCAAGTTATCCAGCGGTTTGGTACCGGCAAAAAGTAGCGCCTCCCAATTTTGGCCTTCCTGGAGTTCGCCATCACCCATCACACAGAAAACCTCATTGGTTTTTTTGTCCATTTTCAGAGCCAGAGCAGTACCCACCGCCTGAGATAAACCTTGCGCCAACGGCCCCGAGGTGTTTTCCACCCCCGGAATTGAGCCCAAATGCGGGTGGCCCTGCAACCGAGTGCCCAAGCGGCGAAAAGTCCTTAGTTCTTCTTTGGGAAAGTAACCGGCTTCTGCCAGGGCAGCGTACAAAATCGGACAAGTGTGGCCGTTGGAGAGAAACAAAAAATCTCGCCCGTCCCAGCCGGGATCTTGCGGATTGTGCCGCAAAACAGAAAAATACAAAGCCGCGAACATTTCCGCCATCCCCAAAGCGCCGCCGGTATGGCCACTCTCAGCCTCATCAAGCAGCCGAATCACCTCAATCCGCAGCCGAGTGGCAATGCGCCGAAGTTGTTGATGCGAGTGGGCAGGATGCATACCTTTACTATACAACAGTAGGTTATAATCTTGAAAGGATCATGGCAGAAAAGCTTAAGATTTTACAGGCGCCCGATGGTGAAGGTTTGCTCTTGGTAGACAAGCCGGCCCGCCTGACCAGCCACGACGTGGTGGACTGGGGGCGCCAAGTGAGTGGCATCCGCAGAATTGGCCATACCGGCACGCTGGATCCGTTGGCTACCGGCCTGATGATTTTGCTCATTGGCAGACAGTACACCAAACTTCAAGCTAATTACCTCAAGCAGGATAAAACTTACCTTTGTTCCGCGCGGTTGGGCATCGCGACCAATACCTATGATCTTGAAGGAGAGATTACTCAGCAAACTGCCTGGGAGAAGGTTCGTCAAGTGAGTGAAAGCAATTTATTAGCGGCACTGGCAGACTTTAGAGGAGCAATTAACCAAACCGTGCCGCCCTTTTCTGCGGTCAAGAAAGGTGGTAAAAAACTTTACCAAATTGCCCGTCGTGATGGCACCAAAGCAATGGAGCTGCCGACACGGCCGATAATCATTCACCAACTTGAACTTTTGGACTACCAACTTAATGAAACCAGGCAGAACGCCACTTTTACCCTCGAAATTTCTTGCAGTTCCGGAACTTATATTCGCTCTCTGATTCACGATCTTGGTCAAGCGCTCAAAATCGGCGCCACAGTCAAAACTCTCAGACGAACCCGCATCGGCACTTTTTCCCTTACCGAGGCAACAATTTGCCCTTTGCCTCAACAATTTTTCCACCAGAATTAGTCTTGAATTCACTATCAAAAACAGGCTACACTGTGGTAACAACGCTTTTTTAGAAGTGATTTTTTGGAGTGGTCATGAGCCAGCCTGCACAGGTGATGATGATTGGATGGGAGTACCCGCCGCACAATAGTGGGGGACTGGGCGTTGCTTGTCATGGACTGACAAGAGCTCTGGCAGCTCAAAAAACCCAAATTCATTTTACTCTTCCCTACCTGCACACCGACAAAATTAGCCACATGAAACTGCTTCAGTGCAGCGATGATTCTTGGGGAGCTGAAGGTCTGAAAACCCTCTATCAGCCGCCATTTTCGGTTTATGATACTACTTTGGAGACGCTGCAAGTGCGCCAAGGCGAAGATCTCGATCAGTATACTTTACGGACGCTGCCTCGCTCGGAGCTGGAAACCAAAGTGGGTCAATACGCCAAGGTGGTCACTAACACGGGCCGTAAAATGAAAAATAAGTATCAAGTTATCCACGCTCATGACTGGATGTCTTTTCCCGCCGGTATTGAACTGAAGCAAAAAACCGGCAAGCCGCTGATTACCCACGTTCATTCGACAGAGTATGACCGGTCTGGTCTTGGCAGCGGCAGTAGTTATATTGAGCATACCGAGTACTTGGGAATCAACGCCGCCGACAAAGTTATCGCCGTTAGTTATTACACCAAAAGCATTTTAGTGCAAAAGTATGGCATCAACCCCAATAAAGTAGCGGTGGTGCACAACGGCATCGACCCGCTGCCCTTTTATCCCGACAGAGGCAGGCATCATTTTGCCGGCAAGCGGCCGCTAGTGGCTTTTATGGGCAGGCTAACCTTGCATAAGGGGGTCGATTATTTCCTCAAAGTAGCCAAAAAAGTGGTAGAAGAAGTACCGGAGGTGCTTTTCGTAGTGGCCGGCTCTGGCGACATGTATCATGAACTGCTTTTCCAAACAGCCCGAGAGGGTTTGTCGGCTTCGGTTTTGTTTAGTGGCTTTATCCGCGATGTGCAAAAAGAAAAACTGCTAAACCGGGCTGACGTTTTTATGATGCCCTCCATTTCTGAGCCGTTTGGTTTGGTGGCTCTCGAGGCGGCTCAGCGTCATATTCCGGTGATTATTTCCAAAAATACCGGTGTGAGCGAAGTGATGACCGGCAGCCTGGCTATTGATTTTTGGGATGTAGACAAAATGGCGGCGGCGGTAATTAAGCTGGTCACCGACCAGGATTTTGCTCAACAAGTTCGCAACGGTCAACTGCAAAACCTGGATCATCTTACCTGGGATGAAGCGGCGGGCAAAGTGAATCAACTGTATCAGCAAACACTCGCGGAAACTTAATTTTACATGCCTAAGATTTGTTTTTACCTCCATCTGCATCAACCTCACCGCTTGCGGGATATTTCTATTTTTGATGTGGGTGATCCTGATGCCAACTATTTTTACTCGGACCAAAAGGATGACAACAGGAAAATTTTCCTTAAAGTGGCCCACAAATCTTACTTGCCGATGTTGTCGTTGTTGAACCAACTAATTGACGAGCACGAAGGGTTTAACTGCGCTTTTTCAATTTCCGGCGTTTTTTTGGAGCAAGCGGAAAGATATGCTCCTGAGGTAATTGAACTAATTCAGCGGCTGGTAAAAACCGGCAAGGTGGAGATTTTGGCCGAGACTTACTATCACTCCTTGGCCAGCCTCTACTCGCCGACTGAGTTTTTGGAGGAAGTTAAGCAGCATCAGGAAGCCATTCAGCATTGGTTTGAGGTTAAGCCCAGCTCATTTCGTAACACCGAGTTGATCTACTCAAATCACATTGCTCAAATGGTGGCTAAAATGGGTTATCAAGGAATGTTAACTGAAGCGGTTGATAGATACATGGGCGGTCGGCAAAAAACCAAGCTCTACTCCAGTTATGCGGAAAATAAACTGCCGCTCTTGTTAAAGCACGCGCCGCTTTCTGATGACATTGCTTTTCGTTTTTCCAACCGCCAGTGGCAGTGGCATCCGCTCTCGGCTGAACGTTACTTGGAGTGGGTGGAGCTTTATCCGGAAAATGATTATGTCAACTTGTTTATGGACTTTGAAACTTTTGGCGAGCACCAATGGAAAGACACAGGCATTTTTGAATTTTTCCGGGTTTTCGTGGCTCGATTTTTGCAAAAGGAGTGGAACTCTTTTGTGACTCCGAAGATGGTCTTCTCTCCACTCAAACCGCCAGACGTGGCCAAGTTGCCGGTGTACGACGTGCCGGAACCAATTTCCTGGGCTGACGTCGACCGCGATACCACTGCCTGGACGGAAAACGAGTTGCAACAAGATACACTGCGCCTAATTTACTCTTTGGAGAAAAAAGTTAAGCAAACGGGCGACCAAAAGTTGCTTAACAAGTGGAAAAACTTACTAATTAGCGACCACTTTTACTACATGTGTACTAAGTGGTCTGCTGATGGTGATGTCCATGCTTACTTCAGCCCGTACGAAACCCCCTATGAAGCCTACCGTTCTTACTGCATCGCGCTGGCGGATTTGCAAGAAAACTTGATTTGATCCACTTGTAGCCAGTTGTTTAGATTGCTCAGTCCTCCCGGAGATTGGTATAGTGATAACATGGCCAGAGCACTGACTTTAGGAAATGGCAAATTTTTAGTCTGCCTGGACGAACACGGCTTCGTTCGGGATATGTATTATCCGTATGTCGGTTTGGAAAACCATGTGAGTGGTCATAAACACCGGATTGGCATTCAGGTCAACGGCACTTTTTCTTGGATTGATGATGGTAGTTGGGAGATTAATATTGGTTATAAGCCAGAGACAATGGTCGGTTATTTGCTTTGCAAAAACCCTGCTCTACAAATAACGGTAGTGATGGAAGACATTGTCTACAACGAAACCAATGTTTTTGTGCGGCAAGTTGATGTTTACAATCACACCGAAGCGCACCTTGATGTCAAACTGTTTTTTCATCAGGTTTTCCACATCAATGAAAGCAAGAAGCGCAATACCGCTTTTTACGATCCTACTCACAACGCGGTAGTTCATTACAAAGGCAATCGGGTTTTTATTATTAATGGTCGAACGGCTGCCGGCACGGCCATAGACGATTACACGGTTGGTGCTTATGAGTTTGAGGGCAAGGAAGGTTCTTTTAAGGACGCGGAAGATGGGGAACTGACTAAAAATGCGGTTGAGCATGGCTCGGTTGACTCGGTGATTAGGTTTTCGACTACTTGTGAGAGTAAGCAGAAAGCGCGGATTTATTACTGGATTTGTGCTGGCAAGTCTTTGGATGGTGGCTATGAACTGAACGACTTGGTTTTGAAAAAGACTCCGGCAGCGATGCTCCATTCCACTGAGAGCTACTGGAATGCTTGGTTGAAAACACAACATTTTGATTTTGATGATTACGTGACGCCGGAGCTGAAAAAATTGTTCGATACTTCGCTTTTTGTTTTGCGCTGTCACACTGACAACCGCGGCAGCATCATTGCTTCGGCTGACAGCGAGATGATCGAGTACGGCAAGGATGATTACAGCTACATGTGGCCGAGGGATGCAGCTTTTATTATTAATTCGCTGGGCGAAGCGGGCTTCACCGACGTCACCAAGCCCTTTTTTATTTTTTGCCAAGAAATTTTGCATCAAGATGGTTACTTGCACCATCGTTACCGTCCGGATAAAAGCTTGGGCTCAACTTGGCACTCCACCACTTCACAGCAGCAATGGTTGAAAGATGGTATTTTGCAGCTGCCGATTCAGGAAGATGAAACTGCCAGCGTTTTGTTTTCTCTTTGGAAGCATTACAAAAATGCTAAAGATTTGGAGTTTATTGAGTTGCTTTATAAGCCGCTGATAGAAAAAATGGCAGAGTTTTTGGTGAAATTCAGGCATAAACCGACTGGGCTGCCGCTGCCTTCCTACGACCTTTGGGAGGAGAAAATTGGTGTTTCTACTTACACCTGCGCGGCTGTTTATGGCGGCCTCAAAGCGGCAGCCCAGTTTTCAGAACTGCTCGACAAGCGCAACAACATGCGCCTCTTTAACAAGGCAGCCAAGGAGATCAAGGAAGCTACCATGGAGCATCTTTTCAGCGCCGAACTGGACTCTTTTGTGCGCATTGCCACCTACGGGGAAAATGGCGAAATTATTCATGACAAAACCGTTGACGCCAGCTCCCTTTTTGGCCTTTGGTACTTTGAAATGTTGGAACAAGACGATCCTCTTTTCATCAAAACCCAGCAACAAGTAGCCGAGCGGCTGAAGAATCCTGCTGAAGTAGGCGGCTACATTCGTTACGAAAAGGATAATTATTTCCGCGACACCGATCTGCCCAATCCCTGGTTTATTACCACGCTTTGGGAAGCTCAGCGGCTGCTGAGAAAAACAGCGGTGACGCAGGAAGATTTAACTGAAGTAGAAAGAGTGCTCAACTGGGTGCTCAATTATCAATACCAATCGGGCGTATTGGCGGAGCAGCTCAATCCCCACACCGGTGAGTCTCGCTCCGCTACCCCGCTGGTTTGGAGTCACGGAGTGTTTGTGGAAACGATGCTGCTTTATGTCAGGAAAAAAAGGGAACTAACTTCGGCGGGTGATGCGGACACGCCGGTGCATGAACTTTAAGAATTTCAAACTATGAACGAATATATTATCGGTATTGACGGCGGCGGCACCAAAACAGAAGCAATTTGCAGCGATCTGAGCGGTGCTACCCTGGGCCAGGGACTCTCCGGTCCCACCAATCTCACCAGCACCTCGGTGGGAGCAGCTTCTTTTAATTTAATTGAGTCCATTCGCCAGGCTTTAGAAACCGTTGACCAGGAAAACATGGTGATCAAGAAAATTGTTCTTGGTTTGGCCGGCATGGACACTGAAGAAGAACGGGATCGCGCCCTCAATGTCTTTCAACGCGCTCTGTCTCACTACCACATCGAGCATTATGAGCTGGTTAATGACAGCGTAATTGCTCTGGAAAATGGTAGCAGCAACCCCAACGCTGTGGTTCTGGTAGCCGGAACAGGCTCGATTTCTTTTGGCCGGAATACTCAAGGCGCCACCGCCAAAACTGGCGGCATGGACTTTCTCCTCACCGACCAAGGTTCAGGCTATTACATTGGTAGGCAAGTTTTGCGTGAAGCGGTTAAAAGCTATGACGGCAGGAGTGAAAAGAACTTGCTGGAAAAACTGGTTTGCGAGCACTTTCAAATTTTGTCGATCGCGGAGCTGAAAAACGAAGTCTATAATCCTCTCCTCTCGAAAATTGAGATCGCGGAGCTGGCGCCCATTTGCACCCAGGCTTATGATCAAGGTGACCAGACTGCTAAAAATATTCTTGAACACGCAGTGAGCGAACTGGTACTCTTGGCAGCCACTGTCATTAAAAAACTGCAACTGGAACAAAGTAGCTTTGATCTGGTTTTATCAGGCGCGGTTACCAGATTGCCGCAGATGCAGACCGAGCTGATTAATCAATTTAAGCAAAAATACCCAAGTCTTAACATTATTATTCCTGACTCACCGCCAGTGTATGGAGCCATCAAATTAGCTCTAAATGGTATATAATTGCTCCAAATGAGATTTCATACCGCTCCCTTGATTGCTTTTACCGCCTATTTGGAGAAAAAGCGCTTGACTGCTGGCACCGATAATTCCAAATTTCACCCAGGACAACAGTTTTCTTGCTATGTTAAATCGGTTAAAGTGCACAAGACCAATAATTACGAAAATGTCACCAAATATCGTTCGTATAGCAGATTAACCTTCACCTACACTCATTCCGGTTACGATTTTAAACTTGATCCAGGCGGATTTTTGTCATTGTCGCCTCGTGGTGAGGTTAGGTTTCGCGGCGGTAACAGATACGAGATTGTCAGATACGGTGATTGGAAAGAGTCTTTCGTCATTTTTAACTTCGATATGCCGGCGGCTAGAATTAGGGGCGCGTACAACAATTGGCACTTGGAAACGAGCAGCTTTGGTGGCAAGGTGGATGGAAACAAGGTAGAAATTAGCGCGCATGGCCCTCACTACAAAAGGGATTCCTCCAGCCCTTACTACCGTTTAACCGAGAGAGACAGAATGACTGTCTGGGTTTTTGAAGTTGAGTTTGCCCACGTTTCTCCTACAGATCTTTAAGCAACTTTTTATCTACTTCCAGCGCTTCGAACTTTCCTTGACGGTAAAGTTTGGCGATAATAGCGTAAACGGCAATATCAGTCCAGGTGTCTTCAACGGATTCGTTGGCTGGAGCTTCGCCGGACATGAGTAAGTTTTTCAAGCGCTCGACTTTTTCACTTACCCGAAAAGCAATCCCTAGCTCTTTGATCGACAAGATGTTACCCTTGCCATAGTCTTTGTGTTTTTGCAGAAAAATTTGGTACAGCTCCTCTTCAATTTCTCGGAAAGCTTGATCTAAAGTTGATGGAGGCTTGGCTGACTGGGTTGGTTTGGCTGAATTAGTCATAACTGTATTTTAATGATACTTTATGATGTTAGCAACTCAGAAAGTTATACGTTATAATGTGCCATATGGAGCGTGGATTACTTGAAGACCTGATCAAGGAGCATCTAGAAGCTCAACATTTGCTGACGATCAGTCAGTTAGCCAAACACCTTCGTGACAGTGGTTACCAATACAATCGCAGCAGTGTCTACCGAGCTGTGGAGCGGCTGTTAGATGAAGGTGAAATTTGCCGGCATCATCTCAATGACAAACACATGTACTACGAACTGCGTGACCGGCATGACCACTTAGTTTGCGAGCTGTGCGGCAAAGTTTTGAAGGTTCATAGTGTTTATGAAGCGCCCAAAAACGTTGGTTCGTTCAAGGTTGATCATCACCATTTAACCCTGTATGGTGTATGTCATGACTGCAAATAGTCCTGTTCCGACTACAGTTTTTACCGGCTTTCTTGGTTCCGGCAAAACCACCATTATTTCTCACTTGATTTTGGCTTTAAGAGCAAAAAACGTCAACGTTGTTTATATTAAAAATGAAATTGGCGAGTCTGATTTGGATGCCAAACTGATGCGGGGGGAAAATATTGTTAGTAAAGAAATTCTCAATGGTTGTATTTGTTGCACTTTGGTAGGGCCATTCACGGTGGCTGTTGAGGAAATTGTGAACACTTACGCGCCGGACCGGCTTATTATTGAGTCGGCTGGTACAGCTGATCCCGCCAGCATGGCACTGATGGTTTCTGACCATCCGCTTTTGGTTAGGGATGGAGTGATCAGCATTATTGATGTGTTGAACTTTGAGGGCTACCAGGACTTGAGTCCGGTGGCTAAGCGGCAGGCACAAATGACGGATTTGATCGTGTTGAACAAGGTGGAGTTGACTGAGCTTGAGCAGCGCCGGCGGGTGGTGGGTTATGTTCGGGAATTAAACGAGCAGTCGCCAATTGTTGAAGCGCCAGAAGGCAAGCTCAACCCAGATTTGGTCTTTGGTCTGGCTGTGAAGGATTTGGAGCTTTTAGCGGATCATCAGTCTGAGGCAGCTCACCAACATCTTGATGACGACAATATTGAAGGTATTACTTTTGCGGTTGAAGGCGTGTTTGAAAAAGAGGCTTTGGTTAAAGCCTTTGAAGCGTTGCCAAAATCGGTTTTTCGAATTAAGGGGACAGTGCATTTTTCCAGTGGGCCGGAAATTGTGAACGCTATTTTTAATCGAGTGACTTTTGCTCCTCTGCCGGCTGGTTTGGCAGCGCCGCAAACGGAACTAATTTGCATTGGCTACAAAATTTCGGCTATCCAAGAAGAAGTTTTCCAAACTTTGGCTGCGAGTGCTACTCAACAGGGTTCTCAACCATAAAGTGATAATCCTGCACAATGCGCCGGCAACTAACGGAAGACCACAACTGAATTAGGCTCATCTGGCCTTCGTACTCTTCTTGATCTACAAATAGGCGGGCGCGTTTTTCGTTTTCATCATAATAATAAAGTTCGGGTACAGCGTTGATCTCGGTCCAGCCGCGAAAACAGGCCTCAGCAGTTAAGCCCACCGCTTTCCTGATCGTTTGCAGCACCGGCTTGGGCCAGTTGTCGCTCAGGCCCTTTTGGTACTGCCGGGTGAGGCCGGCCACCGCGAAACCGGCCTGTTTTGGCCAGATGACCTTGCCGTGGTATTGGCGGGAGTTGAAATCAGGCTCGTCGGCAGCCACCAGCATGGGTCCGACTGGGGTGTAGAAAAAATCAGGGTCGAGGATTTTTTTGGCAAAACTGACAATTTCTTCCAAAGTGGGCTCGCCGTAAAAAAGATCATAAGATTCATCCAAGTGCGCGATGGGCATAGGGATGTTTTTTCTGCCATGAAGCGCCAGCGAGTAGCCAATCAAGCCCTCGTCGTGATAAAGCCGGAACTTAGTTTTGTGGTGATCCCATTTTTCAATAAGTTGGTTAATTTCTGCTTCATCAAGCTCACCGAAGTAATCCAGGTAAGTGCGGATAACTCTCAACGCTTGTGGGTAAAAAACGCAGTTGACGTCGTACGGAGCCAGCGGACTTTTCTGTCCGGGGAAAGCAGCGGCACTGTCTCGCCAGTTGCCCACGGGATAGTAATCATCGGTTTCCGGGTTGACTTGCTTGAAAGTGATCAGCTGGTGGTGAGTTGCTTGACTAATCAGGTAATTGGCAATGCGTCTGAATTTATCTTGATTGGCTTCTTCAAAAAGAAACCGCCGGCTCAGGCTGGGAATGCCTAACAAGTAATGCGGCTCAATATCAATCATTTTGCGATCCACCGGCTGAGCTTCTCTGCCAAGTTTAATCTTATACTCCCCGATAATTTCCTCATGCCAGCCTTCGCCGCTCTCAGACACATACTTCATGGATTGCTCATACATGTAGTCGATGGTTTCCTGACTCAGATCATTGGCGCCCAAATCTGCCGACTCGATCCAATCTCGGGGGAAAATAGTACCGTACTCAAAGCTGCTGGTTTTATTGTTAAGCACCAGGTGTTCAATGTGGGTTTTTGATTGCTGATAAAGCTCAGCTACAGCCGGAGGAATGACTTTTTCCACCTCCTCATAATGTTCTGCGAAAAACGGATAGGTGGGTCTGCCGGTCATATCGAGAGTAGAAATGGTCCGGATCTGAACTGTGATTGCCGGCCCGCTGCTTTTGATCCCAAGACTGTGATTGTTGATCATTTCCACCTCATACTCAGGCGGAAACAGCAGCTCCACGCCATAAGTGCGCTCAGAGCCGTTGGTGTCGAGGTAGCTGTTAGTGAGGCTGATCACCACCGAACCGGTAATGGAAAACTGCTGTTGGTTTCGAGGCAACAGTTCCATGATGCCCTCATCTACTAGCTGCTGGTAGGTGGGCTGAGGCTTTTTCTGCTCCACTTGCTGTCTGAGTGACCTGATATCAGTTACCAGCGGCATCGGCACAGTAATCTCGGTTGCCGGAATGTTGATTTCTACTACCAACCTGCCATCAACAATATCGTACGCGCCGATAGTAAGCGGATAGGCTTTCGGTACAGCCAGGCCCATGAGCAGATGATTTTCCGGTCCGGTAATTCTGAGTTGGTTGTGTTTATCGATGTCAAAGTAATAATTGTCTTTTATATGGTATTCCATAGTTATTTGTACCCTAGCAAAAATGGATTTTCTTTAAAAGCCTGTTAAGGCGAAAAGTGGTGAAATAGAACCTCTTTAATACCTCCCTATTAACGAAATCATATATTTGCTTCTTACAATATGACTTTAACTAAGTAAAAAGGCGACTTATGAAAATTGCAGTTGTTTCCGGACCTTGGGTGCGGGTGCCGCCGAAAAAGTACGGTGGCACTGAGAGGGTGATTTATCATCAAATTAAGGGCTTAATGGAGCGTGGTCACGAAATTACTTTGTTGGCCACCGGCGATTCTGATGTGCCGGGAGCCAGATTGATTCCCATTCATGATAAGGAGCTTTTTTTTGGCATGAGCGCCGAAGAACATGATGAAGTGATTGAGATTGGCCGGCAAATTCAGGTGGAAGTGGAGAAAATTCTCAAAACTTTGGGACCGGAAATTGATATTATTCACTCACACGGCATGGATTTGCTTAATTTTCAAGATTTCCCCAACGTCACTACCTTGCACGGCAAGTTCACCTTGGAGGAAATGGATTATTTTGAGAAAAGAAAAGGCTTGAATTATGTTTCAATTTCTAAGAACCAACAAGACTCTTTCCCCGACCTCAATTATGTTGGGGTGGTTTATAACGGCTTGGATCCAACCGATTTTCCAGTGGTGACCGAGCCGGAAGATTACTTGTGTTTCATTGGCAGATTCGATCGGGAGAAAAACCCGCACATGGCGATTCAACTGGCCATTCATTTGGGGATGAAGATTAAGCTGGCCGGTAAGCGCGATTACCTGGCTGATGGTTACTGGGAGGAAGAGATCGAGCCTTACTTGGATCACCCGCTGGTGGAGTTTATTGGTGAGGTCGGGCTCAAAGAAAAGGCGGAGCTGATTAGTAAAGCCAGGTGCAACCTGCACCCGACCGGATTCAGGGAGCCATTCGGCCTGACAATTTTGGAGTCGGCTTACTGTGGTACGCCGACACTGGCTATTAGTATGGGCTCAATGCCTGAGCTAATTGAAGATGGGCGCACGGGCAAGTTGGTGGAAGATTTTGCCGAGGGCTCTCACGTCATTGAAGAGTGCTTCAACATGGACAGGAAGTATATTGCCAACCGTTCAAGAATGCTTTTCAACTACCTGAATATGGCCAAGGATTATGAAGCGGTATACGAAAAGGTGATCGAAGATTATCAGCGCAAAAAAGCTTTGCCAATGCAGAAAAAGCTTTATATACCGAAGGGTGAGCTGAACATTTTTGGCCAGCGGTTTCTGACTAAAGTAATTTAATTTTAGTTGCCCAGGTAAACGGTAATTTCCAAAGCCTCATCATTTTCAGGCAGGCCCGATGGGTTGGCTTTTTGTAGAATCAAGGAACCGCGATTGCTGACTGGTTGGGGCTCAAACTCTAATTCAGCGGTGAAAGGAACAAAATTTTCAGTCATCCAATCTCCCTCTGCCGTAGCGTAACCTTCAGCAATGATTAGCCCATCCCAGTTGGTTAAAATGACCGGAAAAGTGGCTTCAAAAAACCAAGATCCTCTGGCTTGACCACGAATTTCTACAGGAGAAGAAATGGTTTCTTCTTCTTGAGGTGTAGTTAGAATGATTGCTGTTGCTGAGGGAGGCTCTTCGGCTGGAAGCTCTTCAACTCCGGCTCCAACTTCACTCTCTCGCACCTGCCCTTCTTGAGTTTGATTGGTGTCTGGCTGATTGCTGGTGTTGATGTTGAGGGCAATAACGACCGCGGCAGCGCTGAGAATAAGGAAGGCAACAAAAATGATGGTAGTTTTGTTCATGGCTACATTATAATGCCGGCGTGAGGTTTTTTTGTAGGAGTATTGTAAAATTGGTGTTATGAAAATTATCCTGGGATCGCAGTCGTTTGGCAGAAAAGAGGTTCTCAAAAGAGCCGGAATTGAGTTTGCGGTGCTGACTGCGGACATTGATGAAAAAGCTATTGCCGCTGAAGACGTCAACCAACTGCCTCTGCTGATTGCCCGCGCCAAGGCTGAAAAACTGTTGAGCGAAATAACCGAGCCGGCAATTTTAATTACGGCAGATCAAGTTGTGCTTTGTAACGGCGAATTACGGGGCAAGCCTGAAAATGAAAAGCAGGCGCGGGAATATATTGCTAGCTATAAAGACCATCCGGCCACCACGATTACCGGAGTGGTGGTGAGTAATACTGCCACCGGACAGCAAGCCGAGGCGGTGGATATTGTGGAGGTTTTTTTCAAGCCAATGCCTGAAGCCATAGTAGACCAATTACTCTCGGAAGGCAGGGTTCTACAGGCCGCGGGTGGGTTTGTGGTTGAACACCCTTTGGTTCAACCATACGTAAACAGAATTGAGGGCGATATTAATAGTGTGACGGGACTGCCTTTGGAGGTGACGCTGCGGCTGATTGAAGAGGTGTCGTGATAATTGTTGATTAATTTCAAGGCTTATAATAGAATATACTATACAAAAACAATTTTTTATTGTAAGATCCTAAAGAAACACTAACGTGCCTGCCCAGCATTGCGGTATTAATATTTAATGCTGAGATAGACAAAAACTCTCTCAGACAGGTTTTTATGAACAAACTTAAGCAGAAAAAAATAACTTTTCTGTATCAAGTATTCGCTGTTTTTTCCCTTTTATTTCAATCTTTTTACCCTGCTCTAGCTACTTTGGCGCCTGTTTATGCTGAAGAGGCAGGGATTATTGTGGCTGATTTGGACAAAAAACCTGCTTCTGAGGAAAGTGCCGTGGTTTATCAGTTCGAGAGCGTGGAACTGAAAGCTGATGAAAATGAGGTGATGGGGGTGGAAACTGGGGAGGTAACTGAGCCAGAGGCAGCAGAGACTGATGAGGCGCTTCCTGAAACGGCTGGTGCTGTTGAAACTGAAGAGGAGGTTAGGGAGGTTGAAGAAAGTGGAGCAATTGAAGAAGTCGCGCAGTCCGCAGAGTCTGATGATGAAGGAACGACAAATGACAAGAGCTTATTGGTTGAGTGGGTTAAGCTGGGAGAAACTTATGTCTTTCAGGATTCGTTAGGTCAGGAAGTTCAACTTACCTTTACCAGAATTGATGGAATGGCCGGCAGCTTGAGTATTGAAGAAATTGCCCTTACTCCCGAGCAGCAGGCAGAGCTTGGGGCGGTCAGTGAAATTGCCTATGATATTACTTCGAGTATGCCCAATGGCAGCTTTGCGTATGATTTGTCGGTTTTGGTAGCTGCTGAAGATGTGAGTGAGTTGAGGCTGGTTTATGCCGACTCACCTGAAGAGCTTGCTGAGGCGCGCAAGCTGGACACCGAGGTTTTGGGAAAAACCATTCAGGCTGAAGGCTTGGATCATTTTACGGTTTTTGTGGTGACTTCATTCGAACATGAGCAAGCGACAGTTCCCGCAACAGGGTACAACAACATTTGGTTTACCGACAACTTGGGAGTAGAAGTTAGCAGAGTCAGTTCTGGTACTAATGGCATCACGTCTAGTGAGGGTAATTATCACGCTGAAATTACTGGTTATGCTTTTACTCGCTGGAATGGATATAAATCAGTATTTCCGGTAGGAGGGTACGACACTAGAGTTGATGTTTACTTGGATATGTCTCTTGCAGATGGTACTGAAACAAAAAGATTTGATTTTTCATCTGCAATTAACCGACCAGACAACAACCATCTTCGTGATTTTATATTTCACCTCGGAGTAGTAAGCGGAGTGCCCAATCAGTGGTCTGTTGCTGCCAGTAATAATGCACATGCTTCTGAACAAAGGCATATTATGCCGTCTCTCTCCCCTATTACGGTAACTGAAACTGGGTGGTACACGCTCGAACATCAATTTAGAGATGTAGCTGGGGTATTGGAAGTTACCATGAATTTGTATAGAAAAGGTAGCGCTGCGCCAGTTGGAACTTGGGTAAGATCGGATTCAAGCGATATTATTGGTGACATAGTAGGGGGGAATCGTTACGGCTGGTTTATTGGCGACTCGTTCGATTTTGATTGGCTGGCAATTGACAACGCTGTCATTGAGTATGAACCTGCGCCCTACGCTTTTAATAGTACCAACGAACTAAATAAAAAAAGTCTTACACCTGGAAGAATAGGGCAAGAGGCTCCATATGTAGATCTTGTTGAGGCAACAATTGGTATGGTTACTTTGAATTTTATAAACCCCAATAACTACTCTGCCTGTTTTGAGTATAGGGCAGATGGAAATACTAGCCAGGCACTTGGTTCTGTTAATCCAAACCCGGCTATTCCTGACCGATATCCCTCTGTATGTTTAACAAACGATACGGAAGAAAGAACTTTCAGTGCAAATGAATATCTTGAAGTGAGATCGGTATTTGGTGCAGAGCGCGACTGGGATTTTGACTGGACTCGCTTTGATGTTTTGATCGATGTTCCATATCCTGTGCCTGCTTATCACTCTCCAGCAGATGGAGCTGTTAAAACAACCGCTGATGTGCGTCTTGTATGGTATCCAATTCCGACTAATATTGCCGATACTTTTACGAGCAGACCAAATAGATTTGATGTTCGCTATAGCACAACCATTGAGGGACTTGAAAGCGCTCCCATCATTGATCGAAATCAATATCCATATTATGACTTGTTCGGTCTAGAAAATGGAACATATTATTGGCAAATGAGAGTAAAGAATACGTCTGGAAATAAATTTAGTGATTGGGCGACGCCCAGATCTTTTGTGGTTGATGTACCTGAGTCGGACACTGTTCCTCCAAGCATCCCAACCAACGGATATCCACACAATGTAATTCTAAACTCAAATATATTCAACTACACCTGGGATCCCGCAACTGATAATCTAGGAGGACCGATTACTTACGAATACCAAGCCTCTCAGAATCCAACACAAACGGACGGAGTCTTAACCAGTGGACTGTGGCAATCGTGGATTAATGGTAATGCTTCACAACATCCATTAACTAGTCCCATGATTCCATCTGTTGGTACCTCAGATGGCACTTGGTATTGGCAAGTGCGAGCTATTGATGAAGCTGGTAATAAGTCTGACTGGAGCGAAATTTGGAGTTACATCCTTGATTCTCAAGCTCTAAGCGCTCCGATAATAACCAAACCTTCTCCAGAACAGTACTTTAACACCACTCCCATTCTGAATGAATGGTCGGCCGTCACAGATGCTGACAGCGGCATAGCCAAGTATCAAGTTGCTTATCTTTATGATGACTTGCACGCTTTCGACGGAAGTACTTGTCCAGGGGAAAAAATTGGTGATCAGCTATTAAGTGGGTGTCGCGATGAAAATGGACTTTCTCGAGACCACGTTCCAGGGTCTTCTGAACAAGGTGGCGTAACCATTTGGGTAAGAGCAATCGATAATGCTGGTAATGTGGGATCGTGGAGTGAGCCTGTGCATTATTACTATGACGCTACTGCGCCAAACACCCCCTCACTAATCTCACCCTCCAACAACTCTTTTGTCAGAGGAGAGTTGTTAGTAAATGAGTGGACTAGCGTTTCAGATGCTCACCATTACATTTATGAAAGTTACCACGACGCTGGAGCCACAAATCTAAGGTGGCATGAAACTTTCAACACCAACTCAAAATCTGCTACCAATGTTACAGATACTACTTTCTGGTGGCGGGTCAAAGCAGTTGACGCGGCTGGCAATGAAAGTGATTGGAGCGACTTGTGGAAAGTTACAGTGGACAATACTTTCCCAGTTGTGAACATAATTCAGCCAGGAGACGAAGCGTTTCTTCGTGGCACAGTTGAGGTTCTAGGTGAAATTACTGAAATCAACCTCAATAACTACAACATTGCTTTATATCCCGGAACGGATCACGCTAGTACTTGGAATTTTAGCAACCGGGTTTGGCAAAAAGATGGCTCCAGCAACACTCTTGCCTACAACTTAGATACCACGGAATTTGCTGATGGTCAGTATATGATTCGTTTGGCAGCTAGGGATAAAGCTGGCAACAGAGATCCTATGGGTAATAGTGGCACGGGTGTTTCGGTGCAGATAATAGATATTGTTATCGACAACACCGCCCCCACCAGCACCATCACTCCCCCAGAGGGAGCTACCGTTGAAAACGACACCGTCATCGTCAACAACTGGGACGGCACCATTGCCGGCACCGCCAGCGACAACCTCAGTGGGGTTGACAAAGTCCTCATCTCCATCCAAAAAGATGATGACACCTACTGGGACGGTACAACTTGGGTAGACAGCGGTACCGAACTCATTTTTAACACCAACAGTGCCGATCCCACCAACTGGCAGTATGCTCTCACCCCTGCCCCGACGGAAGGTACTTACACTATCCAGAGCCACGCTGTTGATAAAGCCGGCAATCAGGAAAATACTGCCAAATTGATCATTGTCCTCGACAAAACCATTCCGGAAGTGAGCCTAAGCATCAACCCGGCAAACCCCGATGGTAAGCGCAGCTGGTATCAGACTCAGCCCACCGTCACTCTGACTTCTGCCAGCAGCGATACGGTTGGTATCGAGTACCAGTGGAACGGTAACTCCGGCGTTTGGCAGAGCTATGCCGGCCCGCTCACTCCGGCTCAAGGCAAACAAGTGCTCTACTACCGAGCCCTGGACGCGGCCAATAACTACTCCGCGGTTGGTGTTAAAAACATAGCCTTTGATCAGGAAGTTCCTTTAGCAGTGCCCAGCTTTACCATTGATCGTAATGGTAATGAGGCCACTATCGAGTGGGAAAAAGCCAGTGACAACACCGGCATTCATGGGTACGAAATCATCTGGGAACTTGAGGACCAAAATATCAGGCGCTCTCACAAAGTTGGTGCCAGCACTCGAGAATACACTATCACTGATCTTGAGGATGGCCACTGGCGAGTGCGGGTCAGAGCCGAAGATTTAGCCGGCTGGACAGCCACCGCTGGCAGCAAAGGCCTAACCATTGGAGAAGGCGAGGTAGCCGGTGTTACCGACGAGGGCGAGATTATTGCAGATGGCGTGGGCGGCAGCCTCTTAAACTACTTTACCGGTCTGGCTGGCGAGGTGTTGGGAGCCACAGATGAAAACTTGACCGATGAAGCAGTCGGCACTGGCAATGGACTGGGTGCCGCCGCATTGGAAGGTATTGAAGGCCAAGTAGCCGGCGCTGAAACCACCTGCGAAGCTTGGAGATATTATCTGCCGATCATCATCATACTTCTGTTGCTGGCCGGTTTGATTGCTACCGAGCTTTATTTGGTGGTGGGATTTGGACCAAAATTAATTGTAGAACTGTTGATTGCTGGCGCTGCTGCCCTGGTGATTTATCTTCTTGGCGACAGCAACTGTTATCCTGCCAACTCGGTATTGGCGGTAGCCACTGATTGGTACTGGGCATTAGCATTCGGAGCAGCCTTTATTTTGAGAATGCTGGGCTCAGTTTTTGTTGAGAAAAGCGCAAACTAATATGTTGTTTGACAAACATCTGAACTAAAGCCTGCCGCCAGGGAAGAGTTTTTTCGTTCGCTCCGTAGTGTGAGGAACATCTAAAGTCGGAATGGTGCAGAAGTCCTCGATTTGGCCACGATTTATTTTAGCCAAGCGATTGGGATCATCCGCGGAGGCAAAATGATGCCTGGCTCCGGTTTGATTGTGAACAATTTGATAAAAATGATTTGGAGGCAGATCGAACTCATTTCTTGGCACCAGACTGATGAGGCCAGTGCGAGGATGGTGTGCCCACATTGATAAGCCAATGGCCAAAGGTAAAAACCGGCCGCCTCTTTGTTTTTGTCTGACATACTCAGGATGTTCAATTAGTAAAATAGGGATGTCAACATGTTTGGCTACCCAATCTTGGGCGTGTCGGTGGGCTTCAGTGCCCTCGCCGCCACCCATTAAAAGCAAGCCGCTTGATTTGCCCTCCAAATGATATTTTTCTACCGCGCCTTTAATTGTTGCAAGATTGGGCTTGAGTTTGTCGGAGTGAACGGTTTCTGTATTTTGAGACGGCAACGATCCAAGAAAATCAATCCACCAACCAAGCCAGTCGGGAGCCCAAAGCTGTCTAAGGGTCAGATTTGGACCCGGTGTTTGGGTAAGTTCCTCGTAGGACTCTTTAAGCAGAGGAATCAGGAATTTCGGAGAGATCACCTGGCTATTTTCAACCAAATCATTATAGTTCGGAATGTCAATTTTAGGGTTGAAATGGAGGTATTCAGGCCCATCGTTCATTTTGTTGAGAAGTATAACATGCTGGACTGATAACTTGATGGGTAGTAAATTGAACTCAATTAGAAAGCAGACAAAAAGAACTTTATAAGTTATAATCTCACCAATGTTGCTATCAAATAATGCGCACCACACCGCTTGGTATGCCATCTCTACAGGGAGGTGCGTGTTTCTGATGCAATAATTTCACAATAATTTAACAGTAAGCCACAAACCTCCCCAGGGGAGGTTTTTTTTGTGCAGAAAGGAAAAATGAAAAAACAAAAGACATCTCAACCAAAAGCGATGCAAAAACTTTATGCTTTAACTGAAAAAAGGCCAATTGATTTGTCCTTAAGTGAGAATCCACTAGGTTGTTCTTCTTTGGTTTCTGATGCCTTTAAAAATATGAGGACAGAGTTTAGTGACTACCCATCACCTAATGCCAGATTATTAAAAAAGAAATTGGCTCAAAAGTTCTCTTTGGATACAAGTAATTTTTTTGTTGCCAATGGTTCCGAGTCGATAATCAATGATCTTCCTAGAATTTTTGGAGAAGTTGGTGATGAAGTATTAGTGCCTACGCTAACATTTCCGATGTTTGTGGTCTGCTCTGAGTTGGCTGGTAAAAAAGTGATTACTGTGAAAATGGGTGTTGATTTAGGAATAGATTTGGATGAAATAACCAAGTTTGTTTCAGTCCGGACAAGTTTAATATTTATTTGCAGCCCTAATAACCCAACGGGCGGGGTGCTTACCAAAAAGGCAATCATGCGGTTTGTTCGCAGTGTTCCTCAGGAGGTTCTTGTTATAGTTGATGAAGCCAACATTGAATTTGGCGGCGAAACCGTGGCTGATGAGGTTGTGAATCAAAAAAACTTGATAATTTTGAGGACTTTTTCGAAAGCTTTTGGATTGGCTTCATTAAGAATTGGTTTTGCGGTTGCCAATGAAGCAATTATTCGGAAGCTGGAAGAAGAAACTCCTATTTTTCAAGTTAGTGGGCTTAGCGAGCAACTGGCTTGCATTGCTTTAGATGATGACTTGTTTTTGCAAGAAACCAAGCAGTTCATTTCTGAGCAGCGCCTGTTTTTGAGGAATAGCCTTAGGCGGTTGGGATGCATGGTTTTTCCCAGCGAAGCAAATAATCTTTTCATCAAGTTACCAAAGACGATAAAGGCAGATTGTTTTGTTGAATTTATTGAGAAAGAAGGCATCTCTCTTGTAATAGGATCAAACTTTGTTGGTTTTGATAACTCATTCTTTAGAGTGAGTGTGCGAAGTGCCAAAATAAATAAGTTGTTTGTGCGAAAAATGAGCGAATTTGTTGCCCACAACCAAAGCGAACCAACATTTATTGATTAACGGCCTTTTAGCAGGATAACAATAAAGAATATGCTACTTAAAACATATATCAGCGCCATCACTTCATAATTCAATTGAATTTCAGAAATTATCGAAGCAATTACGCCTAGGTTGAATAGCAGAGCCACACTGGAATTAACTTGTAACTCTGATCCTCGACCAGGAATCTGATCAGCACTAGTCAGCTTAGCGACTGTGTAGTTATATAGATAATCAAAGGGGTGCATGGGCAGTATGACACCAAAGAACGCAATCAGTGCAGTTATAGATAGCATGTATGGACTTACCAGGAGTATACCGAGGGCTACAATCGATATGTATAATGGGTAGCTAAAACGGAGACCGTATTGAGCACTTTTTCTCCCTGATGTTACTCTACAAGCAAACCACTTTGCCAGCAATTGATCCCGTGCAATTTTTAATATTTTCTGTATCGTCATAATTTTTAATTTTTTTGATTTACACGAACTCTCGTAGATAATATTATCACAAAATACAGCAATCGATCTATGTTATAACAATTCAAAAAGAACCTCATTGACAATCGACTAATAATCGACTATTATTAGCCCAAGATGTTTAAGCCAAAGTACACAATTACCAATAAGTTGCTTGCAAATATAAAGCACATTACCTTACTGGTTGAAGAACTTAATAATCAAAGATTTCCTAAAGTTGTCTTGGTGGATTTTGAAATAAAAGCGCGAGAAGTTTCTGCTTTTGCTTCTACAAGCATTGAAGGCAATCCCCTGCCCTTAACAGAAGTTAAAAAAGTATTGAAAAATAGACCCAAACATGTTCGCGATAGTGAGCGAGAAGTGCTTAATTATAATGAGGCACTTGAATATTTAAATAAACTGAGCAAAAAAGATGATTTAAATATATCTTTAGATTTGATTTTAGCAGTGCATAGTAAAGTAATTGCTGGTTTATTACCTGATTATGAGTCAGGTGTTTTTAGAAAAAAGCCCGTGGTTGTCAATGATCCAAGATCAGGTGATGTTGTCTTTTTACCTCCAGATCATGATGTGGTACAGACATTAATGAGCGAACTCGTTGCTTTTGTTATACAAAATAAAAACACTGTAGATCCTTTGATTTTATCTGGTATTTTTCATAAACAAATGGTGGTTATCCACCCTTTTATGGATGGAAATGGAAGAACTACGCGGTTAATTACTAAAGTTTTGTTGGCAAAAATGGGTCTTGATACCTTTAATCTATTTAGTTTTGAAAACTACTATAATAAAAATGTGACGAATTATTTTCAAACAGTTGGAGAGTTTGGAGATTATAATGAGTTGAGCCAAGCAATTGATTTTACAGATTGGTTGGAGTATTTTACCGCAGGTATCATTGATGAATTACTCAGAGTAAAAAAGATAATTCCTCGATTAAGTTATTCACCAGCAACTAAAATTGAAGAGTATCATTTAAAAATAATTGATTTTATAAAGCAAAATGGTTTTATTACTGATAGAGACTATTCAAAG
>CAZESB010000007.1:0-43456 GCA_964515115.1 uncultured Pseudomonadales bacterium | reverse complement strand
ACGCCATTCTACGAGGTTTAGAAGAAATTTTAAACCAATACACTCCTCTTGAAGCCGCCATCGAAACCCTTTATTTTTCCAAAAATCGTAAAACCGCTATGCGTGTTAGTGAAGCCAGAGGCTTGATCATTGGCGCCTTGATGAAACATCAGCTGAGTATTTTTGAGTACCATCCTGGCGAAATTAAGCTCGCTGTCACTGGTTATGGTAATGCCGATAAAGAAGCGATTGCCAAAATGGTGCGTCTACAAACCAGCCTCAACAACAGCAAACTCATCGACGACGCTATTGATGCCATTGCCGTTGGTATGACTCATGCCATTACTGCCGGTTTGCGCCAGGTTGCCGCTTCTACCAAATCTAGTAAAGCAGCACTCAACAAAGCCCAAAGTTCATAGTATGCTCAACTTATGTTTGCTTTAATTACGGGAAAACCCATTATTTTCCGAGATCGACTGATTCTCGATGTCAACAGAGTTGGTTATGATATCCAGGTTAATAATGCCACTCTCCAGCACTGTGCGGGTAAAGACGAAGTTTCGCTGCACATTTATACTTATGTCCGTGAAGACCGGATCGAATTGTATGGTTTTGTCCAACCGCAAGAAAAAGAGCTGTTTGAGTTGCTGATTGATGTATCTGGGGTTGGGCCTAAAACTGCTTTGAGCATCACTGAAAAGGGCAGTGCTGCTTTAGTGGAGGCCGTGCAGCAGGCAAATGTGGCTTTTTTCACTAAAGTACCTCGAGTAGGGAAGAAATCTGCTCAAAAGATTATTATCGAGCTTAAAACTAAGTTGGGCGGCCTTAAAGACCTGGATCTCAAGCCTCTTTCCAGCAAAGAATGGGAGATTAGTGAAGCTCTGCAATCGTTGGGTTTTTCTGAGAGCGAGAGTGAGATGGTCTTAAAACAACTGGACGTTGAGGAGTTGGCTCTTGAAGAAGCCGTACAAAAGGCGATACAGTTAATGGGCAAGGGCCGGTATGAATAGTATCAATAATCACCTCACTGACGAACCTAACAATGAAGAAGAGCTGCTCTTTACTTCTCTGCGGGCTGCCGATTGGGGGGAGTTTCACGGTCAAGAGCAGGTTAAACAATCGCTGCAAATTGCTATCAAAGCCGCTCGCGGTCGTCAAGAGTCACTGGATCATATTTTGTTTTATGGCCCGCCAGGATTGGGCAAAACCACTCTTTCTCACTTGATTGCCAAGGAACTTGACGTTAGTATTCGGATCACTTCGGGCACAGCTTTAACTAAAACCGGCGACCTAGCCGCCATTCTCACCAACCTCAGCCCAGGCGACATTTTATTCATTGACGAAATTCATCGCCTCCCTAAAAGTGTGGAAGAAACCCTTTATCCGGCTATGGAAGACTTTGCCCTTGATATTGTGATCGGCAAAGGCCCCTCAGCACGAACTATCAGGCTTGATTTACCTAAATTTACCCTGGTTGGTGCTACCACTAGGTTTGGTTTGTTGGCCGGGCCATTTCGCGACCGCTTTGGTTTAACCCACCGACTCGAGTATTACGATCCCGACATTTTGGCCGTAATTTTGCACAAAGCGGCGGAAAAATTGGTAATCAGTTTAGAAGAGCCAGCAGCTTTAGAAATCGCTCGGCGCTCCCGGGGCACACCACGTGTGGCTCTGAAACTACTCAAGCGGGTGCGTGATTACGTCCAGGTCGATGGCCGGAATGTGATCGAGCCCAAAGATGTTGTCGCGGCTTTAAAGATGTTTGCCATTGATGAGCGCGGCTTAAGCGAATCCGACCGCAAATTAATTTTACAAATCATTGAAAAACATCGTGGCGGCCCGGTCGGTCTTTCCACCATCGCTGCTACCCTCAACGAAGATGCCCTCACTATTGAAGAAGTTTTTGAGCCTTACCTGCTCCAAATTGGTATTCTCAAGCGCACACCTCAGGGCAGAGTCATTACTAAGGCCGGCTATGAGCATCTGGGCCTTCATTACCCCCATACCGAGTAAATTCTGTTAAAATAATGGCATGCAAACTTCCAATACCGGCCGCACCTCCCTTAGTGAAAAAATTATCAACCGCCTGGTTACTCTTTGGCTGGAGTTCGTCACTGGTTTTTTGTGGTGGTTTGTGGGCGAAATTCCTTCTCACCTTTTTCGTAGGTTTTTTTACCGACTTTCAGGTATGAAAATTGGTAAAGGCAGCACTTTGCACATGCGGGCCAGAATTTTTGATCCTCGCCATATTGTCATTGGACAGGACACGATTATTGGTGAGCGAGCAACTTTAGATGGTCGCCAACAAATTAAAAATTCCCAAGGTGGGTTGGTGATCGGCAACCATGTTGATATTGCTTCTGAAGTGATGATCTGGACCAGTCAACACGATTTAGCCGATCCAAACCTCAAGCCAGTAGAAGCAAAAGTGACCGTTGGTGATTACGTTTTTATTGGTCCACGCGCCATTATTCTTCCTGGGGTCAGTATTGGTAAAGGCGCGGTGGTGGCTGCCGGTGCGGTGGTGACTAAAAACGTACCTGATTTTACTATGGTAGCTGGCGTTCCCGCTAAGAAAATCGGCATGCGTCGCCAGCAAAATCCAAATTACACCCTAGGCAGAGCCAGGTTGTTTCAATAAACTAAAGCTATGGCTAAGCAAGAGACGCTTCTCACCATTATTGTTGTTTCCTATAACACCAAAGATTTGACCTTGCAAACTCTTTACTCAGCCATTCAAGATATTCTGGCTTCTCCAGAATTGGCAGAAAAGTGCGAAATTATTGTCATAGACAACAATTCTCAAGATGATTCGGTCGCGGCCTTGAAAAAATTTGCCAAAACCAGCTCAGTGCCAATAAAAATCATTACTAATTCCAAAAACCTGGGTTTTTCAGCCGCTAACAACCAAGGCATCGATCAAGCTGCCGGTGAATATTTATTGCTGTTGAACTCAGATACCCTGGTGCAAGCTGGTGCTCTGCAAAAAATGGTGATGAGTTTTCAGGAAATTCATCGAGCGGAAAACACTGCAGTGCTCAGTAGTGAGACCGGCAAACTCGACAAATTGGGAATCTTGGCTGCTTCCCTGATTAATTGGGATGGCACTTATCAGCCGCAGGGCGGAGACAAGCCTACTCTTTTTTCAATTTTCACCCAGATGTTTTTCTTGGATGATCTGCCGTTGCTTGGCCGGTTTTTACCCTCCACTCAGCACACCGGCAAAAATACCAAGCTCAACAAGCTCAACAGCGATAAGCTGATACAGAAATATTGGGTCGGCGGCACGGCGATGATGATTCATCGTGATGTCATTGAAGAAATTGGCCAACTGGACTCAAATATTTTTATGTATGGAGAAGATGTAGAATTTTGCATGAGAGCTAAAAAGCATCACTGGGATGTCGCCGAGCATCCCAATGCCAAAATTACTCACTTTTCCAGCGCCAGTGCTGGTAGCAAAAATGCCATTATTGGCGAATTCAAGGGTTATTATTATATTTGGTCGAAGCACCTGCCTCTGTGGCAACTACCGATTTTACGACTAATTTTACAAACCGGCGTTCTATTGAGAAAATTTGTTTTTGGTACAATGATGAAAGACGAAAAGAGAGCCGCCATCTACGCAGAGGCGCTCCAAGCACTGCCGAAAAAATAATATGCTAAAAACTCGAACACGCCGCCTGGCTAAGTGGCTTGACAAAAATATTTTGCTGGTCTTGGGTGGTTTTTTACTGGCTTTTATCCCACTTTTCCCTAAATTACCGCTGTTTGACGCCATCCCCGGCTACATTGTTCGAGTTAGACTCGAAGATTTATTAGTAGGCGTTACTGCCATTGTTTGGCTGATTCAAGTAATTAGAAAAAAAGCCGAGTGGAAAACACCGCTGACTCCGTTTATTTTGGCTTACGCGGTAATCGGACTGCTGTCCACCTTTTCTGCTGTCTTTATCACTCAAACAGTACCACTGGAACCACTACATGTTGGCAAAACTGCCTTGCATTATTTCCGTTATCTTGAATATTTTGCCCTCTTTTTCTTTATTTCCAGCGCAGTTAAAACTCGCCAGGATTTAAAGATTCTAATTTTTATCGTGCTGGGCACTCTTTTGGGAATTGGTATTTATGGTGTCGGCCAGAAATATTTTTATTGGCCGGTCTATTCCACCATGAACCGCGAATTCAGCAAAGGCATCAGGCTCTACCTAACCGAGCACGCTCGGGTTCAGTCTACTTTTGGCGGTCATTACGACTTGGCTGGTTACTTAGTGATCATTTTGCCCATCCTGCTAGCCCTTTACTTGAGTGTGAAACAACACCTGCAAAAATATGGTCTGGGTATTCTGTTCTTGCTCAGCTTGTGGTTGCTGATCGTTAGTGGCGCTAGATCTTCATTTATTGCTTTTGTCGTTGCTACGGCTTTAGTAGTACTTTTAAAAGCTCTGAAAAAATCTACCTGGAAACAAAAAATTTTGTATTTCTTCAGCCGATACGCGGCAGCGATGTTTACTACCGTCATTTTATTACTAACTTTCGGCGACGACATGTATGACAGGCTAGTGCAAACTTTGGAAGGCTATCCCCCCGTTTACCAGGCTTATACCAATGCTCTTAAAACCAGTAGCAGGATAGCTGATAATTACATTTTAATGCCACTTGGAGTAACCAAAGAATTTAGGAATAAACTCAAAAGCGGGCAGCTTTTTGATAAACCAGAAGGGGCTATTTCTACTGAAGAGGCAGAGGTAATGGTGGCCTCAGACCAACGCCCCGTCCCTGACCGACCCAGTGATGTCTATATTGACGTGCCGGATATTAAAAAAGTGGCCACTATCTCAGCTGATGGCAACCTTGAGTATCAAGAAATTGAAGTTCCACGAACTTATTCAGAAAACGCTCTTAAATATGGTTTATCTGTGGCCATTAGACTTGATTATCTTTGGCCAAAAGCTATTGAGGGTTTCATGTCCAATCCACTACTTGGTAGCGGCTATGCCACCCTCACCAAAGAAACAGCTTATCATTTCACCGAAGCCGAAAGTACTGATAATAATTTTCTCAGAACTCTGGGTGAAACCGGTATCCTAGGTTTCACAGTCTTTTATGGGGCCATTGCCTTTGCTATCTATTGGGCTTACCAGCTTTACAAAAAAGGTGATAAGTCCGTTTTTGCGACTTCACTAGCGATTGGCTATATTGCTGCTAGCGTTGGTTTGCTGATTAACGCTACCTATATCGATGTTTACGCTGCCTCAAAAGTCGCCTTTACTTTTTGGAGCATCACTGGCATTTTGTTTGCTTTAGTGCAAATTGAGTTTGGTAATAAAGCTATTCCTTTTCTTGAACAGATGAATCGTTTTGAAAACAGGTTGCGCCGCTTGGCTGCTCGGTAAGTTATGAAAAATTTTGTCACCCGTTACCCACTGCTGATCTTAATTATTTTTTTGGCTTTGGGGGTGCGACTTTATCGACTTAATTATCCACTCCTTGATTGGCACAGCTGGCGACAAGCAGATACGGCCTCAGTCACCAGAGAATTTCAGAAAAATGGTATCGACTTATTGGAGCCAAAGTACCACGACGTTTCCAGCATCCCCAGCGGCAAAGACAATCCGGAGGGTTACCGCATGGTGGAATTTCCTTTGGTAAATGCCTTAATTGCCGGCTTACTCGGAGTTTTTCCGTCTCTACCACTAGTGCCTACCAGCAGAATGGTTTCAATAATTTTTTCCCTGGGAACTTTAGTGGCCATATTTTTGTTGGTCAAAGAGTGGTCGGGTAAGAGAGTAGCCTATCTGGCTGCACTCACTTTCGCAGTTTTACCGTATTCCATTTATTACTCACGCGCTATTTTGCCCGAGCCAGCCATGCTTTTCTTTGCTACTTTTGCTATCTATAGTTTTGACCGCTGGAGCAAGCGCCGCTCTTTTGGCTGGTACTTAAGCTCGGTGTTGAGCTTAGCTACCGCCCTGCTACTCAAGCCTTTTGTGGTGTTTTTGGCACCGGTTTTTGCGATTATGGTTTGGCAGCAATTCGGTAAAAATTTTTGGAAAAATATTTGGCTCTATCTTTATGGCGTTATAACGGTAATGCCATTATTGCTCTGGCGCGATTGGATCAGCAATTATCCGGAAGGAATTCCCGCTTCTGATTGGCTTTACAACGGCAATGGTATTAGATTTCGTCCGGCTTGGTTTAGGTGGTTGGGCTACGAGCGGCTGACAAAATTAATGCTTGGCTTCGCTGGCTTGATCTTTTTGCCCTTCGGTCTTATGGATAAAAATAAAGACACCCTGCTTTATTTAGCCTGGTGGTTGGGGATCGGCGGCTACTTGGCAGTTTTCGCCACCGGTAACGTTCAACATGATTACTACCAAATCATTATGTTGCCAATTCTCAGTATCACTGTTGGTAAAGGTGTAGCTATGCTTTATAAGTTCATCAATCGACAGTGGGCCAAAAGACTGTCCAAATTACCGGTTTATAACCACGTAGCCGCCCTAGCTTTGACAAGCTTTGCCTTCCTGACTATGATTGCTGCTGCTTGGACTCAAGTACGCGGATATTTTAATGTCAACCACTGGGAATATGTTCGGGCAGGACAAACTGTTAGTGAGAAAACCCCACCTGATGCCTTAGTAATTGCTCCGGCTTTAGGAGACACCGCTTTTCTTTTCCAAACCGACCG
This sequence comes from uncultured Pseudomonadales bacterium, assembly GCA_964515115.1. GTDB lineage: Bacteria > Patescibacteriota > Microgenomatia > UBA1400 > PJMF01 > UBA1370. The sequence goes on along the minus strand of CAZESB010000007.1, from coordinate 36,789 downwards.
ACCAGGTTGGCCGATCGGAGGCGACATTAGCAGTAAAATTGCTAAAGGCGCCACTCACTACATTACCACCTCCGACGACGATGAAGCCAAAGAACTGGCAGAAAAATATTTTATCATCGAAAAAACCGACGAATATTTGTTGCTCGATCTCACTAAAAGAAAGGAGGCAGAATGATGAAGGTCTTGATGTTAACCCCCTATCTGCCCTATCCCTTGCTTTCCGGAGGTCAAATCAGAACCTACAATCTCTTGAAAAAACTTTCCGACAAATACGACGTTACTCTTTTCGCACTCATTAAAGACGAGGAAGAAAAAAAATTTATTCCTGAATTGGAAAAATACTGTTCTCAAGTCCAGGTCTTCAAAAGATCAAGCCACCCCTTCACTTTAAGCAACATTCTCAAAACCGGTTTTTCTACCTTTCCGTTCCTGGTAATGCGCAATTTAGTTCCTCAAGTCATTACTGCTGTTGCCAAAGAACTGAAAGCCAACGATTATGACCTGATTCACGCTGAGACTTTCTACATGATGCCTCACATTCCCAAAACTCGTATTCCGATTATTTTGGTAGAGCAGACTATCGAGTATCTCGGTTACGAAAGTTATGCTAAAAAAGCCAGTTTTTTCTTGCAGCCTTTACTGATGATTGACATTTTCAAAATTAAATACTGGGAAAAGCACTACTGGAATCTGGCTGATCGGCTGGTAGTGATGAGTGATGAAGATAGGCACTTGGTTGCTAAAGATGTCAAAAATCCGCAAAAAGTAGCGGTGGTTGAAAACGGCGTCGACACTGCTTGGTTTAATCAAAAAAAACGCCAAGAACCAAAAACTCCCACCCTCTTATCCGTGGGCACTTTCAAATGGCTGCCTAATATTGAGGCGGTCAGGTTTTTGGTTAATCAGGTTTGGCCGTTGGTGAAACAGCGTCTTCCTCAGGCAAACTTGAATATTGTTGGTAATGCCCCGACGGAAGAAGTAATTGCTTACGGAAAGATAGCCGGCATCTCGGTACTGGGCAGGGTAGAAGATATTCGCGATGCCTTCACCCAGGCTCACATTCTGGTGGCGCCGGTTTTCAGCGGCAAAGGTACTCGCTACAAAATCCTTGAAGCCATGGCTTCAGGCACGCCGATTGTGGCTACCAGCACCGCAGTAGAAGGACTGAGGGTCGAGCACAACAAACATGTTATGATTAGCAATACTGCCGAGGAAATGACAGCGATGATTGTAGAACTACTCGAAAACGAAGCAAAGCGAAAAACTTTAGCCAAAAACGGCAAAGAGTTTGTTCAGAGCCAATATGACTGGAAATTGATTTCACAAAAACTTGACCAGATATATCAGAAAATCGGCAGCACTAAGAAAAAATAAAATGCTAGAAATTATTATCGTTAATTACAACAGTCAATTCTGGCTGAAAAAAACGCTCACTTCACTGAAAGAAGCCTATTTGGATAAAACCAAAGCTAAAGTTAAGGTTACCGTGGTTGACAATGGTTCCGAAGACGATTCGCTCAAAATGCTCAGAAGAGAGTATAGATGGGTGGAAATTATCGAGTTAGGCCAAAATTATGGTTTTGCTTACGCCAACAACCGTGCTCTCGAGAAATCCAGAGCCAAATACGTGATGTTGTTGAATTCAGACGTTGAGTTTACTTCGCAGTCGAACCTGGACATTTTGCTTGAATTTATTGAAGCTCATCCCCAAGTAGCAGTCATCAGTCCCAGAGTAGAATTCACCAATGGCGAAATTGACCCCGCCAGTCATCGAGGCGAGCCTTCGCTTTGGCCGTCTATTACTTACATGCTCGGCCTGGAGAGCCTTTTTCCCAAAAGCAAACTATTCGGCCAGTATCATCAGTTTTATAAAGACTTGTCATCCATTCACACCGTTGACGCGGTATCAGGCGCCGCCATGATTGTCCGGCAAGCAGCTATCGCTGAGGTGGGTTTATTAGATGAACGGTTTTTCATGTATGCTGAAGACTTGGATTGGTGCAAGCGTTTTCGCGAAGCCAGTTACCAAATTATCTTTCACCCAGAGGTGAAGGTTATCCATCATAAAAATAAATCAGGCATCAAAAGCAGCTCACAAAAAATTGCCAGAAAGACCAGGCGCTACTTCTACGACACCATGCTACAATACTATGACAAACACTATAAAGATTTATACCCAAGTTTTTTTAGGTCAGTAATTAAGTATATATTAGTTATTAAAAAAGGAGCACTCTAATGCATTCTTCAATTTATTTTGAACTCAAAGACTTGCGCGCTCAGAACACGCAGAAAGTTTTGGAGGCCATCTTGGCAGTTTTGACCTCGCTTTTCGTCATCGCCCTTCTGCCATCATTGCTTTACACCTACGTTTATTCTCAGGCTCAATTACTCGAACAGCCAGTGCTGCTTGAGCTGCTGCCTGTAGTTACCTTTGCCTTTGCCGTTCTTTATGTCATTTATGTGATTATCGGCAACATCAGGCGCGCCAATCAAATGAAAGCTTTAAAACTCCAAATCGCTGAATACGTAGATTTTAGTAAAGGTACCGCTGATGAGATGATCACGCAAAAAGAGCTTGACGAGTTGGAAGGTATTGTTGAGCAAGCTATTAGTGAAGTTGAAGAAGCTGAAGCTAAAACCGGCAGAAGAAAAACTGCCAGAAGAACTAGCGCCAGAAGAACTGCAAAACCAGCTAGCAGAAGGAGAGTGACCAAGAAAAGCAAATGAGAATTGGCATCGATTGCCGGCTCGCAGGAACTAAACACGCTGGCATAGGCAGGTATATTCAAAACCTCCTACGCCACACCTTAACAAACAATAATCACGACTGGGTCCTGTTCTTTTATGATCAGCAACAGGCCCAGTTGGTTTTGGGAAAACTTTTCAGCCTGCCGCGCCTGACTATTGTTTATTCACCGGTAAAACATTACTCCGTGGCCGAACAACTACGAATGCCGCTTTATTTTTATCGGGCTAAGCTGGATTTACTCCATGTGCCGCATTTTAATGCGCCAATTTTGTACTTTAAACCCTTAGTAGTCACAATTCATGACTTGCTTTGGCACCACCATCGCGGCTCAAAAGTCACCACCCTCAGCGCGCTGCAATATTGGCTGAAGTACTTTTTTTACCGACTGACGGTGCGCTGTGCTCTTGTTCGGGCTGCAAAAGTCATTGTACCGGCGCAAACAATCAAACAAACAGTGAGCGAGTACTTTCCCAAGGCTAAAAACAAAATAGAGGTGACTTATGAGGGGGTGGAAGAATCACTGCTCCAGCCAGTAAAAACCAAGCGCCAAAAAAATACCTTGCTCTACGTTGGCTCACTTTATCCGCATAAAAACGTCCGTTTGGTGATTGCCGCTTTGCACAAACTGCCTCAATATCAATTAGAAATTGCTGGTTCCAGAAATATTTTTACTAAACAAACTCAAGCTTTTATTCATTCTCTCGGGCTGCAAAAGCAAGTGAGTTTGCTTGGGTATTTGAGCGATCAAGCTTTGCGACAAAAATATGCTCAGGTAACCGCCTTGGTTCAGCCTTCACTTTCGGAAGGTTTTGGCCTGACGGGGGTGGAGGCTATGACCCAAGGTACGCCAATTTTAGCGTCCGATATTCCGATTTTCCGGGAAATTTATCAGGATGGAGCGATCTTGTTTAATCCTCACAAAGTCGATGATTTTGTAGCCGCGGTTAAAAAATTAGAAACCACTAACTTAAAATCACTTGAGGAAAAGGTCAAAAAAATTGCCCAAAAATATAGCTGGAAAAAAATGGCTGTCCAAACAATTTCTATTTATGAAAAAGCTCTCTGATTTGTCGGTCGCACTGGTTTATGATAAAGCCACCACCCCGTATGGCGGTGCTGAGCAAGTAATTAAATCTTTGCATAACATTTTTCCTCACGCTCCGCTTTTTACGGCTGTTTTTAATGAAAATGCTCTGAATTGGGCCAAAAACATAAAAATTCATGCTTCCTTTCTGCAAAAATTGCCTTATTTTCGGCACCGTCCCCAACTCCTAGCCCCATTGATGCCTTTGGCTTTTGAATCGTTTAATTTAGCTAACTATGATTTGATTATTTCCGTTACCAGCGGCGAAGCTAAGGGCATTGTCACCAAGCCTCATCAACTTCATCTTTGTTATTTACTGACTCCGCCTAGATACATTTATTCTCATCGCTTGGAATATCTGGATGCTCAACTACTGACTCGCTTACCGATTTTTCGGCAAATTGCTCACGGATTTTTAGATTACTTGCGCTGGTGGGATCAGGTTGCTGCTCACCGACCGGATTTTATCATCCCAATTTCTCAGTTAGTTCAAGATCGAGCCAAAACTTATTATTCTCGAACCACTGAAGCAGTTTTGTACCCGCCGGTGCCGGAAATTTCGCCATTTAAGCCAGAAATTAAGCCTTTGCCTATTGCTGAATTTTATCTTTGTGTTTCAAGATTAGTGCCATACAAAAGGATTGATTTAGCCATCAAAGCTGCTCTTTATCTTCATAAAAAATTGGTCGTGGCCGGTACGGGCAACCAGCAACAAAAACTGATTAAACTAGCGGGAAAGAGAGCCGCGGTTCGTCATGACGGCGAATCTCTAGCGAAATTTTTTCACCGCTCAGCCAAAAAAAGCGTCTTTTTTACCGGCAGCACTACCGATTCAGACCTGCTTCAACTCATCAATCATACCAAAGCGCTGTTGATGCCAGGCATAGAAGATTTCGGTATCACTGCTTTGCAAGCCAATCTTTACGGTAAACCGGTTATCCTTCACTACAAAAGCGGCGCCGCGGAAATTATCAAAAATGAAATTCACGGTCTGCACATCCAGGAGGAAAGCCGGGCAGCTTTGATCGCAGCCATGAAAAAACTGGCAGCAACCAACTTCGACCCTGAGCTATTAAGCAAAAACGCCCAGCGTTTTAATAGCCAATCTTTTACTACCCAATTCACTAAAAAAGTGTATGATTTGTTCATAACATACTCGAAAAATCTGACGAAAGGCGTTCATGAATCATCTTGATCATACTTACGCGGTTATTCTAGCGGGCGGCGGTGGCACTCGGCTTTGGCCAAAATCCAGAACCCAAACTCCCAAACAATTTTTAAAACTACTAGGCGATAACACCCTTATTCAACAAACAGCCAACCGTATCAATAAGCTCATTCCTTGGGAAAGAATTATCGTTGTCACTAATGAACTTTACCAAAAGGATGTTAAAGAACAGCTACCAAATGTGCCTGAGCAAAATGTTATTTGCGAGCCGCAAAAGCGTGATACGGCTCTGGCTATGTTGGTCGGCTCCCTCTTCGCTAAAAATCTCGATCCGAAAGCGGTGGTAGTTAATCTGGCCTCCGATCATGCTGTCGCTAATGAAGCCGAGTTTATCAGAGTTATTACGGCAGCTTCTCAAGTGGCAACTGAAAGCGATTACTTAGTCACTGTCGGCATCACTCCTACTTACCCCTCATCAGGTCTTGGTTATATTAAAATCGGTGAAGACATCAAAAAACTTGATCATGGTCTAACTCTTTTCAAAGTGGCAAGTTTTACCGAAAAGCCCAACGAGGCTACTGCCAGAGGTTTCATTTCTACCGGCAAGTATTTTTGGAATGCCAACAACTACGTCTGGAATGTCAACACTATTGAGCAAGCTTTTCAGAAACACATGCCGGAAATGTGGCAACAAGCCCAGGTTCTGCTGGAACTCTCGCCGCCAAAATTTCATAGCCAGTTGGAAAATTTATACCAGCAGGCAGAAGCAATCGCAATTGATTATGCTATTTCTGAAAAAGCCGACAATCTAGTACTCATTCCCGGTGACTTTGGCTGGGATGATATCGGTGATTGGAAAGTGGTTTATGATCTGGAAAAGAAAAACATCTCCGGTAACGTCATTTTGGGAGAAGGCACCAATATTCACACTCTCTCTATTGAATCCCATAACAACTTAATTCATACTAGTGGCCGGCTAGTGGCAATTGTCGGTGTAGATGATTTGGTAGTGATTGATACCGATGAAATCCTGATGATTGTGCCTAAAAGCAGGACTCAGGATGTCAAAAAAATAGTCACTCGCCTCAAGGAAGAAAAACAGAAAGAATATCTCTAAACTCCCGGCATGCCATACGAACAACAGAAACGAATTTTAGATCTTATCGTGGCAGCGACATTAATGGTGTTGTTTTTGCCAATTTGGATTGTGGTTCCGTTTTTGATCTATCTTGAATCTGGCACCCCGATAATTTTTAAGCATCGGCGCGTGGGTCAGGGTGGCGAAGAATTTTATCTTTACAAATTTCGCTCCATGATCAAGAATGCCGACGAAATTCTCCATAAGCACAACAAAAAATTGCTGAAAAAGTTTAAAGAAAATGATTGGAAAATTGAAAACGATCCTAGAATTACTGCTCTTGGCAAAGCCTTAAGATCACTCACCATTGATGAATTTCCGCAAATTTACAATGTTTTGAAAGGCGAAATGAGCATGGTCGGGCCAAGGGCATATGTCAAAAAAGAGCTGGAAGAGCAATCAAGACGTTATCCTAAAACCAAAAACTTAATTAGAGACATTGTCTCCGTTAAACCCGGGATTACCGGTCCTTGGCAAACAAGCGGCAGAAATGAAATTCCTTTTGCTGTTCGGGCTAAAATGGATGCCGATTACGCCAAGAAACGCTCTATTTTTGAAGATATTAAGATTCTTCTAAAAACTCCGCGCGCCATGATTTCCAAATGGTAAGCTGGTAAGACCTCAAATATTTGCTAAAATATTGCTTATGCTCAACTTTTCTACTGCCAAATTATCATTGCTGAAAAAAAAGAGGCAGATTTCTCAGCCAGAAATAGATATCAACGCAACCAAACCGGAAAATCATCTACCCAAGTTGCCCTGGTACCGTCGACTAACCAGGCTGCAAATTGGTTTGCTGGCGGGAGGAATAATTTTGCTGACAGCCTTAATTACCATCGGTGTTTTTACCTATGTAGTGGCCAAAAATTTGTCTGTCCAAGCAAGAGAGGCTCAGTTCACCGCCATGGAAGCTTATGAGGCTTTTAAAGGCCAAAATCTGCCCCTAACAGAAGAAAAACTTTTAGTTTTAGACACTCAGTTGCAAAACTTCACCACCACCTATAAAAAGCTTTCTTTCTACAAATTTGTGCCCGTAGCCAAAACTTATTACTTGGATGGCGAACACGGTTTGAAAGCGGCGGCGGCTGGCATGTCGGCTGGAGAAAAAGCCATCGCTGCCATTACCCCTTACGCCGACGTGCTGGGTTTTACCGGCGAAGGCTCATTTGAAGGTGGCACCACTGAAGACCGGATTAAAGTCATTCTCGATACTATTGATCTAGTCATGCCGGTTTTCGACGAAATGACTGCCGACCTTCAGGTCATGGAGCAAGAGTTGCTAGCAATAGATCCCAACCATTATCCGGAATCTTTAGCAGGCAGGCCGGTAAGACAATACGTTGAACAAGTGCATGAGTTGGCAGGTGGAACCGTCATTGCTGTGACCGAGTACCGACCGGTGATTGAGCAAATTCCTTACGTGGCCGGTGCCAATGGAGAAACCAGAAAATACTTGATTTTATTCCAAAACGATAATGAATTGCGTCCTACTGGTGGTTTCTTGACCGCCTACGCCATTATTAACATTACCGACGGCAAGGTTGAAGCGCAAAAGTCTGATGATATTTATGAGCTGGATCAAAAATTCCGGGCCAATTTGCCGATTCCGGAAAAACTCGGCAGATATCTCACCTCTGAACGATACTGGAATTTGAGAGATATGAATGTCTCACCTGATTTTAAGCTTTCTATGGAAACCTTTTTTGAGAATTACCAAGACGTGCCCGGTGAGCCGGCTGATGAACTTGATGGTATTATTGCCGTTGACACTCACTTTCTTACCAACTTGCTGACCGTCCTTGGTCCAGTGGCCGTACCTGGATATGGCACCTTTTCTTCAGAAAACGATCCGCGCTGTGATTGTCCACAAATTATTTACGTCCTTTCCGAAATCATCACTCGCCCCACCCCCTACATGCGTGAAGACAGAAAGGGTATTCTTGGCCCGTTGATGAGTGCCATCTTGAGTAAAGCCTACAGCGCCCCCAAACAACAATGGCCTGATCTTTTTGCCACCGGCTTTGCTAGCGTGCAAAATAAACACGCTCAATTTTATTTCCTTGATGACGAAATTCAAAAAGCCGCTGAAACTGTAGAAGTGGCTGGCAGAATGATTCCAGCCGAAAACTCCGACTTTTTAGCCATCGTCAACTCCAACTTAGCTGGAGCTAAATCCAATCTCTTCACTCATTATGATGTTAAGCAGACCGTTACCGAACCTGAAAACGGTTATATCACTAAAACTGTAGAAATAACCTACCGTAACACTCGTCGCGCCGATAACTGCAATCTTGAAGCTGGCTTGCTTTGTCTCAACGCCACCTTAAGAGACTGGACTAGAATCTATGTGCCCGCAGGTTCAGAACTAATTCAAGCTCAAGGTTTTTCCGAAGAACCGGAAACCTATGAGGAAAATGGCTTCACCGTTTTTGACGGCTTTTTCATCCTCGAGCCACTCGCTCAAGCCAAACTGGTCCTGACTTACAAAGTGCCTTATTCAGACACGCAGAATTATCGTCTGCAAGTCTGGAAACAAGGCGGGATTGAATCATATAAATCTTTACTCGACGTCACCGGCGGTCAAGAAGAGCTTTTGATAGAAAAAGACACCACCTATCAGGTTATTTTTTAAGCTATACTAGGGTATGAGTAGTCGCACGTTTATCACTACGGGCATTGTTTTGAGGCGCAAAAATACCGGTGAAACTGACCGTCTGGTTTCGTTGCTCACCCAAGATTACGGCAAAATCATGGTAGTATCTAAAGGCAGCCGCAAGCTCAATTCTTCTATCAGAGCTTATCTAGAGCCAGGTAATTACGTCAAGGCTTTTTTAATCAACACCAAAACTATGCCACTGCTGACCCAAGCTGCGTTGCTGGAGGATTGCAGCAAGATGAAGCGATCACTGCCAAATTTACGCGCTCTTTCTCAATTGCTGGAGATTTTTGAAAAACTTTTCGTAGAAGAAAGCCTTGAGCCTGATACTTACACCCTGGTGTTAAAACTCAGAAAGCAAATTATCGCCAACCAAGTTTCGCCCAAGCACATGCGGGCATTGCTTGGCCAACTGATCAATTCTCTTGGCTACCAACACCCTCAAGAATCAAAATACGATACCATCAGCGACTATATTAGTGCCTTAACCGATAAACCAATGAACAGTTATGAGTTCTTGATGGTAAAATAACATTTAATGCCAGACACAACCGCGCCACCAACTTTAGAAAATATTGCTTCGCTGTGCAAGCGGCGGGGCTTCATCTTCCAAACCTCCGAGATTTATGGTGGTTTAACCAGCTCCTATGACTACGGGCCGCTAGGATCAGTACTGCTGCATAACATCCGTAACGCTTGGTGGCATGAATTTATCACTCTTCGCCCGGACATGGTGGGCCTGGATTCTCAGGTCCTCCTCCATCCGGAAACCTGGGTCGCGTCTGGCCACGTGGATTCTTTTAATGATCCGATGGTGGAAGACACTGTCACTCACTTGAGATATCGAGCTGATCACTTAATTGAAAAATGGCTTGAAGAACAACGACAAGCGGGCAAATCCGACTGGGAGAACTTGGTGGTTGAAGATTTAACTTTAGAAGAAATGGCCGCTTTCATTACCGAACATCAACTTCAAAGTCCTGAAGGCAATCCTATTACTCCACCCAAATCATTCAACTTGCTTTTTGAAACCGAGTTGGGTTCAGTGATGGGTGACAAGACCAAAGCCTATCTCAGGGGAGAAACAGCTCAGGGAATTTTCAGCAACTTCAAGCAGATTTTGACTTCTACCAGAGTAAACATGCCTTTCGGAGTGGGGCAGATCGGTAAAAGCTTCCGTAATGAAATCACTACTGGGCAGTTTATCTTCAGAACCTTGGAGTTCGAGCAAGCTGAAATTGAGTACTTTTTTGATCCTGATGAGCAAAATTGGCAAGAGCTATTCCAGATGTGGCAGGAAGCGATGTGGAATTTTGTCACCCGAACTTTAGGTATCAATGAAAAAAACCTGCAATGGCGTCAGCATACAGATAAAGAACGCAGTCACTATAGCAAAGACACCTGGGACCTGGACTACAGATTTCCTTTCGGCTGGAAAGAGCTTTGGGGCATCGCCTACCGGACCGATTATGACCTAAAGCAACAACAAAACCATTCTGGGCAAAATCTTGAGTACCGCGATCCTCACTCAGGCAAAACCTATTTACCGCACGTGATTGAGCCGGCGGTAGGGATTAATCGCATTTTTCTGATGCTCCTTGCCGATGCCTACTGGGAAGACCAGGCTAATAGCCGGCTGGTGCTTAAACTCAAACCCTCGCTAGCTCCTTATAAAGTGGCAGTTTTCCCGTTGCTCAAAAACAAACCCGAGTTGGTTGCTAAAGCCAAAGAAGTTTTCTTGGAACTTAGTCGAGAGTATGCTACGGCTTGGGACGACAGAGGTAATATTGGCAAGCGGTATCTCTATCAGGACGAAATCGGCACGCCCTATTGTATTACGGTTGATTTTGAAAGTCTCACCAGCAATACGGTAACGGTTAGAGATCGGGATACCATGGCTCAAGAAAGAGTGCAAATTTCGGAGTTGCAAACATACCTTCGCCAGAGAGTAAGTTAAATAAGCCTGCACACAGGTCTATTTACCCTCTATTCAAAAAAATACGGCTTTTGCTAAAATACTTGAGAAGGAGTTAACAATCAAACATGCTAAAAAAACTTTTTACTAATAAAAAATTACTAGCCGGCATCGGTGCTCTGGCAATTTTGGTGATTGCCGGTGGCATTTTCGCCTACAATCAACTTACCAAAGGGCCAACTGAAACTGAGGGCGCGGAAAAAAAGAAGATTGCCGAGCCTTTAAATGTGATTCCTGTAGCGGAAAGACCCTACCTGCAAATCTCGCCGGTGGCTGATGGTAGAAACATCCAGATTATTGTCAAGGAATTGAAAAAGCCAGCCAACAACATGGAGTATGAGTTAGAATACCAATCGGGAACTTTGCTGCAAGGTATTTTTGGCCTGCTTGATTTGAGTACCATTCCGGCTAGCGTTACCGAATTAATGGGCAGTTGCAGTGCCGGCGGTGCCTGTACTTATCACGAAGATATTAAAGGCGGAACTTTGCTAACCAGATATGAAGGGCCGGAAAATTATGCTCTCAAATCTGATTGGAAGTACATTGACAACACTAGCAGAGAAACCGAAATCAGCTCGAAAGACGCCAAGTTTCAACTCAGTTCCAACGCTCTGGCAAACATCCGCTATCTGGTGATCTTTAATACCGCTGGCTATCCGGAAGGCTTAGAAGGACAGTTGGTATCAGAAATCTATTCTCTTGCTACTTCTGCCAATGTTTTATCTGGTTCCGGCACTCTGACTCTGCGAGCTGCAGAAGCAGGAGAGCTGAAAATCATGGGTTGGAACGGAACTGAGTGGTTAGAATTCGAAGGTGAAATTGATCCTGAAGATCCTAAAATGATCAGTGCCGAGGTCGAGTTGATGGAACTTTACTTGGTGGTCAAATAATTTTTCGTTTTAAAGAAAGCTTAAACAGGGCCAAACAAAGGCCCTGTTTTTTTAATCCTCAGATAATTTTCTATAAGGTGGTTATTTTCGGTTTAACTTTGTCTTTACAGCCTTGGTTGCCACTGTCATACTAGCTTTAATTCTAAATGGAAGAAAATGGAGAATAAGCTTATATAAATGTTCATCGGCAAATATTATCACAAACTGGAAAGCAATGGCAGGATTGCCTTACCAAAAAGCTTTCGCGATGAACAAAACGACTGGGTAATCACTCGAGGACTAGATGGCAGCTTATTTCTCTTCTCGGCAGAAAGTTTCGCAACAGAAATTGCCAAACTTGAAGCTCGCTCTTTTACAAAAAAGATCAATCGCGATTTTATTCGTCTGATGACTAATGAAGCTCAAAAAGTGAGTGTTGACAAAAATGGTCGAGTCCAACTGCCCGAGTACTTGATTGAATTTGCTCAACTGCAAAAAGAGATTGTCATTGTCGGTAGCCTATCTCGAGTAGAAATCTGGGATCGCCGCCGCTATCACCATTATCTTGATGAAATTGAGGGCAAAGCGGAAACCATAGCTGAAGCCTTAAGTGAAAGCACCAATGAATGATCAACATCGCTCTGTTTTGCTGGCCGAGGCAGTGACAGCGCTACGAGTCCAACCGGAAAACTGGTACCTTGATGCTACTTTTGGTAGAGGCGGCCACACTGCGGCTATTCTTAATCAAGGCGGAAAAGTGATTGCTCTTGACTGGGATGAAGAGGCCATTGCCTACGGTCAAAAAAAGTTCGCGGCAGTTATTGAGGCCGGAAAATTGATTTTGATCCGAGAAAGCTTCAGCAAAGTTGGCGCAACCATCACCACTCTCTTGGATACGCAAAAAATTGACCTTATTCACGACGCCATTTTTGATTTTGGTACCAGCACGGAGCAGCTCACCTCCAGTGACAGAGGTTTTAGTTTTGCAGGCGAAGGCAAGCTTGATATGAGAATGGATACCAGACTCGGCGTTACTGCCGCAGATATTCTGCAAGCCGTTCCTGAAACTCAGCTGGCGCAATTGTTTTTTGATTACGGCGGTGAAACAGAGAGCAGAAAGATTGCTAAAGCTATCAAAAATTCGCCTCAGCCAATTGCTACTACCGGCCAACTCAGTCGGCTAATTGAAAAGGTCAAAGGCGGTAGGCACGGAAAGCTTCATCCCGCCACCAAGGTCTTTCAGGCTTTAAGAATCGCGGTCAACAGTGAACTTGAGGAAATCAAAGCTGCTTTGCCTCAAGTACTAGCACTGCTGCCTTCAAAAGGTAGGTTGGTCACCATCGCTTTTCACGAAGGTGAAGATCGACTGGTAAAAAGAGCTTTTAAAAAATGGCAACAAGCTCAATTAGGCCAAATGCTCGAACTAATCACCCCTTCGCCAGCAGAAGTGGCACAGAATCCGCGCTCAAGAAGCGCCAAAATGAGAATTTTTGAGAAAAATTAAAAATACAAAGAAAAAAGAAAATATGAACAAATACCTGGTTTTTTACTTCATCATCATCAGCTTACTGGCAGGTAAAGCGGTTAACACCATTTATCAGGGCAGTATGATTGTCAATCACGGTAGTAAAATCGCTCAACTGCAAAAAGAAAAACAATTGCTAAACAACCGCCAACTTGAGTTGACCAACCAAATTGCCGAAAATTATTCAATCAGCAATATCCTGGCGTCAGACGAAATGACTGAGTATACTACTATCGCTAAGCCAATTGTCATCAAAGGCTCAACTACAGTGGCCAGCAGACAGTAATATGACAGTTAACATCAGGGAAAACGTTGTTATCATTTTTGTTTTCGTTGCTTTTGGCCTCATCGTTTCGAGGCTGTTTTATTGGCAAATCATTAAAGGCTCACAACTGCAGGCCGCAGCCGAAAACCAGTATTACCGCACTATTGTTAAAGAGGGTAGCCGGGGAATAATTTATACTGCCGACAATTTCCCTTTGGTAACTAACAGAGAGGTTTACCGACTTTTTGCTCAGCCACATTTGCTGAAAATTTCTCCTGAACAAGCCACCAGCCAGCTAAGTCAAATTCTGCTCGATTACGAACTAGCTAAACTAGATTCAGAAGAAAAAAGAGCAGAACTAACCACGGAGCTAAGTGCTGCCGTCAAACAAAATTTGCTCGATAAATTATCAAATCCCAAATCCAGATGGGTGAGTCTTTATTCCGATCTGCCTCTGGAAATCAAAGACCAAATCGAGGCATTGGCAATTTTTGGTCTTGGCTTTGATGCTTACGAAAAGCGCTACTATCCAGAGGCCTCCATGGCAGCTCACGTCACCGGTTTTGTCGGTAAGAACGAGAAAGGCGAAGATGTGGGCTACTTTGGTATTGAAGGAGCGCTGGAAAAAGAGCTACAAGCTCGTTCTACCAGAAGCACGGTTTTTACTGATGCGCTTGGTCTTGAGTTGGTCAATAAAGCTCAGCAATCCAGACCGATTGATGGTAGGGATGTGACCATTACCATTCGCCGAGATGTCCAGCATTTGATTGAACAAGAGCTAACCAAAGGCCTGGAAAAATATGGCGCTCAATCAGGAGAAATTATTGTTATGGAACCCGCTACCGGCAAAATCCTAGGTATGGCCGCTCAACCTTCATACAACCAAGCCGAGTTTTTCAAATTTCCGGCAGAATATTATAAAAACCCCAGTTTGGCTGATTTGTATGAACCTGGCTCAACTTTTAAAATTTTGACTGTTGCCGCTGGCATTGATACCGGCAAAATTACCCCCAGCACGCTCTGTACTAAATGTGCTGGTCCAAGAAAATTTGGTCAATTTACTATCAAAACCTGGAATGATGTTTACCATCCTAACATTAGCGTGGAAGAAGGGCTGGCCAAATCCGATAACACCGCTATGATTTTTATTGCCGAGTTACTAGGCGCCGATGACTTTCAGCGGTATTTGAAACAGTTTGGTATCGGCAGCGCCATCGGTATCGAGTTACAGGAAGACACCAACTCGCCCTTTCCCCAGCGGTGGGGCAGTGTTGAGCTAGCGACTACTGCTTTTGGGCAAGGCATCAGCACCAACAGTATGCAATTGCTTAGAGCAGTCGCGGCTGTAGCCAATAATGGCAAAATGATGCAGCCAATTATTGTCGAAAAAGTGACTGATAAAAATACTGGCGAAGAAATTATTACTCCCATCAAAGTAGATAGGCAGGTAGTCAGTTCAGAAACTGCCAAGCAAGTTACTCAAATGATGATTACGGCCGCTCAAGGCGGAGAGGCCCAGTGGACCGCTTCCAAAACGCACACTATCGCCGGCAAAACTGGCACTTCCCAGGTGGCTATAGGCGGCGAATACTCCGCTGATAAAACTATTGCCAGTTTTATTGGCTTTGCTCCACCGGAAAATCCCAAATTTATCATGTTAATAAAGCTCAATGAACCGCAAAGCTCTCCCTGGGCGGCTGAAACAGCAGCGCCGATGTGGTACGCTATTGCCGATAAACTTTATTTACTTTTAAACATTCCCCCAGACAGATAGACTTACCTGGAGTTTTAGCTATAATAAATACATGCTTAACGAACTGATTTATTTTGCCAAGCGCCCTTATCATTTGCTTAAAACAGGCCTCATTAACGGACTTCGAGCAGAAATAACCAATAACTTTCCTGCCAAAAAACTGCACATCACCGTTATCACCGGCACCGATGGTAAAACTACTTCATCTACCTTGCTTTATCATGTTCTGAAAGAGGCAGGCATCAAGGTTGGTTTGCTTTCCACTGTGGCTGCCTATATTGGTGAAGAAGAGATTGACACTGGCTTTCACGTCACCTCCCCCCAACCCTCAGACTTACACCAATTTATGAGAAGAATGGTGGATCGCGGCCTCACTCATATTGTCATGGAAGTGACTTCACATGGCAGCTACCAATATCGCGCCTGGGGGATCAAACCCCAGCTGGCTGGCCTGACCAACATTGCTCATGAGCACTTGGACTATCACGTCACTTACAAAAATTATCTGGCTGCCAAAACTGAGATACTTAAAAAAGCACCAGCCGTGGTACTCAACGAAGACGATGCTTCTTACCTTAAAGTGAGAAAAAAACTCGGTTTTGATCACACCATTGCCACTTATTCCGCTGAAATGCCGCTGCCGCCAATAGTAAAAAAAGCCATTGCCGCTCAATTTCCTGAAGCCTACAACAAGCTGAACGCCAGGTTAGTGTATGTTTTGGCCAAACAAATCGGGGTTAAAGACAGTGATTTTGCCAAAGCCATCGATAGTTTTCCCGGTATTCCCGGCCGAATGGAAAAAATTCCCACCAAGAAAAGACTGAATTTAATTGTGGATTTCGCTCACACTCCACAGGCATTGGAAGCTGCTCTCACTACTTTGCAAAAAAACAATCAAAATGGCGGTAAAATTATCGCCGTTTTTGGTTGTGCCGGCCTAAGAGATCAGACTAAGCGGCCAAAAATGGGCAAAATTGCTGCCCAACTAGCAGATTACGCCGTTTTTACGGCAGAAGACCCGCGAACAGAAGATGTTTGGTCGATTATCAGGCAGATGAAAGAGCAGCTTGAAACCGGCCATGACAAAATTCACTCCATTGCTGACAGACATGAGGCCATTGAGTTTGCCATCAATACTCTAGCTAAGCCTGGTGACACGGTAGTGGTTCTAGGTAAGGGCCACGAACAAAGCATGTGTTTTGGTACAACCGAATACCCCTGGAGTGACAAAGAAGCAATTATTTCGATTTTAAATAAAAATTAACACCACAACCAATGAACGTGAACAAACGCAAAGTAGTGACTATGGGTGGCGGCACCGGCACTTTTGCCGTTATTTCTGCTCTGAAAAAGTTACCAACAGATATTGCCAGTATTGTGGCGGTTTCTGATTCCGGCGGCTCGACCGGTAGAATCAGAGATGAGTTTGGTTTTCAGCCAGTAGGAGATTTGAGACAGTCGTTAGCAGCGCTGGCCGATCCTAAAGGCCAGGAGTGGATCAGGAGAATTCTGCTTTACCGCTTTGATAAAGGCTCTGGTTTGAAAGGGCACAACTTGGGTAATTTGATCTTAACCGCTCTGCAAGATATGAGCGGTAGCACTGCTGAATCACTAAAAATAGCTTCAAATATTTTCCGATTGGGAGGAAAAGTAATGCCGGTAACGGAAGAGAATGTCGAGCTGGTTATTTACTACGACAACGGGCTCTTCACGGTTGGCGAACACATTCTTGATGAAAAGATTGCTCCACCAGAAAAAATTGATCATGTAGAACTTAGGCCTCAATGCACTATCAGTGCCGACGCAAAAGAGGCAATTTTAAGCGCTGATTACATTTTTATTGGTCCTGGAGATCTTTATGCTAGCTTGATGGCGGTACTGGTAGTTGGTGGAGTAAAGGAGGCCCTGCAGCAAACAAAAGCAAAGCTCGTTTTCCTGGCTAATTTAATGACCAGAAAAACCCAAACTCACGGGATGACTGCTCAAGATCATCTCAATGTGGTGGAGGCAGCTATGGGAAGAAAAGCAGATTTTGTCATTTTAAATAATGAGCCAATTCCTCCAGCCGTACTGACCGCTTACGGAGCGGCCACCGAGTTGCCGGTAGAAGATGATTTGAGTGAAAACAAGCGGGTGATTAGAGCTCCTTTGATCAGCAGTATTCAAGTTCAAAAACAGCAGACGGACACCGCTTACCGCTCATTGCTGCGGCATGACGCTGATAAATTGGCGGAGGTATTTGCCAAGATTTTAGAATAAACTGAAGTTATGGATATTTTGGAGTTTAAACATTTCTATTTAGTGGGTATTAAAGGGGTAGGCATGGCAGTGTTGGCTCAATTGCTTGATAGCGCCGGCAAAGAAGTGGCCGGCAGCGACGTGGAAGAGGATTTCATTACCCAGGAAATGCTTGAAGAAATCGGCGTGGCTATTGATGTTGGTTTCGAACCGGAGCTGCCGGCCACTACTGATTGCGTTATTTACACTGCTGCTCACCAAGGGCCTAACAATCCTCAAGTTGTAGCTGCTCAACAGCGTGGCCTGCAGGTTTTTTCTCACGCTGAAGCTTTGGGCCTTTTATTCAATCAGAAAAAAGGCATTGCCGTTTGCGGCGTGGGTGGAAAAACCACCACTAGCGCCATGCTGGCCTGGATTTTTGCCAAAACCGGTAGGGAAATTGCCTACGCAGTTGGAGTACCGGAAATTATTGGTTTAGACCAAGCCGGCAAGTGGTCTAAAAAAAGCCAATATTTTATTGCCGAAGCTGACGAGTATGTTACCGACCCTCAAGCTGCTAAAAACGGACAAAAAATCACGCCTCGCTTCTCCTTTCTTCAACCCCACATCGTCATTGCCAAAAAAATACTCTGGGATCACCCGGATGTTTATCGAGATTATAATCACACTCTCGCGGTTTTCAACCAATTCTTTTCCCAAATTAACAGCAACGGCACCTTAATTTTGCCGGTTTCAGAAAGACAAAAAGTTGCCCCTACAATTTCTCAAGACATTTGGGATTACGGCCCTGATCAAGCTACCTTCATAATTGAATTTGACGAAAAAAAGTCCATTGGTGGAAAAACTGTCGGCTACCTAACCGAACCCGTCACTCACCAAAAGCATCAAATTGAGCTCAGCATACCCGGAGCATACAATTTTGATAACGCCGTGGCTGCCATTATTGGGGCTTATGCGGCGGAAATTCCTATCACAGAGTCGGTGGCGGCACTGGCTTCGTTTCAATCCACTAAAAGACGCTTTGAAGTAATTGGTGAAAAGAACGGTGTTAAGTTTTATGACGATTACGCTCACCACCCCATGGAAGTTGCTAGTGTTATTGCGGCTCTGAAACAATGGTTCCCCCAGCAAAAAAAAGTGGTAGTTTTCCAGCCTCACACTTATTCCCGAACTAAAGAATTATTTGCTGATTTTGTTGCTGCTCTCAGTCAAGCAGATGAATTGATTCTCAGCGAAATTTTTGCTTCTGCCAGAGAAACTGCCGATCCAAGCATCTCGGTTGCCACGCTTGCTCAAGCTATTCGAGCCAACAATCCCGACCTTAGAGTCCACGAGGCCAGCGATCTTCCAGACGCGGCTAAGGTGATGAAGTCAGTTCTCAGCCCGGGAGATGTTTGTCTCACTCTCGGAGCGGGCAATATCTATAAAGTACACAAAATGATATAGTAAAGCTATGACCAATTTACAAACATTGCTGGTGGCAGGCTTGCCTGAATTCAGCTTTCAGTTTGATCAACCATTGGCACCGCAGACTTATTTTAAAATTGGTGGTCCGGCCGAAGCTTATATTTCTCTGGATAAGCCAGAAGCTATCGCCGAACTCAAACAATTTTGTGAAAAAAACGAGATCAGACTAACCATCTTGGGTGGTGCTAGTAATGTCATTATCTCAGATAAGGGTGTTTCCGGAGTGGTCCTCAACATCAATATCACCGATGTAGAAGATACCGGCGAGGTCGCCAACGATCACCATTTTGTCCAAGCCGGAGCCGGTATTAAAACCGCTTTGCTGGTATCGCAAACTGTAGCCCTGGGTTATACCGGACTGGAATATTTCCTCGGTGTGCCTGGCACTCTTGGCGGTGCCGTTTACAACAACTCTCATTATTTGTCCGACCTGATCGGTGAACACATTGCCAGA
Organism: uncultured Pseudomonadales bacterium; assembly: GCA_964515115.1. GTDB lineage: Bacteria > Patescibacteriota > Microgenomatia > UBA1400 > PJMF01 > UBA1370. Next base: position 17,448 of record CAZESB010000007.1, on the reverse strand, counting down.
GTCCAGATTATCGACGAAAATTACCAACTGGTTTGGCTAGACCAAGCAGACTGCCAGTTTGCTTATGATTATTCAAGATTTCACGAAACTAACGAAATTATTCTGCGTGTTGAGTTTGCTCTCAAACCCGGAAACAAAGAAGAATCACAGGTTAAAATTCGTGAAGCCACAGAATATCGGGCTCGAACTCAGCCGCTAGGACCACCTAGTTCCGGTTGTATTTTTCGCAATACTCCCAACAATGACCGATTGCGAGCCATGTTTCCTCAGTTTGCTGACAGAGCCCACGTACCTTCTGGCTTTCTGATTGATCAGGCTGGTCTGAAAGGCGAGAGGATTGGCGACATCGAGATCAGTCAAAAACACGCTGCTTGGATGATCAATCACGGTCAAGGCAAATCTCAAGATGTGCTGACTTTAATCAAAAAAGTCAAAAAAACTGTAAAAGATAAATATGGCGTCGAGTTAGAAGAGGAAGTTTTTTTCCTCGACTAAACCTGATACCTTAACATGAAAGGACACAGTATGGCTGCTTTACATGTTACCGGTGGCAACCCTTTAGTAGGCTCAGTCAGAATTGGTGGTGCAAAAAACGCTTCTTACAAATTGATGATCGCTTCACTACTCGGATCGGAAGAATCAAGGTTATTGAATTTTTCTCATATTAGTGACGTCGATTTGGTGGGGAAAATTATTGCTTACCTGGGAGCCGAAGTCCGGCACGCGGGTGAACGGGCAATTTTCATCAACCCTAAAGGTCTGGGCAGCCACACCGTAGACGCTGCTCACGGAGAGCAAGGTAGATTTTCTACCATGTTCATTCCGCCGCTTTTGGCTAAATTTGGCAAAGCCGTGGTACCGGCTCCGGGAGGAGACAAAATAGGCAAGCGTCCTTTGGATAGACATTTTGAGGGTTTGGAAGCTTTGGGGGCAAAAGTAGGTAGGGAAAACGGCATGTATGTGGCCGAGGCTAAAAAACTTACTGGTGCCACCTATCGCTTTAACAAAAACACTCACACCGGTACTGAAACTTTAATTATGGCGGCAGCCCTCGCTGAAGGCACTACAATTTTAGAAAATGCGGCCGAAGAACCGGAAATTGACGACCTAATTAAGTTTCTCAACGCCATGGGAGCAAAAATTGACCGCCCAGTGGATAGGGTAGTGCGTATTCTTGGTGTAGAAAAGCTCAGAGGCGCTATTCACAAACTCCTCCCAGACAGAAACGAGGCGGTGAGTTACGCTTGCGCCGCTATCGCCACTCAAGGCGATATCATTATTGAAAACGCCAACGCCGATCACCTCCGTGCTTTTCTCGACAAACTGCACGAAATTGGTGCCGGCTATACGGTCGACACTTACGGCATCCGTTTTTACTACAAAGGCGAACTTCAGGCCACTGATGTTACTACCGAAATTCACCCCGGCTTCATGAGTGACTGGCAGCCGCTCTGGGCCACTCTTTGCACTCAATGTAAGGGCATCAGCACCATTCACGAAACTATTATGCCTAAGCGCTTTCAGTATGTAGAAGCACTCAATAGAATGGGGGCAAAAATTACTCAATTTAATCCTGAAGTAACCAACCCTCAGGAGTTTTATAATTTTGATCTGGAAAACGATGAGCCAGGCAACCAGCATGCTATCAGAATTGAGGGTCCGACTCCCTTGCAAGCAGGCGAGTTTGAAGTGGTTGACCTCAGACATGGCGCCACCCTTATTACTGCTGCTCTGATCGCCAACGGCACTTCCATTATTACTGGTATTGAACATGTAGACCGGGGCTATGAGGCTCTGGATAAACGGCTGCGAATCATGGGCGCCCAGATTGAAAGAAAGTAACGCGTTCTGATTTTTTGTAATACAATAGAAAGAAATTATGTCATCTCCGTCACTGGCTCTTAGTGTCCTCATGCTGTCTTTTATTGTCACCAGTGTGTTGATTATTCCTTTTATTGATTTGCTTTATAAACTCAGGTTTCAAAGAGCAGAGCAGGCCAACACTCGGGATATTTTTGGCAAGTTAACCCCAATTTTTAATAAATTTCATCAAAGAAAAGCCGGGGTGCCCGTTGGTGGTGGCTTATTGGTACTGGGTGTGGTTTCAATTTTATTTGCCCTAATCATTCCGATTTTAGAATATTTTGGCATTCATATCACCAGCGTCTACCCCAACGCTATTGCCGAAGTCAATGTGCTTTTTTTCACCTTTCTTTCTTTCGGCATTTTGGGACTTTACGATGACATAAAAAAGTTTTTTAAATTTAAAGCTACCGGCATTTTTGGCCTGCGGATGAAACACAAATTGTTGCTACAAATTTTCTTAGCCCTGGTAATTAGCTTGATGCTTTATTTTCAACTTGGTATTTCTTTCCTAAACATCCCCTTTATTGGCATTTTTGAACTGGGATGGCTTTACGTTCCTTTTGCCGCTTTTACTATCGTGGCCTTTGCCAACGCGGTCAATATCACCGATGGTCTTGACGGTTTGGCTTCTGGTGCCTTGATGATCTCGTTGTTTGGTTTGTGGTTTTTGTCCGGTTCTATTTTGGATATCCCGCTGTCCATTTTTATTGCCCTTTGGCTCGGTTCACTGATCTCTTTTCTTTATTTTAATGTTTTTCCGGCCCGGATGTTTATGGGTGACGTCGGCTCATTGGCTTTTGGAGCAACCTTAGCCGTGGTGGGTTTGTTATTAGGCAAAGTGATAGCGCTGCTGGTGATTGGTTTTATTTTTGTCCTGGAGATTTCCAGCTCGGCTCTGCAACTTTTTTTCAAGAGAGTTTTGAAAAGAAAATTACTGCCGGCAGCGCCGATTCATCTTTCATTGCAAGAGTACGGTTGGGAAGAGCCAAAAATTGTTCAAAGAGCTTGGTTGGTGCAAATATTACTGACTCTTTTTGGTATCTGGCTAACCTATCTCTAAAATGAAAAAAAATCTCTCGGCCCGTTTCACCGCTCCAAAGCTGCTCACCATCCTGGCGCTGGTGCTTTCACTGATCGGATTGTTTTTTGTTTTTGAATCTTCGGTAGCCGAAGCCTATGCTACCTTTGACAACCCCTACCATTTTTTACAACAACACGCCTTTGGCTTGTTGGTTGGGTTGGTTTTATTTGTAACGGCTCTCATTCTACCAACTGATTTCTGGTTTAAAGCCTCTCCGGTTTTATATGTCATGGCTATTATTTTTTTAGTACTGGTTTTTATTCCGGGAATAGGTCTGGAGCTGAATGGTGCCAGACGGTGGTTTAGTCTGGGCCCTGTTAGCTTCCAAGCTATTGAGTATGTCAAGCTCGGCTTGATTACTTATCTTGCCTTGTGGCTAAGCAAACAACAAAAACTGATACCTTTCTTAGTTTTAATTGGTGTGCCTACGATACTAATTATCTTGCAACCTGACCTTGGCTCCCTGATTTTATTGCTAATGATTGTTTTTGGCATGTACTTTGTTGGCGGCGGCAATTTCAAACATCTGCTGGCGGTAGCGGGAGTGGGTTTGCCGATTTTATTAGGAACAATTTTGCTTTCTGATTATCGCCGTGCCAGATTGATGACCTTTCTCAATCCTGAGTCAGACCCCAGTGGTACCAGTTTTCACATTCGGCAAATCACCTTGGCGTTGGGTCGAGGCGGCTGGTTTGGTCAAGGTATTGGCAACTCAAGCCAAAAATATGCTTACATCCCTGAAGTTAGCACCGATTCCATTTTTGCTGTCATTGCTGAAGAAGTCGGTTTTCTAGGCTCAGCGCTACTAATTTTGATTTATTTCTGGTTTCTGGCTTTAGTTTTTAAAGTAGCTAAACGACAAACCGAATCACGAAAAAAACTTTTGGCATTTGGGATTTTCTTTTGGATCGCGCTGCAAGCTATTCTCAATTTGTCGGCTGTGGTGGGACTAGTGCCACTAACCGGTATTCCGCTGCCGTTTTTCTCTTATGGCAGATCCTCTCAGGTCATGGTATTGTTGGCGACAGGAATAATAATTAAATTAGGAAAAGAAGTTAAATGAGAATTTTGGTGTCCGGAGGGCATTTGACTCCAGCACTGGCTTTTATTGAATACACTAAGTCAGTGCAACCGGAAAGTTTTATTTTTTTTGCCGGCAGAAAATATTCAAGAAAAGATGAAAAACAACTGGCTAATGAACAACAAGAATCAGAAAAACTCGGCGCCATTTTTATTCCTTTTAATTCAGGCAAGCTAGGTCAGGGTGGAGCCGTTGAGAAAACTCTGAATTTTTTGGCCTTAATTGGTGGAGTTATCAGAGCGCTAGTGCTCATCCCCAGATATCGACCAAGTGTTTTTGTTTCCTTCGGAGGTTATCTGGCCGTACCTTTAGCCATTGCCGCTTGGCTTTGGCGGGTACCGGTTGTCACTCACGAGCAAACCAGAACTGTCGGCATCGCCAATGGCATTATTGCTAAGTTCGCCAACAAAATTGCCGTTGCTTATCCTGAAACAACCAAGCATTTTCCGGCTAATAAAACTTCCGTTGTCGGTAACCCCATTCGCCAAGCTTTACTGAACAGCAAAGCCGCCAAGCAACCTGAATGGTTTAAAACCACTTCCAAAAGACCACTTTTATATGTTACCGGTGGTAGTCAAGGCTCTGAAGTTATCAACACCACCGTAGCCAGAAGTTTGCCACAAATTCTTAAAGATTGGTCGGTCATTCATCAATGTGGCCAGGCAACCGAAAAAAGAAATTACGCGGAGGAACTGGAAAAGGCTAGCGCTAAGCTCAACCGAACCAAAAGAGGGCGTTATTTTGTCAGGCCTTGGATCACTGATGAAGAGCTGTCCTGGATTTACGCCAACGCCACAGCTACAATTTCGCGAGCCGGAGCCAATACCGTTTCAGAAATCACTCATATGCGGCTGCCGGCAATACTCATCCCCATTCCTTTTTCTCATAAGGATGAGCAAATATTGAACGCCAAAGCCTTGTCAGACCTGGGTGGAGCAATTTTATTGCCCCAAAAGGACCTCAATCCCAAATCACTTACTGCTAATCTCGAAATTATTCTTTCCAAACACGCTAGCTTCAGCAGAAAACTGGAAAAAGCCAACGACTCTCATGCTAAAGCAGCGGCCAAGCTTTTTCAGTTAGTAAAACCATATTTATAAAGTAACCGACAACAACCTGCTCATGCCAAAGAAAATTTTTTATTTTCTTCTCTTACCTTTATTGGCCCTGAGTATCTATTTCATGCTTGGGCTCTTCACAATCGAATCTGTTAACTGTCATCTTGAAACAAAGGGCAATTGCGGTAACGAGCTTGCCAGTTTTCTCGATCAAGCTCTGCTCCAACAATCACTTTTTTTCACTGATTTTGAAGCAATTTTAACCAACGAGCCGTTCACCTCTTTGCCTTACACCTTCATTTCATATCAAAAAAGCCTGCCAGATAATATTCAGGTCACTTTCGCGGAAGAGTCTTTGCAGTATTTTCTCCAAACTGCCGATGGACAAAAGTTCGCGGTCGGTACTGAGGGTTCCGTTGTCAATCTAGCTAAAAACGAGAGTAACCTGCCAGAAATTCAAATCAATAAATCTGCTGAAGACTTGCTCAGTAGTAAAAAACTCAGTCCTGAAATTCATGGCGCCATCGCTGCGCTGCTCAACTCTCTGCACAAACAAAATCTTTCCTTTCAAGATATTAAGTGGCATAGCACCAACGAAATTGAGTTTTTCTTAACAACTGGCCAAAAAATAATTTTGGATGCTGAAAATCCGTCGCAAGCAATTGAAAAACTAAAGCTGATCTTAGATTCTACAGAAATTGAGGTGATTGAAAAGCCCATTGAGGCAATTGATTTACGGTTCGAAATGCCAGTACTACGCACTTCAGAATAATTTTGCTATGCTAACAGATGTCTATGTCACAAAACCGAATTATTACTGCTATTGATGTTGGAACCGACAAATGCGTCACCCTGATTGCCGCGCATGATGCCCAACTCAACAAACTAAGAGTTATGGGTGTTTCTGCTGTGCCCTCAAGAGGAATGAAGCGCAGTCAAATTATAGATTTAGAAAAAGTGCTCGAAACTATCACTGAAAGCCTGGATGGGGCTGAAAGAATGGCCGGCTTAGATGTTAAAAGTGCTTTTGTCTCGGTATCCGGAGCGCACATTGATTCCCGTAATTCTAAAGGCGTAGTAGCTGTGGCTTCTCCAGATCAAGAAATCATTGCTGCCGATGTCGAGAGAGTTATTGACGCTTCTCGAGCCATTTCCCTCCCCTCAGATCGGGAAATCATTCATGTCATTCCTAAAGATTATAAGGTGGATTCTCAGGAAGGCATTAAAGATCCGGTCGGCATGACTGGAGTGAGGCTGGAGTCTGAAGCTCACATCATTACTGGCATGACGCCGGCCCTTAGAAATATGCAGAAATGCATCGAGGATATTGGCATTAATGTCGAGGGCTTTGTTTTTTCCGGGCTGGCTGCCGCGGAAGTGGTTTTGACCGAAACGGAAAAAGAGCTGGGAGTGGCTTTGGTTGATATCGGCGCCGGCTCAACTTCCATGTGTGTTTTTGTTGATGGCTCTTTGGAATATTCCGGAGCAATCCCGGTGGGCGCTCGACACATTACTCAAGATATCGCTCTTGGCGGTCGGGTTAGTCTTGACACGGCTGAAAGAATTAAGATTTCTCTTTCTGAAGATCCCTTCCATTCTTTTACTCCGCTTCCCGGCGAGTCCAAGAAAGACTACTCTTTGAGGCGCAAAAAAGCCGACGAGCTTAAATTATCTGTTTTTGAGGGACCGGATACCGATGAGGTGCTTTCAAAAAGGTTTATTGTAGAAAACATCATGATGCCACGAATTCACGAAATTTTTGATTTAGTAGCTGTGGAGCTAAAAGAGCATAACTTGATTAATGACATCCGTGCCGGGCTGGTGCTCACTGGCGGAGGCGCAGAAACCGTCAAGATCACCGAAATTGTCAAACGGCATCTTAATCTCCCGGTTAGAATTGGTGAGCCGATGGAGTTGGATGGCCTAATTGCGGATATTCAAAAACCTTCTTATGCCACTAGTATTGGTTTGTTGGTTTATGGCAACAAGCAAGGTGGAGGCAATGTGACCAGCGGTTTCAATCTTGGCTCGCTTTTTGATGGCCTGCAGCTGGACGGTATTTTAGGAAAAATCAGTAAATTTATTAAGTCGTTACTGCCATAGTTCATATTGCTAATTCCCCATTACATGGTAGACTTTGATATATATTATGGCCCTAGTAAAACCCACCAATACCACCTTTGCAAAAATTAAAGTCATTGGTATCGGCGGTGGTGGTGGCAACGCTATCAACTCAATGATTGCCTCCAAAAAAATCAACGGCGTTGAGTTTATTACCGTCAATACCGATGCTCAAGCGCTCTTAACTTCCCAAGCAGAAACAAAATTGCAAATCGGTAGTAATTTTACTAAGGGTTTGGGTTCCGGCGCGGATCCCGACGTTGGTCGTACTGCCGCCGAGGAATCATACGAAAAACTCAGAGATCTTTTATTTGACACCGACATGGTTTTCATCACTGCTGGTATGGGCGGTGGCACCGGCACCGGCGCTTCTCCTATCATTGCCGAAATCGCCAAAGAAACCGGCGCCCTGACGGTAGCAGTGGTAACCAAGCCTTTCGCTTTTGAAGGTGTTAAAAGAATGCAAATTGCCGAAGAGGGCATCGACAACCTCAAAGACGCGGTTGATACTTTAATTGTCATCCCCAACCAACGCCTGATGGAAGTGGTTGATAAAAAAATGACTTTACTGGACGCTTTTCGTCTGGCCGATAATGTGCTTGGCCAAGGCGTGCAGGGCATTTCCGATCTGATTACGGTGCCGGGACTGATTAATGTTGACTTTGCCGATGTTAAAACCATTATGACCGAATCCGGCTCCGCCTTGATGGGGATCGGTGAAGCCAGCGGCGAAAATCGCGCAGCTACCGCGGCCAGGATGGCTGTTTCCTCACCACTGCTTGAAGTTTCAATTGATGGCGCCAAAGGCATCCTTTACAACGTTATTGGTGGCGAAGACATGACCATGAGCGAAGTTTCCGACGCTTCTGCTATTATTTCCCAAGCCGCCGATCCTGATGCCAACATCATTTTTGGCGCTACTATCGATGAAAACATGGGTTCAAACATTAAAATCAGTGTTATTGCCACCGGCTTTGATGACCGACAAATGGGCTATGCTTCCAGCCGAAAATCACTATTTGGCGCTTACTCCCGCGATTCTCAAGCCAAAATTAGACAGCAACAACAAGATGAAGAAGAGGCAGAAATGGGCTCAAGGCAGACTAAAATTGATCGAGCACCTCAGGGTTTTACTCAACCCCTCACTACCTCACAAATAATGGCTACCAAACCTCAAGATCCATTCGTCAAATCCCAAGCATTTGGTGACGATGTTCACCAACCCAACGGCCTTGCTCAAGACGAGGAAGAAGAAACTGCTACCGACAGCTTTGACAACCAAGAATTTGAAGACGAGTTTGAAATCCCCGCTTTCATGCGTAAGAAAAAATAGTTAGTTAATTCATGCTATAATTAACTGATTAAGACATAAAAGCGTTTGAGCTGGGTCATCACTCAGTAAGCTGGCTGAAGAAACCTGAAAAGGGGATTAGAACAGCCCGGGCAAGCCCGTAACAGCTGGAACTAAGTAAAAGTAGAGGTGGTACCGTCTCAAAGACCCTCTTGTGTTCATCAAATTGGTGACTACAAGAGGGTTTTTTGATATTTTAACATCAGAAAAAGGAAAAAATGCCAAAAGAAAAAAAACTGTTACGTAACCCCAATTTTCCCGAAATGGAAAAGTCAATTCTGGATTACTGGGAAAAAACTGAAGCTTTCAAAAAGCAAGTCGAGATGCGACCGGAAGACAAACAGTATGTTTTCTATGACGGCCCTCCTTTTGCCACCGGTTTGCCTCATTATGGCCACCTACTTGGTTCAACTTCTAAAGACGTCATCGCCAGATATTGGGCCATGAAAGGCTATCGGGTAGAAAGAGTTTGGGGCTGGGATTGTCACGGCTTGCCGATAGAAAACATGGTTGAGCAGCAGTTGGGTATTAAAGGCGGAAAAAAGGGTATTGAGGAGTTGGGCATTGCCAAATTTAACGCCGCCTGTAGAAGCGAAGTAATGAAACTTGACCAAGAATGGGAAAGAATTATTGCCAGACTGGGTCGTTGGGTCGACTTTGCCAATAATTATAAAACCATGGACACCGATTACATGGAATCGGTTTGGTGGGGTTTTAACCAATTGCATGAAAAAGGTCTGATTTATGAGGGTCGTAAAGTAGTGATGTACTGTCCGCGTTGTGCTACCCCGCTCTCAAATTTTGAAATTGCTATGGATAATTCTTACGAAATGACCGAAGACTATTCTTTAATAGTCAAGTTTAAAGCTAAAGATGCTGAAAATGAATTTTTCCTAGCTTGGACTACTACTCCCTGGACTTTGCCTGGTAATGTCGGTTTGGCGGTGGATCCAACGGCGCGTTATGCTCAGGTGCAAATTGGTCAAGAATTGCTGTGGCTGGCGGAAAAAAGATTAGAGGCGTTGTTGACGGGAAGCGAGTATCAAATTGTTAAAACGGTTGACGGCAGCGAGCTGGTAGGCCAAGCTTATGAACCACTTTTCCCCTATCTAGAAGCGCACCGAACTGAAAAGGCCTGGACAGTCTTGCCTGCTAATTTTGTCAGTCTGGATGAAGGCTCAGGCATTGTTCACACCGCGGCTATCTATGGTGAAGACGACTACGCACTGGCGCTTGAATATAACTTACCTTTGGTGCCTACGCTTGATGATAACGGCAAATTTAAGGATTTTGTTGAGTTGGTAGCAGGGCAATTTTATAAAAAAGCAGAGGACGCCATCAATGAAAATCTAACCGATCGCGGCTTGATGTTTAAACTAGAGCGCTTTGAACACTCTTATCCTTTCTGCTATCGCTGCGGCACGCCTTTGTACTACAGTGCTGTTCCGGCTTGGTTTATCAATATTGACAAAATGCGAGATCAACTCTTGGCCCAGAACGAAAACATCAATTGGTATCCTAGCCATTTGAAGCATGGCCGTTTTGGCAAAGGCATAGCCACCGCGCCGGATTGGAATATCTCTCGCTCCAGATATTGGGGTACTCCCATGCCCATTTGGCGCGACGAGGCCAGTGGCAAATACCGCGTTATTTCTTCCAGAGATGAGTTGAGAGAATGGGCAGTTGATCCCAACTCTGTAGGCAGCCTTGACGACATTCATCGAGAGTTCATTGATGAAATTGAGGTTTGGGTTGATGACGACAGAACTCTCAAAGGCAAGAGAATCCCAGAAGTTTTCGACTGTTGGGTTGAATCCGGCTCCATGCCTTTTGCTCAACGACATTATCCGTTTGAAAATAAACAGAAGTTTGAGGAAACTTATCCTGCCCAGTTTGTGAGTGAATACATTGCCCAAACCAGAGCTTGGTTTTACACCATGCACGTAATGTCGATGGGTATTTTTGGCAAACACGCTGTAGAAAACATTCTCACTACCGGCACTATCATGGCAGCGGACGGCTCAAAAATGAGTAAGTCCAAAAAGAATTTTCCTGATCCGTTAGATTTAATCAATAAATACGGGGTCGATAGTCTGCGACTTTATTTAATGAGCTCACCAGTAATGAAAGCGACAAATTTCAATTTTGACGAAAAAGAAGTCGGTGACATTCGCAAAAAAGTCTTCAATATTTGGTACAACACCTTTGCTTTTTATCATCTTTATGCTGGCGATAATCAAGCCAGCCTTCAAGAGGTTCCCCAAGCTAGCGACGTCATGGATCAGTGGGTTTTGAGCAGGCTCAACACGGTCACCAAGCAGGTGCTGACATATATGGACAATTATGATGTGGTTCGCTCGTCAAGAATTTTGATTGACTACGTTGATGAGCTTTCCACTTGGTATTTGCGCCGCAGTCGTGAGAGATTGAGAAATAGCGATCACTCGGCTGTCTCCATTCAGGTGTTTGGCCATGTTTTGTTGAGACTGGCTCAGTTGGCGGCACCTTTTACGCCTTTTTTCAGTGAGTGGCTTTATCATCAAATGACCGATGGTAACACCAGCATTCATCACACTGATCTGGTAGAAGCAGATGAAAAATTGATCAATCCTGAGTTGGAAGAAGCAATGGCGGTGATTAGAAAAGTAACGGAAAAAACTCACTCTGCCAGAAAAGAAGCTGGAGTTAAAGTTCGCCAACCGCTGGCGGCAGTTCAGGTAACTTCTACCAATCCTCAGCCTCCTGCTGAACTTTTAACAGTGCTGATGGATGAAGTTAATGTTAAATCGGTGAGCTGGACTCAAGATCCTGACAAAAATGAAGTCGAGTTAAATTTGGCAATTTCACCTGAACTTCAAGCAGAAGGTGAAGCCAGAGAGTTGATGCGCCAGATTCAAAAATTGAGAAAAGCTGCCGGTTTGGCAATCAGCCAACAGGCCACTGTTACCGCTCCCACTTGGCCGGTAAGTTGGCAAGCCGAAATTGAAGAGAAAACTAATTCAAGACTAACGCAGGGAACAGAGCTGGCACTGGTTGAGTAGCGGCGCCATTGACACTACAATAGCGGCATGAGAGTCTGGTTTTTGCCCGCGATTTTAATGCTATTTGCCTTGATCAGCGTTCTAACTTTATCGAGCATTGCTCCTGAACTAGCTCCCAGACAATTTATTTTTTTTCTGGCAGGAGGGGTGGTTTTTTACTTTGTGGCCAAACTTAGGTTTGAAACAATTGAAAGACTCAGTCCATTAGGATACGTTATTGCTGTTTTTTTGCTGATCTTAACATTGGTCATTGCTCTGCAAACCAGAGATACTTCTCGCTGGATTGATGTGGCTGGGCTGTTCAGATTGCAACCATCCCAACTAGCCATACCGGCAGTCGGGCTTTTAGCCAGTCACCTGATTCACACCCGGTCTATGGCCAAATGGTCGCAGTTGTTTTTCCTGCTGATAATAGTACTGATTCCGGCTGTTCTTATTTTGATCGAGCCCGACCTGGGTACTACCTTGGTATATCTGGCCTGCCTGGGGACGGGTATTTATTTTAGCGACATCAAACCACGACAAATTTTAATTTTGCTTTCAAGCACCGTAGTTGTGGGAGCACTAGCCTGGATGTTTATACTCGAACCATATCAAAAACAGCGGATCTTTTCTTTTGTGGGCAGCAGTGAAAATGTCAGCAACACTCAACTAACCACCCAATACAACGCCAGGCAATCACTGATTGCTGTTGGTTCCGGACAGATGGTAGGTAGGGGTTTGGGTCAGGGAGTACAATCTCATCTCAGATTTTTACCGGAAAGGCAAACCGACTTTATTTTTGCTTCTTTGGCTGAAGAGTTTGGCTTCATCGGTTCCGCGCTGATAATTTCTCTCTACTTCCTAATCTTTGCGTTCCTAATTTATATTGGTATCCAGGCTGAAAGGGTGAGTGCGCAAATTTTTTGTTTCATTACTGCTGCCATGATTTTAATTCAGACCACCATTAATATTGGGATGAACATCGGTATCTTGCCAATCACCGGCCTGACTCTACCGTTGCTTTCATATGGAGGCAGCTCTTTAATTTCTATTGCCGGAATGTTTGGTGTGGTGCAAACCATCGCTAAAAACCAAGACAAAAAAATCTCCCGACACCTGCATTAATTACCAATTTCCTCTTGGTTATGATATAATTCTTCTTCGTTGTCCTACCGCTGGGTGACCACGCTTCGTAGGAAAGTATCAAACAACCAAGGAGTACCATGTACGCGATTATTAGGCTTACGGGCAAGCAATTTAAGGTAGAACAAGGCGACAAAATTATCGTTGACAGATTGGAAGAGGAAGAGGGTAAAACCATTACTGTGGCTGAAGTTTTGCTCATCAGCAAAGATGGTAAAACTACCGTGGGCGCTCCTCTGATTGACAAAGCCAGTGTCAAGCTCAAAGTCCTTGAGCACTTGAAGGGTGATAAAATTAGAGTAGCTAAGTACAAAGCCAAATCGCGCTATCGCAAGGTTTATGGCCACAGACAACTACAAACTGCTCTAGAAGTAGTGGCTATTAGCGTTAAGTAGCGTTGCCCTGAATGATCATGAAAGGTTGTCCTCTCCAGGAGCGGACGTTAAACATGTCAACTTATTTATTTCAATTGGGTAATACCCCAGAACTATCTTTAGCTGAACTTGAGGCCGTTTATCCTCAGTTAAGTTTCGTGAGGCTGATTACTTCAGTGGTATCGGCAGAACTCCAGTCAGATAACCAGGCTGAGGAAATTCTCAACAGGGTTGGCGGTACCATCAAAATCATGAAGGTTTTGGCTGAAAAACCGAACGCTGCTGCGGAAGATCTAAACAATACTATCGTTGAGCTGCTCAGTACTGAAAGCAAAACTCAGTTTGCTATTTCAGAACTTGGCAGGGATCACTTGCCTGTTATTGATGCTGCCGAAATTAAAAGTCTGCTCCAAGCTCAGGGTATTAAGGCCAGATACCGAGAAGATTCCAGATATGGTTTGTCGGCTGCTATTTTACTGAACAATAAAAAAATCCGCGAACTCTACGTGGTCCAGACGCCGGACACTACTTTAATTGCAGAAACTGTAGTGGTACAAAATATTGACGATTGGACTAATCGCGACCGCAACAAACCTTATTCAGATGCCAAAAAAGGCATGCTGCCACCGAAAGTAGCCAGGATGATGGTCAATTTGGCTGTTGGAGCTACTAATGAAGGTGTTTTGCTCGATCCCTTCTGCGGCTCAGGAACGATCCTGATGGAAGCAATGCTGTTTGGTTTTGCTGTCATTGGTAATGATCAAGACGCCGCTGCGGTGGCAGGTACGAGAGCGAATCTGGATTGGCTGAGTAGCGAGTACAGCCTCAACCAAGACTTTACTGTTTTGGCCCAGGACGCCACCAGATTAAATTTACCTCAAAAGAAAAAAGTTGATTATCTGGTCACTGAGCCATTTTTGGGCAAACCCAATCCCAACCCGGCCAAACTTCCTTTTATTTTTACCGGTCTTGAGAGGTTATACTTAGGAGCGTTTAGACAGTGGGTGAGTTTGCTCAAAGACGGGGCTAGTTTAGCCGTCGTTTTCCCTTATGTTGAAGCTAAATTTAAAGGCGAAAAAAGGGTCTTTTCTCTCGAGAGTTTAATTGACAAGCTTCAAAAATTGGGTTACACTACCACTTCTCAGCCTATCAGGTATCACCGCCCTGGAGCTGTAGTACAAAGACAAATTTATCAGTTTAAATTTAATCAGTAATTGAGCAAATTAGGAAAATAATAAATGTCAAAAGTCAAAGCATCGGGTAAAGTTGCCCAACAATCACAGCGAAAACGCCATGGCAAAAGGCTGGGCGTTAAAAAATTTGGGGGCGAGGTGGTCATCCCCGGCAATATCATTGTCAGACAACGAGGAGCTAAATACAAGCCAGGTGATGGCGTGGGTATGGGTAAAGACCACACCATTTTTGCCTTGGCAAAAGGCGCCGTTGCTTTTGGCAAACGCTACGGCAAAACCGTAGTCAATGTTATTGCGACTAAATAGCCCTGTTGCTATACTGAGGACATATGGCCAAACAATCTCAAAGCATCCAACTGCTCTCGGTTGCCGTTTTGCAACCAAATCCGTTCCAGCCCAGAAATAAGCTGCAAAAAGAAGACCTGCAAGAGTTGGCTGATTCAATTCGACAACACGGTATTCTCGAACCTTTACTTATAGCTCATACTCCTGCCGGTTATCAGATTATCGCCGGCGAAAGACGCTGGCGTGCGGCCCAAATGGCCGGCCTTGACGAAGTTCCTTCCATCATCAAAGAATGCACTCCCAGAGAAATGTTGGAAATGGCACTGATTGAAAACGTTCAGCGCACTGATCTGACACCGATGGAAAGAGCTTACTCATTCCAGCAACTGATTCGTGAGTTTAATTTTAGCTCAGGTGAAATTGCCAAAAGAATCAGTAAGTCGGTAGCTTACATCAGTAACTCCTTGAAGCTCTTGGAGCTGCCTGATGCCATCAAAGACGGCTTAGTCAGCGGCTTGATTACCGAAGGACATGCTCGCGCCATCTCCGGCATTCCTGACGCTCCCACTATGATTCAAGCCTACAAACAAATCTTAAAGGAAGACGCCTCCGTCAGACGCGCTGAAGCCATTGCTCGTATTTTCCGGCGTCAGAGCGGGCCGTCCATCGATCCCAAAAAGAAAAAAGTTTACCAAGAAAGCAATGAGCGGGTAATGCAGTGGGCTAAAAATATTCAGTCAATTACTTCGGAAAAAACTAAAATCCGGCTCAGTCGTTCATCTAGGCTTACCAGAATTACCATTACTCTTTATGGCCAACCGGAAGATACTCAAAAAGATCTCGAAAAATTAATCGAAGTTACCAACGCTAACATCAAAAATTAATAACCGGCTGAATCAATCAGGCCAATTTTTTCTGCCGGCCAATAGCGAAAAAAGGCCCTACCCACAATGTTACCGCGCGCAATCGGCCCCCAGGAGCGGGAGTCACTCGAGTGTTCGCGGTTGTCACCAACCACAAAGTACTCATCCTGTCCTAACACAATTTTCCTATCCCGAGTAAAAGCTCCGGCTGAAGTTTCATAAGTGTCGGGAATGTATGTTTCCAACAACTTTGCATCATTAATATACAGGCCATTATTTTTAACCTCAACACTTTCTCCAGGCAAAGCAATAATTCTTTTAATAAAATCGCAGCCTGTTCCGGCCGGACAATTGGCAGACTCGGGTGCGTGGAAAACTATCACGTCACCCCGTTTTGGCTCTCCCACCCGGTAGCTCACCTTATCTGTCAGCACATACTCGCCGCTTTCGAATGAGGGTACCATCGATTGACCATTAACTTGGTGCGGTTGCACCAAAAACAAATAAACTACTAAAAAAAGTGACAAGCCGATCACAATGGTTTCAACTAAATCCAAAAAAAAGCTGCTCACGGATTTTAAGAGACTCGTCATACTGTGACATTATGAACTCGGAAACTCTCATATTCAAGCGCAAGTACTTCTGGGTTATACTTAAGGCATGGGCTATACCAAAAATGCTATTTCGGGGTTCAGTTGGCACACTCTACTCAAGGTGCTGACCATGGTCGCCACCCTGCTCAAGATTTCTATTTTGGCCAGATTGTTGAGTCCCAATGATTTTGGCCTTTTCTCATTGATTATGATTGCTTTTGGTATTGTGGAGGCCGTGACTCAAACCGGGGTTAATCTTACTATTATTAACTCTGAGCGAAAAGTCCAGTACTTTCTTAATTCGGCTTGGGTAATAGCTATTATCCGGGGTTTTATTATGGGCATTATCATGCTGGTTTTGGGAGTTTTAATGACCAATTATTACCATGAACCACAGCTTTCATTCCTAATTGCCGTCACTGCTTTGGTGCCGGTAATTAAAGGTTTCATCAACCCTTACATTGTCGTTATGCAAAAGGAGTTTAGGTTCTTCAAAGACAGCCTTTACCGATTTTCTTTGGTGGCGGTTGATGTTCTGTTAGCCATAATTTTTGGACTGATGCTTCAGTCAGTGATGGCGATGATTTTGGCACTGATAGGCGCGGCTATTTTTGAAGTCATCATTTCTTTTGTCTTTTTCCAAGAACGCCCAGCGTTTCAATATATTCACAGCCGGGGGAGAGTGATTCTTAATAATGCCAAGGGTTTGTCGGTATCGGCAGCGCTTAGTTATGTCCATGAAAACATCGACGACCTGATTATCGGCAAGCTGGCGGGCACTTACAACCTGGGTCTGTATCATAATGGTTATAGCCTGGCTCACAAGACCAATTACGAACTTTCTAAAGCTGTGCAACATACTACTCTGCCGGTTTTTTCAAAAATAAAAAATGATGGTGAAAGATTGAGAAAAGCTTTTATCAAAACCTCGGTAGGCGCTTTATTTTATGTGCTGGTAGCTTCAGTGCCGCTACTGCTTTTTCCGGAAGAGATTGTGGATATCATCTTAGGTGATCAGTGGATGGCGGTGGTGCCAATGCTGCCTTGGTTGGTGGGGGCCGGCTTGATTCACAGTTTTAACAACACTGCTTACAACTTGTTTTACGCCAAGGAAAGATTTGTGATCATCAACATGCATTTATTTTTAACTATCGCCCTGCTGGTTTTGCTGCTACTTTACCTCACCACTACTGCCGGAATTTATGGCGCCGCCATGGCTATTTTTTACTCACGCCTCTTAACCCTTCCTTTTATCTTGGTGGCAATAGTAAAATCACTCAAACAACCATAGTCATGAATTATGCCACTTAGTCTTATCATTATTACCAACCGCAACGATCAAAGGTTCCTGAAAAGTCTGAAGTCCGCGCAGTTTGCTGATGAGGTGCTGATCATTGATAACGCCAGCGGCAATGA
>CAZESB010000006.1:39448-44641 GCA_964515115.1 uncultured Pseudomonadales bacterium | reverse complement strand
TTTGCATGGACAACGCGGCCATGATTGGGGTGGTGGCTGAATTTAAATTAGAGCGTGGGGAAATTGTGGCAAATCCTAGCAAGCTAGACCGCCGGCCGCGGTGGAAAATTGGTACCAATTAGGACGCGTGAAACAACGGGCCTACCTGCCTTACCACAAAACAATGGTTGGTAAGATCATAGTTATTAAAATTGAACCTTTCAGACAACTTTGCCCTGTTCTGCTCAGTCTTGTATTTACTATCAACATGATTTAAAACCATTGAATAATTAGATATTGCTCCATTATCTCCCGGTAATAAAACTAAGTCCTTTCCGAGATTTGCTGCCGCCTCCTGGCAATAATCTAAAAACTGTTCCAACAATTCCACCGAATCATAAGTTTTTTCGTCGGGGACATTGAAGGCTCTAACAAGCAGAGCCTTCTTTCTATCGAAAGTTTCAACTTCAAAAAGCAGGACAGATCCAATTATATTCCGCTCATTGCCTCTTGCCTCCACAAACTTATAGGGCACTACTTTTCGATCTTTCAACAAGGGATATTCACTGGTATAACAAGCGTTGGCAATGTAGCCAGAGAGTTCACCAATAATGCCTCTATCAGGTATAAACTCTACTTGTTGAGAAACTGTCTTTTGTCTTTTCTGGAAAGTGTTTACTTCTTCCCGAAAAACTCCCTCCATAGTTCCAAATAGTTTTGTTAAATTCTTGAGCGCCTGTTTGCTTTCCTTTCCTCTGAAAAAACCAATAGTATGTTCATCCCAGTAATTAGAAATATCATCAGATGAAAAATCTATACCATGGTGCTTAACTAACTCGCCAATTACATTTCTAGCAATAAGAATGCGCTGAGCATCAAGTTCTCCTCCTGCCAATCGCGTCATATCCTGAATAGCGCTGGCGCCGGTGGTGCTGAGGAGTCGGTGCATTACCAACGCCGACAATGCTTTTTCCCATTGTTTCTGCTGCTGCTTCTCAGGTCTATATGTTGAAAGAAAAATCAGCAACTGGCCAGGAGTTTTGATATCACGCAGTGTTTCCAGGTACCCGCTGACCCGCTGTTGCTGAATTTGTATACCTTTTCTCTTATTTTCCTCTACCTGGGAAAGCAATTGCTCTAATTCCTCTTGCTTATCCTCAAGGATGGCAGTAAACTCCGCAGCTATTCTCTGAAAAAAATCCGGATTATTTAACTCTTCAAAAGCAGTCTGGACTGCATTTGAGAGGGTGTCGTACTGAGCCAATGCCGCTTCCGATGGTTCATATTCAATTTCTACTTCTTGCAAACTTATAGTATGAACAGTGTAACCTTCAGATGTAGGTTCTATGTTTCCTGCCTGACTATCCCTACTAAAATCAGTCACAATTTGCTCAATCTTGGGACGGCCATAGCTCCATTTATGACTTGTATGACCAGTGACCAAACCAAGAAGCATCACTTGAAAAGAACTCAATCTATCTGCATCGAGAAACGGCTCTCGCGCTACAATTAGTGAGTGAAGTTGCTCCAGTTGTTCCTTTAAGTCGTCTGTGCTTTCTATACCTAATTCAGCAAAGTCTGCAGGAAGAGCAGTAATCGTCCCGCGCTCATACAACCACAACTGCTTATAAATCATCAAGATTTTCTCGGAAAATGCCAATCCATAGTCACTAATAAAATCAGTTGCCATTTCCAAATCTGTTTCTAAATTAAAAGACATGCTGGTGCTCATAGCAATGGGCCATCCTGGAAGCACCCATGGCTGTTCTGTTCTTGCTTGAGTCATACCGAGCATATACCCCAACCACTTAGATGTCCGATCATAATCATTGTGGAGAAACGCATTTCGCTGTTCTTCAGTTTCCTTGGGTAAAGCTGACAAAAATCGCTCTGCTATTTGAGACCCAAATACTTGTTTGAAAGAATCTTTTGATAGTAACTTCACAAAAATTCTAGGATCGTTTTTGAGCCAATAATTAAAAAGCTCAATGTTGTCTGCGGACGCGTTATCTTCTTGAAAGATTTTAAAAATGGGCCAGAGGTGTTCCTTAAGCACCATCCCTTCCAAACCTTTGGTAGATTCGATAAAGCGAATGTGAGCTGCAAACCCAGGTACCAAGTTTGCTTTTTCCAGCAAGGGTTCTACAACTAGGAGATCCTCTGTATTCCAGACATCTTTGTTAGAAAACCATTCACGCACAAACTCAGCTGTGATATTGCCATGTTCATCAGTCAGCGTATCGATATCTCGACGATGGCTTACCAAAAAAACTCGCAGCGGAGCGGCGTATTTTGGTTCAAGAGTTTGTATTAGCGCTATCAAGACCTGCTCATTTCTAGGTAAGTTGGCTAATTTTTCTGGGTTTACCCACTCAAAGTAACTAGCCCTGTCTTCAAGCAAATGCAGTAATACATCTTTGTTTAGGTTACCATCGCTGTCAGTTGCTAGCGCTTCTAACGCCAAATTCTTCAACTCTTCTGATTGCCAGGGAATGTTTGCCCAGGCTTGAATAAAGATCTTCTCTTCATCAGAAAAAATATCCTGAGAAAATGGCGTGTCAAATAATTGC
Organism: uncultured Pseudomonadales bacterium; assembly: GCA_964515115.1. Lineage (GTDB taxonomy): Bacteria > Patescibacteriota > Microgenomatia > UBA1400 > PJMF01 > UBA1370. Next base: position 42,092 of record CAZESB010000006.1, on the reverse strand, counting down.
AAGGTTTCAATAGAAGATGCCCGTCTCTTTGCAGGCATTGAGGCGGCAATCTCTTTAGTCGTTTGTATTGCTTTTAAGACATCATCAAGTAATTGTGCATCCTCGATCGTCTGAATACCAAGCTGCTGCCTTATTGCATCAACCGCTGGGTCTGCTGTCAAGGCCGATACCAGCTCAATGGCAGCAAGCATCTGTTTCTTGTCATCAGCAGTAATAATATTGCCAAGAAAACTAGAGGGAGATGTATCCTTCCAACTACGCGTACTTGGTTTTAGTTGCCAACCTTGGTTTAGTAAGCTATAGACCATTTCCAAGTGCTGAGGAGAGTGCCATAACACCTGCAATAACTCTGAGACTCGATAAGGATAACGATGTTCATTATCCTTCTCTACATATCCGAGTTCTTTTGCAACGAGCTGCAACATCTGGAGTTTGTCCGGCGAGTTGACAGCATCAACTAAATATGCGGGTACTTGCAAATATTCAAGCAGTTTTAGTTCTTCTTGGATGTTTAAAGCAGATTGAGTAGTTTCATTTAGCTCTCCGTTTGATAATAAGTAATCTACGCGAGCTGAAAATTCCGGTGACACTACATAATAATTATCAAACCATTGTTCAGATGGGGATTTTTCTTCAATTCTTATCCTTGCTAACCACCAATGCTGTTGAAATTTTTCGGCTATAACTCTAAACTCATCTTCACTAAGTTTAGTGATGGCCTCAATTTTTTCATGCACTTCTGGGAGCACACGTTCCATTAATATAGGATAAAAAAAGGCATTAACACCCAATTGTTCCAATCTGGAAATAGCAATTCCCGGATTTTTCAGTTTTGAGTAGCTATCCACCAATTCAGCTATACCACCCATGCCGTCATATTTAATACGTTTTATCGTAAGTCTAGAGTTGGGATCATTTTCATCCACCCGGCCGATTTTATAAAAATCTGAATTGTTAAATATCTGATTAAGAGTCTGTTTTGGTTTTTTAATTCCTAATATGCGCATCCGAGCCAGCATTAGCAGATGTTGGAACCGCTGTTTAGAAACCTCTCCCCTTTCCCTTTTCTCCCGGTATTCTTTAATCAATTGTTTATAGTAAGGATTAAGAAAAAACGGTAGATCGAGATAGTTTGCCCGCTCTTGCTCCAACTCTTGGTACTTTTTTACCCGGGCAGCTTCAACCGCCTCTCTGTAGACACGATCTCGGTCTGCCGCTCGTTTGTCTGAATTTGATTCCTCTTTTGATTCCTCTGCCACAGGTTCGGCTTGAGAATCTGAAGAGTCTAAAGCTAGGGAGGGCGGCGCATCATGGCTGCGTGCCAAATCCAGTTCTATCATGTAATTTCATTCTAGCATTACCCACCAGCCAAAAACAAAAAGCCGGGGACTCAACCCCGGCTTTCAATATCACTTTCTCTTCCCTAAATCGGACACGCGCCGCTCTCGCACTTCAAGTGCTCAAAATCAATGTCTTCCTCAACCGTGCCTTTTTCAATACCGCCGTTTTTCTCAATCTCGTTGAGCACCCGCATGAACTCAGAAATCGTTACTGGCTGCTCGGGCTGGTACTCATAAGCGGTGGTGTCCTGCTGCGGCATGACGCTGCAAACCTTAATCTGGTGCTGATATTTTTTCACCATCTCAGCATATTCCTGGTAGGAAGTCTTTTCCGGGTCATACTTGAGCGTGTAGGAAACCTGATTGCCAGTGTCTTCCTTGAGAGTTTTGCCATTTTCATCGACACCGATAATCCAGTATTTCTCCAAGAGCATCAGCCACTTAAACTGCTCCTCAGGAGTGGCTTCAGCAGCAGTGACCAACTTGTTTTGCATGCCCAGCTTGCAAATCCTGGGCTGGGTCGGAAAACCAATAGCGGTGGTACCTTGATAACTCTTCAGCTCTTTGATCGGATAACCCAGCTCCTGGTACTTTTCTATCTGAGGATCATCACTGCGGTACTGCACCCAGCGGATGTACTCGCGCATACTCGGCAGGTGAGCACCTTCCGTCAGGGCAAAAAGCTTGGAAACCGTGCCCGATGGCTTGATGGTGGTGTTGGTGTGAGGCACAGTCACTCCTAGCCTTTTGGAATAGGTTTCCGCCTCTTCCACTACCGCTCGCTTAAACCTGGCTATGGTCATCCAGAAATCCTGGGATTTTTCTTCGTCAATCAAATCACGGAAAGAGTAGCCAAAATGGTTCCAGGCAAACTCATGAATACCGGTCATGCCCACGCCAATCCGGTTGGTCCGCTTGACCTCGCGGGAGTACAAACAGTCCATGGAGTTGACCCTGATGAGAGCGCGAACCATGGCGCGGTAGGCTTCCTCAGCGTCATCCAGAGTTGGGGCGAAATAAGGCACCACGTCGCCAATGACACAGTAGCCGCCAAGCATGTTGAGGGAAATTTCGCCACATGGGTTGGGAATCTGAGCATAAATCTTGGCGCCGGCATTTCTGGCAATGTGAGTGAGCATTTTCCTTGAGCGCTCCAGCGGCTGATACTTTTCGCTTTCAGCGTACTTACCATCCAGGTAATCGTCGTAACCATCATCATTCTGCACCAATTTATGCTGGTTGATGAAGCCCGGCTCGCCAGTACCGTCATCATAACTGGCCTTAAGAATGGCCTCCAGCACTTT
>CAZESB010000006.1:31366-39348 GCA_964515115.1 uncultured Pseudomonadales bacterium | reverse complement strand
ACTTTATCAATGGCGTTCATCAACGGTTTTGGCCCTGAAGCCGGGCGATTTTGCATGCCGCGAATCGGCGATCCCTTCGGCCGCACTTTAGAAAAATCCAGAATCAACAGCTCATTTTTGTACTTTTTCTCGTAGGCCATGATTTCCATCATCTCAATTGCCTGCGCCCAGCCTTCTCGGGTGTCGGGCACATGATACCAGTGAATCCCGTCACCACTGCCGTACTTGTGCTCGGCGTCGCGAACACTCTCATCAAAACCCCACTCAAAATCAGCATGGTCCTCGGAAATAACACAGCGAACGTTGGGCATGTTGTCCCAGTCCACCACACACATGTCGTCATCATAGGCCCGGCCAACACCCGAGCCGTTCATCAGCAGATAAAAAACCACGTACGAAGCCGAGGCGGTGCTACAGTTGGTGAAAACCTCCATGTTGCGCTCAGGCTGAGTTTCATCGCCGTGCTGCAAGTGCCGGCCGGACATCAACATTGAAGCATTGTTGATGTGCTTCCTAAGAATTTCGTACTCTTCCTCCTGATGTTTTTTGCCTAAACCTTTGAAATTCTTGAGCAGAGCGGTATTGCCTTTAGCCACTCTGTCTGCCACTTCTTGCCAGGTTTCCCATCTCTCGCGACCGGTTTCTTCATTGACAATCTTCCTGAGATAAGTTCTGCGGGCAACTGCCTTACCCATGCCGGGGTCGAGACTTCTTTTGGAAAATCGCATTTTCTGTTTAGGCAATTTGGCGTCTGGCATCAGTGCTGCTCCTTTATAATTTTTATTGAACTCATTACAAAACTCCAGTTGTAATGAGTTCATTGATTATCTGTTACTAATTTTTTTAACTCTTCTGCAAAATCTTCCAGGCTGCTGAAGTCGCGGTAAACGCTGGCAAACAGCAAGTAAGAAAGCTTGTCCATTTTTCTCAGTCGGTTGATCACCAAGTTACCGATCTCCCAACTTTTCACTTCGTGACCCTTCTTTTGCCGCAGATGGCGCTCGACTTCATCTATCAATTCCTCGATCTCTGCCATCGAAACCGGTCTTTTCCAGGTGGCCTTGACAATGCCGCGGCGTAGTTTGTCACGGCTGAAATCTTCGCGCTCACCTGATTTTTTCACTACTTTGAGTTCAATACCCTCGATCCGTTCGTAAGTAGTAAACCTTTTGTCGCATTCCAGGCAGACTCGCCGGCGCCTGATCGCCGCTTGGTCATCGCTGACCCTGGAGTCAATAACGTTGGTTTCGGTGTGGCCGCAATAGGCACATTTCATCTTTTTTATTCTCCAGCCAGCTTGCAAAGACCAAACATAATGTGCGCAATTAACACTACTTTACTTGCTGTATGTTAAAAAACCAACAGATTGTGGTTAGCTTATCTTAAAACCACAATATCTTGTGGTTTTAAATTTGCTGGGCTATAAGAATCTCACAGGCGGAGGGGGGTTGTCAACTAACACAAACTAGCACATTTTTGTCAAGCATTTTAAAAACACCAAAAGCTACAAAAGATGAGTGAGCGCCTGGGTGTCGGCGATAATGTCTTCTAAGGTTTGGCGCTCGGCCACGGTCATCTCACTTCCCAGAGCTTCCATGGTCGCCACTTTGTACTGGATTGTTTGGCGCCAGTACTCGGTTTCAACTGGGTTTTCCGGCCATTCAGACCTACTCTCCAAAATATTAGTCAAATAAGCATGAGCTTTCCTGAGGGTAATCAAAGCCAAAGCATTCTCACCTTTTTCCACCAGCTCCGCGGCTGCCTGAAAACGTCTTTCCGCTAGTTCTGCCTGAAGTACCAGTTTTTCTTCGTTATCCGCCAAATTCAATCTGAGTAAATCCCTGCCCACTACCAGCGGATACAAAATATTATCAGGCAAAATATCTGAGCTTAAATAAAACTTGCGCTGACTCAAAGATAGTCCGCGTGCTAAAGAAAATTGTGAGGCCGCCATAAGTGAAATCAGAAAAATGGCAATCCCGACAATAATGCTAATGATAGAAATTGAGACTCTTAAACTTGACATTGTTACTCAGAAAATGAATATATCACATGCTTTCTAAAGCCAAAACCGCCAAAGCAGTTGGCTGCAGCTACAAAATACTTACCAAAAATGCGTCAATAAAACCATGCCCCAAATCGTATGGGAGAGAATCAGCGCGTAAGCGTTTCTTCTCGATACAAATAAATAAGCTTGTCCTAAACCAAATAAGAACATCAGCGCCAATTGAGGAACCAAGGCGCTCAGCTCAAAGCGAATAAAAATGTTGGGAAGATGGAAAATCAGAAAGATTGCTGCCGCCAACAAAGCCTGCTGAGTGATATTCCACTTGTTGAACTTTTCTTGAATTACCGTCATAGCAAAACTGAAAAACAGCAGCGTTTCCCAAAAAGCGGTCATCATGGCCAGAAGAAACTCGCCCCAAAACAAATCTGAACTAAATAGCCAGACCGGCTCGACTGCTCCACCCCGCTGCAAAATGGCTATCAGTGAGGCTACGAAGCCAAAAATGCCGCCGAAGGCTAGCCCAAGCAGTAAACCGCTCTTGAGTTTGTAGGGAGAAAAAGTATCAGCGATACTCTTGGAACCGGATAAAGCAATATAAACCCACACCGGCAAACCAAAAAAAACAGCCTTACCGACTGTTTCATCAAACCAAACCGGAAACTGAAACAAGCTCCGGTACAAAATCCATAAAAGAAAAACTAGGGTCAATAAGGGGAAAAAACCAAAATGGGTGTCAAGGCGGCTGGCGTTGGAACGGCTAGCGCTAGAGCGGCTGGTTTTTTTGTTTTTCTTACTTCTTGATGGCATCTAAAACTATCTGCAGGGCTTCTTGCTGATTGGCCGAATATGTATCAATAACAATATCGTAGAGTTCTTTGCGCCAAAAATCAATCGGCTCGCTAGGCAAAAGCGTGCCCGGCTCGACCACCCATTGTTGCCATTCCTGGGCATACAACCTTTTCCATTTGGAAAAATTGTTGTTATAGCGCTCTTTCATGTTGGCTTTGGCCTCCGCAGCACTGACCGCATCACGATTGACCACCCGATCAATTCTGACTGCGTCGTCGCTGCAAATCATCAAGACTTTTAAAGTTCCCGGCACTTGCTGGGCCATAAAACCAGACAGCCACGACTCGATAATCCAGCCCTCTTCGTTTTCCAGCTTTGAGCGCATGCCCATATCTACTTGGCGATCGAAATCGTCTTCGTAGTGGCTGGCATCATGGTGCAAACCACTTTTTTCTTGAAAAAGCCCTTTTTCTTTGGCGTAAATTCTCATAAACTCGCCACCACTAAAGCCGCTGAAGCCAGCAAATTTCAATTCCTCATTTTCTTTGAGCAGGGTGAGCAAGGTAGTTGAACCTGCCCCAGGCAACCCGGAGATAGTAACGTTTTTGTACTTGAATTCATGGGTAAGTTTCTTTTTAGCCGCACTCATGGGGTTCCTTTTTAATTACTTTTACAAAAAGTAGCACAAGTGAAGCTATTTTTTAAGGGATATTTTACATGCTACCGCTTTTTCCATGGCTGAAATTAGCATCAGCAGGAATTTTTCCGCTGTTTCCAGATCAATAATGTTGGGATCATTGGGAAAATAATGAAAGACCCGATTGCGGCATTGCAACCAAGTTTCCCAAAGCTGTCTGGCTAATTCCGGACCGCAAACTTGGGCTAAATCATCATAGAGCCAGTATTGGTCGCGGTGGTTGGTGTGCACATCCGGGTTGAGCGCCCGGCCAATGCGAAACTTTCTGCCCTCATAAACTTTGACGCTGATTAGTTCCAAGTCACGCAAATATTTTTTCAAAAAGCCTTCATAAGCCTTGGACAGGGTGAAAACCAAAAAAGAATAATCGGGCAGGTTGGAATCAAGTGTTAGCTCGCGGCGGTAAAGTTCCAGCGCGTGTTTGACCAGCTTTTGCTGAAGAGGTTCCAAATACAAAAACCAGCCTGTAGCCACCACTTTTTCGGTTTGTAATAATTCCATAAAAACCTTTCTAACAACCAATTTACCACGCTTGGCGCATCTGATAAAATAAGCTCGCCCATCTTTCCAATGTCCGCAACCTGTTTGAAGGGGGCAAAAAGCCGGAATCAGCCGAAAAATCAATGGCTTGCTTGGTGGCCTGGCTGGAGAATTTTTAAGACTAATAATGAAAATTATCAAAAACACCATCCGTTTATTCAGCAACCCTGTGGTTAGGTACGGAGCGCTCTTGGCCTTTGCCTTATTTTTAGTCGGCTTTGCCTACATTCTTAATGAACTGCCCTCACCACGCCGCCTCACCCACAACGATAACTATGCTGTCAGCACCCAGATTTTTGATCGCAATGGTGAGCTGCTCTACGAAATTTACGCCAACGAAAACCGTATTCCTATTGAGATCGAAACTCTACCAGCTTACGTTTATCAGGCTTCCATTGCGATTGAGGACCAAAATTTTTTCCGCCATATTGGTTTTGATCTTGAAGGCATTGCTCGGGCTGCGCTGAATAATTTGCGTGGGCAGAGGTTGGAGGGCGGTTCGACAATCACTCAGCAGCTGGTGAAAAACGCGCTACTGAGCAAGGAGCGCACCATTACTCGGAAAATTAAAGAGGGAGTACTGGCGGTTTTTACTGAAGCTATTTACACCAAAGAGGAAATTCTGGAAATGTACCTCAATTACATTTCCTATGGCGGCACCTCAGTGGGGATTGAAGCGGCTGCGCGGAGTTATTTTGAAAAATCTGCTCAAGATTTGACGCTGGGCGAGGCGGCTTTGCTGGCGGGGTTGCCCAAGGCGCCTTCGACTTACTCGCCTTTCGGATCAAATCAGGAAGCGGCCAAAAGACGGCAACTGGAAGTGTTGAGAAGAATGCGAGAAGACGGCTATATTACCGCCGATGAAGAAAAAGTTGCCGGTGAGGAGGTTTTAACTTTTGCTCTCTCCAGAACCGATATTAAAGCACCTCATTTTGTTTTTTATGTCCGCGATGTTTTGTACGAAGAGTACGGTGTGGAAACAGTGGAAAAAGGCGGCCTGCGAGTCACCACTACTCTGGATCTTGAATTGCATAATGCCGCTCAAGCATCGGTGTCGGCCGAGATTGCTGACTTAGCCAATTATCGTGTCGGTAACGGCGCGGCTATGGTGGTGAAACCAGATACCGGCGAAATTCTCAGTATGGTTGGTAGCAAAGATTATTTTAATGCCACCGATGAGGGGCAAGTCAATGTCGCTTTAGCCAACCGGCAACCAGGTTCTTCTATTAAGCCAATCATGTACGCTACTGCTATGCAGGAGAAGGTGCTCAATCCCGGCAGCTTGCTTTTGGATATTCCCACTTGCTTTGAGGTAGTTGGCCAACCGCAGTATTGCCCCAAAAATTATGATGGCAGTTTTCGAGGGCCGGTGACTGTTAGGCAGAGTCTAGGTAACTCGCTTAATATTCCGGCGGTAAAAGCTTTGCGCACGGTAGGATTAAGAAACTTCATCAACCAAGCTAATGCTATGGGTATTGAATCGTGGCAGGATCCTTCCCGTTATGGCTTGTCTTTGACCCTCGGTGGCGGCGAGGTAAAGATGATTGAGCTGGCTCAAGCATTTGGTGTTTTGGCTAATAAAGGGGTCAAAGTTCCACTCACGCCTATTCTTAAAGTGGAAACTTATACCGGTAAAGTTTTGTATCAGGTTGATTTGGAAGACCGCCAAGAAAGACTGGCCGAGCTTAACCAAACCGATAGCCGCTCCAGATCCGGCGAGCTGCAAAGAGTCATGGACCGCGCTCCTGCTTATCTGGTCAGTCACATTATGCAGGATAACGATGCCAGAAGAATGGCCTTTGGCGGCAACTCTCAGCTGGTTATTCCCGATCAAGTGGTGAGCGTTAAGACCGGTACTACCAACGATCTGCGGGACAACTGGACGGTGGGCTTCACTCCGGAATTTTTGGTCATTACTTGGGTGGGCAATAATGATAATACACCCATGAATCAGCGTTTGGTTTCCGGTGTGACCGGCGCGGCGCCAATCTGGAATGACATCATGAGCTATGTACTGCGAGGTCGCGAGTCCGTTTGGCAAGAAAAGCCCGAAGACGTGGCCTCCGCGCCGGTGTGCTTAACCGGCATGCCTGCCGGCAACAACAGTCCTTGTTCAATTCGCGGCACCGAGCTTTTTTGGGAAAAGAGCCAACCTTCCGTTGCTCAAATGACAGAAAGAGAGTTCTGGATTGATCCCACCACCGGCCTACCTCCTCCCTACGGCGCAGAAATAGAAGGCTTGGTTTTAGAAACTCACACTTTCTACCAAGACCCAGTGACCGAGTTCTACTGCGCCGACTGCAACAGGCCAGTCAATGAAAATGGCAGTGTTCAGTACGAGCGCTATACCGTCAACGAAAATTACACTATCGGCAGTAGCAATTACTTTGAACAATCCGTCTTTTCCGCTAGTGAATAGGCCCTTTACACCAGCGGCGAATCGGTAATAATACTTGCACGCGCGATGAAGCGAACCTTTAAAAAAGCCACCATGCCCAACCCTGCCCCCCGCGTGTCTCAGTGGGAGAGGAACCTGCGCAAACTCAAAATTATTGCTCTAACCATCACCTTTTTGGTTAGTCTTTCAGCCGCCTTTGTTTGGTGGCACTGGGATCAACCACTGGTCTCACCGGTGAGTTCCTTTACTACCTTCCGCTTTTTTCAAAACCAGGAAACCCCTCAAGCCAGTGGTAAAATTGTTTATGGTTTCCTGCCTTATTGGAATCTCAAAAAAACCGTCATCCAGCCGGAGATGACTCATTTGAGTTATTTTTCTCTCACCATCGGTGGCGATGGCAGCTTACTCACCACCATCGACGATGAGCCTGACCAAGGCTATCAGCGACTTGGTTCTGAGGAGTTTCTCGACCTGGCTCGCGAAGCCATCAATCACGAAGCCAAAATTGAGATCGTCGTTTCTCAGTTTAACGAAGCAGATATCAATACCTTTTTGAAATCAAAAAGCGCACAGGAAAAATTCTTGCTCGCTCTTGATAACGTCCTCTTGGCTTATCCGATTAGCGGCATCAATATTGATATCGAGTGCTCCGGCTCGACTTGCAGTTCGCTGCAGCCACAAATGACCGCCTTTATGGCCACTCTCCATCAACATATCCAAACTAAATATACCGGCATTGCCATTTCGCTGGATGTCTACGCCAGCGCTGCCAAGAAAACCAACATTTGGGATGTAGCTGCGCTTGAGCCGTACGTCGATTACTTTGTGGTCATGGCCTATGATTTTCACCGCAAATCTTCTCAGCAAGCCGGGCCGGTAGCGCCACTTTTCGGCGGCAAAGAATACTGGGACAGCGATATTAGCAGCCATCTTCAGGAATTTTTGGCTTTAGTGCCCAATGATAAAATTTTGCTGGGCATTCCCTTTTACGGCTACCGCTGGCAAACAGTTTCCCGCGATCCCCAATCGCACACTTTTCCCGACACCGGCTCAACCGCTGTGATTGATGACATCGTCGGTCTGCTACAAGAAAAAGAGGTTTACGCCGTTGAGGAACACTGGAACGAAAACGCTCTCTCACCCTACATCAGCTACGAGAAAGACGGCGAAACTTACGTCATTTATTACGAAAATTCGCGCTCACTTTCCTACAAACTGGACTTCGTCAACCAGCTTGATTTGGCCGGCGTGGCCATTTGGGCGATTGGTTATGAAGGCAATTCTCGTGAGCTTTGGGAAGTTATCAACCAAAAACTCTATCCGTCACCAGCAAACTAAATTGAGATACTTTGAGATAATTGTACTCTGTTAGTGGCCGTGTTATTATCCGCCTAAAGCAGTTGAATTATTTCATGGCGCGTCAAAAATTTTACAGCCACAACCGCCGGTACAAATTTCTGAAAAAGCACTTGTTTAGTGCGGCAATTTTTTATGTTCTGGAAAAAAGAGCCAGAACGAAAGTGGTGCCGGCTCAATTGCTGCGCCGTTCC
>CAZESB010000006.1:7346-31266 GCA_964515115.1 uncultured Pseudomonadales bacterium | reverse complement strand
GTAGTTCACTGATCATGATCGGCACCGCTTACACTTATGAAGAAATTTTTAAAGACTTACCGCAACCCGAGTACTTGCGCCAAAACGATCCGCCGGTCAGCACTAAAATTCTGGATCGCAATAATCAGGTCTTGTATCGAGTTTACGAAAACGAGAACCGCACCATCATTCCTCTTGAGGAAATTCCGCCACAGGTCATCTACTCAATTATCGCCATCGAAGACAAAGATTTTTTCAGCCATTTCGGCTTTTCTCCCCGGGGAATTTCGCGAGCTGTCATCGCCAATCTCAAAGGAGAAAGGTTGGAAGGTGGTTCGACCATCACTCAGCAGTTGGTGAAAAATCGCCTGCTTACGCCCGAAAGAACCTGGACCAGAAAAATTAAAGAGCTGCTGCTGGCGGTTATGACTGAGCAGCAGTACTCCAAAGAAGAGATCCTGGAAATGTACCTCAATCAGGTGGCTTTTGGTGGTTCAACTTATGGTATTGAAGAAGCGGCGCAAAATTACTTCAGAAAAAGCGCTAAGAATCTTTCGCTGGCGGAGGCGGCAGTGTTGGCGGGTTTGCCTCAGGCGCCTTCGACTTACTCGCCTTTTGGCACTACACCGGAATTGGCTTTCAGACGCCAGGAAGAAGTGTTGCGACGCATGCAGGAAGATGGTTACATTACCGCCGAACAAGCCGAGGCGGCCATGAAACAGCCGCTTTCCTTCAGAAAAGATGTGGTTAATATTACCGCGCCGCATTTTGTGATGTATGTGAGGCAGCTGCTGGCTGATCAGTACGGTGAAGATATGCTCAACAACGGCGGCCTGACTATCAAAACCACTTTGGATAGCCGGCTCCAGCAAGCTGCCCAAAAAATTGTCACCGACGAGGTGGTGAGACTCGAAAGACTGAAGGTTAGCAACGGCGCGGCGCTGATCACCAATCCCAAAACCGGCGAAATTCTCAGTATGGTCGGCAGCACCGATTATTTTGCTTTCGAAAAAGATGGTCAAGTCAATGTTACTCAAAGACCCAGGCAGCCGGGATCATCCATCAAACCTCTCACTTACGCCCTGGCTCTGGAAAACGGTTTTACCCCCGTTACTCAAATTGAAGATACGCCGGTGACTTACCGATTTGAGGGTGCTCCCACTTATAGTCCGGTCAACTATGACGGCAAGTATCACGGTAAAATCACTCTCAGAGAAGCTCTGGCTTCTTCCTACAACATCCCTGCCGTCAAAGTGCTCAATACTCTGGGTGTTCATAATCTGATTGATAAAGGCGAGCAGATGGGCGTCACTACTTGGGGAGAGCGGAATCGGTTTGGCCTTTCGCTTACCTTGGGCGGCGGCGAAGTGCTGATGACAGACATGGCCACTATGTACGGAGTTTTTGCTAATAACGGCCAGCGCGTTGATCTCAATCCCATCTTGGAAGTGACTAATTTTAAAGGTGAAGTTTTGTACCGAAATCAATGCGCCCTGGACGGAGTTAATTGCCAAGGAGAGCCGGTGCTCACTCCCGCAGTGGCTTACCAAATCACTCATATTTTGTCGGATAATGACGCCAGGACGCCCGCTTTTGGCCCTATGTCCACGCTTTATATTCCTAATCATCAAGTGGCGGTGAAAACCGGCACTACCAACAGTCTCCGAGATAACTGGACTATCGGTTACACCAGTGATCGAGTGGTGGCAGTTTGGGTGGGCAATAACGACAACACGCCTATGAGCTACGTTGCCTCTGGTGTTACCGGCGCCTCACCGATTTGGAACTCGTTGATCCGTTTACAATTGCAGGATCAAAATCCTCATGTTTTCACTATCCCAAGCGGAGTGGAAATCGCTTCAATCTGCAACTTTACTCAGCGGGCTAGTTGCGCTTGGTGTCAGTCTACCAGAGAGGAAGTTTTCTTGACAGGCAAAGTGCCGCGAGACAACTGCCGCGAACCGACTCCGGAAGAGCAAATGGTGAGAGCCGGCACAGAATTTAATCCCGGCATCAACTCAGAAACATCAGCAAGAACGAGATCAATACGGTAAGCAATAAGATTACTGGCGCGATCAATTTTTCCAGGAATTTATTTCTCTTTTTGAGATTTGCCAACCGCTGTTTTTCCAGCCGCTGGCGCTTTTTTTCTTCCTTTTTGGCTTCAATTTCGTCAGTTCTTCTTTGGTATTCTTCAGAAATTTCGCGGAAATCGCTTGCCATATCGGTTTTTTTGTTTAGTTTTATTTCTTAGCGCGCTTAGTGGTTTTCTTTTTGGCAGGTTTTTTGGCTTTCTTGGTAGGTTTTGCGGTGGCTTTCTTGGTAGGTTTGACTGGATTAACCAACCAGCCTTCTCTGTCTGAAAGCAACAAGCCGCCCAAACCGGCAATAATCAAAACAATCGCCCACAAGTTGGCAAACTCACTGGCAAAAACGCCGGTGTTGGTGCCAAAAAAGATAATTCCCATTACCAGCATGGCGGCAGGCCAAAACACTTTCTTAGGCATAAAACTCCTTATAGCAATATAATTACTGATTTCAGTATAAAAGGAAATTTTGCTGAAGTTAAGAGGGAGTTGGGCAGCGTTTTAATTCGCGGACCTTAATAGCAGCTATAATCGCACCCAAAATCACGACCAAAGCCATTAGCGATACTTCATTTCCCTGGCAGCATCACGTTCTTGGGCACGTTGCTTCAGTTTTTCTCGTTTTTGGTGTTTTTTCAGACCTCGTCCCACCCCGATTTCTGCCTTCAAATAATTGCCTGCCAAAACAATTTTCAGCGGCACTAAAGTGTAGTTTTTCTGTTCTTGATAAGCGATAATTTGGCCTAGCTCTTTTTTCTGCAATAACAATTTGCGAGTGCGTTTGGGATCGTATTCACTGTTGGCGGCAAATTCGTAAGGATTAATTTGAGCATTGAGCAAATAAGCTTCTCCGTTAATAATCTTGGCGTAACTACCAGTCAAGCTCCCTTTTTTGGCACGCAAACTCTTCACCTCAGGTCCGGTTAAAACCAGGCCCGCGGTGTAAGTTCTCAAAATCTCGTATTCATGCCGGGCTTTCCGGTTTTCCAACAAAATCATGGTACCAATTATACCAGGTTAGATCAGGCAAAAGTTGCTTAAAGATTAAGCTCAAAAAGCAGCGAGCCACTGACAGCAAAAGCCTTACCCAATGGCTCACTAATGATCAGGTGATTGGCCGAGGCTAAGGAAGGACTTTTGACTTCTCTTAAGAAATCGCCATTTTTGGCAATCACTACCAGCCGGTGCGACTCAGGCTCAAGCACATAGATTGATTCAAGACCAGCACTGGTAGCCAACCTCAGGGAAGAGTTAAAACTATCAGTCAGGCCGTTGATGGCAAACTCCATATCCCGCCCGCTGGCAAACCGCCTCACTTCACCGGTGGCCGTGGCCATCCAGATATCACCATCAATTGTCCAGGCAGTGACATCTTCATAGACTAAACCCCTGGCAGCCTGCATCCAACCAATTGGGTCGGAAAAGCTACCATCATTGTTGCCGGCATAGCGGTAAATGTTTCTTCTGTTGGGATTAAAAACGTAAACATAGCGATCATAGGCTTCAAGCAGACTGCTTTCTCGGTTGGAATCGCCCACAGCAATTAACTCTTGAGCAGCCGAGCCAGTTATCGGTACGGAATAAATGCCGTTGGCCAGGATCAAAACATCTTCACTGCGGACTTTTACATCTCGAATATTACCAATGTCACCCAGGGAAACTACGTGGGGCTGCTTAGTTTCTAAGTTGAGAATTACTAACTGGTTCTGGCCGCTATCAATGAGCGCGGCCACCTGTTCTGAGGCTGCTGCGTGAGTGACGACAAAATCATGCTGTACTAAGCGCAAATCATAAAAAATAGTCAGTTCCTTAAATTCCTCTCTGCCGGAAATTTCTTCATACAAAGCCCTGGCGGCAGCTAGTTGAGTTTCGATTTCCTCAACAAAAATGTCGTTGCCTTCTTCCTGGTATTGGTTGCGCAACACCTCAAGTTCTCTGATAGCTATGGAAACTAATTCCCGGGCACCAACCGGATTTTGAGCAACCAGATTTCTGGCTGAATCAAGGGTGGTGGCGTGAGGTAGCAACAGCAAACGAACTTCATCGCGCTCGGCATTGACGCGCCGGGAGTGCAGGTACCAGCCGCCAGTAATGACTAGCACCAGGATTAAAACCGCAGCTGCGATTTTGACCATTTTGGTTGAAGGGCGCTGGCCGAGGTATTGGTGGCCGGCCCGGAGGTTGCGAGGATGGAGTCTGGACCAATTGGTATTTCGGAGCCTGCCAGCCAGCGCCCCACCCACCAACGCCAAACTTTTAACCACAATCCTCAATAATTTGCTAAAAAATTGGCCTGATTTTGCTAACTTTGCCAACACGGGGTTGGGTTTAGGCTCAGGTGGCGGCGGTTCGTTCAAACCCAACTCTTCAACCGCCTCAAAACTGGGAGCGCCTACATCGTCAGGGCTAATTTGCGGCGCCGCCACGCCATCACTCCCTCCCTCATTCACCTCACTCGCTGCTGCTTTGCCACCATCATCAAGCCCACCATCTTTCTCGCCCTTCCCATCATCGCCCTCAGTTGCCACCATCACCGCTGTCTGATCCGCATCAGTTTCCAAAGAAACCTCCAGCAAAGCCTCGTCTTCTGCTTCATACTCAATTTCTGAAGGCACAATAAAGGCCAGCGCAGAAAGCGAAGAGTCACGCTGCGAATGCAACCCAGGCACAATCGAAGTAATAATGGTATCGGTGTCAAAACCGGTTTTAAATTTCAGCTCAATTTCATTGAAAAAACTCACTGCCTGCCTGGTGGCCAAGACAATCACGTCGTCGGTGGTGTATTTGCCAGTCACCAGTTTCAGTTCGCCGTCAGAGTGCACAATCGGGCCAACCTTATTGTCTCGCTTGAGTAAAACACTGCCGCCCTTGACCGCAAAGGCTACTTGGTCGCGCAGAAAAATCCCGGCCGCAAAATAAAGCTTGGTTTCGGCACTCCGATATTTATCCTCCAACTGCTCAAAAAAATTGTAGGCTTCCTCCAAGGTCTGAGGAATAAATTGAGCCACTTCCTCGGCAATATCCCTACCAAGATTGCCGGCTTGTTCACCAGACAAGGCAAAGGCAAAGATCAGTCTATTGGGGGCAGCATGGGGGTTCTCAGCAACCTGAGACCAACCTGTGACTTGAGGCAAACCAATTACTGGCGTCACATATAAATGCTTCATCTTTTTTATTTTATCACGATTACCTAAAAACGAGATACTAATGATTATTTTGTATCATTTATATGCAGTTAAAGCAATGCCAAGCAACCTCTACAAAATAAAAATGAAAAACAAAAAGACTGAGCCGGCAAGGAAAAAATGCGCTAGCACCAAAGTTTTGAGCAAACTCGACGGACTAGTGACAATGGTTTTACTCATCAAACCGACCTGCCTAATCACCAGGGCAGCAAAAATTAAATAAAGCAGCGCGCCAACCACAAAGAGTACTTTCAAAAAACCATGAAACAAAATTTCCGGAGAAGCAAATAAAGGATTGGCAAAGGGCTGGGATGAAATAGTGGCTTGAAATAAATTGATCATCGCACTCTCCCCTCAACTTTCTCCAACTCTTCCTCAAGAATAAGCTCATTGATCAGAGTAGCGACTTTATTCGGGTTGGGAATGCCTTCAAACTCAAACTCACGCTGTTCGGCTGCCGTCTGGATCTCGACATTGCCGTAATCAAAAACCGTGGCCAAAAGACCGGTGGTAATGGCCGTTACATCTTCAATTTTATCAATTTTGGCAGAAGAAATATTCCTGCTTAAAAGTGAGTGAAAATCAACATCGACAATTCTTTCATCGGTAATGATGTAAACATTGTAAAACCACTTGAGCAAGGCTTCAATGACATAACCGGTAATAACCAAATACCAACCAATAAAGCCAGCAAAATAAAACCGGTCGGGCAAAAAGTCAAAAACGCCAGTGGAGATAAACAAAAACGGCATCAGCGCCAATATTACTGCCAGCAAAAACCATTTCAACTGAGTGACCGGATGCTGCCGTAAAACCAGAATCAGGTGTTCGTCTTTTTCTTGCTCGCTAAATGTCATCCGCTTGGGCTTGGGAATATACCAGGAAAAACGATCTTCCGTCGCTTTTTCATTGCGCATGACGTTGGAGTACTCATCGACATGGCGGTGCCAGTTGCGCTGTTCTTTTTTGTCCTTCTTAGAAACTTGAGCAGAGCGCTTGGTTTTTTTGTCCTCCAAATCTCCGCTGTCAAAAATCTCTGGCATATGTGTGATTATAGCATTTGTGGGCTTATGTTGTTGATAAATACCACTACCTTTTCAAAATCTTCAAAAAAGTTTCCTGATCTATCTCCACTTTGCCAAATTGTTTCATTCGTTTCTTGCCTTTAGCTTGCTTGGAAAGCAGTTTTTTGCGTCTAGTAACGTCGCCGCCGTAAAGCTTGGCGGTGACATCTTTTCGAAAAGCTTTGAGGGTTTCGCGAGCAATGACTTTACTGCCAATGCTAGCCTGGATCGGCAGTTCAAACATCTGCCGAGGCAGCACTTCTTTCAGTTTTGCCACCAATTCCCGACCGCGATTTTCTGCTTTCTCCTTGACAGCAATAAAACTCAGCGCCTCGACCGGCTCTTTGTTAAGCAAGATCGTCACCTTAACTGCATCAACTTTTTCAAAAGCAGTCACCGTGTATTCCATCGAAGCATAACCAGAAGTAACCGACTTCAGCACATCATGAAAATCGGTAATCAACTCCGCCAATGGCATGGTGCAAGTGAGCTTAGTCCGGTTTCCCACCGGCAGGCTAGTGACAAATTCGCCCCGACGCTCCCGGACCAAAGATAGTACATCACCGGCCTGCTCGTGCGGAACATAGATGGTCGTCGTCACCACTGGCTCTTTGATTTCGGCAATTTGTGAGGGATCAGGCATTTCTCCGGGCGTGTGGATTTCAAATTCTTCGCTTTCATTAACCAGTTTGATTTTGTAAGTCACCGAAGGCAAAGTGGCAATAATTTCCAGGTTAAACTCGCGCTGCAGTCGTTCGATCACAATTTCTGCGTGCAAAATGCCTAAAAAACCCACCCGCAAGCCGCTACCAAGCGCCACCGAGTTGGTGCCGGAAAACTTCAGTGCCGCGTCACGTAGTGCCAATTTTTCCATCGCGTCTTGCAGCAGCGTGAATTCGCTGGCATCAAGCGGGTAAAGTTCCATAAAAACCATCGGAATCGGCTCGCGGTAGCCAGGCAGCGGCTGAATTTCCTTCCTGGCGCTGGCTTTGGTCATGGTGTCACCAATTTTCAAAAAACGAATGTCTTTCATGCCGGTAGCCACATAGCCCACTTCACCGGCGCTTAACTTTTCCACTGGCTTCATTTCCGGAGCGAAAATACCTACTTCCAGCGGGGTAAAAATTTCATCTGCGGCCACAAACTGGAGCGCATCTTTCTTCGATAACTCGCCATCTACCACCCGAATCAAACCAATCGCCCCTTTATGCAAATCAAAATGTGAAGTAATCAGTAGTGCTCTGAGCGGGCCGTTCTCATCACCGGCAGGAGCGGGAATTCTTTCCACCACTGCGTCCAACACTGCCACCACGTTACTGCCGGTCTTGGCAGAAACAGCAATAATCTCGTTTTCATCGCAGCCGGTTAGATCCATGATTTCCAGCATTACCCGTTCCGGTTCGGCAGAAGGCAAATCAATTTTATTGAGCACCGGAATGATAGTTAAGCCCAAAGCCTGAGCTTGCTCGAAATTAGACAAAGTCTGAGCTTGAATACCTTGAGTAGCGTCAACCACCAACAAAACCCCTTCGCAAGCTGCCAGAGAACGGCTGACCTCATAACCAAAATCAACATGCCCCGGCGTATCAATCAAATTCAGAATATATTTGCCTTGAGGAGCTTTTTTACCTTGATAATGATATTCCATCCTGGCCGGCGCCAACTTAATAGTAATGCCTCGTTCCTGCTCGATAGGATTAGAATCCATAAAGCGGTCGCGGAGTTGTTTGCCGGAAATAGTGTTGGTAAGGCGCAAAAAACGGTCAGTCAGGGTGGTTTTACCGTGATCAATGTGAGCAATGATGGAAAAATTCCTGATCATAGTTGGCATAGAACTTTCCCCAGGAGAAAGTCGGTTTGAGCAGCCCACTTTTCGGTTGGTTTTATTTCTTGGAAAGCAAATTAGTTAGCTGGCTTTTCAATCTGGCCGCCTTATTTTGATGAATCAAGTTCTTTTTGGCCGCACGATCAATGGCAGAAAATGTTTCCGCCACCCGATCTTCAGATGGAGAAAGCCTGAATTTTTTAACTTTAGTCTTCATCTTGGAGCGAATAGGCGCGTTGATAGCGGCCTTGCGCTTGCTGACTCTGAGAGCTTTTTTAGCATTAGCTAGTATCGGCATAGTTTCCTTTACAACTGTCAATCTAGGAGCCAGATTATACCCTATCACCTCTGAGTTTCCAAGAGATAAAGCGAAAAAACCTCATTATAAAAACAGGCAAATGGGTTTATACTAAACTCCATGTTCGCATTGCCAAATTTACCATTGCAAAAAGTCTTTGCCAACCAGACAAAATGGCTGGAAAAACAGCAAACTACCATTCTGTCGGCGGCGGCGATTATTACCGCCGCCAATATTGTTTCTTCTTTTTCCGGTCTAGCCAGAGAGTGGTTACTGATCAACAAATTTTTTAATACTGATGCCTCCCAGGAGGCCTACGAAGCTCTGCTGGTGGCCTTTCAAGTGCCCGACATGATGTTCCAGTTGATTATTTTGGGAGCGCTGTCGGCAGCTTTTATTCCGGTTTTCTCCAATCTCAAGAAGGAAAACGAAAAAGACGCCTTCACCATGAGCGGCATTGTTTTGAACATTCTGCTGATTGTTTTTATTGCCGCCGCCGCGGTGGTTTTTGTTTTCGCTGAACCCATTACCGCCTGGCGAACCGGCGCGGAATTTTCTCAGCGGCAGGTGGAAATTGCCGCCAACCTCACCAAGGTAATGCTGCTGGCACAGGTTTTCTTTGCCATTTCCAATATGCTTTCCGGGGTGTTGCAATCTTATCAGCGTTTTATTTTGCCGAGCATCGCGCCGATTCTTTATAACGTCGGTATCGTCTTGGGAGTCTATTTGTTTACTCCGCACTTGGGCATTTATTCAGCTGGTGTTGGTGTTTGCCTGGGCGCTTTGATTCACATGTTGATTCAAGTGCCGCTGGCAGTGCGGCTGGGTTTCAAGCCGGTTTTTTCTCTTAATCTTAACTTTGCCGGTGTTAAAAAGCTTTTCAGCCTCATTCCGGCCCGAGTTTTGACTATCGGCGTGGGCGAAATTCAAAAACTTGGCCTGGCCTTTTTTGCCACTTCAGTGGGAAACTTGAGTTTTGTGGTCATTCGTCTGGCTACGCTGCTGATCACTATTCCGATCAGGCTTTTTGGCACACCGATTGGCCAGGCTTCGCTGCCGTTTTTGTCCCATGAAGCCGGAGAGAAAGATTTGAAACGTTTTCGGCACTTGGTGGCTCAATCGCTCAACCAGATTTCATTTTTTGCTTTTCCTGCTTCGGTTTTGATTTTGATCTTAAGAATCCCGATTGTTCGTTTAGTTTTTGGCACCAGGAATTTCCCCTGGGCACTGACACTGATTACCGGTCGGACGGTGGCTATTATCTCGCTCTCAATTGCTGCCCAAGCTATGGTCCAGCTACTGATCCGCACTTTTTACGCCCTCAAGGATACTCGAACACCTCTTTATATTACCCTCGGCACCGTGATTTTCTTTTTTGCCGGCACCAGCTCGCTGATGTACTTTACAGACTGGGGCATAGTTGGCATTGCCGCTATTCTGGCGCTGACTGCTATTCTGGAGCTGGTGTTGTTCATCGCTCTGTTGCATAAAAAAATCGGTGGTGTCCTTTCCAAAAGTCTGTTGGTGCCTCAACTCAAGATGACTATGGCCAGCTTTTTGATGGCTGTTTCGCTCTATTTGCCTTTCAAAGTCCTTGATGAGTTGGTCTTCAATACCTCCAGAACAGTAGAGCTGATCGGCCTGACTATTACTACCAGCACTATCGGCATGTTGGTTTATATCTATTTTGCCGCCCTGTTTGACATTAGGGAGTTGAGAATTTTGACCACGATCATGAAGTCGCTGGGCAGATGGCAGAAAACTTTGTCCAAGTCCGAGGAAATTCTCATTGACTCAGGTGGGGAGGATGACTCACTCTAAAAATTGGTATATAGTAGGTATATCAGTTGCTAGCCTGCGCCATGAAAAGAAAAAAGCCTGCCGCTCTTAAGATTAATCTCCTGCCCAAAGATCCGTTTTTTGAGACTGTGGTGGGCAAAACTTTGAAGTGGGCTTTATCGGCTGGACGCTATATTGTCATTTTCACCGAAATCATTGTTATTGTTAGTTTTTTGGCGCGATTTACTTTGGACCGGCAACTGACCAACGTGAACGGCGAGATCGCGGACAACGAAGCTATCATTCAATCCTATGGTGACCTCGAACAAAATTTTCGCTCTGTACAGGAAAAAACTAAACAAATTGAGGAAATAAATAAGGATAAAAACTTGGTGGATATCTTTGCTTATATTTCGGAAGTGACGCCGGTGGGAATTGAGGTTTCGGAACTAAGAATTCTGAAAGAAGAAATTTCGCTGGCAGGCACGACTACTTCCCAGAATAATCTCAACTTGTTGATTAACAACCTCCAGCTTTCGGCACATTTCTCTGATATCAGAATAGATGAAATTAGCAATCGAGAAGAAAATCTACCCGGGTACGAGTTCAGCCTCAAAGCCAAAACTGGCCAAGGTGTGAGAGTGGTGGGAGGATCATAAAATGGCAACAGAAAACAGAAGCAAACAACTCTCCGGTGCCTTGATTCATTTCTACCAAAATCCGGTGGCGAAAGTTTCGTTGGAGTTGTTTTTGTCGATTGGACTGGTGCTTTTTCTGGGTGTTTTTGCCATCAGACCCACCTTGATCACGATGTCCAATCTGCTCAAAGAAATTGATGACAAACGGCAGCACAATGCCCTGTTGGAAAGGAAAATTGCCGCCCTTAACACTGCACAAAATGAGTACCGCCGAGTCGAAGACAGGCTGCCGCTACTGAATCAAGCCATTCCTGAAGAACCCGAATTGATTCACAACCTCAAAATTATTGAAAAAATTGCTGTTGATAATCGCGTGGTTATTCAAAATATTATCGTCAATGAAATTCCGGCAGAAGAAAACACCCAGGCAGGTAATAGGCAAAAAGAGCTCACCAACCTGCCACTTAATCTGACTATTGTGGGGGATTATCTTGCTATCAGGAATTTTGTGGCCGCGATTCAGGGCAATCGGCGCGCGGCGGTAGTGGACAGCGTCACTTTTTCTCTCAATGACAGCAATGACGAACGAGAATTGTCCGCGAGAATTACCATGAATTTCCCGTATTTTGGAGTGGCTTTAGGAAAATAAGATGGCAAATCAACTTTCTGTCAAACAAGAACTAGATAAAATCAAACAGAATCAAACCTTTTTGATCATTGGCATTTTGTTGTTTACTTTGTTGTTGGTTTGGGGGGCAGTGAGTCTTTTCGCTTCGCAGCAGCAGACCGTTATTACCGCGGCCCAAAAAGAGATGGCGGCGCCATTGCAGCCGGTTATTAATACCGAAATGATTGACGAGTTGGCCAGAAAGCCTTTTTACACCGATAGCGAGCTGGCGAATTTTACTATTTACAAACTGCTGCGTAATAGCGATGGCCAGAAGTACGTAGTGCCGATTGATACGGAAGAAGAGGAATTTTTGGAAAACCAGACGGAGGAGGATCAGACAGTGAGTGCAGCGGGTGAGGTTGGTGAGGCGGCGATGGGTGAAGGCGCGGGTGGGGCAGCAGGCGGAAATTTGCTGGAAGCGATGGAAGGCGTGTCGCTGCCACCGGATGAAGCCGCTAATGATACTCCTCAAGGGCCAGCCGCACCGTCGATTCCCAGCTCTCCAGTTCAACCAACTATTCCTAATCCAGCAACTGAAAACATTGAAGGCAATCTTGAAAATCCGATCTAGTTTGTACTTTTTTGATAATCTTGTTCGCCTCTTCTTCGCGTTGCGTTCTCGACTAAACTTCTCTACAGTGAGTGTAGGCGTGTTGACCGCTAATATTTTGATTGTGGGAATAAATGAAAAATAGTGCTCTGTCCGGCAAATTTTCACAGAAAAGAATTCCAACTATTATTGGTCTGGTGATTTTGGTAGTGGCTTTGATCGCGGGCATCTTTTTCCTTGGCGAGGGGCCAGGTGTTTTTGCGCCCAGAGCTACGCCGGAAACCACTCCCAAGCAAGTACGCATTACCAATGTTACCGACCGCAGTTTTACGGTTTCATTTCTGACTGACGCCGCTGCTACTGGATTTGTGAAATATGGCAGTGAGCCCAAAAAACTGGATACCCAAGCCAGTGATAACCGTGACCAAGTTAGCGGTTCTGTGGGTAAGTATAAGTTGCACTATGTTACTATTCGCGGTGTTCAGCCGAGTACACAGTATTATTTTTTAATTGGGACGGAAAAAAGCACTTTTGATAATGAAGGCGCGCCCTTCAGCATTACCACCGCCAGTCCGACCGGCACTCCCCCGGCAGCGCGCACCATTTCCGGTTCGGTGCTCACCCCTGCGGGCGCGCCGGCAGATGGCGCTATCGTTTATATCACCGGCAGCGACATGCAGGAAATGTCTTCGCTGGTTTCTACCTCCGGCAGCTGGGCCGTACCTTTGTCTGACGCCAGAACCGCCGCCGGCGCTTACGCCGAAATCCAAGACACTGATGAAATCACCATTTATGCCCAGGGTGAGTCGGTCAATTTGTATTCCACTTTTACAGCCAAAGTTGCCGATGCTCATCCCTTTCCCGCCATTACTTTAGGCAGCAGCGATATTGCCATGCCTGAACCTGAAGATGATCCACTCGCTGAAGACACCGATCTGGAAGATTCTGCTGAGCCTACCGATGGTATCGACAGCACTGACAGCGCCGACACGGTAGAGTCGATTGACGAAAATGTCGTTACCGGACTAGGAACAGAAGCTGAAAAAGAAGTTGAGCAACCAGTTGAAGAAAATCATATTGTTGACCTCAATCTTGAAGAAGAACAAACCGTCACCACCTCCAACCCCATTATTAAGGGCCGGGTTGCTCCTGCTACTTTAGTAAAAATTACTATTAATTCAGAAAATGTAGTTGAAGCCGATCTGATCAGCGACGAAAATGGTGAGTTTATTCTCGATTTGACTCAACTTGAAGAAAGCCTGGAACCTGGCGAACACACCGCTACTTTCACTTACACTGATGAAACCGGAGAAGAAGTGACCGTCACTAAAACTTTTTGGGTGACCCTAGCCAGCAACCTGATCCCCACAGCCGAAGCTCAAGAAAACCAAGCCGACGGTCCTTACAGTACCAACAGCCCTTACCCCATGGCCACCGCCACCCCGACGCCAACCCCAGAGCCAACCTCGGAGCCGACACCCGACGCCACCGCGACTGAATCAGCTACCTCAGCCACCCCTTCAGCTACACCGGCTACCGACTCTGCTGAAACCAGCAAAGGCGGCGTAGCCACCGACAGCAGCTTGATGCAAGCCGGCTCGGTTGGCACCACTTTTGCCTTGGTTTTTGGTGGCCTCTTCTTCATCACTTCTGGCGTTTGGAGCTTCTGGATTTCCAACCAGCTGGAAAAGAGGGAAGCTTAACATTCCTTTGATATTCTTCAGCCCACAAAAAAAGCGCTTGATTCTGGCCTCGACCTATCTTCACACCCAGTTGCCCGGGCATTATTGTCAGCGCTGAGGCGTTTCAAGACTCTGTTCGGGATGGAGAAGAGTTGGTTCCACCTCGCTCAAGAGACCAGAATAAAACGCTTTTTCATTGTCTGAGCACTGAGTGCAAAGGATGCGCTCAGACTATTTTAAATTGTTAGACTGCATTGCTAAAGCAAACCTTCTAACAGGTGAAGATACTGTCATGACTGCCAGAACTCAACGTACTAAATAGTGTCAGTAGCATCATTAAATTATGTTCAATAGACGCTTAGTACAGCTAGGCTTAACCTGTTACCAGGCTTACACCGGCTGCCTATCAACGTGGTAATCTCCCACGGGTCTTAATGAGATAGTTCATCTTGGAATGGGCTTCCCGCTTAGATGCTTTCAGCGGTTATCCCGAAGAAATGTAGCTACCCAGCAATGCGCTTGACAGCAACAACTGGAACACTAGGGATTTCCTCATCCCGGTCCTCTCGTCATATGACTCCTCTGTTACCAGAGGTATAGACTATACCTTCATCCGCCAATGGCGGATGCTTGCCGTATTATAAAAAGCAGGCGTTGATCCTGGCGATCGCTCGCAGGCACACTACTTTCTATCTTCACCCTGAAAATTGCAGGGATCTAGTCGTTACGGGGATTAGATGATGTTTCATCAACTCTGAGCGAACATATTGGCTGGTATATTTTCTATTCCTACTCGTGTAATTGCGCGCAGAAATCAGGTCTGCAATTTCGCAAACTTCAAGAAATTGTCCGATTTTAACAGGTTTTTGTTTAAGAATTACAATCGCTTTAAGCAGTAATTCAACCTGATCTTGTTTGAAACGGATATATGGCTTCAACCTTCTAAGTAGTTTCTCTACCTGAGTGAATCCTTCAATCCGAATCTCGCAAATCGGATCATTTCTTTGGTATAAGTACCCAGTACCTAATATGTCATGTAATTTTTCTAATTCAGAAAAACATTTTGCATCTTGATAAATGACTACTACAGTTTTTACTCGAAAAAGGAACTTCATTCCTTTTCTCGGCTTCAACTGCAGCATGATGCTTCCATCTGCATCTATCAATCCTGCAATATATGCTCTTTGTTGTGAATTCATCTTCTAATCTTCCCTCGGTATTGTCCTTTACAGCCCATGGACCATGGCTTGTTTTAATGTAAAGGATTTCACCGATTTGGGCAAGTTTTTCGACTTCATATTGCTATGAAGTGTAGCAACTTTTACTAGGGACAAACTTCCTCAACTATCTAACGCTGATGGCGGATAGAGGCCGACCTGTCTCACGACGGTCTGAACCCAGCTCGCGTACCGCTTTAATAGGCGAACAGACTAACCCTTGGGACCTTCTTCAGCCCCAGGATGCGATGCACAATACTCTGCTATTACTAGCAGTGCAGACTATATCATCTTCCAACTTTGTCACGGTTGGAGTTCGGCGTGTTATAAAGATTGTCATTAGGGTCACAATCCCAACAAATCTCTATCTTCACCTTCATCAAGTATGATCTTGAATCCGGATCCAGTCGTTACGGGGTCAAAGGAGTTTATCCTTAAAAATGGATAGGGTGAAAGGGCGAATCAGATTGCAAAAGGCTTGAGCTGCTCTTGACGGAATATATAAGACATGTCCATTCTTTCCAGCTCGATGAAGAGAGGTTTGAATAGAAAAATTGTCTTGCAGTGTGTTTTGCAACAACTGTACTTCCGCCAAGGCATAGCTATTCGTATGAATACGCAAAGCCTGGCAATCTGTCCGACGTGCCCCATCATCCATATACCACACAGCTAAACTTACTGGTTCTGTAAGCAATTGCCGAATTCTTGAAGGTACTTTTTTCGTACCATCTGTATAAAATTGTGAATACAGATCTTCCAATTCGCTGGAACTGAAAGTCGCAAATCGATAATGCTTATAAACCTTTTGGGTTCTTGAGTCGAAAATAGCAATCCGTTTTGGTGGTGACGGTGTAATATTTTTCAACACCTGGTATTTCCACCATGCATATGCTTTTTGCTTAAGAGAGTGGTCAATCTTGAGACGGACGTGATGTCCATTTCTTTCAAGATGACCGTCTCCAAGCAAAGTTCCGATCAGAACCTGTCGTTGTAAGTCTGTAAGTGGCATATTTCTCCTCGACTTCCCACGGTATTGCCCTCAACCTGCTTCGCAGTGTAGGGTTTCACCGTTATTAGCCAAATTTACCTTTTAGATTGCTCTAAAAGGGGCCCTCAATTTGAGCCGACATCGCTCAATCTCTATACTTTCGTATAAAGCCTGACTATACCTTCTTCCTCTACTCATTAAAAGGAAGTTGGGCGTGTTATGGATTTGTTTTTAACAATGAATCATTCTTAGTCAATTTAATTCGATCCATCTGAGAGTTCTCGTCCCAAACTCTCAAGTCGATACGGGGTCATAACGGTAGCTTGTACTTCATTGAAGGTATCATGTAAGGATAAATAATTTTCTTCAACCTTTCAGAACTATTCTGATAAAGGCGTATCCGAAAATATTGTTTGTCCTTGTTCAGATTTCCTTCTATCTTATATTGAACCTTCAATTTTTGAAGCAACTTGCGCTGATCATCTATTGAAAATTGTTGAGTATTAAGATAAGCACTCTTTCGATTTTTAGCACCATCGTCCATATACCAAACCGCTAATGCAAGAGGTGTGATTTGGAGAGAATTTGGTATGTGTTTTCTACCCTTATAATCATAAAATTGATGATAGTAAGGAGTAAAAACTGGCAAGCTTCTTGTCCAGAAGCGATAGCCGATTCTTCCCTTATTTCCCTTGTATTGTTTTGGCCTGTTATTGACAAAAGGCGCCAGCAACATGTATTTCCAATCAACATAATTCTTTTGCGAGAACGAGTGACATACTTGAAAGTATGCGTTCGTTTTGCAGCTTAAGTAGCCATCTCCCAACAAAGAACCTGTTAAAAGTGAGTGTTGCACTTCCGTTAGACTTCCCACGGTGTTGCCAAGTTTTGGCATAGATTCATTTTAATAAATAAACCTTGCACAAAACGTAGGGTTCACCGTTATGAGCCCAATGTTTATCTAGTGAATTAGTTGAGTTATTTTCTAATTCCTAGAACAGCACCATCCCATTACTGAAATGGGACCCCAATGTCATTATTCATTAAGGTAGCAAACCGCTCCGACGCTAGGGACGCTTAGGAGCGATGACTCTGTTATCCCCGAGGTAACTTTTATCCGATAAGCCCGGCACCTTCCACAAAGTGCACGAGGATCACTATAACCTGCTTTCGCAACTGCTCGACTTGTATGTCTCACAGTAAAGCACTCTTATGCTATTACACGTCCAGCCTGATTTCCATCCAGGCTAAGAGTACCATTGCGCGTTTGCGTTACTCTTTAGCAAACAACCTCCCCAGTTAAACTACCCACCAGACAGGGTCCTCTCTTAAGTTTTCATTAAGATTGAGTGAGATCCTGCACACAAAACGGGTGGTATTTCACTAACGAATCCAGCTTTTAAGAAGGATTCTCCCACCTATGCTAAACAATCTCATATACAGCATCAATGCCAAGTTGTAGTAAAGCTCTACGGGGTCTTTTTGTCCTGCCATCAGTAGGCCGCATCTTCACAGCCATTTCAATTTCGCCGAGTAGTAGTTCAAGACAGTGTGGGACTGGTTAAACCTTTCGTGCGGGTCGCCAATTAAGCGACAAGGAACTTCGCTCATTTAGATTGATACATCAATCTTTTTGTTACTCATCAATATTCTTTGATGGGTGTTAGCATTTCTGCAACACTCCTAGTGTCGCCACTAGGATCGGACTATCTCTTCCCGCCGTGGCGGGCTTGGCGTATAGTCTCTGAGGGTTCCAAACCCATTAATTTTGAACAGAATATTTCAAACTGTTCTTTTTTTGCGGATTGTAAAGGATGTTTTAGAAAAAATGGAATAATTATTTCCTTAAGATCCTTCTGTTTTCTTACACAATAACGAAGCAAGTTTTCATGATGATTATCATATCTACGATTAATATAAATATGACCACAATTAAAATAATTTTGAATTGCTTTCATCGCTGTTTCGCTGCTTTTTCCTTGAGTAATTACAAATTCATAGAGAACTTGATAACCACTCTTGCAAGTTGGATTTTTAAACCTACTTACTGAAAAGCAACCTTCTCCGTCAGTAAAACCAACAATCCACCATGGATTTAGCCTTCCCTGCTGATTGCCTGCACTTGACTTATTGTCACTACGATTTGCCATTACGAATGAAATATATCACTCGAATATTGCATCAACTGTAGTAAAGCAAGATACTCAGGTTTTCCAGCATATAGCCAAGTTTTACTATGGCAACGAATTCTTACCATAGAACAGTTATAGTTACTGCTGCCGTTCACCGGGGCTTCTATTGAAGGCTTATCCACCTTGCGGCGGAAAAACCCTCGCAATTAACCTTCCGGCACTGGGCAGGCTTCAGCCTGTATACCTCCTCTTGCGAGTTTGCACAGACCTATGTTTTTGGTAAACAGTCCATCCCACGACATTCACTGCGTCCGCCTTGCGGCGGAAGGGCATCTCTCGAAATTACGCCCAGCTGTTTTGCCGAGTTCCTTAAACTACTTTCTCTCGCTCTCCTTGGTCTACTCGACCTGACCACCTGTGTCGGTTATCGGTACGATTTGATTAGTGTCTCTCTGCGAAACTTTTCCAGGGTGCTGAAATCGCGTAAAACTCCTTTTCCGAAGAATTGGAGCCCCATCACACCTCAGCTACGTCCGCTCGAAAGCGGACAGCATCAACGCGGATTTTCCTACGCTGACTACTTTAGTGATTAGTAAGAACATTCACTGCTCTTATTACGTTATCCTGCACCGTCCTTCCCCAGATCAAACGATACTAACCAAGGACCGGAATATTAACCGGTAATCCATCGGCTACTCTGCCTTGTGGCAGACTCACCTTAGGGTCGCCTAACCCGCACACGACGAACGTGGGTGCGGAAACCTTGGTCATTCGGAGATGAGGATTCTCACCTCATTTTCGCTACTCATGCCGGCATTCTCACTTCTGATCGCTCCACCAGCTCCTTACGGGCCAGCTTCAACGCACACAGAACGCTCCCTTACCGCTCCACCAACAGATAAATCCGTTAGCAAAACCCTAAGCTTCGGTGATAAATTTGAGCCTCGCTATATCTTAGGCGCATTAATCCTCGGCTAGTGAGCTGTTACGCTTTCTTTAAAGGTTGGCTGCTTCTAAGCCGACCTCCTAGGTGTCTGAGGATTAATACTTCCTTTCCCACTAAATTTATCTTTGAGACCTTAGCTGTAGGTCTGGTTTGTTTTCCTTTAGCTCCCGGAACTTAGCTCCCAGGTGCTGAGTGCCGCGAAACATTTTGAGGTATTCGGAGTTTGACTAGATGGCCGAGGTTGCCCCCGGAACACCCGATCAGTGCTCTACCCCCTCAAAACTTAACGCGACCCTATACCTAAATATATTTCAGGGAGAACCAGCTATCTCCAGGTTCGATTAGCATATTACTCCGAACCACAACTCATCCGAGCACCTTGCAGCGTACAACGGTTCGGGCTTCCATCAGCTCTTCAGCGGACTTCACCCTGGTCATGGTTAGATCACCTGGTTTCGGGTCATTCACTAGTTACAAAGTCGCCCTATTCAGGCTCGCTTTCACTGCGGCTACTCCGCGGAGCGGATTAACCAAAGCAACTAGCAAATACTCGCCGGCTCATTCTTCAATAGGCACGAGATCATCCATAGAACCGAAAGGCTCTCCAGACTCTCTCTGATTGTTAGCAAATGGTTTCAGGATCTATTTCATGGGGTCTTCCACCCTTCTTTTCACCTTTCCCTCACGGTACTCGTTCGCTATCGGTCTTGCTTGATATTTAGCCTTGGGGTGTGGTCACCCCAGCTTCAGAACGGAGTTTGCCGTCTCCGAACCTACTCAGGAACACTCTACATTTTTCATTGAATTTCACGTACGCGACTTTCACGCACTCTGGTTACTTATTCCACAGTATTCTGCTATTCATTGAAAAACGATGTTGAGGTCCTACAACCTCCGCCAAAGGCGGATTTGGGCTGTTCCCTGTTCGCTCGTCGCTTACTAAGGGAATCTCTTACGATTTCTTTTCCTGCGTTTACTTAGATATTTCAGTTCAACGCGTTACCCCCGGCCGCCAAAAGGCGGACAGTACCCATGCTCTCACATGAGTGGGTTGCCCCATTCGGACACCGCCGGATCATAGCTTTTTGCCAGCTCCCCGACGACTATCGCGGGCTAGGCGTCCTTCTTCGGTCAAGCAAGCCAAGGCATCCACCATCTGCATTAATTCACATAATTTAATGTGCAATCAAGTAGCATTTGTTTGTTTTCTTCTTGACTTGTTAGATGCTAAGCCACTGATATACGTTTATATCTGACTTTTACATCATGACAGTTATCTTCACTTGTTAAAGGGCTTACTTCTAGCTTGGAAGCTAGCAGTTAGTTCCCAGATAGCCCGGCGAGGACATCCAAGAACTAATTGCTAACCACCAACCGCGCACCCGAGTGGACCCTAAGGGATTCGAACCCTTGGCCTCATCATTGCAAATGATGCGCTCTAGCCAACTGAGCTAAGGGCCCAATTCACGTCAGGAGCGGACAAGTCGCACCTTGCTTCTTAATTTTGTAAATGACTTTGAGGGATTTCGCCAAACAAGCTGCCTGGTGAAATGTCTTTATCCGCCATGGGCGGACACGATAAAATCTGTTATCCCGAACAGGACTGTGATTATATTATAGTCGATTTAGGTTTGCAAGGGTGATTTTGAAATTTTACTCAATCACCGGCGCGTAACCCAACATTGCCACTACCGCCGCGTCACCATCGGAAACATCCACGGCAATCATCGGCTTGCCTCGGCTTGAACCCAGTAACCCCAGAGTGGCGTTGATTTGATGCTCAACTACTGCTTGCAGTTGCTCTCTATCAAGATCATAGACTTCAGCCAGCTCATCCAAAAGCAGCATATGCCGAGCCTGATCATAAATAAAGTACTGAATATCGGCCTCTTCGTCCCAAGGTTTGACCGTAAAATCAGTGCTTCTCACAACCAAAATAGCTTTTTCGGCATGATCCCGATTGAGCACCACACATTCCATCTTTTTTTCGCCGCGCTGCTGTTCGGTTCTGATGAGATCAAGCAATTCTGCTACGGCCTCACCGTCAACACCATACTCCTCGCCACGCTTGATGGCAGCATTGCAGTGGCCGCAACCAACAATAGTTTCGCCATGGCCCTCATGATTATCAGTATGCCAACCAAAAGTAATGCCTAGATCATTGAGAAAATTATAGGTCATATCAAACGATTCCTGCGGAGAATATCCCAGAGCCAACAAATTCATGGCAATACCAAGATGGCCGCCGGGAATAGCCAACGCTCCCACCGCTTCGTTTTCTTTGTAGCCGCCGTCAACGCATTTGGCTAATTTGTCGTCCGCCGCCACGCGCATCTTTTCAGCGTGATTTTTGGCGGCTTCTAATAAAATTTTTTCTGGCGTTTCAGTTTCATGAGGTTGTTGCATTTCGCCCCCCATACCTACCTTTCAACTATTGATACTTGGTTAGTTTACTTGGCTGGAGTTATTTGTCAATAAAAAATTTGCAATTAAAATAGGGCCTGAATGTGCCCTACTTGCCTGTTTTTTATGGTAAAAGGCCGACTTTTTTCAGCATGGCGCGGTTGCGCTCTTTCATTTCTTCCGGCAGTTCACCGGCTTCTTCGAACTCAAAAGGCAGCTTCTCTTGATTGACCAGGCTGGTGTAGTGAGTGATCTGCGGTTCTAAAACTCGGCGTACCAATTTTTCATCGGCATCACCCACCCAGTCGGCGCTGATCAGAAAGTGACCAAGATTGTAAGTTTGCTCACCACCACCAAGGGTAAAAGCAATTTTGGTAGCCAAATGCATCCCTTCAGGGCGAACCATGTGGCCACGAATGCCATGATCGAGTTCAACCGGATCAGAAAAGGGAATGTAGCCGGCATAAAGCAGCTTGTGCTGATCGGCTAGGGCTTGAGTATGCTGTTGAGAGCTGGCGTTGACCTGCTCCCAGTTGTCGAGATCGAGCTGATCCTTAACCCAAGCATTTTCCGCAGCGGCAGCAATCCGCAGCTCTTGGCCGAGATATTTTTTGAGAATTTTGACAGCCTCCCCAAAACCATCGAGTTTGTAACCCGCGCCGGCAAAAGCCAGGCGAGTACCTTCGTTGATCTGGACTCCCTCATCGCCTGAGGTGATTACGTATGCCATATACCTCCTTAGGACATTAGTTTTTCTCTGGGGCAGAGAGTCCATTATACCACAAATCAGGCTAAAATTGGGGTTGAGGAGGTTGGGGGTTGGGAAAGTGCTGAGGGAAAGGTAAAGGAAAGCCCCGCCGGTTTTCGGCCGGCGGGGCGGGTGGGCTCAGGGACGCACGCAGCCCAAGGGCGGCTGCAATGCGTCTGCCTTACCCGGGATGCACTCCGGGTAAGGCAGATTGTCGAGCAGCCCCGGAAAAATCTCGGGGCTGCTCAGGAAAATGATCGCCGCCGCGAGCGCGGCGACGACCAGGATGATTATGAGGGCGAGCCGCAGCTCGCCCTCATTTAATTCAAACACTTTTTCTCCCGGAGAGCCATGGATTTCACCCCAACCGCGCAATTGCGGCGGGGAGACGGCCCTCCAACCGCGATTTTCCTCCACTAGAGAAAAACCCTGATTGAAAGGCCGAACATGACCGCTTTTTAAAGAGCAGGATCACGATCAATCCATACTTTTAGTATGTCACATTTTTGGCATTTTGTCAATATTATAGGTCTATTTCTATTTAAAACCCGCCTGAAAATTGACTATTGACTGCAAATTATTTTTGACCTATATTTTTAGATAGTAATAGATATAGGACTTTATAATCTTGAAATTTATGTCAACACAAGAGAATAGTTCACATATTCCCCCCAGAGATGTTGTAGCGGTTGTGCGCGATAAAAGCCGCAGCAGAGGGTATGTTCGGGGTGGACAAACCAGCGATACCATATCGAGTGACACTGGAGAACAGCATGCGGAAGAACTTACCCAAATAGCCCAACGAGTATTCAGAGAGGCTAAATTAGCAGACAAGATGCCTGAGGATGCGGCGCGTGCCCACGATAGGCGCAGAGGCAGAATATAGCAACACAAAACCGACTTGATAAGCCGGCTCGCTTTTGATTCAATAACTCTTAATCCTCATCTTCTTCCTCCACCATGTTCTGGATAGATTGGAGGTACATTTTCATGTCTTGCTCGACTTTTTCCCAGTCGCCGCTGGCTTCGCGGATAGCATTGAAAAGCAAGTTCATGTCGATGAGCAGCTGGTCGTCGGTGACAATCATTCGTTGTTTGGCCATATAAATATTCCTTTAAATGATTTCTTTTGTAAGAGTTTTATTGTACTTGATTGAGCAGCAATGGGCA
Source organism: uncultured Pseudomonadales bacterium (assembly GCA_964515115.1). Taxonomy (GTDB): domain Bacteria; phylum Patescibacteriota; class Microgenomatia; order UBA1400; family PJMF01; genus UBA1370. The sequence continues at coordinate 7,905 of CAZESB010000006.1, read as the reverse complement.
AATTCGTACCTGGAGGTGTGGGAGCTGAGCGAATCTTTACAACCGCTCAACCCCCTCCCTCAATTTCACTCTATTTATACCCCACCGGCACTTCAGTCAAAACCAAACTCAAGCTCATGCGCCGCTGATCAGGATCGACACTCTCTACGTTCACTGTAATTTCGTCGCCCTTCTTCAGCTCACTACCTGGTTCGAGTTTGCTCGAATGAATCAGACCATCAACACCTTCCTCAACATTAACAAACACTCCAAATGACTCAACCCGAGAAACCACTCCAGTCAAGGTAGTGCCCGGCTGATATCTGTCATCAATACCCTGCCAGGGATCATCGCTCAGCTGTTTAATGGAAAGGTTAAGCTTGCCGGTTTTCTCATCAATGCCCAGCACTTTTACCTTAATTCGGTCACCAACCTGGTGATAATCTTTAGGATGAGCAACTTTTTCCCAAGAAATCTCGGAAATATGAACGAGACCCTCGACGTGACCAATCGCTTCTTGGTCTTCGACAGGAATCTCTACCGTCACAAACAAACCAAAATGCATCACGCCGGAAACCAC
>CAZESB010000006.1:0-7246 GCA_964515115.1 uncultured Pseudomonadales bacterium | reverse complement strand
CCTTTATTGACATCAATGCCTTTGGCGTCAAGGACAGTTTCATTTTCAAAAGCTTCCTCAAAGAAATCCCACTTGGCATCGGAGGCGGCTTTCTTGAGCGAGAGCAGCACTTGGCCTTTGGAACTTTCCGCAGCGGCCACGACCGCATCAATGTTAGAACCAATTTCCAGCTCATCGATGTACTCGCGAGCGGCTTCGAATTCTTTATCAACCACGATGCCCTCGGTTTTGGCGCCGATATCAATGGTGAGCATCTTTTTGCTCTTGGCGGTGATGACACCAGTAACCACCTCGCCTTTTTTGGGAACGACAAATTGGTAATCCGTCATTGCCAGCAGTTCGGCCATGGTGGTGGGTTTTTTGGTTGATTTAGTGGCTTTTGATGTTTTGGTGGCTTTGGCCGCGGGTGCTTTTTCAACTACTTTAACTACTTTAGCTGCCGGTTTTTTTGTGGCGGCTTTGGTCGTTTTGGTAGTTTTGTCTGTTTTAGACGTTTTGGCTGCTGCTTTCTTTTTAGCTGCAGGCTCTTTTTTAGCCGTTTTATCCGCTTTAGCCGCGGGTTTTTTCTCAACCACAGCTTCAGCTTTTGCTTGACTTGCCATATAAAATTTCCTTTCTTGAGATTTGGCCGTTCTGGCCGGAACAATCAGGCGAATGTGGGTTAATTAATAAGGTGTAGCTGACATTTCGCTTGCTGGCTCTACTACCAGACTGACTGTAGGCAGGTAGTATATCACAGTGTAGAAAGATTTTCAGAAAAGAGTTAAGATGTTAAGTATGAATGAAGACAAATTCTTAAACAAACTTAGTCCGGTTTATAGACAAATGGACCAACTTCACGCCGCAACGCAGCCCATTCGCGAGGCTAATGAAGCAAAAGCAAAGCAACAAGCAGAGGAAGCAGAAGCAAGAAAAGAAAAATTAAGTTCTGTCATCGCGGAATTGTTGGGAATTTTTGAACAAAAACCCAGGGATAGAGTTACAGTTTCAGGTGATGGGCGGTTTGGTCTCGCAGAAGAAGAGCGAGGCGTGGTTAGTCTATATGTTTTAAATAAAGAAACCGATTATACCGCTTATTTTCAATATAAAATAATGGAGCACCATGCTTATTTCCAAGTGAATCATCAAGGAAAAATTCTTCATATTAGGATTTATGATATTCAAGCCATGCATCAGGACGAAGGTTCTGAATATCGCCACCCCGACTATGCCACTGATTTTTATTTTTCAGTAGATGGAATGCCTCAATTTGACAATGTGGATGAGTTAATTGAAAAAATTGAACCATTGCTTGAGGCCTATAAGTGGTCATTATCGACAGATCCAAAACTCAATAAACATTATCAAGAAAAAACCAGTGCAACTTAAACTCCCCACTCCAGATGATGTTCGTAATAAAACGGTTTTGCTGCGGGTGGATTACAATGTCCCACTTGAAGAGGCGGCTGGCGGGCAGCAGGTGGCTGATGACCGACGGATTCAGGCTTCGCTGAAAACGCTACAGTTTTTGCTAGAAAACCAAGCTAAAGTGATTTTGATTTCGCATTTGGGTCGGCCTAAGTCGGCTGGAGAGGCGGGATTGAGTTTGAAGCCGGTGGTGGATTATTTGAAAACCAAACTGGGAGTATCGGTTGAGTTTGTGGGGGATTTAGTGGGTGAAGAAGCCCGTGCAGCCGTGGCCAATTTAAGTCCAGGCCAGGCGATTTTGCTGGAAAATCTGCGCTTTCACGAGGGTGAAACCAAAAACGATCCTGAATTTGCCAAGCAATTGGCGTCATTGGCGGCAGTATATATAGATGAAGCTTTTTCGGCAGCACATCGCGCTCATGCCTCTACTGTTGGGGTGGCTGAGTATTTGCCCAGCTTTGCCGGTTTTGCTTTGGCGGAAGAAGTGGCTCAGCTTTCTGCGTTGATGGAAACGCCGGCCAGGCCTTTAGTGATTGTATTGGGTGGAGCCAAGATTTCTGATAAGGTGGGCGCCGCCGAGCACTTGGCCAGGATTGCCGATATCATTTTGGTCGGCGGCGCCGTCGCCAACAACTTCCTCAAAGCCGAAGGCCTGGAAATCTACCGCTCCTACGTTGAGGACTCTCCGGCTGACACCAGCAAAGAAAACATCGACTACATCAAATTTGCCCAAGACCTGATCGCGGCCCACAAAACTGAGCGGGTACTCAAAGACGACTACATTCCGCTGCCCAAAATCATCTATCCGCTTGACGTCATCGCCGCTCCAAGTATAGATACCAGCGCCAGCAACCAAACTCAAACCATCAACCTCACCAGCAACATGCAGGATCAAGACGAAAACGAACAACTGGCCTACTACGACATCGGACCGAAAACCACTCAGCTCTACCAGGAAATCGTTGCTAACGCCGGCACGGTGTTCTGGAACGGGCCTTTGGGCGTTTGGGAAAATCCGCTTTTCGCTGCCGGCACCAAAACCATTGCCACAGCCATCGCCAAAAATCCCCATACTACTATAGTAGGCGGCGGTGACACTATTAGCGCTATCGAACACTTTGGGCTGGCTGAAAAGTTCAAATACGTTTCCGCGGCCGGCGGCGCGGCTCTGGATTTTCTCAGCGGCAAAATGCTACCGGGACTGGCAGTGATTAGTTTTGATAAGGTTTGATTGCTTTTAAATACAGTCGGGTAAATTTTTTGTAAAAATCGAGTAAGATTGATTATTGACTTGAGATAAACTTTGTCTGTATGCTGTTATCAAACAAAAGTTTTTATTGTTTGTTTTGCCTGTCTTGCGTGTAATTTTTTGGCAAAGCAATAAAAAAATTTAGGAAAATAGATGATTAATGCAGCTCCCTCTGCACCTCCGAGGCCAAATAGCGACGACAGCAACAAGAATCCTGCTGTCGGTGCAGGTGGTTCTCCAGATCCAACCCCAACTCCAGATCCAGCTTCAATTTCTGAACCAGCTGTAACCGACAACCCCTACTCACCTCCCTCTCCTTATGCTGAATCATTAAGACAGAAAGTATCGAGCGGCGGGGCTAATTCAAAATCCACAATTGATAGTGTACCGGCCAGCTTTTTGCCAGGAGACCCGGCCACTAATTTGGGTTCATCCTCCGGAGGAAACAGCGACGGCAGTGATGAAAACAAAGACAACAAGCCCAAGAAAAAATCTTTCCTCGGTGGCATGTCTGCCAAAATGGTTCTTGGCGCGGTCTTGCTTTTGATTTTGGTAGTTGGCAGCGGCGCCGGCCTTTACCTTTCGCAACGCAGTCAGGACATCAGACAAGAAGCAAGGATGGCAAATTGCAGCGAGTTTAATTCGCAAGCATCTTGTCCTACAGCAAATGGTTGTACCTGGACAGAAGCCAGAGAGGCAAATTGTAATAATCTCAGTGTAGCCAGTTGTGAAAATTACGAAGGCTGCCAGCTTAGCAGTTTTGAGGTAGTTGGAGATCCAAATACTCAATATTGTCAAGGTACCTACACCATACCTGGCTCCTGTACCGGTACTTATCGTGATGATGCTGATAGTCCAGGCTCACCTCCTTCAGGCCAATCCAGCACCTCAACTACCCCCGGCTGTGACAACGGTGTGCCTATAGGTGGCACTGCCTGCCAAACTCAAGGTGAAAATAAACAATACCGTTGCGGACCGGGTTCTTACACCCCCGGAGGCAATAACTGGATAGCAGAAAACTGTTCATCAGGTCAAACTTGTCAAGGCAGCGCTTGTGCCGGTGGTGGCGGAGGTGGAGGTACTGGACCAAATTGTAGCTCTTGTGTTGGTTCCTGTGGTGCCACTGGCTGCAACACCAACTGTGATGCCAATACCAATCCTAGAGATGATTGTGGAATTTGGCCAGCAGCATTTATGTGTGAAAAAGATGCCGCCTGGAATACCGCTTGCAATGATCAAACCTGTATCAAAGATAGTAGTGGTAAATGCGTAACAGCGATTACAGACTACACAAACCCCGCTTCCTGGTGTAAAAAATTCCAATTTGACAGCAATGCGCCAAATAATGCTGTTTCAGTTGTATATGTGGGCAATAATGGTCAAGTTTGTGTAGAAGGCAGTGGTTGTAATCGGGACAACTTAGACTGGAACTGCGCCACCGAACCACCTGCTGGTACCTATTCCGCGCAATGCCTTGCCCCCCTTCCCCAGCAGGTAGGTAACCTCAAATACGAATTTAAAGTCGATGGCACCGCACCCAAAAATTTTGGTCAGGCCGTCTTTTATCTCAGTTTATCCAGAAATTCTTATCCCAACCACCAACAAGGTTTTGCTGAATTAACCCAGTGGCTGGGCAAGCCGACTTGGTCCAATGACTGCACTAGTGTTGACTGGTGTGGTTACTGGTTGCATAGCTTCAATGATCCTAATCCCAATGCTAGCGGTCACAGTGTTAGTTGGACCTGGGACGGTCAGAGGGTGCTTAACTTTGGCGGACAAGCCAATATCACCATTAACTCGTTGGCTACAAAAATCAAAGAGCTGAAAGATGCCGGCAAGTTGCCTGCTAACTACAGAATCAGAGTGGGAGGAGAATTCCGTTTACCACCAAATGAAACCAAGCACTCTCTTGGAGATCCACAAGTAGATATTTCACCATACGCTTGTGCTCCGGCTCCAACAACACCACCACCCACAACACCGCCGCCTCAACAGCTCTCCTGTAACTCCACCTGTGTTCCTAATCCTAACCAAAACCCTTGTCCCTCAGGATTGTCCTGCCTCAACGTCGCTCAGAGTGGTCAAGCAGCTCAGTACCGTTGCCGCAACGCCAGTTATCCCGCTCAGCAAGACTGTAAGCCCCCGGCGGAACCTCTTAAGTGCAATTCTGTTTGTATAAATCCCAATTCACCAACAGCACCCAAAGTTGATCAATGTCAAACAGACTTGGGTCCAAATTACGCCTGCGTTAATACCGGTGCCGGAATTTACCGCTGCCGCCATTCTAGTTATCCTGGAGAAGCCAGTTGCCAACCCCCAGCGCCGATGTGTCTTTCCATTAGCATGAATCCCAGTACTCCAGCTCTCAATAGTCAGGTTATCTTTACTTGTGGCCAGGTAAGCGGGGTCAGCAATTATGGTTTCAGAGTGATTCAACCCAACGGCGCAATTGAAGAACTTAGCGCCAACGGCAATGTTTCTTTACCATATACAATCACCCAAAGTGGAGCTTACCGAGCTGAGTGTCGACTTTGCGCCACACCAAACTGCGAAGACTGGCCAACAGATGGTGTTGCCCCACCGCTTGAGTGCAAAGAAAGTTCTCAGTGTCTCGGTCTGATGACTTGTGCCAATAATATCGCTCCTTCTTGTGTTGAAGGTTCCTGTGTCTGCGGGGCGCCTGGACAGTCACCAAATGATCCTCCACCGCCACTACCGCCTCCAGGTGGTGGAATCTCCTGCGTAGATAACGCAAAATGTGCAGACGCACTAGACTGTGACATAGGTGTACCAATGTGTGTAGAGGAAAGCTGTACCTGCAGCACCGCGGGGCTGTCGCCTAACTAACTTGACTAACAAAAAAAGCAACCGAATAATTATGGATAGCACCAACGAACAACCACAAGCAACTTACACTAAAGCTCCAGCAGCTCCTGTGGCCAGTGGCAATGTTGCTGCCGCACCTCCAGCCGGTGTCGGTACTACCACCGCAGGCGGCGGTAGTGTTGGTGGCTCCAGTTCTAGCAGCAACAAAAAATCCAAACTCAACTTCAAAACTGTTATCGCCGTGGTAGCTTTGTTGTTGTTCCTGGCAGTCGCCTCTCTAGGTGTAATGATCTCGCAGCGGCAGCAACAGGTTTCGGGACCAGTGGCACCAACTGCCCCGACTTCTAAGCCTTCGGCAGATGAGCTTACCAGCCCCGCTTGCGTCATTGAATTTAACGTTGCTCCTCCCACCGGCGCCGCCACTTGTGTTTCGAAAGTAGCAATTTCAGTTCTTAACAATCCAGGTGGTAGACCCGCCATACTCGAGCCGGGAGTTCAGCTGGAAAGGGGCGCTCTATTATATTATTCAATTACTATTAAGGCCGAAGCGACCACAGCAGGCAATGTCAACTTTACTGACGTTTTGCCAGCTGGTCTTGAATTTGTTGAAGATGAGGGTAATACACCAGGCCTTCAAGTTCAATCCACTGGCGGCCAAACTACCATTAGCTTGTCACTCGGACAAATGCAGCCCAACCAAACCGAAGTTATTACTTTCATGGTCAAAGTGCTGGAAAATGCCTCTTTTGGCAATCTTAATAATGTCGCTCAAGTTGTTACTAGCGGCGTTGCCAACAGCTCCAGTTCATGTAGTTTTAACGCCATAGTTATTCCTACCGGTGAGGCAGCTTGTATTAGCAAAGAAGCTTATCGGTTGAACGCCAATGGTGAAGTCAGTGACAGAATCGCGGCCAACGATGATATTTATCCAAGTGAAGAATTTATCTACAGAATTAATATTGGCGTCAATGAACCAACCCAACATAGCGTGGTTATCACCGACAAATTGGCCGATAATTTAGAATATGTTCGCAGTAGCACTAGTAGCGCTGTGGTCGATGGAGATAATAATTTTATAGCCGATTTAGGCAATCTTGACAGCAATACCGCCCTCGATATCTACGTCAAGCTGGCTGATGATGCTACGGACGGTACGCTCAATAATACGGCTAAGGTTTTCAATGGCGAGAAAAATGAATCTCCAAGTGAGTGTTCAATTGCGCTGAGTATCCCGGAGACATCCTGCAACAGTGACTGCACTTCAGACGCTCAGTGTCCCAGCAATCTTTCTTGTGAGAACAATAAATGCCGGCTGGAGAGCAATCCTGATGATGAGCAGTGCCGGCCGCCAACCACAGCTACTCCGACCCCAACACCGACTCCCACCCCGACACCAACACCAGTTCCGGGATGTAATGAAAGTTGTGAAGCGGATACTGATTGTAGCGGTAGCCTCGTCTGCCAAACCACCGACAGTGGCAAGTTCTGCCGGCTGAGCTCAAACCCAAGCGACACGCAGTGCCGCCCTCCTGCTACGGCTACCCCGACCCCGACCCCAGTGGTCACTCCAGCGCCTGGCTGTAATGACACCTGCACCACTAACGCCGACTGTTCCAACTCAAATCACATCTGCTACACCGATGCTGACGGCGCCAACAAGTGCCGCCTGGCTGAAAATGTAGAGAGTACCACCTGCACCATGCCTGGTGCTCAGCCGGAAATGCCTCAGGAATTGCCGAAAACCGGCCCAGAAAACTGGATGGT
>CAZESB010000005.1:0-46662 GCA_964515115.1 uncultured Pseudomonadales bacterium | reverse complement strand
CAGTATTTTTAGCAAATTCCAACACCTTGAGTACGTTATCTCGCAAAATATTGATAAAAAAGCCTTTAGCTATCTCAATGCTGTCGGTGTTGTTCCTGGCCCGGTAGGGGCTTGGCGGAAAGCTGATCTAATCAAGCTTGGCGGTTATTCGAGTGATACTTTGGTTGAGGATCAGGATATGACTCTCGCCATGCTTGCGAGTGGCAAAAAAGTTATTTATGAACCAGAAGCAGTAGCTTACACAGAAACACCTTTTCGGTTCCGGGATTTTATCAGACAGCGCACCCGCTGGATTTTTGGTACCATTCAGTGTCTGATTAAGTATCGCTCGCACCTCTTTTCGCTTCGGCTGAATAGTTTGGGTTTGATAGTACTGCCTAACACTATGATTTTCACTCTCTTTTTGCCACTTCTCTACCCGCTGATGGATGTCTTATTCTTGAGTTGGCTGGCCTTTAATTTCTTTAATCAACTCTGGTTTCTTTTTGCTATCTTTATTCTGATAGATCTTATTTATGCCCTCCTTGCTTTTGTAAAAGAAGACCAAAAACGCCGACTTTTACTCTGGCTGCCACTCCAGCGGATATTTTATCGAAGCGTGATTTTTTATGTGGTGTTTACCAGCATTGTCAGGGCTCTTGAGGGGAGCGAGATGCTTTGGAATAAAGTGCTCAAACGTGGTGACGCGAACTTGCACCACCTTAGTTTTGGCCATAACCTAGTTACCAATGAACTGCCGACGAAGTAACAATTTCTTTCCAGGGACCTGGGGGAACTTGGTGATCGGCAACAAATTTCCACGCTACTATTTCATTGGTTCTCATACCCAAGCAGTCCCGCACCGCTGGTGAAACATCTATCCCGGCCTTAACCCCAAAGGTATTGGTGGGTTGGCCATTGCCAAAGACATAAGCAAAATCATCTGTTTTCAGCGGCCCAACATCTTGCCATTGAGCATAGCAGGTTGTGCCCTCAAAGGTGATTGATACCCAGCGGTTTTTGAGGACAGTTTTTTCGTTTTGATAACTTTGAAACCAAGGAATCTTCTCTGCTGAAGCTTTTCTTTGACCCCTAGCATCAAGGTCATTGTATGGCAGCGCAAAATAAAAAGGGTTTTCTTGGGGGGTGAAAGCGCAGGGGTGATAGCTGCAGCGATCATCCGGAGAATCTATACCACCGTAGCGTTCTTGCCACTGGGTATCCCAGGCACTTTTATCGTTGGGAATAAAGGCATTGCTTTCGTCTGCTGCCTCGCCAACCCAAAAAATTGAGGCCCTGGTTAATTTAGTGCCCGGAGGTGGGTCGGGTTTAGTAGGTTTTGAATTTGGAGTTGGCGGTGTTGTGGCAACTGGCATGATAATTGGGAGATTAATTTTAGTAGGACTTTTTTTCTCTTGGTGTTTGGTTGTAGGTTTGGTAATAGTGCTAATAGCGGCGCTGTTGTTTTCGTTGCCAAAATAGTAAAAAGAAACAAGAGCAGAAAATGCCAGTATGAACACGAGCGGCAATGCCAATTTTTTGACTATCCTTTTAATCATGTGAAAGCATTGTAGCATTGCTGGGGTGAAGGTGATTGCTTGTGTGAGGAAAGAAAGTTTCACCTATAATACTGCTATTGCCTATTTCACTATGCACAAAAATCTTAAGCTTGGTTACATTTTGGTGGCGCTTTACAGCACCTATTTTTGGTATGCACCTTGGCTTTTGTATTTACTTAATTTTCTTGATTTAAGTCAAGCAGCACTGTTGCAAGCAATCGGTTTAGTAACATCGGTTGTTGCTGAGTTGCCCACCGGCGCACTGTCAGACCTGATCGGCAAGAAAAAAACGCTCATTTTATCTTTTCTATTTACCGCAATTGCTGAGTTTTCCTGGGTGTTTGCCGATACTTTCCCGCAATTTGTGTTCATCTGGGTGATGGTGAATTTGGGTTACAGCTTTTATTCCGGTGCCATGGAAGCTTTTATGTATGACAATCTGGTAACAGAGGGTAAAGAGAATGAATATCCAAAGGTAATTTCTAAAATGCAGCGCTTCGAAAATGGCGGCATTGCTTTTGCGAGCATTGCGGGCGGATTGATGTTTGCGGTTTGGCCGCTCATGCCCTTTGTGATGAGTGGTGTTTTCCGACTTGTTGGTTTGGTGGTGTCACTTTGGTTGGTGGAGCCACCTGTCGATACCGAGGTCTTTTCTTTGCGCAACTTTATCAAACAAAATTCCCAAGGCTTGCGTCAGCTTTTTCAGCCCTCAATGATCAAAAGCACTCTACTCCTGTTTATTATTGGAGCTTTTATGGTGGTTGAGTATGAAATTCTTGATGACGCAGCTGTAGTTGATTGGGGTTTTAACAGCACCCAAATTGGCTTGATTTATGCCGGAGCGACGCTAATTGCCATACCTGCCAGCTATTTATATGAGCGATTTTCTCGGAAATTTAAACTTGAAAATATTATTGCTGCAAGTGCGATTTTTATAATCATTAACTACATTTTCTCACCCTGGATTCCTGCTCTTGTTTGGGTGGCGCTCTTCTTTATGCGTGTGTTTTACAGTCCCCTCAGACAAAGTGCGGTATCTGAACTTTTGAACCACAACACTCCCTCACGTATTCGGGCTGTGACTATATCTTCATATGAACTTTTGCGGAAAATTCCATATGTGATTTTAGCTGGAGTGATTGGCGCGCAGATGGATATTTTGGGAGTGAGGTGGTTTTCTCACTATTTTGCTATTCTACTGCTCGCACTGATGTTAGTTTATTTTTCCGGGGTGAAGATGATTGCGGCTCTGACTAATAAAGCTTCAAAGCATTAAGAAGGTTAAATTTCTTCTGTTAAAAATCTGGATGGTTTTTCCGCTTCAGTTCGAAAAAGTTCTTCCATTTCTTTGCTTTGCCAACCACTGTTTTTTGCTGCAGCCAGCATTTCTTCAAGTGTCATAAAACCTACAATCTCTCCAATACGTCCTGTATAGTGTGTTCCGGGTATAGATAAACGAGTTTTACCCTGACTATCTTGATACACCCAAGAAGCACCAAAGAAGCAATCCCTTCCTAAGTCAACGACGACATAGCGTGAGTCGGGATAATCTGCTGGTTCATAGACAGTCCCAAAACGGATTTCAAATTTTGAAATAGCTTCACTACAAATTTCTCTTTCGGAATTTTGTGGAGACATATTTTATTTTCCAATCGCCATCATGATCATCGATTTGATGAAATTGGCAATACTGGCAATGCCGATGCCAAGCCACTTGAAAAAAGTTTTGACGAAGCTGTCGGCGGCATTGGTGCTGGCGCGCTTGAATTCCGGAGTGTTCAGAAAAGATGAATTTATCATATGGGGGAATTATACACTAGTGTAGGTGAAAGCTGGGATGACGGGCGTTTGCAATCAGTGCTAAACGCTTCACAATTTTGAGATTGCTGTGTACAATATGCCTTGCTTAACAAGTAAATGTAAGTTCGCGGGAATAGCTCAGTGGTAGAGCGCCTCCTTGCCAAGGAGGAGGTCGCGGGTTCGAACCCCGTTTCCCGCTCCAAACGGGAATGAGCAGGCGAAAAAGCCTGATTATCCCTTGTTATCAAGCTATTTTTAGGTTCGAGCCGACCTTTTTTCTCATCAAACGATTTTTCTGTATTTTTTAAATCCAAGCACTCTCTTCAGAGTAGAAAATGATGATAGATTTTTGACTATTTATTGCAAAGTTGAGAGCTCAGATAGAGAACTTCGTTATGCATTTTCGAAAAGTATTTAGTGACGTCTTTTGAAAATGAGCTTGTATTTTCTTATATAATCTTATATAGTCAAAATATAAGAAAAGTATGACTTTATCCACCCTTAACCGACTTTTAGACAATCTTCCGAGTTCAATCTGGCAAAAAATTGCTGAAATTGATGGCTTGAAAGGACAATGGATTGGTGGAGCCAAACTTAACCCTCAGGTACTTGGACGTTTGAAAAAGTCAGTTATTGTGACTTCTACGGGAGCGTCTACCCGAATTGAGGGTGCAAGATTGTCTGACGATGACATTGAAAAACTGATGAAAGGAATTTCTATTCAACAATTTGCAAATCGAGACAAACAAGAAGTGCAAGGCTACTTTGAACTGTTGACAAATGTGTTTAACTCTTGGGATGAGCTTCGGTTTTCAGAAAATTTGATCAAACATTTCCATCAGGAATTACTCAAATATGTAGATAAAGATCAACTTCATCGTGGTGAATATAAAAAACAGGAAAATAAAGTCCATATGATTGACGAGGCTGGACAATCAGTTGGGATTTTATTTGATACAACCCCAGCATATTTGACACCAATGGCGATGGCAGAGTTGACCACAGTGACCACTCAAGAGCTCGCCAGTGGCAAATATCACCCACTACTGCTTATTGGGCATTTTATCGTCCAATTTCTACAAATTCATCCCTTTAGCGATGGAAACGGCAGACTATCACGTATCTTAACTAATCTGCTCTTACTCCAAGCTGGTTATGCATATATACCTTACATTTCTCACGAAAAAATTATTGAAGATAATAAACCAGATTACTACATGTCGTTGCGACAAAGCCAAAAAACATTTGCAACTAAGAATCCAACAGTTATACCTTGGTTGGATTTCTTTTTAGACGTAGTTTTAGAGCAGTCACAGTATGCTATTGGATTACTTACAACTGAAAACCTCGAAAAATTACTCTCACCTACTCAGATTAAAGTTTGGGAGTATTTGCAGCGGCAGAAAGAAGCAACTCCAATGGAATTATCAGAAAAATTGAATATTCCCCGTCCCACCATCAACCAGGTCACAAGTAAGCTCATTGCTCTTAAGAAAATTGAGCGGTTGGGGCAAGGACGAGCTGTGAAATATAAGGTTGTGTAACAAAAATAAATATAAAGTGACAATAAATGACCATCGAAAGACTAGTAATCCAGAATTAGGAGGATTTGAAAGAAAAATACTAGCCTATTCCGCAGCTGTTTCGAAAATTAGAGAAACAAGAAACGGGGGTCTAAGAGCCATTCTTGCTTTAGGAGTGTTTGATGTGGTACACAATGGTCATTTGGCTTACCTTCGTTCTGCAAAGTCAGCAGGGGATCTGCTTTTTGTTGGTGTTGAAAATGACGCAGCTGTTAAATTGAATAAAGGAATTTCCAGACCATTTAATATCCTTATTGATCGGTTAGAGTTTTTATCACAATTACAAGCTGTCGATTTCTGCTTTGGATTCGAAAATACTCCAACTTATGATGATCCAAAAAGTGCAGAGATATATATACGTAGATACAGAGAATTAAATCCAACTATCAGTATATGAAACCGCTTTTGCGATCTCTCTTTATAACTATTTTCATTTTCTCGCTTTATCATTTCATTAGAGATCTTTTACAAACTTTCGAAATTCATAGCTCCTTTACAAATATTTTTCATAGACCACACCAATGGTGCAGTCTATATTGTAATTATGTAACGTACCCATTAGATCTTTTAGGAATTATTGGCTCTTTGGTGGTTCTAAAGCGAAATAAGTTGGGAGTTCTAGGTGCGGTTATTCTTTTGTCACTTCCCTTGTGGGTACTTGCAGCTATTTTGCCTTAGTCTGCAATCGTACTTGGCTCTCAAATTGCCACACCTCCAAATTATCTTTTACCTTTTTTCTGGCAGAAGATGTAAAATTACTCTATGCCGGAACTCGTATTTGAGGATTATCTACCACTTGAGTTGAAAAAATCTGCTGAGGATATCTTCAAGGTTGATTTGAAAATTGTCCAAAAATTTCAATCTGCTGATAGTTATTCCTATCTGCTAGAAAGCGAAAAGAATAAATATGTAGGCAAAATTTTCCGTTTTGAATATTGGCCTCCTATGGGGAAATTGGAATATGTTCATGATTTATTGAGTACTCATCATATCCCTCACGAAGAAATCCTCCACTCTGCCCACAACCATCCGGTATTTAAGTATGGATGGCAATTAAGCAGATACATTCCTGGAGGAACGGTGAAAGACTTGAAAAACAAGAAACTTTGGAATAATAAAGAGTATTTAATCAAACTAGGCATGCTGTTAAAACAGGTACATCAAATTAAATTTGACTATTTTGGCTCACTTCATGAAAAAGAAAACAGGTTTGATAGTTTTAAACAGTTGGCAACAGCAGAACTGGAAGAACAGGATTTTAATGGCCTGCCCCCTGAGTATTTGTGGGCACAGCAACTCATTGACCAAGCCAAAGAGTTAGTTCTTGAAAATCTTAATAATTTTAAGTGGACAAACTCAACTTTGGTTCATGATGATGCCAATAATGGTAATGTTATGTGGCAAAACAGCAATCCGATTTTGATTGACTGGGTAGATTCGCTTGCTGGTCCGCCTTTGAGAGATTTTGCGAGCATAACCTACAGATTCAATGAGAGCATTCTTGCTATTTTGGAGGAAGGTTATGGGAAACGAATCAATCAAGCCGAGCTGAGACTGCACCAAATTATGCGCTTCATTAGGCTAGGTAAATTTTTCTATTTTGAATATAAAGATATTGATGAATTTCACAAAATGATGAATAGGCTTAAAGTTTTGCTCCAAAGTAGTAAGCCATATGGTGCCTAGATGCTCTAACTATGCAAAAACTCACTAAAGAATTTTTTGCCAGAAAAACACAGGAGGTGGCGCCGGATTTATTGGGAAAAATTCTGGTACATGAATTGCCGGAAGGCTTGGTGGCCGGTAGAATTGTGGAAACGGAAAGTTATCATCAAGATGATCCGGCCGCCCACTCTTATGGTGGCATTTCTCCAAGAAATAAATCTTTATTTGCCGCTCCGGGAACAATTTATGTTTACTTGAGTTATGGCCTGCATTATTGTGCCAATGTTGCCACTTACACCGAAGGCATTGGCGAAGGAGTGCTCTTGCGCGCCCTGGAACCTTTGTCTGGTCTTGAGGTAATGAGGCAGCGTCGGCAGCAAAAGAGGCTGGAGTTACTTTGCAGTGGTCCGGCCAGGCTAACACAGGCTTTGGGTATCGACAAAAGCCATGATGGTCAGAGCCTATTTTCAAGTCAGCTTTATGTTGCTGAAGATGAGGACTCTAAGCTTGTGACTGAAGAGGAGATTGTTTTTACTACGCGGGTGGGAATTAGCAAGGCTGTCGAGGAAAAATTGCGCTTTTACATCAGGAACAACCGCTTTATTTCTAGAAAATAGCTTTTCTTACCATATTCTTACTGGTCCTATACAATGTCATTATTTATTGATAATATTGTGATCTATGTCACAAGTTAACAAAACTTGTTCACGCATAGGTACGGAAGGAGTAGAAGCAGCCCTACTCCTTCTTTTTTGCCTACTCGACTATAAATGGTTGGTAATGTCAACAAAACGGGAATAAAAACTATGCTTACAAAAGCACGCTTAGGTTTAGGCTTGGTCTTAATTGCTTTAATTTTAATTTCTGCCCTGATTCTTGATTATTTAGCCATTTGGCCGTTCGCAAATGTCAATTCTGGCCAACCGGTTTATTTAAATGGTGCTCAAGATGAAAATGAAACTAGTTTGGCCGCTGATCCGCTCTTGCCCACTAGCCAATTTGCTATCGTCGAAGCCAGCAATATTGCTTACAAAACTGAAGCTTTTGTAGAAGGTTTAGCAGTGCCTTGGTCGGTGGTTTTTACCAGCCCTGAGAGAATTTTAGTGACTGAAAGAACAGGTAGAATCAGAGAGATTATCGGTGGAGAGCTGCAGAATGAGCCGCTGTACGAATTTACCGAAATTACCGCTCGAGGTGAAGCCGGTTTAATGGGTCTGGTTTTGGATCCAAATTACGCGACTAATAGATATTTGTATGTTTGCTATGCCACTACGCCGGCTGGCACGATGATGGCTCGGGTGGCCAGATTTACTGATACCGGCGAAGGACTGAGTGACAGCATGATAGTGGTGGACAATATTCCGGCTGCTAATAATCACGCCGGTTGCGAGCTGGGTTTTGGGCCGGATGGCAAACTTTACATTACCACTGGCGATGCTTCTAATCGGGAAATTGCTCAGGATTTAGGTAATTTAGGAGGGAAGATTTTGCGTGTCAATGCTGATGGCTCCGTGCCGGATGATAATCCTTTTTCTGGTAGCCGGGTTTGGTCTTATGGCCATCGCAACCCTCAAGGAATTGCTTGGTATCCTGGCAGTGAAGCTCTCTACTCCTCTGAGCATGGTCCGTCCGGATTTGATGGCCCGGGTGGCGGTGACGAAATCAATCTAATCAAACCCGGTGAAAATTATGGCTGGCCGCGCGTTTCTCATCAAAACTCTGCTCAAGGTATGGTAGATCCACTGGTAGTGTTTACTCCCGCCATCGCCCCTGCCTCGGTACTTTTCTATGATTCTGAGCACATTCCCGAGTTTCGCTATAATCTTTTTGCCGGTTTGTTGGTGGGCGAAGGAATCATGCGTTTTGTGATCAATCCGGAAAATCCTGAAGAAATTTTGATGTATGAAAAACTACCGCTGGATGATTTTGGTAGAATTAGGGAGTTAGTGATGGGGCCTGATGGCCACCTGTATTTTGCTACCAGCAATCAAGATGGCAGAGGTAACGTTCGCAGCGGCGATGATAAGATTGTCAGAATTATTCCCCAATAGGTGTGATACGATGGGATTATGAAAACTAATCCCATTAAACACGCGGAACAGCGCGTTGGTGTTTTTGTTGATGTGTCGAATATGTATTTTTCGGCGCAAAATCTTTACAATACCAATGTAAATTTTAAAAATTTGCTGGAAACGGCGGTGGCGAATAGAAAATTGATTCGCGCTTTTGCTTATGTGATCGAAAGTGAAAGTGGGCGAGAAAAAGATTTTTTTGAAGTTTTGACTAACTTGGGTTATGAAACCAGGATCAAAGCTCTGCAGGTGTTTCATGGTGGTGCTAAAAAGGGTGACTGGGATGTGGGGCTTTCCATTGATGTGGTGAGGTTGTTGCCGCTGTTGGATGTGGTGGTTTTGGTTTCTGGTGATGGTGACTATGTTGATTTGCTTGACTATGTGCGGGGACACGGCCGCAGGACTGAAGTAATTGCTTTTAAACAAACGACCAGCAGCAGAATTTTGAATGAAGCTGATGAGTTTATTGATTTATCGGAAGATAAAAGGCGGTTTTTGATTTAACCGGCTCCACCCCCACCGCCTCCACCTCCACCACCTCCACCTCCAGAAGAACTGCCGGATGAACCGACTCCTGAGGCTCCGTAACTTGAACTGGCGGCGGTAGAAATACTGCTGATGGCAGAGGAAATATCAGCCAGCGAGGTGGAAAAATCCGAAATACCGGTAGTAGAGCCGGCAGAAGCAGCCCAATAGGAAGTAGCCACAGCCTGATCTACAGGTGGGAATTTGATCGGCAATTGCGACAGCGCTTTAGCAGAAACACCCAGGACAGTACCATAGACCAAATATTTTTCCCACAGCACGATTGAATCAATCGGATAGTTCTTGGTTTTGCTGTAGTCTTGCATGTGTTTTTTGAAAGCCTGCCATTTTGCCGTTTCCTCTGCCCCTTTGTCAGTGCGCTTTTGACCATAACTACTACTGATGATGCCAACGAAAAGCAAAATAATGGCAGTCAGAATACCGATAATAGAAGAAGCAAGGGCGGTTGGGTTGAGCAAGGTCGTGCCTTGGATAATTATAAAAAAATGCAGGATCAGAATTAAGATTGCCGCCGCGATGCTCCAACCTGCTTGTTTGGCAGCTTGATCTGATTCTTGGCTGAAATAATTTTCAGCCAGATTTTCCTGATGCACTACTTCAGGAAATTTCTTGAAGAATTCATAACTGGTGGTTTGGTGAGTTTTACTCCATTTGACGATGTGGTTGAGAGCTAGAGCCTCAACATTTTTTCCTTGAAGGGTAGTGGGCTTGAAACCGATTTTCTTGAGGTAATTATTGACATATTTTTGAATGGAAGAGAGCTGTTTAGCAGCGTTTTTTTGTGGCACTAAATAGTAATGATATTTTTTGAAGATTAAACCTTCTTTTTGATCGCTGCGCTGGATTTTGTAATGTCGGTCTTGAATGAGGGACAAGATAGTAGCTGTAAAAGCACTCGGTTCTATATTTTTGTTGGCGATGAGAAGCTGCTGAACTTGAGCCGGGTCAATGTCGCTCGGGGGCTCCCAGAGTCGGCCGGATTGATTAACTTTAGGCAAAGGCAAATCTTTACCATGAGTAAGGAATTTTTTACTTTGTTTGATGAGTAGATAAATGGTGGCTAGTGAGAGAGCGACGGAGGCAACTGAAAGTAGTTGGATGTAGAGGTTTTGGCGCCGCTTTTGTTTTTCAGTCTCGGCTATGAACCGGTTTTCTTGCTCTTGAATAGTGGCCGCTGTAAAAGTGCCCGCGGCGCCACCCTCAAACCAAGTCTTTGGCATTAACACTCTGGCCTCAAAAAAGGTGCTTGGTTCGAGTTTATCCACAGTCAAAGTCACGGTTTTAGGATCCGGAATTGCTACCACGCCGTCAAGCGGCCCATGCGCCCAAGCTTGGACTTCGTTATCAACCACTTCTTCCGGGAGATCGATCTTTACTGCCACTTGATGATGAGGCAAATCCCACTCATCGCCCACAAACTGCCAGTACAATTCCGCTGTGTCTTCATGCAAGGTGACAGCATTTTCTACCAGATAGGAAATTTCAAACAATTTTACCTCTGAATTAGCGCGATAAAACCACTTGATGAAGTACCGGCTGCCCTCATCTAAAACATAAAAACTCCCCGCTGGCCTATCAGTTTCAGCCAGCGAAATCTCCTCCTCTTCCAACTGGCGATAACAAACTGAATTTTCGCAAACAGAAAAATTACTCAGTAGATATGGCTCTGTTCTACCAGGCTCATAAAGCTGATTCGGAGATTTATTAACAGTGAGATAAGCAAAAGTAAAGTTGCCATCAAAATCGTAAGTTCTGTTTTGAACGACAGTCATCGAACCATCCTGATTGACCACGGCTTCAACATCGGTCTGTTCCAAGCTGTAAGATTGAGCCAGAGCCTGAGAATTCAGCCCAAACCCAGCCGCTAAAAATACAATCAGGGTACCAAAAACTTTAGATAAAAATTTCGACATATGACTATTATATACAGATAGAAGCCAATTTTTATATGTTGTATGTCAACTTCACTCTTATGGGCGAATCTGCTAAAATACCGCCTTGTACAGAGTTATTGTTTTGCCCCGTCGTCTAACGGCAGGACAGCGGCCTTTGAAGCCGTTAATCTTGGTTCGAATCCAAGCGGGGCATCCTTACTTTTCTTATTTACCTTTCTTAGGTCGATTTTTCATTGAACTATTACTATTTTTCTGTACTCTTGGCAGTATTAAAATGTCAAAATTAATTGTAGTTTCCAACCGATTGCCGGTAACTCTCTCTCAGCAGGATAAAAAACTGGCGGCCAAAATCAGTATTGGTGGTTTAGCTCAGAATTTGGAAAAATTTCTGCTTACCAAAAAGATGGATTATCTCTGGATTGGTTGGCCTGGCGGAGTGATTAGTGAGAGCAAAAAAGTGGCGGCAAAGAATCTGGTCTGGAAAAAATACCAAGCTGTACCCGTTTTTTTCACTCAACAAGAGCAAAAAGAGTTTTATGAAGGTTTTTGCAACGAGATAATTTGGCCTCTTTTTCATTATTTCCCCAATAAGTGCCGCTTTGACGACGATTATTGGCAAGCCTATCGAGTTGCTAACCAGCGGTTTGCGGATCAGATAATTAAAAACTACCAACCAGGCGACTTGATTTTCATTCAGGATTACCAGTTGATGTTAGTTCCTCAGTTGGTGAGAGAAAAAATTCCCAATGCGGAGATTATTTTTTTTCTCCACATCCCTTTTCCTGCCTATGAAATATTCAGAATACTGCCCTCAACCTGGAGAGTGCAGATTTTGGAGGGACTGTTGGGGGCGGATTTGATCGGCATGCACACTGATGATTATGGGCATTATTTTCTTGATAGTGTACTCCGAATCCTTGGATTTACCCACAGTTTTGGCACCGTTTTGTACAATAACCGTTTGGTGAAAACGCAATCATTTCCTTTGGGTATTAATTATGAGAGTTTTGCCGGTGTTGTCCAAGAAGCTCTCTTTGATCTCAAGCAGATTTTTGCCGGTAAGAAAATTATTATCTCTATAGATCGGCTGGATTACACCAAGGGAATATATAATCGCCTACAGGCTTTTAGCTATTTTTTGGATCATTATCCTGATTACCATCATCAGGTTTCGCTGATTTTGATTGCAGTGCCATCCAGGACCAAAATTCCTGAGTACAAAGAAATGCGGAGTCAAATTAGTCGTTTGGTTTCAGAGATCAACGGCCGTTACGGGACTATTGGTTGGCTGCCGATTACCTATCAACTCCGCTCTTTTAGCCAGGAGGAATTGGTGGCCTTGTATCAGCTGGCAGACATTTGCTTGGTGACGCCTCTGCGCGATGGGATGAATTTAGTAGCTAAAGAATACGTGGCTAGCTTGCAAGCTGGTAAGGGAGTTTTAATTTTGAGTGAATTGACTGGGGCGGCTAAAGAGTTAAGGCAAGCATTGTTGGTTAATCCCAATAGTATTGCCGAGATGGGTCAGGCTATCGCTACTGCCTTGGCTATGCCTGAAAGTGAGCAAATTTGGCGAAATACTGAAATGCAATCTCGGTTGAAGAAAAACACCAGCAGTCGGTGGTTTGAAGAAATTTTTCAGGAAATGAAAAAAGTTAAAACCAAATATGTTAAACAAACCAGTCTTTTGAATCGGGGTAAAAGTATCTTAAATGAAAAGTTGAAAAAATCTTCAAAGCGGTTAATTTTTTTAGATTACGATGGGACTTTGTCGGACTTTGCTCCTAAGCCAGAGTTAGCCGAGCCGAATGAGAGGATACTAAAGCTGCTATCAAACTTAGCTAAAAATCGAAAAAACCGGATTGTTATTATTTCCGGTCGAGATCAAGAGACCATGGAGACTTGGTTTGGCGGACTCAAGGTTATGCTGGTGGCTGAGCATGGGGCCATCACTCGGATTAATGGTAAATGGCAAAACGCTCCCAACTTAACGTCTGAATGGAAACCGCTAATCAGACCGATTTTGCAAAAATACTCGGAGAGAGTAAAAAAATCATTCATTGAAGAAAAAGCTTATGCTCTGGCTTGGCACTATCGGCGCTCGAAGCCGGAAGAGGCTAAACCAGCAGCCAATGAACTAAAGCATGAACTGTTGCATCTAATTGCTAATATGAATATTCAAGTTCTTGAAGGCAGCAAGGTTTTAGAAGTGAAAAACGCGGGAATTAACAAAGGCGCGGCTGTCAGGCTGTTGGTTGAAAATAAGCCAGGTGATTTTATTTTCGCGGCCGGAGATGATGTGACGGATGAAGAAATGTTTGCGGTGTTGCGTGATCAGGAATCGGCCTTAACAGTTAAGATCGGTTCGGGTTCGACTAAAGCCAAGTACCGGTTAGCCAATCCTTCCCAGCTTTATCAGGTTTTGCAGCAGCTGGCAATCAGTTAAGTTGTTTGTATTTCCAGTAGGAATAAACGGTGGGTACCAGGGCAGCCAGCAGAATGGCTGCTATAAACAAATACGGCAGGTATTGAGGCAGAAAAACGCCAGCCAAAATCACCATGCTGGCTGCCCTAAACATCTTACTCCCCCACTGATGAGTTTCTCGCCAAACTTTTTTATCAGACAAAGTCCAGGGAGTTTTGATGCCCAAGGTCCAGTTTGGTTGGATATCTTTAATAATATGGCTAATAGCAATAAAAATCATACTCACTGCCGGAACGATCCATTGGGTCATGTTGAATCGATAACCCAAATTCCAAGCCATCATTAAGCAGAACAAATAAAAGAAGAAAATGAAAATTGAGATTAAGAAATGATGAAATTGCTTAATTGATTTGACGATATTATTTTTCATTGGATCAGCAGTGATCATCCATTGATAAAGGCCAAAAACGGCTAACATAGTCAAAGGCAAGAAGAAAGTACCGGGAAGTTTGGGCATAAAGCCATCGGCGTTGCCAGCAAAATTCCAGTGCGCTGCCATCTGGTCCGGTAGCCGCGGATAAAGCGCTATTCCCAGGCAAAAAGTAGCCAGAATTAAAATTAAAGAAAACTTTTCTGATCTTCGCATACGACCATTATAGCTGATTTTTTAACCTTTAATTAATCGCCAGCCGCTGAGCAATTGCCTCTACTTCTTTTTTCGTCTGATGCTTAGGTAGAGTAATGATAAATTTTGTTCCCTTTTTGGGTTTGCTAGTGACGACAATCTCTCCGCAGTGGCGCTCAATAATTTTCTGGACTACTGCCAAGCCAATGCCCATACCGGCAAATTCAGTCTTAGTGTGTAACCTTTCAAAAACTGTAAAAATCCTGTCTAAATGATTTGCTTTAATGCCAATTCCGTTATCCTCGACAATAATTTGCACTGCAGTTTTATTGTCTCCTGCTGCTTTACTATAAATTCTAATTTGCGGTGGGATGCCGGGCCGATGAAATTTAAGCGAATTACCGATTAGGTTTTGAAACACCTGCGACATTTGCAGCGGATCAGCTTCAATTTTAGGCATTTTATCCACCGCCACCTCCCCGTGAGAATTTTCAATAACTACTTCAAGATCTTTCAAAGCTTCCTTGATAATTTTTGTCAAATGAACATATTTAAAGTCTTGCTGCTTGGTTGATGCCTGAGAATAGGTAAGCAAGCCTTCAATCAAATTACGCATTCTTTTGGTGGCGGAAATGATGCGTTCAAGATACTCTTGTGATTGATCATCAATTTGATGCCCATACCGGCTTTGTAGCAAATTACCAAAAGTATGAATTTTTCGCAGTGGTTCCTGAAGATCGTGGGAAGCCACTCTGGCGAAATCTTCCAATTCTTGGTTGCTGCGTTTGAGTTCGGCAATAGCATGTGAAAGTTCTTGAGTGCGTTGCTGAACTTTCTGCTCTAATTCAAGATTGTGGGTGGTAATTTCTCCAAATAATTTGGCATTATCAATCGCTGTTCCAGCTCGTCTGGCTAGTTCTTCAGCCAGATCACGGTCAACCTCACCAAAGTATTTTCCCCTGGTTGAGGCGACAAAGCTAATGGCGCCAAAAGTTTCCCCCCTCGAAGTAAGGGGAGCAATAATCACTGAGTTCATGCCGACTTTTTTGATCAACTTAATCTGCTCTTCGTCCAGATCTGCATTCAAGAGCAACTCCTCGGTTATCTCCGGATAAAATTCCGTTCTACCGGTTCTGATTACTTCAGGCACACCGGTTTTCTCGTTGGTAGCAATGGGGTATTTTTTTTGGAGCTCCTTTGCCCACTTCACTTTTTCAGGATTAACATGGGCCACAGTCAGTCTTTTGATTTGATTGTTTTGATCCAAAATATCGATGCTGCACCAATCAGCAATTTTAGGCACAGACAGCTTAGCAACATTTTTTAAGGTTTTTTCATAATCAAGAGAAGAAGCCAAAACTTTCCCTGCTTTAATCAACAAATCTTTAGCCAGCATATTTTTGATAATTCCGGTTGAATCTGAAGCAATAGTAGAAGCACCAATAATTTTGCCGCTCTGGTTTTTGATCGGTGAAATTGAGAGTGAGACATTAATATACTTGCCCTCTTTTGTAACTCTGACAGTTTCAAAGTTGTCAATTTTTTCTTCATTGCTAATCTTGTCCATGATTTTTTGATACTCTTTATTTCTGCTGGGTGGAAAAAGCAGGGTAATGTGTTGACCAATTGCTTCATTGACGGAAAATCCGTACAGTTTTTCTGCAGCCGGATTCCACGACATGATCACTCCCGCAAGATTTTTGCCAATGATGGCGTCGTTTGAAGATTCTATGATGGCCTTATAATGTTGCAACGGTGGGATCGTCAATCTATTTTGATTCATTAAATTTTTTTATCCTAAAATCACACTCGCTCATCTTATCGATTGATTGTAAGAAAATGGTCAAAGACAAGTAATTTTCCTACTATTTTCAACAATTACTTTATGAGAAGCTAAGTTGGTTATGAACACAAAATACGTTAAATCTGGTGTCCTAGGTGCTATTGATGGCATTATTACTACTTTCGCGGTGGTGGCTGGTGTGGCCGGAGCGGGCTTGAGCTCTGATATCATTGTTATTTTGGGTATTGCCAACATGATTGCTGATGGTTTGAGTATGGGCTTGGGCGATTATTTAGGTGAGCGGTCGGAGGAAATTTATAAATCGCAGCAAAACGGCAAGCAAGTTCCCGATGATTTGTGGAAGCCGGGAATGGTAAATTTTTTGTCGTTTGTGGCGGCTGGCAGTATGCCTTTGCTGCCATATTTCGTGCGTTATCTTGGAGTGCCGCTGGATCCAGCCGCGCAATTTCCTCTCTCCATCTTGGCTACTGGGGTGACTTTATTTGTGGTGGGCAGCATGAGGAGTGTCATTTTACACCGGCCTTGGTGGAAAAATGGCCTGGAAATGTTGGCGGTCGGCTCAATTGCGGCTCTGGTGGCGTATTTTCTCGGGGCTCTGGTTGAGCAAAATTTAATTCGTTAATTTTTTTCTTGCCTGAAGGTGGCTGATTTTTCCCAGCAGCTGCGGGCCTTCAAAAACCATGCCGGTAATTAGTTGCACCAGATCTGCACCTAGTTTAAGTTTTTCATCCGCGTCTTCGGCTGTAAAAATTCCCCCGGTACCAATGATAGTAAATCTCTTTTTATATTTTTTCTTGGTTAATTTGATGAGGTTATTGGAAAGCTCCCAGGTGGCCTTACCACTAACGTTTCCCCTACTTTCTTGCCAAATTTTTCTCTCAGTTGTAGAAACGGCGGGATTATTTTTGTTTTTGGTGAGATTGCCTAAAATGACACCTTGGATATGATGTTTGTCAATTACTTTGAGCAACTCAAGCGTCTCCTCTGCTGATTGATCTATGGGCATTTTTACGTATATTGGTTTGGTAATAGCCAGCTTATCTAAGGCCGTGAGTAACAATTTTAAGCGCTGGGGAGTGGTGAAAGGCTCGCCGCCAAAAGTGTTGGGACAGCTGATATTTAATTCGTAATAACTGAGATCTACCCTCGATTCCTCAAAGAGTTGGAATGACATCAAAATGTCGATGATTTGTTCTTTGGTGTTTTTGAATAATTTATTAGTGCTAGCAATGGAAATGCCGGTAGGAATGCGAAATTTTCGGCCCTCAAGTTTCTGAATAATACCTCTAGTGCCAATATTTTTGAGACCTTTATTGACCAACAACCCTTTTGATTCTGGCAGCCGTTTGAGCCGAGGGACGGGATTGCCTTCGTAGGGTTCATAAGTAATAGTGCCAATAGTGTGCCAACCGAAACCGACATCGGGCAAGATACCAGTAAGTAAGGCGTTGTAGTCAAAACCAGCCGACAAACCCACAGGATTGGGGAAGATAATGTCATCAATTTTTTTGGCAGTAACTGGGTGCTTGAAAGCGAAACTGGCGTGAGTAAGTTTTTGCGTCAAGCTAAAGCTGCCGAGAATTTTGCCAAAATCAGCAAAACTGTTGTGAACTTTTTCAGCGTCGAACAAAAACAGGACGGGCTTGAGCACATTTTTGTACAAGAAACTAAAAATTTGGAAATTAAGATGTTTGAGTACAAAAAGTGAACGATCTTGTGCTAAGATAGTGTATAAAATGCTAATCAGGAAAAGTGACATTGAGGTGACCGCAGAGAGAAGACAAAATTGGCACCAGGCTCTAAGCACGTAGCCCATGATAATGAGTAAATAAAGAGAAAATAAGGCTCCGAAAATTGTTAAAAAGACTAGTAGTTCATGGGTGGTAATAAACCTGAGGGGGTTGAGTTGGTTGAGCTTGAGTTTGTCTGCTAGTCTGTTGAAAAACGGGCGGACATCAATATCTAGAAAGTTCAAAACTCCCAGGATAAAAACAGTCGAGTAAAAAATCAGCCCCAAAAATGCCAAGGGAAATGGGCCGATGTAGGCGTAAGGACTGTCGAGAACCGAACTACAGTCAAACCCAGGGCCACAAACTACCTCGCCTCCCGGCTTCAGGTATTCAGTATAGGTAATGTAACCCGCATCAGCGATGCCAATGATACTTAGCACGATATAAAGCAGCCCCAGTGCAGTTTTCATAATCTATATTGTACACTGTTTTATTGATTTTTACCTAGAATATAGTAATTGTTACTGCGATCTTGCTCGCCATCCGCGCTGAAAGAGGCAATTTGCTTTATGCTGGGGGATTTTTTGAGGTGCTCCTGAATTTCCGAGTCTGGTGAATAGTGGCAGTAACGGTGGGACTCTACGCCCCGCTGCCAACTGATGAGGTAGTCGTTGGTTTCCAGTTCAGTTGGGTTGATGTCGGCCAGTTCGGGATTGATGATTTTGTTTTTGAAGCGCTCTAATTCGTAGAACTGCCAGGCTGTAAAAATGAGTAGGCCGTTTTGGTTGAGAAACGCCGTTATTTTTTGGAGTAGTTGTTGGCGGAGTTTGCTTGAGGGTAGATGATGCCAAACGCCAAACATGACGATTAAGTCTTGTGAGTTTTGGGGAAAATTTTGTAAAAAGCGATGGTGAAGGAGGTCATCAATGAAGTCGGAGTGGGAAAATGAAAAATTTACCGATCGTTTTTTTGCTAGTTTAAGCAGTTCGAGATTGGAATCAAGGCCGTGATAATTGATTTTTTGTTCGAAATTTTCGGTGAGAAAACTACCAAACCGGCCATTACCGCAGCCAAGGTCCAAGACCTTAAGCTGATGGTTGTTGTAAAAGTGTTTTTTGAGAGTGGGTAGCAGTTTTTCCCAACCCAACCAATAAAACTGGCGACTGCGGTTAAAAGGCTCGGCCACATTTTGGTAAAACTTTTGGTTGAGAGCGTTGAGCTTCTTGATGGTGGTTAATTTCATTGGCGCGGTCAGTAGCGGGGCATGCAGTATAATGAGTCACTCATGAACAGGCCTTTTGATTATACCAATTATCTTGAGCAGCTGGTCCCGATTTTGCAAACTATCGAGCATTGGCAGGCTGGTTCAGCCGACAAGCTAGCTAAACTAGTCAAAAAGCATACTAAAGAAAATGGTGATGTTTTTTCCAAAGATGAATTAGTGCAAGCCTATCGCAGTTTGGCCGGTACCAATGGCTTGCAGCCGTATTCTGAAGCGGTGATTAGGCACATTAGGATGAAGCCGGTGCGGACGGTGTCCGGTGTGGCGCCAGTGACGGTACTGACTAAGCCTTTTCCTTGCCCGGGCAAATGCATTTTTTGTCCCAATGACGTCCGGATGCCCAAAAGCTACCTGGCTGATGAACCAGGAGCGCAGCGGGCTGAACGAAACTGGTTTGACCCTTATTTGCAGACTTATACTAGGCTGGAGGCACTGAGTAATATTGGCCACTCGGTGGACAAAGTTGAGCTGATTGTGCTTGGCGGTACTTGGTCTTACTATCCTGAGCAATATCAGCTTTGGTTTATTAAGGAGTGCTTTCGGGCACTGAATGACTTTGGTCGGATTGATGGCAGAGCTGCAGTGCTAAAACATTATGAAGAGATGCGGCGCCGGTTGGAGGCAATGCAGCTGCACGCGCCCAGTAATTTGCCGGAGGAAAATCAGCGTCGTTTGGCTGGCAAGATGGTGGAGGGTGCGTCTTTGGCAAAATCTTACAATCAAGCTGTGTCCGAGTTATATGTGGCGCCTGAGGCCTTGGGTGGTTTTGGCGATTATCAACAGTCTACTTGGGAAGAACTTGAGCGAGAGCAGCAGAAGAATGAAACGGCCGAGTGCCGGAGTGTGGGGTTGGTGGTGGAAACTCGGCCCGACAATATTTCTGAAGCAGAGGTAGTGAGGATGAGGCGGCTGGGCTGCACCAAGGCGCAAATTGGCTTGCAAAGTTTGCAGGACAGCGTGTTGGCAAAGAACCACCGTGGTCACGACGTGGCAGCCAGCCGCCGCGCTTTCAAGTTGCTGCGTCAAGCTGGATTTAAAATTCATGCTCACTGGATGGCTAATCTTTATGGCTCATCAGTTGAAGCCGATGTCGCGGATTTTCAGCAGTTATTCACTGGTGAGGACTTTCATCCGGACGAGCTAAAAATTTATCCCTGCTCGCTTATCAATAGCGCTGAGTTAATGCAATACTTTCAAAAAGGTTTGTGGCGACCCTACACCCATGAAGAGTTGCTGCAAGTTTTGTCGGCTTGTATTTTGCAAACGCCGGAATACTGTCGTCTTACCAGAATAATTCGCGATATTCCCTCAACAGATATAGTTGAAGGCAATAAAAAAACCAACTTCCGGCAAATCGCTGAAATTCATTTAGCTAAGGCCGGGAAAAAATCTATCGATATCCGCGCTCGGGAAATTCGCAACAACAAGATTGATGACAAAAAATTAAAACTGGAAATCGTTGAGTATGAAACTAACGTCAGCAGTGAAAAATTTTTGCAATATGTAGTGCCGGACGCCAAAACCGGCGGTACCAAAATTGTGGCCTTTTTGCGCCTCAGCCTACCCAAAGTTGAAAACTTTATTGATGAGCTGCAAAACGCGGCCATAATCAGAGAAATTCATGTCTATGGGCGAGTGGTAGGAATCGGCAAAAAAGCCAAGGGCAAGGCTCAGCATTTAGGGCTCGGCACTCAATTAATTACCAAGGCTCGTGAACTCAGCGCCGCTGCCGGTTACGAAAAAATTGCCGTCATTTCGGCTATCGGCACCAAAGAATACTACCGCAAAAAAGGTTTTGCAGATGGCCTACTTTATCAACATATGGCGCTGCCCCATCTTTCCACCCAGCCTAAACCTACGCCAGGTATTCTCAGCAGCTCTTGATTATTTTTAGGCTGATGTAAAGCAATATTGCAGAGCACCGAATCACTCATGACTTCGGTGAGATGACACTGATGTTTTCTGGAAAGATTTTCCCGCAGATCAAGCAAGCGCTTGATCCGTTCCTTCTCCTCTTTCTCAGCCAACTGTAGTAAAGGATGCGAAGATTCTTCAATTTGGCAGTGGCAATAATCGCAGTTGTGGCACTGATCGGCAGTTTCGCCGAAATAATTAAGCACGAATTTCATTCTGCATGATTGGTGCTTGGCATAATCAATCATTGCTTGCAGCTTTGCCTGATTTCTTTTTTGGGTTTCAGGCTCTTGTTTGTTGATCAGTCCATGATGAATAACCAGCGAGTAAGGATTGTAAAGCAAATAGCAGTTCGATTCTTTACCATCGCGCCCGGCCCGGCCTACTTCTTGATAATAATTTTCAATACTGGTACTGGGATGATAGTGAATCACATAACGCACGTTAGCTTTGTCCACTCCCATACCAAAGGCATTGGTGGCAGCAATAACTCTTTTTTGATCACTCATAAACTGGTCTTGGATGCTTGAGCGGATTTCTTTGTCTAAACCGCCATGATAAGCGGCAGTAATTTTAGCTCCGGCAAAGTAATTGATCATCTCGCTCACGTACTCAGCAGCCGACCTGGTAGCCGTATAAATAATGCCAGTGTCGTGTTGGTGCTTTTTAATCAGCCGCATGAGCAGAAATTCTTGCAGTTGTCGGCTAGGGGTATGAAGCACTTGCAAGCTGAGATTGGTGCGCCGGAAACTTTGCTGAAACAGGTGAGGACTTTGCAGCTTGAGCGACTGGCTAATGTCCGTTTTCACTGCCGGTGTGGCAGTGGCGGTAAAGGCAGAAATAGTTGGTCTTTTTGGCAGCTGGGCTACAAACTCAGGAATCTTTTTGTAGGCTGGCCTGAAATCATTACCCCACTCACTGATGCAATGCGCTTCATCAATCACAATCAAAGGCACGGCTATTTTTATCGCTACTTTGATAAAATCTGGATTGAGTAATCTTTCTGGCGCAACATACACAAGCCGGTACTGGTTTTCAGCCATATTTTTCAGACGAAGCTGGTACTCTTTTTCCTCCAGAGCACTGTTCAAAAAAGTAGCGGCAATACCATTTTTCAGTAAATTATCTACTTGGTCTTGCATCAGGGAAATCAAGGGCGAAATGACAATAGTAGTCCCAGATAACATCAAAGCCGGAACCTGAAAACAAATGGACTTACCGCCTCCGGTAGGCAGAATTGCTAGCGTGTCTTGGCCGTGTAGTTGTGGCTCAATCACCTCCAACTGGCCTTCGCGAAAATCTGGATAACCAAAGAATTTTTGTAGCGTCTGCTGAGGCGTCATGCGGCCAGCATATTTCAGCAAGCTTGCATTAACTGTAGTATTTGCAGCATTGCCTACTGCCGCTCTCGCAAATATTTTTTGCCACTCAGTGACTTGGGCAACAAGCTTTTATTTTTGGGATACTTTTCGTAGCCTTTGCCATAACCCAGCTCTTTCATCAACTCGGTTGGAGCATTGCGCAACTCCAGGGGTATTTCCAGATTTCCGTAAGCCTTAACATCATCCAGGGCCTTGAAATAGGCATCATAAGCCGAGCGATCTTTTTTGCATTGACAAAGATAAGCCACCCCGTGAGCCAAATTGATCTGCGCCTCGGGATAACCGATTTTGTGCACCGCTTCAAAAACTCCATTAGCTACCACCAGCGCCGTAGGCT
The DNA here is from genome assembly GCA_964515115.1 of uncultured Pseudomonadales bacterium. Lineage (GTDB taxonomy): Bacteria > Patescibacteriota > Microgenomatia > UBA1400 > PJMF01 > UBA1370. The sequence continues at coordinate 24,064 of CAZESB010000005.1, read as the reverse complement.
GAGCCAGACCAATATCCTCACTGGCAAAAATCACCATTCGTCTGGCAATAAACTTAGGGTCCTCACCGGCAGCCACCATTCTGGCCAAATAGTACAAAGCCGCGTTGGTATCGCTGGCCCGCATGGACTTGATAAAAGCGCTAATAGTGTCGTAGTGTTCCTCACCTTTTTTGTCGTAATTAAGGTGCGAGGACTGCAGGGTGTTTTTTAGGTTCTTCAAATCAAGATTCTCGTAAAGCTCAAAAGTGGTTTCAATCAGATTAAGAGCGCGACGAGCGTCACCGTTGGCATACCTGACCAACCATTCTTTAGCTGGCTTGGCGATTTTCACCTTGCTACCAAACTGCTCTTTCAAGTATTTAACTGCTCTATCAACTACTTCAACCAGATCATCTTCGCTCAATTCTTTCAGAACAAAAACTTTTGACCGGGAAAGCAAAGCCGAATTAACCTCAAAACTGGGATTTTCCGTGGTAGCGCCGATGAGGATAATTTCGCCCTCCTCAACAAAAGGTAGCAAGTAATCTTGTTGAGCTTTGTTGAAGCGGTGAATTTCGTCTAAAAACAACACCGGCGCTCGGTATGACTCGAGCAAACCTTTTTGCGCGCGGGTGCTATCAATGATTTTTTTGATATCGGCTTTACCGGCGGAAACGGCTGAAAGTTCGTAAAATTCGCGTTTTTGTTTGGTAGCAATAATTCTGGCCAGCGTGGTTTTGCCCACACCCGGAGGCCCCCAAAAAATCATCGAAAATACGTGCTCTTTTTCAATAGCGATCCTGAGCGGCTTATTAGGTCCCACCAGGTGTTTTTGCCCGATAAAATCATCGAGATTGTCCGGTCTGACTTGTGTGGCTAGAAGTGACATGTTTTTAATGTAGCAGTTTTTTTATGTTTGGGAAAGATTCGGAACTAAGGCTTCATAAAAACGGTTTTTAATCTTTTCCGTCACTTTCAATTCAACCAAACCCTTGTCTGGTTGGCCGTAATAAATCACTGACTCAAGTGGCAAAGTCAAAACCAGAGCAACTGTGGCCAAATCCTCTTCTCCATCTACAAAAACATGGCGAAAAGTACCTGGCTGCCAAGCCTGCAGCAAGGTCACTAGCGCCGGAGCAATAGTGCTGGCGGGATTTTTCACCTGGTGCTCAATCTCCAACTTGGCAATCAAGGGAGAGTTGTAAGTGCCGCGCTGAGTTTGGTTGTCGAAAATCGCCAGGTCATAGGGCCATTGAAACGACAAAAAAGCTTCCAGGGTATAGTCGCCCACTAGGCAAATTCTGTCGGCCCTGACAGTGGGAGCCTTTACCAATTTTCCCTGCAGTTCGGAGAAAAACTTTCTTTGTTTTTCAGCTAAAGTGAGGCCATTTTCAATCGCGCCGGGAAAATAGCGCCCACTTCTACTCACCAGGCCAGCGCGGATATTTTCAGCATGAAGGTCCTCGCCCCTTTCATCTTTGATCATCTGGAAAACATGAACTGGCAGCTGGCTGAGGTTCTGCCCTCGGCGGATTGCATTGATCTTCTCTGCTCCACTCGCAGTTTCCTCAGTGACGATGATGGCCTCAATGCGCGTGTCCGGCTCAATTGTCGGGCCGTAGGGATCATTAAGTTCGATTATTTCGCAGGCGATATGGTTATTTTGACAAAAACGCTTCACCTGCTTGACTCGTTCATGCCAGGGCTGGATTAACTCTGGCAAGGGTTTACCAGACAGCATTTTTTCCGTGGTAATACCGATGATTAAGTAATCAGCGGCTGTAGCGGCAAATTTGAGAAATTCTTCGTGGCCTTGATGAAAATGATCGAAAGTACCACCCAAACCGGCAATAGTAAATTTTGTGCGCATGGTGGTATTTTACTTGAGAAGGAGGTGGGGAGCAAACTTTGGTGCTTGGAAACAAGCTTGGGCTACTTGCTTGTGGCACCATCTTTTTATGATAAAGTGATAATGAAAGGTGCCGGTAGTTATGGCAGAAGCTGACTGGTGGCTAGAATATGGCTGAAACCCAAGCAGGACCAACAGACTCCTACTATAAATTTCTGAAAGAAAAAAATAAAAGAGAGAAAGAAGGAGTAGAAGCCCTACTCAGTCAAGAACTTGCGCTTATTGAAGACAATGTAGTTATTGCTGACCTCAACCTTTTAAGAGCGGAAGGTACTTTTAGTGGAGAAGAAAGAGAGATTCCTAAAGATCAAGCTCAATATGAACAAGCATTCTCACTTCGAGAGCTTGAAGGAAGTAATAGTATGTATTCGCTCCAAGATACAGACTGGGATTCTATTGATGAATTTATTTTAAAATATTTTCAAGAGTCATCTGGGACTGTAGGAGAATTAGATATCAGCTCCATAAAAAATTTAGACCCTGCAGTTGCTGCTACTCTTGCATATGCAATCACTAAACACTTCATGATTTTTGACGAAGAAATGGAACAAAATCCTGCAGGTGAAAAGGCAATGGCTGCTAACACTCAATCAGCTGACAAGTTGCTTGTAGAAAAACACGGAATTTGTCGGCACTTTACGAAGGTTGCAATAGCTATTTATGACCGACTAAAACAAATTGATGAATCAGGATCCCTAACAGATACAGTGCTGCTTCCAGTCGGCAACACTCTTATGGATGATATCCCCGGACCACACGCATATTGCTTGCTTATTGCAAAACGAACAGAAACAGTTCTTTCTATCGGAGACCCTACATTTTTAAAAACTATGGATAGAGAAGTGCATTCAAATTTAAGACTCGCATCACTTGTAAGCACACTTATTGAAAAACATTTACTGACAGTTTTAGATATAAAAGAGGAAACTTTACTAGCCATAATCGACATAGAGCTATCAAGGTTAGATAAATGGGTTAACTTAGAAAAAAAACTTACAACCGGTAACTCCGATCAGGGTCTAAACAACGCTAGTGCAATTTTAGAACAAGGCTTTGATGAGCGCACCGCTCTTTTTTTTACAGAAGCAACATCTGTTTTGCAACTTATCTATGCTTTGAATACTGCGAAATCAATGCTTGAGAAGCCTGATTATGGTGGAATTGTATCTCGGGAAAATATGGAATCTGGTGCACAATCTATGTTTGATTGGGTTATATGGAAAAGTGAACAACTTCCATTGCAAGCCACCGTAGGCGGAATCATCAAGATGCTTGATATTGCTCCGCAGGGTATCATTAATTTAGAATTATTCACTTCTATATTAACAGCTTTGAAAGATCTGCTTACTAAAGCCAATGGGCAATTGGAGCAAGCCTTATATCAGAAATTACAATTTATCCTAAATGGACTAAAAAATGACACAATGCCCGTGTACAGTGATGATCCATGGGGAGCAGTGGGTCAGCAAAGGAAATACTCTGAAGAGAAAACAACCGAAGCCCAATTGTTGTTGAATGATTTAGCTAACAAATAATATTTAAGCACAACAAGTTTATAGTGCAGAATTGCAAAAAAATCAGAAATTCTAGAAAGTTTAGTCTGGAACTAGGGAATGCCCAACAAGTAAGTCATTAACTGCTCTTTTAGTCGGGGAGACAGGACTCGAACCTGCGACCTCACGCTCCCAAAGCGCGCACTCTAGCCATCTGAGCTACTCCCCGTTTCGTGTTTATACAATTCCGAGTGCCGAAGGTGGGACTTGAACCCACAAGGCCTTGCGGCCAACAGATTTTAAGTCTGTCGCGTATGCCATTCCGCCACTTCGGCTGCAAGGTATTATAACACCAGTATTTACGTTTTTTGCCATTTCCAGTAGAATGTTAACTTATGCGTGCGGGTGTAGTACAACGGCTAGTATATCTCCCTTCCAAGGAGAAGATGACGGTTCGATTCCGTTCACCCGCTCCATACATGCAACAAATGAATGTAAAATTGTTTGATAATAGTTTTACCGAACCTGCTCAGCCTTGGCAGTGATTAATTCCACCACCTCACTAATTGTCAAAGCAGTAGTATCAATCACCCACACGCCGGGAACTTTTTTGAGGTATTTTCTAGAATCGCGCTCGTCACGAGCATTCAACTCATCAAGAACTTCAACAAGCTGCGCATCAATGCCCCTCCCCAGCAGATCTTCCTGCCTTCTTTTGGCTCTCACCATTGGATCAGCGTCGAGATAAATTTTGATTTGAGCATTGGGCAAAACGGTGTGAGTAATGTCCCGCCCTTCCATAATGACGTCATTCTCAGCGGCAATTTGTTGCTGGAGGGCCACTAGCTTTTTTCTCACTCCCTTAAGCTGAGCCACAATAGAAGCGGTTTGGCTAACTTCTTCAGTGCGAATTTTCCAGGAAACATCTTCGTTGTCAAGCAAAACCGTGACCAAGCGGCCGTCTTTTTCTTCCTCATTGGGCATGCGCATGTTAATTGTGTGCTGATTGAGCTTTTCTAAAACTTTTTGTTCGTTTTCTGGATTAATACCGGCTTCAAGGGCCAAAAGCGCGGTGCAGCGGTAAGTAGCACCGGTATCAATATAAAGCAAACCCAATCTTTCAGCCACAATTCGGGAAACTGTGCCTTTGCCCGCGGCAACTGTACCATCAATGGCAATTTGAAAACTTTTCTTCATAACTGTTGTTATAGCACATAAGGTATACTATGGCATATGTTGAAAGTGCTGTTTAGCTTGGTTTTCCTTGCCAGCTTTTTTATTTTTCCGCTCAGTATTTCCGCTCAAGCAGAGCTTGTTACGGCCGAACCTCACTACTCTACCGGCCAGGTGATTGAGGTGCTGGAACAACAGGAATTTACTTATGATGCTGAAATATTCTATGTTCAAAAACTGCTGGTAAGATCGCGGGACGGTGTGGAATCTGAAGTGGTGATGGGCTCCGAGTTCCAGCCGCTCAGTGGCACCCAGTTGCTGGCAAAAGGCGACAACATCGTGGTGGCGGAGCAAATCATGCCGGAAGGTGACAGCGAGCAAGTAGTGGCCGATACCTACAGACTACCAATTCTGGCCTGGCTTTTGGCCGGATTTTTTTTGATCGTGATGTCGGTGGCGGGATTTAAAGGTTTATTTTCTATTGGCGGCATGTTTTTGAGCCTGATGGTTTTGAGCAGTTACGTGGTGCCGCAAATTCTCAATGGCGCTCAGCCGGTGGTGGTGGCTCTTATCGGCGCTGTCATGATTGCTGGTATTACCATTTATCTTTCTCATGGTTTTAAGGCTTCGTCTCATATTGCTCTGGCTTCGATTTTGTCTACTCTTTTGGGTGTGACTTTGCTTTCTGCCTGGTATCTTGATTTAGCCCACCTGACTGGTTTTGGCAGTGAGGAGGCAGCGTTTTTGCAAGTGGGCGCAACTGCCAAGATTAACTTGCAAGGTCTTTTACTCAGTGGCATTATGCTGGGTGCGTTGGGTGTTTTGGATGATATTGCTATTGCTCAAGTTGCTACAGTTTTTGAGTTGAGGCGGGCCAATAAAAAACTTTCCTTTCAAGATTTGTACCAACGTGGTATGAGGGTGGGCAAAGATCACGTGGCTTCTTTGGTTAATACGTTGGTGCTGGCCTATGCCGGCGCTAATTTGCCCATTTTTCTGCTGTTTACTCTGAGCGCTGACACTCCCCTTTGGGTGATTCTCAACAATCAGCTAATCGCGGAAGAAGTAGTGCGTACCTTGATGGGCTCTATTGGTTTGGTAGCGGCGGTACCACTTAGTACTGCCTTCGCGGCTTACTGGGCCAGCGGTCGGGAGGTTGTTACTGCAGAAACTACTCACAAGCATCAGCATTAAATTACAAATTATGAAAACGCTAGTTTTTTCCGATACTCATTTGACTGATTTAGTTGAACCCAAGCTTTTCAAGAAGTTGGTGTTCTTGATTAGTGAGGTGGATAGAGTGATCATTAACGGCGATTTTTTTGAAGGCTATATTACTAACGTTGATGAGTTTGTTAATTCCGGCTGGAGTCTTTTGTTTCCACTGCTGCTGAAAAAAGAAACTGTTTTTGTGTACGGCAACCACGACCCGCAGTATTTGGTGGGAGATAAAGCCAAACTTTTTTCCCAAATCCAAACCGACTGCTACGAAATGAAGTTTGGTAATCAAGAAATTATTTTTATTCACGGCCACACTAAAGCTCCCGAGTTTGACGACACTTTCCCTAAAATTACCCAGCGGTTTCAGCATCATTACCACCTGATTTTTAATTTGCATAAAAGCAAGCTGTTGTTTGGGAGAGTTTACACTTATCTCAAAAATTTTCATTACCGGGCTATGATGAGAAAAATTGGCCAGTACGCTCTTGAGGAACTAAAAGACAATCAAATTTTGATTGCCGGGCATTCTCACCAAAATATTGATGACCGGAAAAACCGGTTTATTAGTCTGGGGGCGTTTCAGCAAGGCACGGCCCACTACGTTATTTTGGATGATAGCAACGGCAGCATCAAAGTCTTTAAGGAGCAGTATGAGTAATTGGCGCCAGGCAGCTATCAACCCTGATTTTAAAGAGCGGCTACTGATTCGCGAAAAAGTGGTGGATGCCATCAGGTCTTTTTTTAAACAACAAGGTTTTCACGAAGTGGAAACTCCTCTCTTGGTGCAACATCCGGGCACAGAGCCCTATTTGGAAGTCTTTGAAACCGAGTTGAAAGTAGCGGGCGTGGGTTCTAGGCGGGGCTTTTTGCTTACCAGTCCGGAATTAGCAATGAAAAAGTTGCTCAGCGCCGGTTTTGGCCATATTTTTCAAATTTGCAAAAGCTTTCGCAACCAGGAGGGATTGAGCTCTTTTCACAATCCGGAGTTCACCATTCTCGAGTGGTATCGGACTGAAGCAGATTATGAGGTAATTATGGAGGATTGTGAGCAGTTGTTGCTTCACTTGCACCGGCAAATCAATGGCCCTGCTGCCGGCAACACTTTGACTTATCAAGGCAGGAAGTACGATCTCTCTTCACCTTGGGAAAGAATTTCGGTGGCTGAAGCTTTTGCAAAGTATTGCGGCATTGATGTTGACACCATGTTGTCCGAAGAAAAATTGCTTGCAGCAGTCGCTGAAAAAGGCTATCAATTGACCGATAACCACACCTGGGAGCAGGCTTATCATCAGTTGTTTTTAAATGAGATTGAACCGAATTTGGGCCAGACCGCGCCGACAATTATTTATGATTATCCGGCTTCACAAGCTGCTCTTTCTCGAAAAAAAGTTGGTGATCCTAGATTTGCCGAGCGGTTTGAGTTTTATTTAGCCGGTTTGGAGCTGGGCAATGCTTTCTCAGAACTCACAAACGCGGTCGAACAAAAAGAGCGCATGCTCCAGGAACTCCAGGAGCGGAAAAATCTGGGTAAGACAGAATTTGCTTTGGATGAAGAGTTTATTGAAGCCTTAGAAATGGGGCTGCCGGCAACAGGCGGGATCGCGGTGGGGGTTGATCGGCTGGTGATGCTTTTTGCTGATGTTGCTTCTGTGTCCGATACTCTACTCTTCCCCATTCAGGATGTCTTTGCTTTTCCAGAGGAGCAGTAATACAATATACCCCATGTCAACCATCAAAGCCGGAAATATCAGAAAAGGAATGTACCTCAAGTTCAAGGACCAGCCGTTTCTGGTCACCAAAACTGATTTTATGAGTCCGGGCAAAGGCTCTGCTTTCATGCGAATAAAACTCAAGAGCGTGAAAACAGACAGTACTCAGGAATTTACTTACAAATCCACCGAGAGTGTTGAAGAACTAGAAATCAGCAGTCAAGAGATGCAGTATCTTTATCAGGATGCCAACAGCGTGGTTTTTATGAATCCTCGCTCTTATGAGCAGGTGGAAATTCCCAGGCAGCTGGTTGAAGAGCAAACTCAACTACTCACTCCTGATGTTAAGGTCTACATCATGTTCTATGAGGGTGAAGCTATTGGTGTGAGCTTGCCGCCCAAAGTGACTCTTGAGGTAGTCGAGGCTTATCCGGCTGTAGCGGGTAACACTCAAGGACAAGCGCGCAAAGAAGTGGTGATGGAAACCGGTTTGAAAGTCCAGGCACCGATTTTCATTAACAAAGGTGATAAGCTCATTGTTGATACGGCCACCAAGACTTATGTATCCAGGGGTTAAGACTAGTCTGATTTACGAGTCTTAATATTTGCAATTAGCTCTCTACACGATGGTGTTGACCCTACTTCTTGCTCTTGTTTTGGAGGAGTCCAAGGAGGAAAAATCTCTTGATACTTACTAGAGCAACCTCTAAGTCGCCACAAAATTTGCTCTGCTTCTTGCCGAGCCTGGTTAGGTGTCATGGGCGTCCAACTTGATTGATCCATATCAGTGGTATACATCCATGATTTTGGATAACCAGGAATAATCCTAAACGTTGATGATGATAACCTGCCAATTAGATGACCATTATCAGCTTCGGTAAGCCAGAGAGAGCTTCCTTTTGTGGGGTTAACGAAAACCAGGTGAGTAACTCCATCGCTATCGTGCAGCATTGTAAGTCCCGGTACTTGAGTCATGATTTGCATGGTTGAATTTGGATGAGATAAATTGTTTTCAGAAAGCAGTAGAGTTGGTTCGGGATCAGCAATTTGTTGTTGTTTCAGCAGTTGGCATAAATTGGCTAATAGTTCATTGTTTCCTCTATAAGACCCTGCAGCTTCTAAACCTGGAGGGCAAATAGAATCTGCTGCTTGAAGAAAAATTGCATCTCTAGCAACTTTTGATGGAAAATCGTTTTGTGGAGATTCTGCGGGAAGAACTAAGCCGCTTCTAGGTTCAATTATTAAACCCAGCTCTTTACAGAAAGATAACAAATCTTTTTGATTTACCTTGTTACTACCCAAACACCTTCTCGCCAATATTTCTACCGTCAACTGGTCAGGTTGCTTGGTACTTATTGACACTTCAGGGTTAGGCCACCTTTCTTCAGCACGGTTGAGCATACGCCCGCAGTATAGTACCTTCTTCCTGATTATGCAGTGACCCCAATCACAAGGTTTTGAGAATTTTGGAAAGTTTGCGAGAAACCGTTTCCCGGGAAACTCCAGCCAGGTTGGCGATTTCTTGCTGAGTGAGTTTTTGAATCAAAGAATGAGTGTTGGCCCTTTTAGATTTGCACTCCAATTGTCTAATGACAACGCTGATCTTATCCTCTGCTACGTTTAATTTTAAGGCGGAAACTTGTTCTGTCAGCACTAAAAAGGCTCTCAAAAAGGTGAGTAGCACCTCTTCCATAGATTCAGGATGTTGGCGTAAATAATTTTGAAATTCTTTTACCGGGATGACGTGAACCTCTACTTCGTCAAGGGTTTCGAAAGTGTAATTGTTAGTTCTTTTCAGAAGAGCCGCCGGCATAGGAATGATACAACCAACAGTAAAAAGTGACAGCAGGATCCGATTGCCGTTTGCTCCGGTATCATACATTTTCACAATACCCTTAGTGATGGCATAAACTTGGTGAGACTTAGTTCCTGGGTTAAGAACAATTTTATTGGGGGGAAAATTTTGGACCGGAAATTGTTTAATCCAGTCCGTCTGGATATGATTCATTTTCTTTATTATACATCAAAGAAAAGCATCTTTAAAAAGAATGGTCAAAAAGTAGGCGAAGAAAATAAAAGCAGCCAGCATAATGATGACTCTGATTTTGCTAGGCTGGTAATTTTGCTGTAACCTCATTCTATTAAGGAGATAGACAAACAAGAATGACATCATCATAGCTGCGGCATTCAGGACCGCGCTCAAGGTTAATAGCACTCTTGGTTCCTGAAAACCCAGGAGGTAGATGACGATTCCGAGCGTAATTTGCCCCCAGAGCGCGGCATAGAAAGCCAAGGACATGTTCATTTTTTTGCCCTTCCGATAAAAAAGCAACAAAACATTCTCAGAAATTACCCGAGAAGAAGACTCCAATACTCCTACTTGGGTGGAAAAAAGCATCAGCGCCGAGACCAGCAGGAAAAATACTCCGACAATAGGAGTCAGCGACTGAGAGATGGCGGTGCTTTCTGCATAAAGGAAAGACAGCCCTTCTTCGGCCGGCGTACCGAAAACCAAGGCTTTTGCCATCACCGCCAAGATCATGATGGTGATAAAACCCAGACCCCAAAAAATAATAAAATGCTCCAGATTGACCAACCGCCACCAACTTTGCCAGCGATTGCGGTTGGTTTTGGTAGAGGCAAAAGTTTCGCCTTCCATCTTGGTTGCTTTGGCTTGGCCAGAGAACAAGGAGGAAATTTTATCCATATAATGCCCCATGCCAAAGCCTTTTTCTTTGATGTAGTAAGATTGAGCTAAGTTGAGGTTGCCACCGGCGCCTGAATAAGCAAAAGCACCCAAGAATGCTGCCAGCGCCACGCCGGGTGGGAAAAACCACCAGCCGTCTCCTCTGCCAATCAGCCCCCAGCCGGCTTCAATCCAATCCTGTTTACCAGTTAGCAGCAAGGTCAGCACCAGCATGAATGGCAAACCAATAAAAATGATGGCTTTTTGAAAGGTTTCCATGGTTTTGTAGACGGTGCTGCCGGCCGAAAGCAATAAACCAGTGAGTAATAAAAGGGCGATAGCCACGGGTTTTTCCGGTATAAAGGGGAAAAGGGTGGCTAAAACATTGGAGGCGGCGCTGGAAAAACCAGGCAGAGACCAAGGAATAAAGGTAGAAATAATGTACCAAATGGTAATAATAATACTCAACCGCCGAAAGCCCATGAAAACACTTTCACCCCAAGCCAGGCTGTAACGCATTACTTCGGTGTTGAGGACAAACTGAAAGCTAATGCCCAAAAGCGCTCCCCAAAGCAAGCCCAGGCCGTAATTAGCGGCTAGGTAGGGCCATAAGATCAGCTCGCCGCTTCCCAGAGCCAAACCCAACAAGATAAACGAAGGCCCGAGGGTTTGCCATAAGCTAATTGGTTTGGGCAGGTCTTTTTGTTTAGCCATAATTCAATGCTTGCTTGACAGTTTGATGCCAGCGCAAAATCTAGTATAGCGAATACTTAATCTGGTTGTTAAGTAGCAACAACAGTTATTGCCTATATTTCACACTATTATTACAATTTTCGCCTAAAGTTGGTTAACTATGAGGATAGTTAGCACAGCTTTTAATGATGGTAGTATGATTCCCGAAAGATATACTTGTGCGGGAGAAAATGTTAATCCACCTTTTGAATTTTATGATTTACCCATGGGTACGGAATCGCTTGCCTTGATTATGGACGATTTGGATACGCCGTATGAAGTTGCGCACTGGCTTTTTTGGGATCTCGATCCGAGTATTTTAAATTACATCGGGGATAATTTAGTACCATCTTATGTAGTCGAAGGTAAAAATAATTTTGGTGGCAATCATTATACTGGTCCTTGCCCTCCTGAGGGGGAAATTCACCGTTATCGCTTTCGGATTTATGCAGTCAATACTAAGTCAATTGGCTTGAGTGAGGATTCGGAAAAACATCACTTAGAAGAGGCGATGCAACAGTATTCGTTGGCTGAAGCGTCAGTTACTGGGCAGTTTGGCAGATGAGTCAGGCCATTTCCCGTTCAATTTCCATCAAGCGGTTATACTTAGAAACCCGCTCGCCTCTGGTTGGTCCGACTTTGATGTAATCGGCGCCAACCGCGACGGCTAGATCCACCATGCTGGTGTCATTGGTTTCGCCCCCGCCGCGGTGCGAAGGAACGATGGTGAGGTTGTGTTCTTTGGCTAGTTTGCAGGCGGCTACAGTTTCAGTGAGAGTACCGATTTGGTTGAGCTTGATCAAGATACCGGAAGCAGCTTTTCTTTGAATGGCTTCATCAAGTCTTTTAACGTCAGTGACAGTGAGATCGTCGCCAATGTGGGGGACGTTATGTTGCTGCGCGAGCGGCAGAAAATCGATCCAAGCTTGCCAGTCGTCTTCGGCAAACATGTCTTCCAGAGTGGCAATCGGGTATTGATTAAGCCAGCTTTCATAATAGCTTTTGAGCTGCGCGGCAGTGAGGATGCGGTTTTCAAGCTTGAGGTGATACTTACCGTCTTGATAAAACTCACTGGCAGCTGGATCAAGAGAAAGGCTGATATCTTTTCCTGGCTGATAACCGGCTTTTTCAATAGCTTGCAAAACATATGCAAACGGTGCCTCATTGGATGAGATGTTTTCTGGTGCAAAGGCGCCTTCGTTACCGACATTGGTGGAAAGACTATTGTCTTGCAGGACTTGCTTGAGTTGATGGTAGCTTTCGAGGACCTTGCGAATGTTTTCCGCTCTGCTTTCGTTGGTGACAGCGGTCATGCAGTACTCTTGCATATCAGTGGTGTTGTGGGCGTGTTTGCCGCCTTCAATCACTACCATCATGGGGTTGGGCAGCCGCGGCGGCGTGGTGATGTTGAAAGTCTGGCGCAGATGTTGGAAAAATGATTGTTTTTTGGCCGCTGCTGCCGCCTTGGCGGCTGCCAGCGACACCGCCAAAATAGCGTTCCCCCCCAACTTAGCTTTATTTTCAGTACCGTCCAGCGCCAACATAATCCCATCAATTTCACTCTGATCCTCAGGAGATTTGCCCACTAGCGCCGGGGCGATAAGCTCTTTAACATTGGCCACCGCCTTCAATACGCCCTTGCCCTGATACCGATGGGCATCCCCGTCTGTTAACACCGCTGCTTCATGGGTGCCGGCAGAGGCTCCGTATGGCACCGAAGCCTTGCCCAGATGACCGGTATCAAGCGCTACTACCGCCTCAACGGTAGGATAGCCGCCTGAGGCAATGATTTCGTAAGCCGTAATATGGATGATTTTCATAAAATTAGCATAACAGCATTTCTTATTCTTTAGCAATTAGGTATGATTAAAGCATGGAAAATAACTGGTTAAGCCACGCCAAGCAAAATCTCAAAAATCTCAAGCTGCCAAAGGACGCGGCTGCCCATCATATTGATACCACGATTCCAGTAGCTTACTCAGCCGAAAGCATTGGTGAGGCTCGGGCTCGTATTATCAATCAAATTCAAGATCACGATAGCATCAATTATGTTTATGTTTTAACCAAAAGCAACAAATTAACCGGTGTTTTCTCATTTAGTAAATTATTGATTGAACCACCGGAAAAGCCCGTCAGTGAAGTGATGATCGCCTCAGTTCACTCTAGCAGTCCGCAAGTTAGCCAAGAAAAAGTGGCCAACTTTGCTCTTAAACACGGCATTAAATCAGTCCCTATTGTAGATAATAAGAACAATTTTCTCGGGGTAGTGCCCAATGACAAAATTTTGGCAATTCTTCAGAGAGAATATCGAGAGGATATTTATAAATCGGCCGGTATTTTGGGTTATGAAGCCGGACATCACGACACTTTGAGTGAATCAATCCTGAGTTCGTTTGGGAAAAGAGCGCCTTGGATCGTCATTGGTTTATTTGGTGGTTTTTTGGCAGCAGAAATTGTTAGCTCATTTGCCCAGACACTTGAAAAGAATTTGATTTTAGCTGCCTTTATTCCCCTGATTGTTTACATTAGCGCGGCTGTCGGCAATCAAACCCAAACTCTTTTTATCAGAGACTTGGTAATGAGAACCAAAATCCCCATGTTGATTTATTTTTTCAAACAAATCGTTATTACCAGCTTGATTGCTCTACTTTGCGGTGTGCTGATTTATTTATCGATTTTTATTTTGTGGCAGACGGCTTATCTGGGAATGGTGGTGGGTCTAGCTGGCATGATTGCCATCATTTTTTCGACTTTTATCTCAATTACCATTCCTTATCTTTTGAATAAACTGGGCCAAGATCCCGCCAATGGCAGTGGGCCATTTGCTACTATTTTGCTGGATATCGCCAGCATTGCCATTTATTTGAGTGTGGCCACAATCATGTTGTAACCGCTATACTGGACGGATGGAACTACTTTTCCTGGCGCTGACTTTTTTTCTTGCCGGTATGGGCGCGGAGCTGATTGGTTTTGGTATTTCTACTATTTCCATGTCGTTATTGCCTTTTATTCTACCTCTACAAACGGTTATTCCGCTGGTAGCTATTATTTCTTTGATTGCCACCGCTATTGTGGCTTACAAAACTAAAACCAATGGCCTTAGCAAATTATTGTTGCCGCTTTTTGGCGGTTCTTTGGTAGGCATTCCTTTTGGGTTGATGTCTTTGGGCTCAATCAATGATCGTTTATTGGCGATAATTTTAGGAATCATGCTGATTTTGGTGGCGGTTTGCAGTTTGTTCGCCAAAAAAATACCAATCCCCTACCAGAAGAAACGAGTGGGAGCGACAGTTGGCTTTATTGCCGGATTTTTTGGGGCTACCTTGAATATTAACGGCCCGTTGCTCGGTATCCATGCCGCTAATAACAAGCGCAACTCTGCGGTCAAACGCAAGGACATCATTGCTACCTACATGTTTGTAACGGGAGTATTTATTGTCATTGGTCATACTTTTGCCGGCAGAGTTACCGGAACTGTGATTACTTACAGCGTTTTGTCGCTGCCTTTTTTGGTGCTGGGTATTTTTGTGGGGGCAAAATTATTCAGAAAACTCAATTCGCTTTGGCTGCGCTATCTCATTTATTTGATGGTGATTGTTTCTGGTTTATTGTTGATAATTTGAGAGTTTATTGGCACTGAGCGTCGCAGGCAATGCCGTCGCCGTCTCCATCTCTGGCCTTGCAACCGCAAACGTTGAGTTGGTATTGGGCTTCGGCGCAAGAGGACATTTGGGGGCAGGTTTTTTGGCAATTGCAGACGTAAGTGCCTGTGGCGGCGGTTGGTTGAGGGGTTGGCGCGGTGGTTCCACTGGCAGCACCAACAGCTGATCCACCGGTTGAGTTTGCTGGTGGTTTTTGAACTGGAACCGGGGTTGAAGTTGGCGCAAATGTAGGTGTGGATGCAGGCGTGGGTGTAGATGCAGGCACGACTACGGGGGCAACCGGAGCGGGAGGTGCTGCTACAACGCAGGCACTTGGATTCCACAAGCCGAGCTCTTCGTCTTGAGCTTCTTTTTGTGCCGCTTCGTATTGCTCAAGATATTTGTGAGGTGAATTGCCGTAAGGACTTGATTGAGCAAAGCCAAGTTTGATTAATTCCAACCCAACATCAGTACCGTCCTCCAAAAAAACAAATCTCAACAGGCGATTGTAACGGTCGCGATCGGTTTGAGTTTCATCGGTTTCAAGCTCAACTTTTTTACCGCTCACCAGCTCGGTCATTTTCTGGCTGGCTTCCCGGCCCAGGCATTCTACCGGTCGACGAGGATCGACAGTTTCCGGAGTATTGATATTGACCAACCTAATGGTTTCAGTTTTATCTCCAATGATAACTTTGATGGTGTCGCCATCGGTGATACTGGCCACTTGGTAATAAATTGTTTCCGGTTCCGCGAAATTAGCTTCTTTTTGAGTTTCTACAGCCGGCTCTTCGATTTGCTCCTGCTCGGCTGCTGGCTCTGTTGGTGTGAGGTTATCGGCAAAAGCAAAGAAAAGCAAAATACCTAAAAGTATCTTGCCCCACGCTGGCACGACAAACTGCAATTTGCTAAACAAATAACGATTTGCTAAGGGTGAAACTAAAAAAGCCAGAGCTAGAACAGACATGGCTGCTAATGTATCGCCGGTGATCATTGCACCGAGACCAAGCAGCGCTAAGAAACCTCCGCTCAACCAACCAATTCCCACCAACAGCTTGCTTTTCATTACTCAATCTTCTTAATTTGCTCCTATAATTTACTATAGGACATTTTTGAGTGATTGTCAAACGGTTGTCAAGGAAGCTATCTTGTTTCTGATCTTCTAGTATCTCGTCCGAGGGGGCTGGCGGCTCTCCCGGTCTGCTCCAAATTTTCAGAATAAAAACTCTCCAAAAGCTTATCAACATCGGCGGAAGTGTATATTTTCACATTCTTAATTTTATTCAGCTCCAACCACTCTGGTTCGCCAGCGTACTGTTTTTCTTGTTCGTTCAGAAACTCAGCGCTCAGCTCGCCGCCCATTATTTGGCACTGATAATACAAATGAATTGAGTGAACGAAGGTGCCACTAAAAGGCAGTTTAAAAAAAGAATCCTGGCACTGAATAATGTTGTTGACCACAACATCAACACCAGTTTCCTCTTTTACCTCTCTGATTAAGGCGCTCTCTGTGGGTTCCCCGAGTTCAATGCCGCCGCCAGGAAAGTCATAGCCATCCCACTGTTTGGACATGAGAATCTGACCATCTTTAATAATCACCGCGTATACCGCGGGACGGAAAGCCAGCTCGTTTGCCGGAACTTGGTAGGTATTGCCTTCTATGTCTTTGCAGGTGATGGTATGAGGAGGAGTCTTCATGAGGTGATTGTAGCAGAATTTGATTTTGGTTGGTGCGTTAAGTTATTTAACGAATGACATTCCTTTTTTGCTCACTATAATATCAACCATGAGTCAAATTTTATACGTCACCACCAATCAAGATAAATTTAACGCGGCAAAAATTAATTTACAGTAGTATGGAATTCAACTAGTTCATCGGCGTCTGGAAATGCAAGAAATTCAATCTGCCAATGGCAACGCGATTGTTCGCGACAAAGCGGCGCAAGCCTACAATCATTTTCAGCAACCGATTTTGGTGAATGACGATACTTGGTCAATTTCAGCGCTGCGAGGGTTTCCTGGTACTGGCATGAAACTTTGTAATGATTTCTTGGTGGCGGAAGATTGGCTGCGTTTGATGCGCGGTATCGAAGATCGCAGGATTTTTCTCATTTCTTATTATGCTTATCACGATGGCAAATCTGTCAAAACAGCTGTGGTTAAGCGTGAAAGGCACTTTTTAAATGAAATTAGAGGCACGCATCCCACGTCCCCTTGTTTGCAAGTGATAGCGACTCCGGGTTCCCAAATTAGCATAGCTGAGGAAATAGCTACCGGTCGGGAGGTTGAACGCGATAATACGGATTTTTGGCGAGATCTGGCTGAGATTATTGGGAATGAGTAGGTTTTGATTGTGAGTTGATTTCTTTGATTTGCTTTTTTGTTAACCCAATCAAGTGCGTGCTTGTAGTTGAAATCTTGGCACTTCTTTGCCGCCAATGCTTACTGTCTCTTGGAACATTTTTAGTGGTCGTACCCAGATCTGTCCTTTTTTATTAGGATAAAGGCAGAAGTACACAACTAAGTCTTCTTCAGTTTCACTATGCTTGGCGATCCCAATCACTTGGTAATATTTGCCTTTGTAGTGTTTGTAGGTGCCAAGTTGCATAGCGACATCAAGTATTTTAGAGTAGTTTGATAATACAATAATTGTAACAGACACTAATGGTTTCAACGCATGTTAATGAGTGCCTGAAACTCTCGAAAAAAAACACTTGGGAGCAGATCACGGGAGCTTGTTAGAGTGTCGTACTCCCAAGTTTCTCATGAGCTTTATCAAGTCTAGCGTAGCTACTTTGAATCCTTTCCACCAATAACTTTGCTCTTTTTTGCAATCTCGTATAGGTTTCCGAATCTATAGTTTCATCTCTTTCATCGATAATTTTGTTAACTTTGAGAATATCAGCTAACATTTTGTGCCTGCCTTGTATTTCTATAGTACGACCTATCACTCTAGAAAAATCTAACGCTTGCCACAGCGGACTTTGTTGCTCCGCTTGTTTTTTTGCTTTGAGATAACGAATGGCTACAGCATGGGCATTTGTTTCTGCTAAGTCATTATTATATGCCATAAGATTTTCTTGGGTATGTTCCCAATTGCCTGTATTATGAGCTTCTTTTTCATGGAAATATGGAAGTTTTTCACTCTGACGCAGGTGTCCCATTTCGTGAGCGATTGCATATACTGCCTCAGCTAGTTCATCTGTAGTGAGTTGTATAGGAGGGGTATCGTTTGCTGCATCTTCTAAAACTTGTGCAGCTTGAGCAATTTTCTTTGAGCTAAAAATGATGAGATGCCGACCTGTTTCAAGGTCTTTAGTGTAAGCCGCAATCTTTTTTTCATCCAGGTTAGGAACAGGAATGATGTAGGGAATAGTGTCTATTGAGGAGGCTTCTAAAAGGTCGTATATGACCTCAGCAAGCAAAATAAAAGTTGTTTGAATTGAATCTTTTGAGATATTGATACCTTGCTCTTGGGCTTGAAGTCTAAGAACTTCCGATGATGCTAATGTCCGACCAATGACTTGAGCAAACTTCTCCTGTTGTTCGGGAGAAAGCTCTCGGTTATCAGAAGTAATTTTTTCCCACTGTAATGCTTGTGGTAATCTCAGTGATTCGTCTGTCATGGGTCTTGTTTTTTAGTTTGTCATAATGAAACGCGATTACCTGGGGTCCGTCACCAAGTATTACAAATGAACAGTTTAATGAAGTAATCTCTCGGTGTGTTAGTCGTATTTTGGCAGTGTTTGATGATGCGGTGCAGTTTGAGCTGGTTGATCTGCGATTAAACGAAATCAAAAATCTCAAGCAGATCTGAAAAAAAATGTGTGTATGCTCTGACTCTATTAGTTTGGGGTAAATTCAATTATCCACTCAATACCGTATTTATCTCGAAACATACCCGCATACGAACCCCAGGGACTGTCACCTATCGGTCCTTCTACTTCTCCTCCAGCAGAAAGGGCAGAAAATAATCTGTCTGCTTCTTCTTTACTTCCAGTACTTACCACAATTTTGCTACGATTTTCGCGTTCATTGACTCGCCCCAAAACTTCTGGGACATCATTGGCTATCATCATCGCACCATTCCCAATAGGTAATGCAATGTACATTATTTTTTCTGCTTCATTTTCTGCTACAGGAAATTCCTCCGTTGCGATATCTTTGAAGCGTATGACTTTTGAAAAGTCTCCCCCAAAAACAGATTTATAAAAGCTAAATGCTTCTTCAGCATTACCGTTGAAATTAACCCAAGGATTTATTGTAATCATAGATTTAGAATAACAGATTATTGTGAATTAACAATCATAGTCAGCCTAGCTTACTAAGCTTCTTTTAATTATTGGTTAAGGTAACTCAACCGAAGATAAAAGTTTGGGGTCCAATACCCAGACATACAAGTTTAGAGCTGGACTCGGTTGTTGCGAAGTCTATTGAGCGGATTTTAACAGCATTTGATGATGTGGTGCAGGTGGGGTTGGTGAGGTTGCGACTAGCAGAAATCAGCAACATTATTTAACTGAAAAAGTATACCCAAAGCTTTCAATGAGTTTGGTTAAAGTACTTAATTTTGGATCACCCTCGGTTGTAAGGGAATTGTACAAACTACTTCTGTCTAATTTAGTAGCCCTAGCAACTTTGCTCATGCCTTTAATTTTGGCTACATCGCCAAGTGCTCTGGCAATTAGTTTGCTGTCTCCAGTTTCAAAAGAAGCGTTGAGGTATTCTTTGATATCTGCTTCTGTTTTTAGATAATCGGTTGCGTTGTATTTTGTGATTTTCATATTTTTCCTTTCATTTCTATATTTACTTCTTTAGCTATGATTTTCGCTTGTTTAATATCACTTTGTTGGGTTGATTTATTTCCTCCACAAAGCAAAACTATTATGCTTTGGTTGTGGTTTATAAAATATAGTCTGTATCCAGGTCCATAATTAATTTTCTTTTCGTGAATTCCTTCTCCTAGAGATCTTGTTTTTCCTATATTTTCTTCGATCAAGCGGTTGATGCTTACTTGGATAATTGCTTTAGCTTTTTTATCCTTTAATTTCTTTAACCACTTATCGAAGCTGTCTGTTTTTAGGATTTCCATGATACAATTGTATTGTAGGTTATAAACTACAGTTTGTCAACTATTGATCCGAGTTTTACTGATTCTTTTGATGATGTGGTGCAGGTGGGGTTGGTGAGATTGAGACTGGGTGAGATAGTTGCAATCAATACTATTACTAGTTGATGTTAAATTTTGATTCTTACAAAATAAAACTCATTATTAACATCGCCAAGTGCTTCAATTTTATGTGTGCTGTTAGCAGGAATAATAATCACATCTTCTGGTTTGTAGTCAACGACTTCATCCTCCCAAAAGAACTTCCCTTCACCTTTCAATACGATGCAGAGCTCATCATGTTCTTCGTGCTTATGCCAATCCCAAACTTTTCCGGGTGGTAAAACACCTTTGGTGAGTGCATCAATGTTGTCAGTAACAACATCATCTTTTGTCGCAAGAGTCTGCCTAGTATTTGGTAATGCATGGGTTCCTTCGAACGGAATTTGTGAAATGTGTTTAATTTGAAACTTTAATGGCATATTTTCTTCCTTATTTTTCTAGTTCTCCTTGAATTTTTGCAAATGTAAATTGACCGCTGTAAGTGGAAAAAACAAAAGTAGTGTCCTTTATTTCTAAAACTGAATAGATACCTGGATTGTTGTCTAAGTGAGTTTCGCCCGCAATGTTTTCAGAAAAAGACGGAGCTGAAATATAGTGGGTTTTGTTTTCTTGTTGGTGGGTAAGTAAATGCACATGGCCGTTAATATGAATCAGTGGGTTTATATGGGCGAGAGCTGTTCGAACATCAGTAGCATTTTCTAGGTGCATGGTTTCTGGTTGTTTCTCAAAGTAAAAAGTGCCTTTTTCATCTATCGGTATTAATGAGTAATGAGAAAAAATAATTGATGGCTTGTTATCTTTGGGTAGCGTGTCAAGCCATTCGAGTGTGTTTTTAGGTAAATATGCTTTATCATTACTATCCAACTCGATATCTAACCATACAATGCGAAAATCGGAGTACTCCTGCATGCCATAGAATATGGGATCTATTTTTGCTTTTCTATAAATGTTTTCAACCTCGTTTCTTGAGAATGCCCTGAGTTCATGATTTCCAATTAGATGAATTGTTGGCACTTTCAGTTCACTTAATAAGGTAAGTGTCTTGGTGAGGTTTGTCTCATCAACTTCTTTTTCGTATGTATCCCTTAATGCATCACCAGAATGAACAACTAGATCAAAACCAAAATTATTAAGTTTTGGAATTAAATCTTTTAGAGTTTTTTCCGATTGTGTGTTTGCTTGTCTAACGATACCTGGATGAGTTGTGGATTCTCTAGAATCACCAATGTGTATATCACCTATAACTAGTATTTTCATATTACATACATCATATCAAAATATTGCTTTTCTTGGTTCTGAAAATTAAGTTAAAAATCCACCAATTTAAAGAGGAAGAATACTTGTAATTATCAGTCAGGGTATCTTGTTTCAGGTTAAAAGGATGGGTCCAATACCCAGAAATACAAGTTTAGATCTGGATTCGGTTATTACAAGTTCTATTGAGCGAATTCTAACAGCTTTTGATGATGCGGCGCAGGTTGGGGTGGTGAGGCTACGGTCTACTGAGATAAGACAACTTTATTCTATTCAAGCCAGCCAAGTTTTGTGAATAGTTGAATCGAAGGTGGCGTAAGCTTATAGTTGGAGAGTTGATCCAAGTTTACCCATTCGGTTTTAACTAGGTCATCATTAAGTTCAACTTGTACTACGATAGCATCTTGATCTAGATCCACCCTATAAACATAAAAACTCATTTCACAAAGTACTTTCTCCCCATTTGCGAGTGTTTTTTCGCTTTCTCCCTTACCATCTTCGCTCACTAAGCTGATCTTCTGGTTTGTTATATCAAGACCAACTTCTTCTACCAATTCTCTTTTCAGAGTGGTAATTTTGTCTTCACCTTCGTCAATACCACCTCCCGGGATGTGCCAACAATCAGTATATACGCCACCTTTGGCTTGGTCTTTCATTCCAATGAGCAATTTGCCATCTTTAGAAAAAATGAGAGCAGCAACTATAGTGCGGTGGATTATTCTCATAGATCTTCCTGATTTTACTCAGTTTTTGACAATTGCGTTTATTGTATCAGTCCAATGCGAAATCATTGAGGAATGAAGTTACTTACAAGTATTAGTAAGGGGGACAAGTTGTGGCTTAAAAGCAATGGGTCCAATACCCAGAAATACAAGTTTAGATCTGGACTCGGGTATTATCAAGTCTATTGAGCGTATTTTATCAGCTTTTGATGATGCGGTGCAGGTGGGGTTGGTTAGGTTGAGGCTTAATGAAATCTCACAAATATCAGCCATCAGGATATAAAAATTACTTATTTATTGACCGAACTAAAATATCTATTCATATGTTCGACTAAATCATCTGGAAATTTGTAGTTCAGATCTTTAGCAACAAATTTTGCTAACCTATTGAAAAGCTCATTCATTTTGTAAAAAGCAGTTTTAGTTTGCTGTAAGTCAGCACCAGCGAATGTTTGTTGTATCTCATCCCAGGTGGACTGATCCAGATATTTCTGAAAATCTCGACCGTGCTTATTGGTTCCTACACTCCATGAATTTGCTGAACCAATGTACCACTCAATCATTTTTTCAAAGTATTCAAACCTCATTACTGAATCAAACATATATTTTGCATAAAAAAGATCGCCTCTAATTATGTTTTTAATTACATAGGTACTATCCCAATAGTAATCGTTGATAAGAGTAGCGAACTCAGCTTGCGTAGGTTTTTTGATAATTTGCTCACTCAAAGTTGCTTTGGGAAAGTTTGTAGCTATATTTTCTTTATCTACTAGAACTTGGTAACCAAAATCATAGTCAGAAGGGGGAATCAATGCATTAGTCGTGATTTGAAAGTCTATTCTTGTTTTGTTTTGGAATAAAACTAACCTTGTGATCCAATTTTTGTCGAAAGTTGTCTGAGGTTGCTCTGGCCATTTGATCAGAACATCTCCAAAAGTAGTTAACCAGTCATCATTAAGATATTTACTTGAATCTCTAACATACAGCGCCACATCATAATCAGAGAGCTCGTCCACGTTAGAGCTAGCATTAGCTCTTGAACTAGTTAAGATTGATGCCAATACTGTTTCTTCTACCTCAGCCCACTTTTTTAATTTTTCTATAACCAAATCTTTTGAAGTATTCATAGGCAAATTATAGCAATAATTACTACTCAGATGGATTTGCAATAATCACTTTGATTCTCGCTAGGGGGGGGTAATCATGCTAAAAGTCTGGGTGGTATACCGGACTCGAACCGGCGACCTCCTCCTCCACAGGGAGGCGCTCTAACCAACTGAGCTAATACCACCATCGACACGTGGAAGTTATATTATACTAAACCAGGCTATTTTGTCACGCTGCTGAGGAGAAGTGGCAGTAATTCCTGGTCCTCCAAAGGGAAGAAAACCATGGGGATAATTATCTGAAAAGTGGTTTGCTGCAGATGTGAAGCAATGGCCGAAATATTAATGCAGTCGGAAAGTGGCGCCGAATCATCCAGGCCGGGAATATTAATATCAAGAATATCCTCGATATTGATAGTGGTGGCCGAAAAGTATTTCATGAAAGAGATCTTTTCCGAAGTGATTTTCAGCCATCCGCGACTAAACACGTTCCACCAGATGATTTTGAAGATCGAAAAACCGATGTAAAATCCGGCAAAAGAAAGAATAAAAAACAAGTATTGTGGAATGGCAGCGGCTGATAGCCAAAGATAGATACTTAAAGCGATTAAATTAAAAAGAGCAAAAAAAGTAAGTAAAATTGTTGATTTGGGTACCTTGAGATAATAGCGGCTCTTTAATTCCATAGCCGAACCATCGTAACAAAAATGGGGAATCTAGCAACGGCTAAATTTCCGCCTTGCATCAATTAGTTGGTTAGCTTTTACTTTTATTTATAAACCATAGTTTTAGTTCTCTGCTGCCAATTTTTGCTATTATCAGCGTAAAAACTCTCAAGATTTTCTAACTGCTCAAAACTGTAGTAGTCACTTTTCTGCTCCACCTCGTCGTAAAGTAAATATAACCTTTGCTTATCAAAAATTCTGAGAAACTTATCCCAGTCTAAAAACTTTAGAGCCGCCGATTCTGAAATTGAGTCGGAAAAAACAAACACCAACTCTTTTTCTAGCTTTCCGCCTTCTTGTTGAGTCAAAACATATGACAAAGCAGGCTTGGCTCCTCTTTCGGTCGCCCAGTGCTTGATTTCCGTGTGTGAGGTCGTTCTTCTTCTATTCATGAGTCCTAACTATAAGCGAGGATAATTAACTCAACCGCAGAAGCTTGTAAGAGAAAAATAATAGATGAGAGATCGACGATGGGTTGGGAACAGTTTCTGAGTGCGCCAAGCAGGATTCGAACCTGCGGCCTACTGCTTAGAAGGCAGTTGCTCTA
>CAZESB010000004.1:28743-67550 GCA_964515115.1 uncultured Pseudomonadales bacterium | reverse complement strand
CTGACGTGGTTACTGCCGAGGTTGACGGTTATCCTGATCGCGAGATGAAAGTCCGCGACGTTGATTGCCCGGCTACAGGCAGCGTTTTGGGTGACTCAACAGGCGAAGAGCCTGCCACCTACGCCGCAACCGGAACTTTTGTTGATACCTTGGCAGCTGTGCTAGGATTAGAGGGTGTAGTGACCACTGCGGTGGGGACATACCTCTATGGCAAAAAAAGAGCAGCTAAATAACCGACAGAATAAAAGTAAAAATAAGAACTCAGGCAAAGAACGGCTGATGTCGCTCCTGCCTGAGTTTTTAATTATTTTTGGCATTTTGTCTGTTTTGTACTCCACTGCTCACAGCTATTTTCGTAATCGGGCGTTGCAGGTTAATCAATCGGTGGTGGCTCAGTATACCGAGCCGCAAGAGGATACCAGTAAAGTGCCGGTGCACATCAAAATTCCCTGGTACGTGGATATTCCGGTGCAAAAGGAAGCCTACGATAATGGCAACTGGACCATTTCAGAAGCCACTGCTTCGTATTTAGCCCAATCATCTCGGCCCGGAGAGGGCGGCAACATCATCATTTATGGCCACAACAAAAGAGAAATTTTAGGCAATATTCGCGTTCTGATTGGCAGGGAAATAATTACCCTCACCACTGAAGATGGTCTGGAATATCAGTATCAAGTTACTGAAACTGCTCGGGTTGAACCAACTCAAGTTGAATACCTTCAACCCACAGATGAGGAAGTGTTAACGCTCTATACTTGTGATGGCTTTATGGACAGACAACGCTTTATTATTCGTGCTGTGCCGTTCGAAAAATAATAGTTTTGTAATAACAGCTTTAGCTTTTTCAGGTCGAGTAGAAAAAAGCATTAGTCTGGTTATAGGATAAAAAGCTTTTATCTCTTTCTTACATTCTTTTTATTTTTTCTTTGCAACCCCCTGTTAAAAATTATATCCATGACGTTTCAAAATGGTCGAAACCATAAAGACTCAAAAACATTTCACACAAAGTTTTTCACTTTCTTGAGTATTCTTTCTTTGGCCTCAATTTTAAGCGTCTATTTTTCAGCGGTACATCTTATTGGTGTCAACGCGGAAATTCTTGATCGCGAAGAGATGGCAGCGGCTATTAAAGAAAGTGCGACTCAAAAAATCAATGAAAGTCTTTCTGGTAGCAACAACTCTGGGAACAATGTAGTTAATACGGGCGATAATAATAATACTGAAAATTCTGACACTAACAACACCAATACTAATGTAGAGAATAACAATACGGCTGTGGTTTCTCAGCAAGTGACTGCTACCGCTAACACCGGTAATAACGAAGCCAGTCGGAACATCAGTATTGGCGGCGATGCCGGCATCATTTATACGGGTGACGCTAGCGTGAATACAACCGGTGTTGTTAATGCTAACAATTCAAATACTAATGTTGCCGGAGCTGGCAACGCTGGCAACGGCAATGGTTCTCAAATTGCCAACACTGGCAATGACAATAGTTTTTCACAAAATTCATCAAATAATACTACCACCGTCGTGGGCAACAATAACCAAGCCACGATTTATCAAGGTGCGGATGCTTATGCCAACACTGGCAACAACGTAGCTGATAGGAACATCAGCATTGGCGGCTCTGCTGGACAGATCATAACGGGGGCTGCCAGTACTAAAACTAGCTATTTAGCTACAGCTAATCAGTCTGTGGTGTTAATTGGCGGCGAATCTAAAGGCAATGGCCCCGGATCCGGTGCCACTATTATCACCACAGGCGACAGGCACTCTTCCTATATTACTAATAATACCAATCGCTCTACCAGCGTCACTAATACCAATAATGCTTACGTATCACAATCATGTGGACTGCAAGGTGCTTGTATTGCCGATACAGGTAACAATAATGCTAGCGGCAACATTAACCTGAATGGTGATGCCGGAGTTATTCAAACCGGTGATGCCAGAATAGATGTCAAGCTCGTGGCGGCAGTGAACAGCGCGGCCACTCAAGTTTCTGGCAGTGAGATCGGGACGGCTAGCAATACGGAAATTATTAACACCGGCAATAACAGTAATTTTAGCTCAGAAACCAATAACAACACTAATACCAATGTAGAAAATAATAACAACGCGGTGGTGAATCAAAACGTTAACGCTTACGCCAACACCGGCAACAACATCGCCAATCGTAATATCAGTTTTGGTGGCAATGCCGGCGTCATTCAAACAGGCAACGCCGAAGTGAATGTTTGTTTAGTAGCAGAGGTAAATAGTAGTAGCACCCAAATTGCGCAAATAGATCCTCAACCAACCTCAACTCCTTCGCCCACTTCATCACCCCAGCCATCAAGTACACCGAAGCCTTCCACTACACCCAAACCTAGCACCAAACCTTCCTCCACTCCCAAACCCTCAACCACTCCTCAGCCATCAAGCACGCTCAAATCTTCGACTACCTCTACCCAGACAACGTCTTCAGTGGACGGCGGAGAAGATAATGGCGGCTCAGACCCACAAAGTGTCTCTACCGGCAGAGGCGGGATCCTAGCCAGCATTGCCGATGCTCTTGACGGCGGCCAGGTATTAGCAGCTAGCAACATTTTTCCGGAAACCTTTGCAGACACTGGATTTAATATCAACTGGTTGGGGTTGTTCAAAACCCTGATTGTCCTGATGATCGGCTACGCGCTTGGATCAGTCAGGCATGCCTTACTTAGCAGTAAAAATTAACAATTTATCGAAGAAAGGAGGTGAAAAAGAAAATGATAAAAAAATTACGCAAATTGATGAGAGTTGGGTTTCTTTCCATGTTAGTGACAGCTTTTGGTGTTGTTTCAACCGGAGCTTATGCGCTAACCAACAACACTGTGGTGACTAACACAGGTGATAAATCCGATGTCGAAACAGAAGTTAAGTCAACTACTAACGTCAGTGTTAGTAACGCAAACTCGGCAATGATTAATCAACTAGTTCAATCATCATCAAATACTGGTAACAATTCTGCCAAAGGTAATATTTCCTCTGGAGGAGGCGGGAGTTCAATCTTAACAGGACCTGCCACCACCGCAGTTCAAGCCAATGTCAATGCTAACGCCAACACTACCTTATTAGGTCTTGGTGGTAGCTCTATGGGCTCGAATGCGACTGAAGTTCTCAACACAGCTGACCGTGCTAATGTTGAGACCGAAGTTGAAAATGAGGTCAATATTGCAGTTGATAACTATAACTTGGCAAAGATGAACCAGTTTGTTGACACCAGTGCTAACACTGGTTTCAATCGTGCTAACGGCAACGTTGGTTCGGTTGAGGTGACTACAGGTGGTGCCTCAGTTGGTGTTGATTTGGAGGCTTCAGCTAATGAAAATCTCACTCTTATCGGTGGGACTCCGGCTAATGGCGGACTAGAAAACTCCACTATCATTACCAACACAGGTGATAAAGCTAATGTTGAGACTGAAGTTGAAAATGAGACCAATCTTTGGGTAGGCAACACCAATTTGATGTTTGCCAATCAAAAACTCATGGGCTCTAGCAACTCAGGCTATAATGCCGCGAAAGGCAACATTGGCAACACTGAAGTAACGACTGGTTCTGCTTTACTACTCAGCAGCTTGGGATTAGGTGGTAACACCAATGCCACTGGCATTGAGGCTAGTGTCTTGTCTCCGGATGTTGAGAGCTTGGTTGACATAGTTAACACTGGTAAAGAACTTGATTCAGAAAGTGAAATGGAGATGGAGATGAACGTAGCAATTGAGAATGATAACAATCTGTTTAGTTCTCAAATGTTCTTAGTTTCATCCAATACTGGTTACAGTAAAACCAATAAGAATATTGGTGGATCTTCAGTTCTTTCTGGAGCTTCAGGAACAGGCGCAGAGTCTAGCACGAGTGGCAATACTAATATGACGGCTATCGGCATGTTGGGAACGTTACTGAACTTGCTTGCTCTTTAAATGAAGCTGACCTTTGTAGGTGAGCTTTAACGGAACGGCCCCCAGAGATTTTCTCTGGGGGCGCGCTTGAGCAAATTATATCACAGAACAAAATGACCAATAGTTTAAGAGCAAAAATATTAATTTTATTAATACTTTGGTTGCAATTTTCCTTTTTGTACCTGCCGCGCGGATTGGCTTCTGAACAAAATTATCCTGCTACTGAATCGGCAGAATTGGTTTTGTTAGAGCCGGTTAGTGAGGAAGAAGAGCTGAGTGAGCCGGAGGAAAAAACGGCCGAAAGTACGGGTGAAAAAGAAACTGAGGAGGAATCCAAGGAATCCGAAGACGCCGCCACCAGCGACGTCATCACCGGTGATGCTGAGGCCGAAGTGACCATAGTCAACGAAATCAACACTAATATCATTGCCGATGATTACGCCATGGCAGTAGTAGTCGCCGATGAAAAGGAAACTGAAGGATTTGATCTTTCGGAGCTCACGCCTCAATGCAGAGAGCAGTTTGAAGCTTTGGGGGATCATGAGCAAGAAATAATCATCAATAATTATGCTGAAATTGAGAACCTGATTGAAGCGGTTGCAGACACGGGTAATAACAATGTGGCTAATGCAAAGCTAGATACCGGTGATGCTACCGCGGCAATTAATTTGCTTAATTTGGTTAACACCAATCTAATTGGTAATTGTTGGTTTTTTGGCATCCTTAACTTTTTTGATCCGTATTCAGACGAAATTATTCTGCCTTATGAGCAAGCTATTATTTCAGGAACAACCACTGGTGTAGTTGATGCTAATTTGGCTACTGATGTTAAAAACGTGGCCGAATTTTCACAGGACCTGGTTGTGGCCGCCCAAACCGGCAGCAACTCTTTGAACAACGGCAGTGAAATTCAGTCAGGCAATGCTACAACCGGCATCCAAACACTGGCTACTCTCAATAATAATTACTTGGGCAGTAATTGGTTACTGATTGAAATTCGTAATCATCAATACTGGGGAGGTTCATTTGAAGGCTTAAACACTCATTTTCAACAAGTTGGCGATAGTTGGTACTATTGGTTTTTCCCTGAAAGCTCAACCAATTTAAATAATCAACTTTTTCCAGCCTCACATCATACTGAAGTGAAAATCAGCAACACTGCTGAGGTGAACAACCAACTTACTGCCAGTGCCAATACCGGCGGCAATGTGGCAACGGGGCCTAATGCAAGCATAAATACCGGCGATGCTACTAGCACTATCAATGTTTTTAACCAACTCAACACCAACATTATTGGTAATAATTGGTATTATTTGGCGCTCAATTTATTCAATCCTTTTACCGGCACGATTGTCTTTCCCAGAGCAGATCTAACAGTAGGCATGGATGCGGCTAAAAAAACTCTTTATCCCGGTGAATCAACTATAATTCAGTTGGCTTACACCAACCACGGCAGGGAAATGGCCAGAGCTTCGCGGCTAAATTTGATCCTGCCGGCGGAAATTCGCTTACTTGAAAGTAGTGTCGCATCTGAAAGCACTGAGGCTGGCGAGTTGCAGTTCGAATTGGGAGATATTAGCAGTAAAGAGGCGGGCTTTATCAACTTACTGGTTGAGGTTAATCCTGAAGCACAAGTAGGCAGCAGCCTGACTTTGAAGAGTGAAATCTTGACCAATACTCTGGAAAGTAATGCCGCTAACAATCAATCTCAGTTGCAATTAAAACTAGCGGCTCCGGCCGCTGTTGGTGGCATCAATCAGAGCAGTTTCCAACCAGCAATTGAGCCGATGGCGGAGCAGTTGGTTGAACCAGAGTTAATTCAGCCAGAGGTGGTTCAGTATCCAGTTTTTCCAGCTCCAATATTGGGGATTGCCACCAACTTAATTCCCCGAGCGCAAGCAATGACTGTCATTAATATTGATGACAGCGGTGGTATGTGTCTGGCTATAATACCGGAAAAGGAGATGGTTGGTAGAAACCAACTAACACTCATAAGTTTGCTCCAAGCCATTATGGCTAAACTACTTTTTGCTTACGCGTCTATTACCTAAGTTTTTCATCTTTCAAGATTTTTCAATTTATACTCAACATAATATGACTATAGACATAAATAAACTAATTGTTGAAAAAATCAGGAAAGCTCTGGACAGAGATCTGAGAGTTGATTCTAAACACATTATTGTGAGAGTGATGTCGGGTAAAGTAATCTTGAGCGGTAAAGTTCCTTCAATTACCAGCATTGGTGTGGCCGCCAACATTGTGAGAAAAGAAGTAGGCGCTGAGGTTCATAATAACTTGAAAAGTAGTTTTAAACCAATGTTTGCGTTTAGGTGAAATCTTGGTTAAATCCAAAAACAAAATCTCGAATTTTTTTATGAGCTTGCAGCAATTCTTGATCTTCAATTTCGGTGGGGATAGGCAAGTTGTCGAGTATCAGCTCTGCTTCTTCTGAGGAAAGTTGGATGGTTTGGTCTAGTGTACTTTGAGTGGGAGAAAGTTTATTTAAGAGGGGTTTGGATTTAAGCTGCGTGGAAAGTGCTTGAAATAAGGTAGACAGTTCTGTTGGAGTGAATTTAATCGTGCCACGCTTCATAAATGTTAAAATGCCGGCAGCGTTCCGCTGCCGGCAAAAAAACTTCAATCAATTAAAGATATTGATCAATAATGCTTTGAACCTGAGCGTATGGTAAGGCACCACCAATCAGCTCTTGAGCACCATCCTTAGTTACTACAAAAGTACCGGGAGTACCACTAACACCAGCTTCTTGAGCTGCATTCATTTGGGCAGTCACTTTGGCTGTCATCTCGCCGGAATTAAGACATTCTGTCACTGCTTGAGTATTGGCAGTAGCTTCAGCAATAGCCTCGTCAATGGCAGCGGGTGTTAAGCTGCCGCCAAGTTCACCATTCTTTTCAAAGACTGCGTCTGAGTAAGTCCAGAAAGCATCACTGCCGGCAACTTTACCCACACATTCGGCAGCTTCAGCTGCGCGTTGCGCGTTGGGATGAAATGACAGAGGAAAATGGCGGTAAACCCAAGCAACTTGATCACCGTAGTTTTCCATCACCTCAAGCATAGTGGGGTGGAATCTTTGGCAGAACGGACACTCATAATCTGAGTATTCAACTAAGACCACATCAGCATTGGCGTTGCCGCGAATGTAGTCGTCGTTGGCGACTTCAGGCAGAGCAGCTAACTGAGCCTCCGTGGGCCCGGTAGGAGCGAGTGGGTCAGTGGGGTTGCCCGCGAGGGTGGGAGAACCGGCAGTGCCAGCAGTCCCGCTCTTGAGCATATTATTTTCTTTCCAAGTGGCTCCAGTGAAAGCTCCGGCAAAGAAAAAGAGCGCCACCAAAACAATGATTACAAAGTTATCTGACACGAATCCCATGAGGGAGGAAAATGAATATGGATTATTATCCTTTGGCATTTTTGACCTTTAATTCTTAATACTTTACTTATACCTCTTTAGAAGCAGAGAGTATGACCGCTTGTTAAGGCTAACATTTTTTGCTAAAAGTTGCAAACAAAAAATCAATTTGCCTATGACAGCTTTTTTGCTTCGTCAATAAAAGCCTGAAGTGCTTCCTTGCCGAAGCGCTCAACATAACCGGATAAAGTCTTCTTAGCCGCGTTTCTGAGAAATTGTTCTTTAGTTTCTTTGGGGGAATAATAATAACTGCGACCCTCTTTAGCTCGGATTAACACGTCTTTGTTCACCAATCGGGTTAAAATAGTCATCACCGTAGTGTAAGCAAGATGCTTTTCTTTTTGCAGATTAAGTTGCAGTTGAACTTCGGTGACCGAGGCTTTCTTCCTTTCCCAGAGTACCTGCAATACTTTTCGCTCCAGCGGGCCAAGCGGTTGTTTAACTTTCATATACTACAAATAGTAGAAAAAAATGACTGGGTTTGCAAGCTACTTGCGTTTCTTAAATCGACTGATAAAAAATTGAGCTAGCGGCAGCAAAGTTACTAAACCCTTAAAAGGACTGGGAGAAAGCAGCCGCATGCCAACCGCGGCCAAGGCGCTGTCTTTGAGAGTAGTTTTAGCCTCTCGAAATCTCTTGAAGAGAATATAACCAACAACCAAGACAATAATCAAGAATATCAGCCAGGAAACCATAAATATGATTCCGAAGAGGTAAAAGAGTTCTTCTGTGGTCATATTTTAATTATACTGTCTAAACCTCTTTTTGTAAGGTGGCGATAAACCTTTTAAAGTCACTTTGCAAGTATTTCTTCAAGGCGTTGAGTTGAGGTGTAGGAATTTCCTGGTACTCATTGGCATAATCAACTGCATCTTCAATGGCCTCCAAGTACTTATCTTTGGAAATTTCTCCATATTCTTCTTCAAGATTATGGAGCTTTTTAGCCAGTTGGCCTTTGGCCATGTAGTATGAAGCCACAACTTCATCTTTTTGATCCTTGAAAATTTCAGCAATTTTGGCTCTTTCATTCGGATCAGTGATGGCTGCTTTAATTTGCTTTAACCTTGCCTTGCTTTCATTCTTAAATTTTTCAGGAATGAACATACTGAGTACATAACCGGCAGCCAGTCCGGAAAGGAAAATTACCCCAGAATTTTTGTGTCTATTGGATAGCATCACTGTAACTTTCGTTTATTCGACTACTTACTAATATTACTAAGTTTAAGCATAGGTTATGGCTATGAGCGCTCTTCATAAATTGGGTAATAGACAAGTAATAGTTTGTTGATTGTGGTATCATGAGTAATACTGAGTAACACATTGAGCGCGAATGAACTATTTTCCGAAAGGATTTAATGGCAAAGGCAAGTAAGTTTCAAATTGGTGATAAGTTGGTTAGGTTCAACAGTCTTTATACGATTATCGACATTCAAAATCGCCAGCAAAATGGAGTTTCAGAAGAGATTTTAGTTTTTGAACCTCTTCACAAAAATACCCAGAACGAAACCTTAATTTGTACAATTCCCGCCAGCAACATCAGTAAAACTAATATCAGAAGGCCTTTGTCTGATGAGGAATTAGAAGTTTTTTTTGAAGATCTGGCTGATACTACGGTAGAAGAATTGAGCTTTAAACCCAATGCTGTTGACAAAATTCTGAATGAAAATCACGCGCTTGATCTAGCTAAAGTTTTAAAAAACCTGTGGATCGACAAAACTGACGAAAGCAAAAGTTTTACTGCCAACAAAAAGCAGCTATTTCAGATAGTCATAAAAAAACTTTCTCAAGAAGTGGCTTTCGTGATGAATATTACTGCCGAAGAGGCACAAGCTAAAATTATCGAAATACTTGAGGAAAATAACGACTATCACTATCAGCAAATTTAGGTTAATAGCGGTTTTGCCTCAGTGTAAAATTAAGTATATTATAATACGAACTATATGCCTCGAGATAAATTTTCCGCTACTTGGGTGTCACACACCTCAATCAATGATTTTACCCAGTGCCCGCGGGCCTATTACCTGAAAAATGTTTACCGCGATCCGGCCACTAATCACAAAATTCAAGTGATGAGTCCGGCTTTGGCTTTGGGTGCGACGGTGCACGAGGTGATCGAATCTTTGTCGGTCTTGCCGGTGGAGAAGCGTTTCGCGGTCCCATTGCTGGAGAAATTTGAAAAAGCCTGGCAGCGGGTAAGTGGTAAGCGCGGTGGCTTTCATGATGCCGAAACGGAAGAGTTTTACAAAGAACAAGGCAGGCAAATGCTGAAACGAGTGAGAGAAAACCCCGGTCCGGTTGAGCGGCTGGCGGTCAAAATTCAATCAGATTTGCCTCAATATTGGCTTTCTGAAGAGGATGAGATTATTCTCTGTGGCAAAATTGACTGGTTGGAGTATTTGCCAGAAACAGATAGCGTTCACATTATCGATTTTAAAACAGGCAAAAATGAAGAAGACGGTTCGTCGCTACAACTGCCGATTTATCACCTTTTAGTTCACAACACCCAACACCGGCAGGTCAGCAAAGCTAGCTACTGGTACCTCCGGTTTCAAGATGAGCCGGAAGAAAAAACCCTACCGGATTTGTCGGCTGCCCACGCTGAAATTTTACAAATAGCTAAAAAAGTTAAACTAGCCAGGAAACTGGGTAATTTTAAATGTCCGCATGGAGAGCAAGGCTGCTTTGCTTGTCGAGAAATGGAGCAAGTAGTACGTGGTGAGGCGGAGTATGTCGGTGAAAACGAGTACGGTCAAGATATGTATATTTTGCGCCGAGAACCAGATCAGAAATTCGAAAAAGAGAGTATTATTTTGTAATGAGTTCAAGGGAAAACCTGCCCATGTCCAACCAAGCACAGCTAAAGAATCTGCAAAACCTAGAAAATCTAGAAAACCAACTCATTCTTCTCAATCAGCGGTTGGAGAAGAAAACGAGCTTTAAGTACTTGTTTGTTTTTGCCATCATTCAGGGAATTGGTTATGTAATTGGCGCCACTTTGATTGCTGGGGTGGCGATTGCTATTTTAGCCCGACTGTTGGTAACTCTCGATTACGTGCCGTTCTTAAACCAAATTATTACCTCTGAACAAGTACAGGAAAATTTCCTGGATGATCGTGATACTGCTCGGTAGCTAATCATTTAATCACTGGCTCACCCGCTATACCGAAGTTTGGCAGCGACCGGATACTGGCCGGAATCTTCCAGAGTTTGAGCGACAATGATTTCTCCTCCGGCGGCAATCACTCCTTGTGTCAGCCACGGCAAAAGATTGTTGACTCTTTTGGCTTCGTTGACCGGGTAGGAGTAGGGCAGCTCGTGATTTAAAATGTAACCTGCTCGTTTTTTGGTTTGATCAAGACTGATATAAAGTTTCTGTACCCTAAATTCCCGCACGGCATTGGTGACATCTTTCCAGCCGGCAACAAAATGCTGAAAATCTTCCCTTTCTTGAGCGAAACTAGCTTTAATAATCTGCTTGTTGTAGGCTGCCAGCCTGTCTGTAGCATCTTCCCGTAAATTATTTTTTTCTTTGATAAATTTGTACTCTACCACTGGGGGGAACTGAATTGCGTCCTTAAATTTCTCCACCCACTGTTCAATGAAAGGGCGGTAATTTTCTGAGGCGTAAACAAGCAGGTTTTTCCAGCCATTTTTTTTCCAAGCCTTTTCAATTTCCGCCCCCACCTCATCCAAAAACACTTTATTGGCACTCAGCTGACGTCTGGCGACATTTTCTTCCCCGGTGCCGTACTGAACCATATTTTGCTTTCCTGGTCGGTGAATTTCTCGGTATTCTTTTTCCGTTGGTTCGTTATGTTTATTTTCCAGATAAGCCAACTGTTCGATGGTTGAGCCAATCAGTGAGAAAATCCGCGCTTCTTGATTTTCCACCTGAACTATGACCGCCAAAGGAATCATTCGCAAGTAACGGAATAGAGGGGTAAAGTCAAAAATATTACCCACATACAAATAAGTTTCTGGCTCTGCAGGCAAGGAGATGGCTTTGGAAATGAGAGCATCATTGTTTTTAAGGTTTTTTGGAGCTTCACGCTCTAACTTTTCCGCATTAAATTGGAAAAAAAGCACCATGCCCTCTTGCCGATTTTTTAGATTTTCTATCAACTCAAGTGCGTGGTTGATCAACCGTTCGTGCATTTGGGAAAGAGAAGCCAATTGAGAGTGGCCGCGTAGACCACTTAATAAATGCGACTTAATTCTTTTCTTGAGTAGCGGCAAAGTTAACTTGCCGGCTTTTTCGTAAGCGGTCACGGCAA
The DNA here is from genome assembly GCA_964515115.1 of uncultured Pseudomonadales bacterium. Classification (GTDB taxonomy): domain Bacteria; phylum Patescibacteriota; class Microgenomatia; order UBA1400; family PJMF01; genus UBA1370. The sequence continues at coordinate 55,922 of CAZESB010000004.1, read as the reverse complement.
AAACCTGCTCGCTTTTATTTTTTTGGTTGGTTTCAGCCAATTCGCTGATAATTCGGTTCAGCTTAATCACTACCGCAACTATATGGGTTGTCATTCAAATTGAATTAAAGTTAGTGTAACAAGCCTGTAAGAAATCAATAAAAAGAGCCCTGAATTTATCCAGAGCTCTTCGCTAATCTGTCCGATTTTTTGATTTTTAGCTCGTTCTCATTAAGGCGCGACCCAGAGCGATTAAGATCACCGAGCCTAAGACCGCCACCAGTAAACTGTAAAGATCAAAGCCGGTAATGCCACCAAACCCAAGCACGCTCATAATCATTCCGCCGAGCAAAGCGCCGACGATACCAAGAATGATATCGCCAATCAGACCTTGGCTTTGATTGGTGCCCATAATAATTGAAGCTACCCAACCTGCTATCAGTCCTAAAATCACCATCATGATGATGCCCATATTAACCTTTCTTTATAATTCTTAACTTTTACTAACTAAAATAGTAATGACTTTACTTCAATGAAATATATGTTTTTGAGTAAGAATTGTGCAAGAGCTGGTGGCAGTGATTGCGACTGTTACGCAGAGCGCGGCTGCGATACAATAACCTCAAGCATGAGCAATAAGCTGAGCAGGATTGTCAATCATCCGATCTTTAGAGTCATTCTTTCCTATGTTTTTATTTTTATTACTGTGGCTTTATTTGTTTGGTTGAAATTGACGGTTTTAGAGGGCCTATCGCGCGAAACGCCCTATTTATTTATCCTTTTTAGCGTCTTTATCAGTGCTTTTTACGGCGGTTTTGGCCCTGGTGTGGCGGCCACTTTAAGCTCGATTATTGCCATTTTTTACTACTTCCTGCCGCCTTATAACCAATTTGAGTTGCTCTACACCGAGGATTTCGAAATTATCATCACCTACATCATGGTGGGCTTTGCTTTCAGCTGGCTTTTGGACCAACAACGGCAAATCAAGACCGTGTTGGAAGCGGTGGTGAAAAAACGCACCGAGCAGCTGCAATTAACCAACGAAGAACTGCAAAGAAGCAATCAGGAATTACAGGATTTTGCTTATATTGCCTCACACGATTTGCAAGAGCCGCTCAGGAAGATTCTAGCTTTTGGTGATCGGTTAGAAGCTAAATATGGGGCAGAACTTTCTGATGAGGCGCTCAATTATCTCAAGCGGATGCAAAGCTCCGCCAAAAGAATGAAGCAGCTGGTAGAGAGTTTGTTGATGTTTGCTCGGGTAGCTAATACCGATATTCCCATCAAAAAAGTGTCACTTAATGCTGTTGTTAGTGGCGTCATTTCCGATATGGAAATCAGAATTGAAGAACAACGCGCGGAAATCATCGTGGAAAACTTGCCTGAAATAGAGGGCAATCCCACCCAGCTTTCTCAGGTGTTTCAAAATCTTATCAGTAATAGTTTGAAATTTAAACATCGGCAACGTGAGCCAATTGTGGAAATCAGCAGTGAAGTAGTTGAGGTCACTAACAATAACGGCGACAATCTGAGAAAATATTGCAAAATTTCAATTACTGATAATGGTATTGGTATTCCGCCGGAGTATCAGGAAAAAATCTTCAACATTTTTCAACGTTTGCATGGGAGATCTAAGTATGAAGGTACCGGCATTGGCTTGGCAGTGGTGCGACGCATAGTGGAGCGTCATGATGGTAAAATAAGTGTATCCAGTATAGAGGGTGAGGGCACCAGTTTTGAGATTATGTTGCCTCTCACTCAGATAAGAAAAAAGTAGGAGCCAATGCACCATACTAAAAAAGATCGGGAAATCGTGATTTTATTGGCGGACGATGATCCGGATGACGTCCTTTTAACCAAAGACGCGATTGAAGAAAGCAAACTTTCCTGCGTGATTAAGGTGGTTGAGGATGGCGAAGAAGCGCTGGATTATTTATACAATCGTAAAGATTTTCAGAGTGAAGTGGCGCAAAATCCTAAGCCTGATTTAATTTTGCTGGACCTCAACATGCCCAGGATGGATGGACGGGAAGTGCTTAAGCAACTCAAGTCCGACCTCAAACTGAAGTCAATTCCGGTGGTGGTTTTGACTACTTCCAAACAACAAGAAGATATCATGGAAACTTACAATTTGGGCAGCAATTCCTTTATTACCAAGCCAATTAAGTATGAAGAGCTGGTCAAGACCATGAAAATGATTGGGGAGTATTGGTTTAAAACTGTGGAGTTGCCTGCGGCGTGAGCTGGTTGTTGTCTGAGCTGAGATTGAGAGAGCAGGTCAAACTATGGCAAAAATTGCGGAGAAACGAAAAATCAAAGTGGTTTTGGTTGAAGACGATCAAGACGATGCTTTTTTGGTGCGGGATTTTTTGAACGATACCCGTTTTCTTGATTGTCAACTCAAGGTTATAGCCAATTTTGAAGAAGGTTTGCAGGAGATTTTGACCGACAGCGCCGATGTCTATCTGTTGGATCATCACTTGGGTGCCGGTAAGGGAGTTGATTTAATTGCCCAGGCTAGGGAAGCGGGGATAACTAAGCCGATGATTTTGCTGACTGGCAATGATAGTCCGGAAGTGGACCAAGAAGCTCAAAAGGCCGGTGCCAACGATTACATTTTGAAAGCCGAGCTCAATACCTCGATTTTAGAAAGGTCGATTCGCTACGCTCTCTCCCAGTGGGAAGCTACTCATATTCAGGAGCAACTGCTGCGAGAATCTTTACTCCGGGAAGAGGCTGAGTATCGCGAGGCGCAATGGCAGCTGATTAGCGAAACAATTCCGTATGGTTTGTGGGTGACCGACACGGATGGCCGAGTAGAGTATGTCAGTTATAGTTTTTTAGAATTGCTGGGCCTTGATTTAAAGGAGATTGAGGAGCTTAATTTTCAGGATTTGTTGGTGGAGCGACTGAGGGAAAAGTGGCAACAGACTTTGGCTAGCGGCAAACAGTGGAATGAAGAGATGAAATTAACCGGCCCGGATGGCGATGAGGTTTTTGTTCTTAGTCGTGGTCTGCCGGTCAAAGACGAAGATGGTGAGATTCTGCAATGGGTGGGTATTAATCTTGATATTACCAGAGAAAAAATCATTGATCAGCGTAAAGACAGATTTTTACAGATTGCCAGTCACGAGCTGAAATCGCCAATTATGAGCATTCTTTCTAGCTTGTACATTCTTGAAGAAGAAGTGACTGCCGGCAAAATTGAAACCGGCACGGATTACATCAAGCGGATGAAGCGGCAGCTCAAGAATTTGACCCAACTGGTTGAGGATTTGCTGGATCTTTCCAAAATTGAGATGGAAAAATTGAGTTATTACCCTGAGATTATGAATTTGAACGAGGTGGTTAATGAAGTGATTGAAGATTTAAATGACACTCACGGTCACACGATTAAGGTGGCTATGGATGCGGATCTCTACCTGAGGGGCGACAAGCAGCGCATCCGCCAAGTGTTGGTAAATTTGATCAACAACGCCATCAAGTACTCGCCGCAAGCGGATCAGATTGAGGTGAAGGTAAAAGGTGAGGGTGAGCAGGTGACAATTGAGGTGACCGATTTTGGCATTGGTATTCCCGAGAGCGAGCTTGGTAAAATTTTTGGCAAATTTTATTCCGGAGAGTCTTTATCCACCAAAGATTTTAGTGGTTTGGGCTTGGGCCTGTTTTTGGCCAGAAAAATTGTGGAGTTGCACCGAGGTGAGATTTCTGTAGTTAGCCAGGTTGGCAAAGGCTCGACTTTTACAGTGGTACTGCCGATTGATAACGGCGATTAGTTGTTTGAGCCATTTTCCAACTTTCCGTTCTAGCTTTCCAGCGAAGGGTCCGGCTCTTTTTCTTTGAGCATGTAGCCAAAACCTCTGACAGAATGTAGCAGTTTAGTGCTTTCGTCGGCGTCGATTTTTTTCCTCAAGTAACCAACGTAAACATCTACCACTCTGGTTTCAATCTCCGGAGAGGATTCCCAAATGCGGGCGATAATCATTTCCCGAGTGAGCACTTGGTTGGGGTTGGTCATGAAATAGTGCAAAAGTTTGTATTCCTGGGGAGAAAGCTCGATTTCTCGGTCGCCGCGTTTGACTTCGTGGGTTTTGGGATCGAGGGTGAGGTCAGCCACTTGCAAAACTTCGTTGTTGCTGTCGATGGAGCGCAGCCTGGCGTTGACTCGAGCCTTGAGAATATCGGGCTCAAAAGGCTTGGTCATGTAATCATCGGCGCCAAGGTTGAGACCTCTGGCCTGGTCGCGGGAAGTATCCCTAGCAGTGAGCATAATCACCTGAGTTTCCGGATAGGAGTCTTTGATTTGTTCGCAGACACTCTCGCCGTCGATGTCGGGCAGATTAAGATCGAGGATAACCAAGTCTGGATTGACTTTTTCCATCATATCCAGGCCCTCAATGCCTTTGGCAGCAGTATAAACCGTGTGTCTTTGATCTATCAACAGTTTAGAAACAAAGTCTCGAATATCTTTTTCATCTTCAATAACCAAAATGATTGCGTTCATATTTATTAGTATAGCAAATTATACCTAATTATTCTTTACTATATAAACCTTTCAGCCAATACTTTTAGATATATATCGAATCTTCACTCAACTATGATTGGTTTCTTTCAGAGTTTTGTATTAATTGTATAAGAATTAAGGTAGCTTGGGGAGCTTGAGCGGCGCTCCACCAGCAGCTGGTGGACAAAGTCGCGGCCTGACTCTCTGGAGCGGCCGCCAAGGAGATTGGCTGTGGAAGAAAAACGGACAGTTATCCTCTTAATTTTTTCTGTGGTGTATGTTGCAGTTGGACTAATTTTCATCTGGAAAGGGAAAATTTCTAAAGATGAAAATGATAACAGACTGGGGTATACCGCATTTTTTCTAGGAATTGCCCTGGTATTAGTTTACCTGGGCAACTTGGGCGGTTGAGTTTGGCCGCCGTCTACAGACGGCGGCCATAACCTTTGCAAAATAAGTTATACTGTTACCATGAGTTCATTGATCCTTACAGAAGTAGAAGGCAAGGAGCTACTGAAGCGCGCCGGCCTGCAAGTGCCTCGGGGCGTGCTCATCCATACTGCCGACGAGCTTAATTTAATTTCAGAAAAAAATCTGTCACTGCCGCTTTATCTTAAAGCCCAAGTGCTTCACGGCAACCGCGAGCTGCAGAACATGATCCGCAAGGCCAATGACGAAGCTGAGTTGCGAGCTATTGCCGCGGAACTTCTCAGCAGCACCGACCAATATAACCAACCGGTGCAAGCCGTGCTGGTAGAAGAAACTATCAATTTTGATCGCGAAATGTACCTCAGTTTAGCTTATGACACCAATTCCAGACAACTAACTGCTCGGTTCAGTTTTACTGGCGGCGTGGGTATGGACGACCGTGGTGAAACTATCAGCACCCTGCCTCTTTCTATTCTTGAAGAGCCGAAAATTTTTCCGGCGGAGCACGGTTTGCTGACTACGGTCCAGAATTTGTGGCATTTAGTCAAAGATCACGACGCGATTTTAGTGGAAATAAATCCAATTGTCAAAAAAGACAACCAATATATTTGTTTGGATGCCAAAATTGAACTAGAAACAGCAGCCAGGTTTAGACACCAAGAATGGGAACGTTATCCGGAAAGATCACCACTGGGCCGCCCGCCCACTGAAAGAGAAATGCGAGCCAAAGAGGTTAGCGCCATGGATCATCGAGGGGCAGCGGGCGAGAGTTTTTTTGAGTTTATTGCTGGTGAGGTGGGAGTGCTGGCTTCAGGTGGTGGTGCGTCACAACTGGCCATGGATGCCTTGCTGGCGGCTGGCATCAGTCCAGCTAATTACACCGAATATTCCGGTAATCCTCCGCGCGAAAAGGTCAAAGCACTCACCGACATTGTCCTTTCTATTCCCAACTTGAAAGGCTTGTATGTGGTTGGGAGCAACGCCAATTTTACTGATATTTTTGAAACTTTAGCGGGGTTGATTGATTCGCTGCTGGAGTCGCCCTATAAAGATGATAGTAATTTTAATTTGTTGATCCGTCGCGGCGGCCCTCGTTGGCAAGAAGCCTTCGCCATGGTTGAAGAAAGACTGCAAACTACCAAAATTAAGTTCAAACTTTTCGGACCGGATTTTCCGGTAGTGGAAACGGCGGCAGTAATGAAGCAGATGATTGAAAATGGCCATTCTCATTAACGCAAACACCAGATTTCTTATTCAAGGCATCACCGGCAAAGAGGGGACGCGAGTTCTGCAGTGGATGCAGAAGAATGGTGCACCTGTTCTGGCTGGAGTCACTCCGGGAAAAGGTGGTCAACAGGTAGAAGGTGTGCCGGTTTACAACAGTGTCGCCGAAGCTCTCAGTTTTCACTCGGAAATTAATGCCTCCAGTATTTATGCTCCACCCACGTTTGTTTTGGAGGCAGCCCGCGAAGCGATTGAAGTGCGGGTGCCGTTGATTCATTGCATCGCTGAAGGCGTACCGACCGCTGATACAGCGGCAATTATTGAGCTAGCGCGGGCTGCCGAAGTTCGGGTTGTGGGTCCTAGCTCCATCGGCATCGTCAGTCCTGGTAAATCAGTGGTTGGTTCTATGGGTGGCGGCAACTTGAGCCAGTTTATGAATCCCGGCTCTGATTTGGCAATCATGCCCGAGGGCGGCGTGGCGGTTATTGCCAAAAGCGGCGGTATGGCCAATACCATTGCCAACTTGCTTACCGAAAGTAGAATTCCCCAAACCACCGTGCTTGGTATTGGTGGCGATCGTTTTATCGGCACCACTTTTGCCGACCTGCTGCCAGACCTAGCCGCGGATGATGAAACCAAAGCGGTGGTTATTATCGGCGAAATAGGCGGCACTTACGAAGAAAATTTGGCTGAAGCCATGATTGCCAGCAAATTTTCTAAACCGGTGGTCGCTTTTATTTCTGGCATCTTTGCGGAAACCCTTCCTCAAGGTGTGGCTTTTGGTCATGCTGGCGCTATTGTCAGTAAATCTGCCGGAACCAGAGAGGGCAAAATCACCGCTCTCACCCAAGCCGGCGCCATTATTTCCGACACTCCCACTGATCTTGTTTCCCATTTATTAAAAGCACTAAATATTGGAGAATAAAAAGACTATGTCCGCGGACCTAAAATTTAAAACAGCTATTAGTGGCCACACCGAAGAAGGCTTAGAACTGAGAGGCCAACTCCTGGAAGAACTGATTGCCGAAGCCGACTTTACCTCAACCCTGTTTCTTTCTATCACCGGCCGCAAACCTTCAAAAGGCGAGAACAAATTACTCAACGTTCTTTTGGTCGCTGCTATCGATCACGGCATCAATCCTGCCTCTGGTTTTGTGCCCAGAGTGGTAGCCGCTTCCGGCAACGACATGCTCACCGCCATGGCCTCAACCTTACTTGCCCTCGGTCCGCTTCATGGTGGGGCGGTCTTGGGCGCCATGCAAATTTTCAGCCAACTTCAACCAGCAGCCACTAACGATATTGAACAAGCCACCATCAACCTCATCAATGACTACCAGAGCAAAAACCAGCGACTGCCGGGATTTGGTCATCCGCTTTATACCACCATCGATCCCAGAACTAAAATTATTTTTGAAATGGCTAAAAATGAAGGTCTAGATTTACAGTACCTCAACATTGCCTATACAGTAGAGACGCATCTGGAATATGCGGTTGGCAAAAAACTGGTTATCAACATTGATGGCGCCATGGCTGCTTTGCTGTTGACCCTGGGTTTTTCTCTCGAAGTTGGTAACGCTATTTTTGGCCTGGCCAGAGTAGCCGGTAGTATTGCTCACATTGCTGAGGAGAAACAACAAAAAAATGGCGTTCGCCGTTTGCCGAAAGCTGACGTTGCCTATTCAGCAGATTTACCAAATGAGGAAAAAGGAAATCAATAAATGAACTCAATGTCAAAATTTACTCACGTGGTTTTTGACTATGATGGCACTTTGGCTGATTCATTAGAAGTGACTGTGGCGGTTATCAGCGACATTATTGAACAGCGCGGCTACCCAGCCATTTCTCCAGCTATGCTGCAGAAATTTCGCCTAACACCAGGCATGGAGGGTTACACGCAACTGGGAGTACCTTTAGCATTGCTCTCGGAAATTTCCCGCCAAGTGGCGGCGGAGGTAAGTCTGAGAATCAACGAAATTAAACCTTTTCCCGGTATCGCTGAGTTACTCAAAAATCTCAAAGAAAGTGGCTTTACCACTGGCATTCTTACTTCCAGCAACGAAGAAAATCCCCGCAATTTTATCCAAAATAACAAGCTTACTCCTGTCGATTTTATCAGAGTTGATGAGACGGTCTTTCACAAAGACATTGCCATGCAAACGATGTTGGATGAGTTTCAGCTCAGCCCAACCAACGTTTTGTATGTAGGCGATGAAGTTAGAGACATTGAGGCAGCCAAAAGAATTAACTTGCCAGTTGCGGCAGTAACTTGGGGCTATCATGACGGCTCCATTTTGGCCCAGTCCGATCCCGACGTTATGATTCAGACGCCGCAAGAATTGCTTGATTTTGTTAGAACGTGAGTGGAGTTAAATCAGTTGGATAAACATTGTGATTTTCAGTTTCCCAATCCGCCAACTCTTCGTCGGGGTGGAATTTTTCCCATTCTGCAGGGGCAATAACGTTGGCATTGAGCAGTCGGCCGGTTTCCAGATTCAAAAATTTCACGTATCCCGATTTAACAGTTACCATCACCCGACTATCCGCGATTAGGTCCTTGAGAATGGTGAGATTATGAAGATACGCTGTAGTGTAGCCTTTGATTTCTCCATTGATACTGAGCACATAGACCGCTGGCTCTGATTCTATGAGTTGACCATCGGGCGTTGGTGCCGGAGCAGTTGAGGGAGGAGGTGTTGATACAGGTGCTACAGTTTCTTCTCCCTCTGCTTGGTTCAAAACCTGGGTGAGCAAAGTAGTTGGTTCCGGGGTTCTGCCGTAAGGCTGAAAAGTGGTGATGGGAGAGGGGATAACAACGGCATTTTCCGGAAAAATGCCCACGCTCTCGCTCAAAGTATTCCTTGCCAAAGCTGGCCTAAAGATGTTCAGGTTGATCGCTGAAGCGTGAAGCATCATGGCTAAGATGGCAGAAAACAGAAAGCTGTTTAAAAAGGTTAAACCTATGCCGGTAGGAGTGCTGAAGGAAGAATAATGTGGTGATAAAAGTTTTTTTTGAGAGCAATAATGGAGCAAGAGTGTTAAAAGCGCAGTCAATAAAATGGCTAAAAGAAAGGTTGCTCCAATAAGCATGCCCCCCATTCTCAGCTGCAAATCCTATATAATTCAAGCAGATGATAAAATGCAAGCTACTTAAAGTTTTATATTTACAGCACTAGTGTTAATTTGCTCTATACTTATATTACGCAAAAATTGAGGAAAATAAAAGCACCAATCTCACGCTTTTCCAACCCGCCATAACCATAAAAACCCAGGCAAAACAGAACTTTGTAGAACAGACTGAGAAAAGTGATTTTGCTATCCCTATAATAACCTTTCCGCGATCAGCAAAAATCTTCAAAAAAGTTATTGAGCTAGTGGGCAAACCGCTCAATTTATCTTGATGGCGTGACTAAATTACAAAGTCCGTATAAAATTATTGAGGTGATATGGTTGAATAACTGGGGCGGGCCGGAAATGAAGTTTAGTGGAGAGTCAGTTTGGCAAATCTTTGTTTGTGAAAAGAGTCTTCAATCAGTTCGATTTGCCACCGCGCCGGCAAATCTGTAAAAACCGATTGATCGTGAGTAAAGTCCACTTCCAGCAGCACGCAGCCGGCTGGTTTCAGGAACTCTGGCGCTTGTTCCAGCAAATTATCAATCAACCTAAAGCCATCTAAACCTCCATCCAAAGCCAGATGAGGCTCAAAATCCCTCACCGACTGAGCCAAAAAACCGATTCGCTTTGACGGGATATATGGCAGATTGGCCACGATCAGGTCCAGTTTTTTAGCTGGAAATTGCAAGAACAGGTTGCTCAAAATAAAATTGATAGTTGAACGATGACGATCCAACTCCGTTTGGCTGATTAAATTTTGACAATTTTGTTTAGCTACCATCAGCGCGTCGGGAGAAATATCGGTGGCGATAGTGTTGAACGGCCGACCATCATCCAGCATAAATCTACCCAAACTAATAGCAATAGCACCACTGCCGGTGCCGATATCCGCGATATTGAGAGTGCGACCCCGCGCCGCCTTAATTTCATTTTTAGCCAGTTCTACCAGTTCTTCGGTTTCAATCCGAGGAATGAGCACATGGCGATTCACCTTAAAACTCAGACCGCAAAAATCAACTTGGCCAGTAAGGTACTCCACTGGCGTTTCGTCGTTGCCAACAATGGAGTCGGGATTAATGCCCGCTCGCAACAACTGATTCATCTCATACGGAGAAAATTTTCTTGACACAGTCACATTTTATCACCTTATCACCCACCCCACTCGGTTTGTCAAGGCTTGCGTTTTTGGCCAGAGTATATAAAGATAGGGATAATGAAAAAAGAGTTGAGTAATAAAAGCAAACTACTATTTCTTGCCCTGATTGGCGTTTTTGTTTTGGGATTTTTAATCGCTTCGGCTTCCATGAGCGAACAAAATTTCTTTTCTGAATCCAAAAAGCTGTTTTTTGGCCGCGATGAAGTGGTAGAATCGCCGGAGCCAATTAGTTACCGAGGAAAAAATCCGCAGGCGGCTACGGCTGTTACGACTGAGGATTTTGTTCAGGGAGAGGTTGAGTCTGCCAGGATGATTTTGGTGGAATATTTGGACTTAAATTGTATTTATTGCGCTCGTTTCCATGAAACCATGGAAGCGGTGATGGCAGAGTTCGAAGGCGAAGTTGCCTGGGTAATCCGACACTATCCTCTAATGGGTTCTGTAAAAGAGGCTCAAGCTGCTGAATGTGTTGGCCGTGAAGGTGGCAGTGATAAATTCTGGGAATTTGTCCAAGCTTACTATCAAGAGATGGTTCCTGTCACTGCTTCTGAGGACGAAAAAACCAGCTTGCTAATAGCAAAAGCTAGCAACCTTGATGTTGAAATCACTGATTGCCTTGAGTCTGATGAAAGCAAAAATGCCGTCCAGGCTGAGTACCAGAACGCTCAAGAAATTGGCCTGCAAGGGACGCCGTCGACAGTTCTGATCTTTCCGGAAACGGGCGAGAAGGAAGTTCTGGCTGGCGCTTACTCAACTGCAGACATGTTAGAAATCCTTGGCACCTACCTTCGCTAAGTTTAACAATTAAGCCGAGCATAAAGGAATATTATGAAACTAAAAGATCAACTCACAGCAGACATGAAGCAAGCCCTGCGTGACCGCAATACAGTCAAGTTGGGGGTGTTAAGATACCTGCTGGCAGAAATTAAAAATATTGAGATTGATGCTGGCGAACTCAATGAGGCTGAAATTCAGCAAGTGATTGCTCGCCAGGTTAAGCAAATCGAAGAAGTTTTAGTTGATTATGAAAAAGCCGGCAGAGCAGACTTAGTTACTGAAGAAAAAACCAAGGCGGCTGTGCTTAAGGATTATTTGCCTCAGCAACTTTCAGATGAAGAATTGACAAAAATAGTTGAGGAAGTTGTGGCTGGCGCTGAGGAAAAAAATATGGGCAGAATTATTGGTCAGGTGATGCAACGAGTCCAAGGCAAAGCAGACGGCGCCCGCGTGTCGGCCATAGTGAAAGCAAAGATCGTTTAATTGAGGCTGTTGATATGAGAACCAGAACTATTGGGGAAGTGCTTCAAGAAGAGCGCGTTTCTCATCATTTATCTCTAGAACAATTGGCAAAACGGACCCGAATTCGGCAAGAGTATCTTGAAGCTTTGGAAAATAACGAATTTTCCAAGTTGCCGGCGGCTACTTTTGTTAAGGGATATATTAAAACCTACGCCCGAGTACTGGGGTTTGATGCTCAACCGCTTTTGGCCCTGTTGAGGCGTGATTACAAAGAGAGCGCCAAGGGAAAGCTGGTGCCCCGTGAGTTTATCAAGCCTGTGCTTAAAAGGCAGCGCTCTTTTACACCGATTACTATCTTTGTTGTGTCCTTGGCGGCAGTTTTTTTGAGTTTGGTGGGTTACGTTGGTTTTCAGTGGTTCAATCTTAACAAGCCTCCCGATTTGGCGATCACCGCTCCTAGCGCAGAAGCAACTGTTGCCGCTCGGGTTATAGTTGAGGGCAAGACCGTGCCCGACGCGGTGGTGACGGTCAATTCTCAACCGGTGGCGTTACGGCCGGACGGCAGCTTTACCACGGAGCTTTTTTTTGAATCGGAAGGAATTTCTTCCATCACTGTCGAGGCTACGGACAGAAGAGGCAAAACTAACACGGAATCAAGAACAGTTTATGTGCAGTATTAGGCTATACTAGAAATTACTAAAAGGAATTTATGGATTATCTACCAATTGTTTTTACTATCGTCTTAGTTATTCTCACCGTTGTTTTGTCAGTGGTAGGATTTCAGCTGGTTTTAGTTTTAATTCAGCTCAAAAGAACTTTGGAAAAAGTCAATAGCACCCTCGACACAGTTGAGTCAAGAATTGAATTGGTCACCGCTCCTTTGGCTAACTTTGGTGGGGCAGCTGCGGGTTTGCAGACAGGGATGAAGATGTTTGAATTGTTTGTTAATTGGCTTCATCGAGATAAAGAAGATAAAAAGCCGAGGAAATAAGGGAATAAGAAATAACCGGATATGGCGCGTAAAACAAAAGAAACTCAATCATTTGGAGCCGGATTTATGGTAGGTTTGCTGACCGGAATGATTGGTTATCTGGCTTTTGGCACGGATAAAGGTGAAGATTTTCGCCGAAATTTAAGAGAGAAGCTTGAAGAAGCCAGAAAAATTCTGTATCAAGAAGGCGTGATTGATTCTCCGGATCTGCCCTTACCGGAAGTGGTAGCGGCTTTACGTCAGCAAGCTGAATCATTGTTCAAAGCGGCCTCGAAAAATCAGCCTGGTTCCAAATCCCCAAAAGATGAAAAATTCCGTGGTCTTTAGCAATTTTCAGCAATTGGTATAATGCGGGTGGGAAAAACGATTTTTATGTCACCAAACGAATTGAGACAAAAATATTTGGCTTTCTTTAAAGAGCGAGGTCACGCCATTGTGCCCTCAGCTTCTCTGGTGCCGGAAAATGATCCCACCACTCTTTTTACCGGATCAGGTATGCAGCCCATGATCGAGTATTTTTTGGGCGCTGAACATCCCCAGGGGACGCGGATAGCTGATAGCCAGAAGAGTTTTCGCTCTCAGGATATTGAAGAGGTTGGCGACAATAGACACACCACTTATTTTGAGATGTTGGGTAATTGGTCTTTTGGCGATTATTTCAAAAAAGAGCAGTTAGCCTGGATTTTTGAGTTTTTGACTGTTGAACTTGGTTTGGATCCTCAACGTTTATACACTACAGTTTATGCAGGAAATTCAGAGTTAAATATTCCCAAAGACACCGAATCGGTGCAGATTTGGCAAGAGCTTTTTGCTGCTCAGGGGATAGAGGCTGAAGTCATTGATAGTGCCTGGGAAAAAGGTCTGCAAGGAGGGAGGATTTTTTACTATCATGACAGCAATTGGTGGTCGCGCGCTGGAGCGCCAGACGTGATGCCGGCAGGTGAGCCAGGTGGTCCTGATAGTGAAATTTTTTATGATTTTGGTGAAGAGCTAAGAATTCATCAGCAATCAAAATGGGCTGATAAACCCTGTCACGTCAACTGTGATTGCGGCCGGTTTTTGGAAATCGGCAACTCGGTTTTCATGCAATACCAAAAACAACCGGATGGTAGTTTTGTAGATTTGCCCAAAAAAAATGTCGATTTCGGGGGCGGTTTGGAGAGAATGTTGGCGGCTGTTGATGATGACCCGGATGTTTTTAAGACGGAATTTTTCACGCCGCTTATTCAGAAACTCGAGTTGGTTAGCGGTGCCAAATACAATCACGACGAAACGACCGATCGATCATTTCGAGTAATTGCCGATCACTTGCGAGCAGCAGTGATGTTGGCTGATGACGGCGTTTACCCTGACAACAAAGAGCAAGGCTATTTTTCAAGAAGACTGGTGCGCCGGGCAATTAGGTATGGCAAAATGATCGGTATTACTAGACCTTTTATTGGTGAGTTAGTGGGGGTGGTAGCAGAAATTTATCGCCAACCTTACCCTTCAGTGGTTGCTAATCAGGCTAAAATCACCGAAATTCTCACCCAGGAAGAACTAAAGTTTGCCCGGACTTTGGAGAAGGGTTTGCGGGAACTGGAAAAGATTGCCAAATTAGATGGTGAAACGGCTTTTCGCTTGTATGAAACCTATGGTTTTCCTTTTGAATTGACTCAAGAAATTGCAGCCGAAAAAGGTCAAAATCTGGAGCAGGCCGATTTTGATAAAGCCAAAGCAGCTCACGCAGCGGCCTCCAGAACAGCCTCTGCCGGTAAATTTCGGGGAGGCTTAGCTGATCAAAGTGAGCAGACGACGCAGTTTCATACCGCCACCCATTTACTGCACGCTGCGCTCAGGCAAGTTTTGGGCCAGCACGTGGAGCAAAGAGGCAGCAACATTACGGAAAAGAGATTACGTTTTGATTTTACTCACCCCGAAAGTTTGACTAATGAAGAAAAAGCAGTGGTGGAAAAAACCATCAATGACTGGATTGCGGCCGGACTGCCGGTGGTTCAGCAAACTATGAGCAAGGAAGCGGCTCTAGCTGCCGGCGCGCTGGCTTTTTTCAGAGAAAAATATGCCGATGAAGTTTCTGTTTTTACCATCGGTAAAGATCAGGACAAAGACTGGATCTCCAAGGAGCTTTGCGGCGGTCCTCATGTCAGCAACACCAGCGAGATCACCCCGGTGGAGATATTTAAAGAAAAATCAGCCGGGGCCGGTATCCGTCGCCTTTACTTGCGCGTCCGCCTATAAAATCTTCCAGGCTAACTTAGGCGTTGTACTCAAGAATGGTTCTGTATACAATAGAAATGCTATGGACTTGCCCAACCCTTTTTCTGCTTCCAAAAACAGTGAGCCTCCTGAAAAAGTTATCGGTATTTTGCTTTCCCAAACCAAGGTGCAGGCGTTGCTGTTGAGAATCAGCGAAACCAAACTGCTATTGGAGTCTGCTTCGGAAATTATTGAATACACCGATATTAAAAATTGTCCGATCCAAACGGATGAAGCTTTGCAGCAGTTGGGGCCGGAATCCGAAGGAGTAGACGCGGTAGTTTTTGGGCTGGAACACGGTTGGGTAGCAGGTGGGGAAGTGGTTGATCAACATCAGCCTTTGTTGAGTAAGATTACTGAGGAGTTGGCTCTTAAGCCGGTGGGTTTTATTGATACTTCTGAGGCGCTGATTCAACATCATCTGGCTCAAAATAGCCTTTATTCCGGCATTTTTTTGCTATTTTCCCACACCGCGATGACGGTGAACTACGTGTCGCAGGGAAAAATTAGGGGAGTAGAGCAAGTGGGCCGATCTGAAAGTGTGATTGCAGACTTGAGGGAAGGTTTGGCTAGATTTTCTAAACAAGTTGAAGATGAGCAGTTTTATTTACCGGCTAAGTTGATTTTAGCCTCGTTTGATTTAACAGAAGCTGAGCTGAGCGAAATACAGCAGGATTTGTTGGAGTTTAGCTGGACTGAGCACGCTCGATTTTTGCAGATGCCGACTATTCAGATCATTACCGATGAAGAGTTTACTGGTATGGCGGCGATAGAAGCTGCTCGGGCTGCTGCTATTGCCGCCGGTTATCATGCGGCGGCGGCGGTCGCGAACGGCTCGGCTCTTGGGGCCGAAGCGGCTGCCACTTCCAAAGAAATGGGTTTTTCCGAAGTCGCCGCCGCCCCTCTCCCCACCCCCACGCCACCCCCTGAAGCAGGCGCGGCCGAGGCAGCAGCAACGGCAGAAACAGCCGTTGCCGAACCCGAGTCAGACCTGTTTCAGCCCGGCGACTCAGCAGTAGCGGCCGAGGAAACAGCGGTAGCAGCCACAGCGGCGCCAACCACCGCCACTTCATTTGGCATTCCCATTTCTTCAGATAAAATTACTGCCGGTGGTAAGTCTCTCGACCAATTAGATCAAGAAGCCGAAGCTAAAAACCCCAGTCAGCCAGCTGATGATCTTGCCAAAGCAGGTTTTTTTACCAATCTCAGAGCCAGGTGGAACGAGCCTTATAAGGGCAAGCGCAGCTTGAAATTTTTCATTTTGACCGGTTTCGTGAGCGGGCTATTAGTGATCGCTTTGGCTCTGGCCGCCATAATTTCTTTTTCTGCTCAAGCCGTGGTCGAACTGGAATACAATCTTTTGCCGGTGATCAAGAATGCCACCATTACTGTTGATCCGGCCGCCAACGCTCCGGATCCAGAAAGATTGGTGCTCCCGGGCCGAGCGGTTACCAAAACCGTTTCCGGTCAAGAAACGGCTGCTTCCACTGGTACCACCATCGTTGGTGATGAAGCTAAAGGTACCATCACCCTCTACAACAAAACCTCTGCCAGGAAAACTTTTGCCAAAGGTACAGTTGTTTCTTCAGGAGATCTGAACTTTACTTTAGACGATGAAGTCTCAGTGGCTTCTGCCAGTGTTAAAGAAAAACAGGGCGGTAACGAAACCGAGTATGGTAAAGCTGATGTCGCCGTTACCGCTACTGATATTGGTGATAACTATAATCTCAGTGAAGGAACTGAGTTAACGGTCGACAACTTTGCCAAGGACACCTACGCCGCTACCATCGCCAAAGGCGGTTTTACCGGCGGCGCTAGTCGGGAAGTGCAAGTTGTTTCTGCCAATGACCTAGCCAATCTGCGAGAGGGTTTGCGCGCTAAACTCCTAGCTCAGGCAAATGAAGAATTAAAAGAGGACTACAAAAACGGAATACATGTTTTTCCGACTGCCAAAATTGTCAACGAGACGGCTGAATTTGACGCCGAAGAAGCCGACGAAGTTACCAGTTTTGCCCTTGCCCTTAACCTAACTGTAGAAGCACTGACTTACAACACCAATGATTCTCGAGCTTTAGCCGCTGAGGTGCTGGCCTCAGAAATCCCCGACCACTACGAACTCTCAGACCAAGAACCAAGAGTCATGAGTGATGAAGTTGAAAACAACGCCAGCGAGAGCGCCACCGTCCAACTGAATGCACAGTTTGAAGCCTACGCTCACCCGATTTTTGATGAAACAACGATGGCAGCAACTCTGGCAGGTAAAAAGTTGGTTGAGGCCAAGTCCGAACTGGAGCGCAGTGAAGAAATCAAGAGCGTCGAGTTTTATTGGCGCCCGTCTTTGGCCGCAAGGCTGCGCCAATCCCTACCCAATCAAGAAAAAATCACCATTACCGTCAAGACAAAAGAGTAAAAAATGATTTTACAAGACAGCCGAATCCCATCAGCCATGCAGGGTCAACTGATTGACCTTTATCGGCGTGCTCTCGAACAAGGTATGCCGATTGATGAGTTGGAGGAAAAAATTGCCAGATATCTTGACCGCCTGAGCGTGACGGAAGAATACGAATCACTCGAGGAAAAAAACCGAGAAGAAAGACTTAAAAAACAAGTGCCCAAAGCGATCAAATACGGTGCTATTATTTTGCCGCTGCTGTTCTTGAGCGTTGGTCTCTACCTGGTTGGCTCGGCGGTGGTGCCGATTGTGGCCTATTACGTTAAATCCGATATTAGCTCATCGGAAACTCTCTCCCTGAGATCGCCGATACCCAAGGAAGACATTGTTGACTCCGCGCCGGTGTTGCTTTCTCCCGTGGCCACCCATATAGCTGAAGCCAGCGAGATCAAAGCGCCCACAATTATCAACGAACAACTTGATTTCACTAATCTTAATAACTGGTTCAATGTCGAAGCTCTGCCTGAACTTGAGTTTCAAAACGCGACAGCAGAGTATTACACGATCGACATTCCTTCACTGGAAATTCAGCAGGCTAAAGTTGCTATCGGTGGCACGGATTTAAATAAAAGCCTAATTCAGTATCCGGGTACGGCTGATCCTGGCCAGGCGGGTTCTCCCGTAATTTTTGGTCACTCAGTTTTGCGGCAGTTTTACAACCCGAGTGAGAAAAATCCTCAGCGCTACAACTCGATTTTCAGCTACATTATGACCATGAAGCCGGGGGACAAAATTTACATCACCCACGGTGAGACTAAATATACTTATGTAGTCAGGGAAAAACTGGAAATCAAGCCTGAAGATGTCTACATTCTCAACCAAGATTTTGGTAGCAAAACGCTCAAGCTAATTACCTGCGTGCCGGAAGGAACTTACTTGCGGCGCGGAGTAGTAGTGGCGGAATTAGTGGAACAAGGCTAATTGCGATACAATAACTCCATGCCTGTGTATCTTGCGATTGACTACGGAACTAAAAGACTTGGCCTGGCCATTGCTCGCGCTGGCTTAGCGGAGCCATTGGTGATTTTAGATCATTCGCCAGCACTGTTTGATCAGTTGCGGCAAATTATTGCGACTGAGCAGCCCGATCAAATTATTGTGGGCATTTCTGAGCGCCGCATGGCTGAATTAACTCAAGAATTTGCCCGCGAATTAGCTGCTCACACTCCAGTGCCGATAATTTTTGCCGATGAAACCTTAAGCTCAAAAACAGTCAGGGAAAAACTGAAGGACAGTAAGAAGAAAACTCGTACCGGTCATATTGATCACTTCGCGGCTGCCTATTTTCTTCAGGAATGGCTGGAAACTCAGTCATAATTTCCCCCCAATTTTCTGTCAAGCAAGCCTTCTACCGAAAAATTCTCGCAGCTAAAGCAAAAAAGTTGCGCTATAATGAAAGTTAGTGAAACGCCCGATCATTGCCAGCATTTTAATATGCTTTATTTTTGTAGCCATTGTTCTTTACGCGGGTCTTTACATCAACTTTCAAGGTGAGCGCAAACCAAGTTTTCGTTCAGATGAGCTGGCAATTTCTCCTTCGCCGGTCACCACTACTTTGCCCGAATCATTGATTGAAGACGCGGAAGATTTACCAGTCGCTACGGCCTCAACCGAGTCCTCAGATGAGAATTTAGACACTGGCGCGGACTTTTAGCCAACTGCTATACTGATTTTCCATGAAAAAGTTCAACTTACCGCTGAAAATTTTCCTAAGCCTGGCGCTCTTGGTATTTTTGCTGAGCATTGGTCTGGGAGCTTACGCTTATCAGCAATTTCAGCCCGCTGATCCTAACAATTCGGAAGAAATTAGGTTTGTGGTTGCTCTCGGGTCGGGGGTGCAAAAAATTGCTTCTGATTTACAGGAAGCGGGTCTGATCAATAATCCGCTCGTTTTTCGGGCTTATGTGAGTCTAACTGGTTTGGATAAAAAGCTTCAAGCAGGATCATTTGAAATTTCTCCCAGCGCGACCACTGGTGAAATTGCCACCATCTTGACTCAAGGGACGCAAGATACTTGGATCCGGTTGCTGGAGGGTTGGCGCCGGGAAGAAATAGCTGAATATCTGGAAAAACAAGAGCTGAATGAATTTTCCCGGGAACAATTTCTTGCTCTCACCGCTACTTCTGAAGGCAAACTTTATCCGGACACCTACTTGGTTCCTAAAGATATCACTACTTCTGCTTTGACTAATTTGTTGCTGCGCACTTTTGAACAAAAGGTAGTGGTTGGTTTGGCTGAAGAGCTGGCCTCAGCCCAGCAACCTTTGGATGAAATCTTGATTATGGCTTCACTAATCGAGAGGGAAGCCAGAAGTTTCGAGCAAATGAGACACGTGTCGGGAATTTTGTGGAACCGAATTAATATTAGCATGCCTCTTCAGGTGGACGCGACGTTGCAGTACGCGGTTGGCTATGACGCGGCCAGGCAGTCGTGGTGGTCACCCCCTCTGGCGGCTCACAAATCAGTTGTCTCTCCCTACAACACTTATGCCAATTCCGGTCTTCCGCCTGGCCCAATCGCCAATCCAGGCCTGAATGCCATCAAAGCAGCCCTTGACCCACTCAGGGTAGATGATTTATTCTATCTACACGCATCCGATGGGCGGATGTATTACGCTCAGACGTTGGAAGAACACAACGCAAATGTAAATACATACTTGCGTTAGTGTCTTTTTACTGGTATAATTTGTTCTTCACAATAGCAATTGAAATAGCGGGGTCAGTTTCTTGCGTACAACCAGACAGGTTCCAGCCAGTCTAAAACGTTAACTTTCAGGAGAGCACATATATTTTGTGTGGACTCCATTTTTTTGTGTTTGACAGCACCATCTAACTAACCCGGCAGCCAGTACCGCAATAACCGCAATAAAAGTAGAAGGAGATCAGACTTATGCCAGCTAATCAACGACAGAATTGGGGCCAACAGCATGATATTTTACCGGAACTTGACTTAGTCAAATTGCAAAAAGACAGCTACCGCGAGTTTATCGAAGAAGGTATTCGCGAGTCCCTCGACGTGGTTAATGGCGAAAATGGTATTGAAGACTATACCGGCAAGAACTGGGCGCTGCGCTTTGGTGAGTACCGTTTTGGTAAGTCCAAATACAACGCCACTGAAGCCAAGCAAAAAGGCGTGACTTATGATGTTCCCCTGTACGTTGAGGCCACTTTGCTCAATAAAAAGACTGGCGAAGAGCAAACTCAAGAAGTTTTTCTGGGCGACTTGCCCAAAATGACCCCGATTGGTACTTTTATTGTTAATGGCATTGAGAGAGCAGTGGTCACCCAGTTGGTGCGTTCACCGGGTGTTTTCTTTTCCGGTGCCACTGATTCGGCTACCGGCCGCGAGCTTTTCCAAGCAGAATTGCGACCCAAGCGTGGTTCTTGGCTGGAGATTTCTGTCGGTAAAAAAGATGTGATTACTGTCAAGATTGATCGTCGCCGGAAGATGCCGGTAACGGTGTTACTCAGAGCCATGGGCTATAGCAGCAATGAAGAGATTCAAGAACTTTTTAAAGCAGAAATCCAGCTAGATGAGTTTGATTTACTGACCAACACGCTGGAAAAAGACACCACCGCTTCAAGAGAAGAGGCTTTAATCGAGCTTTACGAAAAAATGCGTCCGGGTGAGCCAGCCGTTCTCGACACTGCTACCGACTACCTCAAACAGCTTTTCTTTGATCCCAAACGCTACGATTTAGGTAAAGTTGGTCGCTACAAGCTCAACCGCCGCCTCAAGCAAGACCAAGTTGATTTGGAAAAAACCGTGCTTGATAAAGAAGACTTGGTCGGGGCTATCAAATACTTGATTAGACTACAAAATGGCCAGGGTAAAGTTGATGATATTGATCACCTGAGCAACCGCCGTGTCCGCCAAATTGGCGAGCTGGTTAAAGAGTCGGCTTTTCGCATTGGTCTGATCCGTTTGGAGCGCTCTATCCGCGAAAAGATGTCCCTGACTAAGACCGACGAAGTCCTCACTCCCGCTGCCCTTGTTAATGCCCGCCCACTCATCGCCACTATTTCAGAATTTTTCCGCCGCAACCGCCTTTCCACCATTTTAGACCAAACCAATCCGTTGGCAGAAATCGACAACCTCCGCCGGCTTTCAGTGATGGGTACCGGTGGAGTAACCAGGGAGAGGGCTTCTTTCTCGATGCGTGACATCAATGCTTCTCAATATTCTCGCATTGACCCGGTCCGCTCTCCCGAAGGACCAAATATTGGTCTGGTGACTTATTTAGCTTTGTACGCTCACGTTAATAAATTTGGTTTTCTAGAGGCACCTTATCTCAAAGTTGAGAACAAAAAAGGCAAAATGGTAGTTTCCGACCAAGTGGTTTATCTGTCAGCGGATGATGAGGAGGAACACAAAATTACTCACGCCAGCATCAATATTAATGGCAAAAAAGTCATTGAAGACGAGTGGGTACCGATGCGCTTTATGAATGAATTCATTGAAGGCCCGGTTGAAGACGTTGAGTACATCGACGTAGTGCCCAGACAAGTGATCGGCACTTCAGCTTCTTTAATTCCCTTTATTGCTCACGACGAAGCCAACCGTGCTCTGATGGGCACTCACATGCAATGTCAGGCTGTGCCTTTGGTGATGCCTCAGACTCCGATTGTTGGTACCGGTATGGAAGCGGCGGTAGCAGCTTCAATGGGCCGAACTGTACAGGCGAAACACTCAGGTAAGGTGGCATATGTGGACGCTACCAGAATTGAAATTGAACTCAACAAGACTGAGCTGAAAAAAGCCGAAAAAGCCGCAGCGGAAAACTTTTTTGAAGAAAATGAACAAATTGAGGTAGTGGGTAACAGGGAAATTTATCATCTCAGCAAGTTTGCCCGCACTTCGCAAAGCATGTCTTACTCGCAAAAACCAATTGTGACTATCGGTGATACGGTTAAAGCGGGCGAGGTGATTATTGATGGACCTTCTTCTGATCAGGGCGAGTTGGCGCTAGGCGCTAACCTCACCATTGCTTACGCTTCCTTTGAGGGACTTGGTTATGAAGACGCGATTGTGATTTCCGACCGGCTAGTGAAGCAGGATATTTTAACTTCCATTCAAATTAACGAACACAAAGCCAAAGTGATGGACACCAAACTTGGCCCGGAAGAACTGACTAATGACATTCCCAACGTTTCGGAAACTTACCTCAGCAACTTAACTGCTGATGGCATTATCAGGGTTGGGTCGGTGGTTAGTGAAGGCGACATTTTGGTAGGTAAAATCGCTCCTAAGGGCGATACCGAACTGACGCCTGAAGAAAGACTATTGAGGGCAATTTTTGGTGAAAAATCCAGGGAAGTGCGCGACACCTCGCTCAGACTGCCCCATGGAGAAAAAGGTGTAGTGATCGATGTCCAGGTTTTGGATGCCGATTTAGGTGATGAACTTGATCCGGGCACCATGCAAGAAGTGATCGTTAAAGTGGCAGAAATTCGCAAAATCACCGTTGGTGACAAGTTGGCTGGACGCCATGGCAACAAGGGAGTGATTTCTAAAATTGTGCCCGAGGCCGATATGCCTCATCTGGAAGATGGCACGCCGGTAGATATCGTTATTTCATCACTTTCGGTTCTGGCTCGGATGAACTTGGGTCAATTGCTGGAAGCTCATGTTGGCTGGGCAGCCGAGAAGCTCGGTTATAAAGTTTCGATTCCCGCCTTTGAAAAATTCAACGAACAAAAGATCTGGGACGAACTGGCCAGAGCAGGTTTGCCGGCTTCAGGTAAAGCCAGACTGATTGACGGTAGAACCGGTGAGCCGTTCGCCGAAGAAACCACGGTTGGTATCGGTTATATTCTCAAACTTTCCCACATGGTTGAGGACAAGATGCACGCTCGCTCAACCGGCCCTTACTCACTGGTGACCCAACAGCCGCTGGGAGGTAAAGCGCAGATGGGTGGACAGCGTTTGGGAGAAATGGAAGTTTGGGCACTGGAAGCTCATCGCGCCGCTCACACTCTTCAAGAAATGCTGACCATCAAGTCCGACGACGTCACCGGCCGCTCCAAAGCTTTTGAAGCTATTGTTAAAGGCACGGAAATTCCGGCGCCAACTGTGCCAGAGTCATTCAAAGTTTTAATGCGGGAACTCAACTCGCTGGGTATAGACATTATTCCTCATGAAGCTCAAGAAGTAGAGGAAGAAACGGTAGTAGCTACTGGTGATCTTGCCGTCACCACCGATCCGGCTGCTTTAGCGGCCGCTGCCGCTGCTGCCCAAGTCCCCACCGACGATGATTTAGCTGAAAACGCGCCGGTAGACGAAGATACCGAAGCGGATTTACTCCAGGAATTTGAAGAAGTAGAAGTGGCGGATGAGAACCGCGAGCCCACCGATGAGGAAATAGCCTCAACGGAAATTGAGGAGGACGAAGATTAAGGATTAAAGGAGCGCCAATATGAAAAATATCATTGACTTTTCAGCACTAGAAATCAGAATCGCCAACCCGGAAACCATTAAATCCTGGTCCTACGGTGAAGTGAAAAAACCGGAAACCATCAACTACCGCTCTCTCAAGGCAGAGAAAGACGGTTTATTTGATGAGAAAATTTTTGGTCCAATCAAAGACTACGAGTGTCACTGCGGTAAGTACAAAGGCATTCGTTATCGTGGCATTGTTTGTGACAAATGCGGGGTGGAGTTGACTCAATCTCGGGTGCGTCGCGAGCGCATGGGCCATATTTCTTTGGCCGCGCCAGTGGCTCACATTTGGTATTTTAAGGGTGCTCCCTCAAAATTGTCTCTGCTTTTAAATATTTCACCCCGAAATCTGAACTCAATTATTTATTTCTCCAAGTACTTGGTGCTTGATGTCGATGAAGAGGTGAAAGGTCAGGTTGTTGATCAACTTAATGAAGACCTGCTAGCAGCTCAGGAGGAACTCAAGGAAGTTTCCAAAACTGAAATGCAACAAGTTACCGATGAGTTGAAAGCTGAGAAAGAGAAACTTGATGATAAAGTCAGCAACAAAGAAACGCTGCAGCTTAAGAAAGAAGAAGCTGAGCTTAAAGCCAAAAATAAACTGATTGCTATTAAGCAACAGCTGGAAGTGCAACTTGAGCAGACGGACGAAATTTACAAGGCTGTTAAACTGATGGCCAAACGCCTGGAAAAGGGTAATATTCTTTCTGAAGATGAGTACATTAAACTGATTGAATACGATGCCATCGACCATTTGCGTGTTGGTATGGGTGCCGAAGCTGTGCTTGAGATGGTGCGTGAAGTTGATTTGGACCAATTGGTGGAAGATTTGCGTGAAGAAATGGCTGAAACCAAAGGCAGCCGCCGCAGCAAAGCCATTAAGCGTTTGCGGGTGGTGGAAGGCTTGAGAAAAGCCAAAATTAAACCTGATTGGATGTTTATGACCATCCTACCGGTGATCCCTCCGGATCTCCGGCCGATGGTGCAGCTGTCCGGTGGCCGTTTTGCCACTTCCGATTTGAATGATTTGTACCGTCGGGTCATCAACCGCAACAATCGCTTGAAGCACTTGATTGATTTGGGGGCGCCGGAAATTATTCTTCGCAACGAAAAACGGATGTTGCAAGAGGCGGTTGATTCTTTGATTGATAGTAGCGGAGCCAGACAATCCAGGCGCCGCACCACCAGAAGGGCGCTTAAATCCCTCTCAGAAATGCTCAAAGGCAAACAGGGTCGTTTCCGCCAAAACCTGTTGGGTAAGCGGGTAGACTACTCGGGTCGGAGCGTGATTGTGGTTGGTCCTGAACTGCAGCTCAATGAGTGCGGTTTGCCCAAAGACATGGCGCTGGAGATGTTCAAACCTTACGTTTTGCGTGAACTGATTGTTCAGGGGATTGCTCCTAATGTGAAAAGTGCCAGGCATTCTATCGAGCGCCGTGAGCCGGTGGTTTATGACATTTTAGAAAAAGTCACTAAAAACCATCCGGTGATTCTTAACCGGGCACCAACCTTGCACAAACTGGGTATGCAGGCCTTTTTCCCGATTTTGATTGAAGGCAATGCTATTCGTCTCCACCCCTGTGTTTGTGCTGGCTACAACGCTGACTTTGACGGTGACCAGATGGCTGTGCACGTGCCTCTAACCAAAGAAGCCAGGGAAGAAGCTAAAAGTTTGATGATGGCCACTCACAATTTGCTCAAGCCGGCCAATGGTGAGCCGATCACTATCCCCAACAAAGAAATGGCTATGGGTATTTACTATCACACCCGCCTTGATGAAACTTTACCTAAGTATGAGCATGTTTTTGCCGCCAAAGAAGAAGCTTATCACGCTTTCCAAGTGGGCAAAGTTCAACTCAGGCAGCCGATTACCATCAGAGTGAAACCGGGTGAAATTATTGAAACCACGGTCGGTAGAATTCAGTTTAATGATTTGCTGCCGGAAAAGCTGCGGTTTATTAATGAGGCTGTCACTGCCAGAAGAATTAAGGAAGTAGTCACCAGAGCTATCCAGACTGAAGAGCGCGAAGTGGTGACTAAATTGATCGACGATATTAAAGATCTTGGTTTTAAGGGCGCCACCCTTTCCGGTCTTTCCGTTTCAGTGACCGATTGCGAAATGCTGCCCAATAAAGAGGAGTTGATCAAGCAAGCCAACCGCAAAGCGGAAGAGATCCAGAACCAATATCTTGAAGGCTACATTTCTGCCGATGAGAGAAAGAGGCTTTTCTTTGATCTTTGGATTGAAACCACTGAGCAAATTGCTGAGAAAACCTGGGATCTTTACTCAAGCGACAACGCGGTTAAGGTGATGATTGAATCAGGTGGCACCCGGGCCTCTAAAGACCAGGTGAAGCAGTTGGCCGCCATGCGTGGACTGGTGGTTGATCCACTTGGCAACATCGTGGAAATGCCGACTAAGTCAAATTTCCGAGAGGGCTTAAGTATTTTCGAGTACGTTGCTTCTGCTCGTGGTTCCAGAAAAGGTTTGACTGATACAGCCATCAAAACTGCCGATGCTGGTTACTTGACCAGAAGACTGACCGATGTCTCACACGACGTCATTATTCGCCTGGATGACTGTGGTACCACTGACGGCATTGAAGTCACCGACAGCACCCGCAAAGAAGTTTTCCCCACTAGGATTGCCAGTCGCATTGCTTTGGAAGACATTAAAAAAGGCAATAAAGTGCTGGTGAAAGCCGGGAAAGTAATTACTCCAGAGCTGGCCCAGGCAATTGCGGCCGCGAGCATTAACACGGTTAAGGTTCGCTCACCGCTGACTTGTGAGGCGCCCCAAGGCATGTGTGCCAAATGTTATGGCTGGGATTTCTCTACCAGAACCAATATTGAAATTGGTGTGCCGGTGGGCATCATTGCCGCTCAATCTATCGGTGAACCAGGTACTCAGTTGACCATGAGAACCAAACACTCGGGTGGTATCGTTGGTCTTGACGTGACCCAGGGCCTGCCTCGGGTGGAAGAGTTGCTTGAAGTACGTAATCCTAAAGCCCAGGCTGTGATCAGCGAAGTGGCTGGTAAAGTGAAAATTACTGAGGAAGAAGACGAAAAAATTATCACCATTATTCCGGTGGGTGGCACCAAAGAGGACGCAGAGGAGTACCGCGTGCCGGCCAATATGCAGCTGAGAGTGGAAACCGGCGATTTGGTCGGGGTGGGTGAGCAACTCACCGCCGGCTCTGTCAATCTGCAAGAACTGCTCCAGGTGAAAGGCCTACTCTTGACCCAACAATACGTGGTTGATCAAGTCCAGGCTGTGTATGAATCTCAGGGCATCCCTATTCATGACAAGCATTTCGAGGTGATTGTGCGCAAAATGAGCGACAAGGTGCAGATTGAGCAGCCTGGTGACACGGAATTCTTAACCGGTGAAGTGAC
>CAZESB010000004.1:26813-28643 GCA_964515115.1 uncultured Pseudomonadales bacterium | reverse complement strand
TCGAAGTCTGTGTTACAATCATTGCTCATTGCGAACCAACAGACAGCAGACACAGCAGACAAAGATTAGAAAGAAAAATCATGCCGACAATTAATCAACTTATCCGTAAAGGCGGACGCAAGCAGAAGCCGGCCAAAATTAAGGCCACCGCTCTGCGTCGCAGCTACAACTCGGATACTAACAAGGTCAGCAAGACCACCAACCCACAAAAGCGGGGCGTCTGTACTGTGGTCAAAACCATGACCCCCAAGAAACCAAACTCGGCTCTGCGTAAAGTTGCTCGGGTGAGGTTGTCTAACCGCATGGAGGTGACGGCCTACATTCAAGGTGAAGGTCACAGCTTGGCGGAACACAGCATTGTCTTGGTTAGAGGTGGCCGGGTCAAGGACTTGCCGGGTGTGAAGTATCACATTGTTCGTGGCAAGTATGATGCCGCCGGAGTTGAAGGTAGAAGAACCAGTCGTAGTAAATACGGAGCCAAACGCGCCTAATCATCAAAGCAAAAAAAGCCTTATTAATTATTAGGAGTATTGTTCGCCACAGGCGGATGAGAATGACACTAATATGAGAACAAAAACAGCCTCGGTTCGGGACATAGAACCAGATATCAAACACGATTCCAAAAGAATTGCTAAACTGATCAACTACGTGATGCAAGATGGCAAAAAAACCGTTGCGCGCAAGCAGGTTTATGCTGCTTTGGATCAGGTGGCTAAAGCTACCAAAAAAGAGCCGGTTGAAGTTTTCGAAGAAGTGATTAAAGCCGTGACGCCACAAATGGAAGTTCGTTCCAGGCGTGTAGGCGGCGCTGCTTATCAGGTGCCGATGCCAGTCAGATCCAGGCGCGGTTTTGCTTTAGCACTCAGGTGGTTGGTTCAGGAAGCCAATAAGCGCTCCAGCAAGGAATATCACACTTTTGGGGAAAAATTAGCCGCGGAAATGCTGGACGCTCTCAATAATCAAGGCGGCGCAGTAGCCAGAAAAGAAACTTCACATCGGATGGCAGAAGCCAACAAAGCCTTCGCCCATTTCCGGTGGTAGGCTATCAATTTTTGCGATACTATAAAATTTTGTAACAATTAGTGTTTAAAGAGTCAGTATGGTACAAACAATTAAAACATCAGACAG
This sequence comes from uncultured Pseudomonadales bacterium, assembly GCA_964515115.1. Taxonomy (GTDB): domain Bacteria; phylum Patescibacteriota; class Microgenomatia; order UBA1400; family PJMF01; genus UBA1370. Next base: position 27,515 of record CAZESB010000004.1, on the reverse strand, counting down.
AGACAAGATTCCTCTAGAGAGAATTAGGAATATTGGTATTATTGCTCACATTGATGCCGGCAAAACCACTACTTCTGAGCGGATTCTTTTTTACACGGGTCGCACTTACAAGATGGGTGAAGTTCACGAAGGGGCTGCCACCATGGACTGGATGGCTCAAGAGCAAGAGCGGGGTATTACCATTGTTTCTGCTGCTACCACCACTTTTTGGACACCTCATTTTGACACTCATTTAGAAAAAAAATCCTACCGCTTTAACATCATTGATACTCCTGGACACGTTGATTTTACCGCTGAAGTTGAGCGCAGCTTGCGCGTACTTGATGGTGGCATTACCGTTTTGGATGCCAGTGAAGGCGTACAATCTCAGTCCGAAACAGTTTGGCGCCAAGCCGACAAATATAACGTGCCGCGCATTTGTTTTGTCAATAAAATGGACAAACTGGGAGCAGACTTTTTTGCCGTGGTTCAGGACATTAAAGACAAATTTGGGGTCAAGCCGGCGCCGATGGTTTTGCCGATGGGAGCGGAGAGTGAATTTAAGGGTGTAATTCAACTGCTTGAAGAGAAAGCTTTGTTTTGGAAAGACAATGCCGCTGATACCGAACCAGAAATTAGGGAAATTCCAGAAGAATATCTAGACAGGGTGGCCGAATTGAGAGCCCAATTAGTTGAGCAAATCGCTGAAACCGACGACGCGCT
>CAZESB010000004.1:24676-26713 GCA_964515115.1 uncultured Pseudomonadales bacterium | reverse complement strand
GGCCAAACCATTATTGGTGGTATGGGTGAGTTACATCTGGAAATTTTGGTTGATAGAATGAAACGAGAGTTCAGCGTGGACGCTAATGTCGGCGCTCCCCAGGTGGCTTACCGCGAAACCATTACTCAATCCTCTCAAGGTGAGGGCAAGTATATCAAACAATCCGGTGGCCGTGGCCAGTATGGTCATGTTTTCCTTAAAATTGAGCCTCAAGATCGCGGCACAGGCTATGAGTTTGTCGATGAAATTACCGGCGGTGTTGTGCCTCGAGAGTTTATCGCCCCAACCGATAAGGGTATTCAAGAATCACTGGAACGCGGTTTCTTGGCAGGCTACCCCATGACCGATATCAAAGTTACCCTTTATGATGGTTCCTACCATGATGTCGACTCGAGTGAAATGGCCTTTAAGATGGCTGGCTCGTTGGGAATGAGGGAAGCGGTCAAGAATGCCGGCATGGTTCTGATTGAACCGATCATGAAAGTCGAAGTGACTTCACCTGAAGAATATATGGGTGATGTGATTGGTGATTTAGGTTCAAGGCGGGCCCAGATTCAAGGTACTAACCAGCGCGGCAACGTAGTGGTGATTACCGCCCTGGCTCCTTTGGCAGAAATGCAGGGTTATGTTACAATTCTAAGGAGCATGACGAAAGGCCGTGCTTCTTCTGTAATGCTCCCCAGTCATTACGATATTGTGCCTCAAAATATCACTAAAGCGATTATTGAGGAGCAAAATAGAGCTTAATTAGTTTTATTTGGCGAAAAACTGCGATGGAAGAACTTTTTTGCTTGTGCAAATTCGGTCTTCTCTTGATAAAATAGTCATTTGTATAAAGTAGGTATTGGAAAATAATACCAAGTATAAAAAATTCGGAGGCCCTATGGCAGATTCACAAAAATTTGTACGTGACAAGACTCACGTCAATGTTGGTACCATTGGTCACGTTGACCATGGCAAAACCACCCTTACAGCGGCGATTACCCAAACCTTGGCGGCAAAGTTGCCAAGTGAAATCAACAAGCCGTTGCAGTATTTGGACATCGACAACGCTCCTGAAGAGGCAGCGCGCGGTGTGACCATCAACATTTCACACATTGAGTATGAGACTGAAAAACGTCACTACGCTCACATTGATGCTCCTGGTCACGCTGACTACATCAAGAACATGATTACCGGTGCCGCCCAGATGGACGGGGCTATTCTGGTAGTAGCCGCCACCGACGGTCCGATGCCTCAGACTCGTGAGCACATTCTGTTGGCCAATCAGGTGAACGTGCCTAAAATTGTGGTCGCTTTGAACAAAGTGGACATGGTTGATGATGCCGAGTTACTCGATTTGGTGGAAATGGAAGTGCGCGAGCTTTTGACTAAATACGGCTTCGATGGCGATGAAACTCCGGTTCACCGGATCAGCGCCCTCAAGGCTTTGGAAGGAGACAGCGCTGCTCAAGACGGTATCATGGAATTAATGAACACCGTTGATGCTTATATTCCTGATCCGGTGCGTGAACTCGACAAAGACTTCCTAATGCCGGTTGAAGACGTTTTTTCCATCAAAGGTCGTGGCACTGTAGTCACTGGCCGGATTAGCACTGGTAAAGTTAAAGTCGGTGAAGAAATTGAAATTGTCGGTTTGCACGATTCAAGTAAAACCACCGTTACCGGCGTGGAAATGTTCCGCAAGATGCTTGATGAAGGTCAAGCAGGCGACAACGTCGGTATTCTACTGCGGGGTGTTGGCAAGGATGATGTCGAGCGCGGTCAAGTTTTGGCCAAGCCAGGTTCCATCAAAGCTCACACCGAGTTTGAAGCGGAAGTCTACATCCTGACCAAAGAAGAGGGCGGACGCCACAAGCCATTTTTCAGCGGCTATAGGCCACAGTTCTACATTAGAACCACTGACGTTACCGGTGAGATCACTCTCCCTGATGGAGTAGAGATGGTCATGCCTGGTGACAACGCCAAGATGAAAGTGAAACTCATCCAGCCAGTGGCTTTAAACGAAGGTTTGCGCTTTGCTATTCGTGAAGGTGG
>CAZESB010000004.1:0-24576 GCA_964515115.1 uncultured Pseudomonadales bacterium | reverse complement strand
CTTTACATCTGGTAGCAGATTTAGTATAATTCCCATCTACGAGACATTGACCGAACCAGAGGAAAAAGGAACCTTAACATGGCTAATAACACACAACCACAGAATAAGATTCGTATTCGACTGAAGTCATACGATCATCGGGTGATTGATGATGCTGGACGAAAAATTTTAGAGACCGCTCTTTCTACGGGTGCTAAAGTTGTTGGTCCAGTGCCATTACCGACACACGTCAAGTGGTTTACCGTGTTGGTATCGCCGCACACTGATAAAGACGCTCAAGAGCATTATCAGATTAAAACACATAAGCGAGTGATTGATATTATCAATCCCACCAATAAAACTATTGACTCGCTGATGCATCTTGAGTTGCCGGCTGGTGTATCAATTCAGATAAAAATGTAATTGAGCGATTGTCGGCAAGAGGCTGCTATTCAAGCCAATGATGAATAAACTTAAAACACAAAAAAAGGCAATAACGCCAGTGCTGTCCGTCGTGGGCGACACTGAGATAATTGCTTGGTGGACAAGAAAATTTTTGACCGAAAATAATAATGATCAACGACATATTCGCAACCAAACTGGGCATGACCCAAGCCTGGACCAAAGATGGCAAGCGCTTGGCTGTGACTCGCTGTAAACTGAGCGATAATCTTGTTGTTGGCAAAAAAACTATTGAAGTTCTCGATAAAAATTCCCAAAAGCGTCAAACCGTACCTTGCATCATTCTTGAAGTAGGTTATGGTCAGAAAAAACTCAAAAACATGTCAAAACCACTCAGAACCAGGTTAGAAAAGAGTGGTTTTAATTTTGGTGTCAGTCAAATTCGGGGGATTAGAATGTCTGGTACCGAGGAAAACAGCGAAACAGTCAAAGTCGGCGACACTATCAAGGCCGACTCTATTTTGTCTGTGGGCGATATGGTCCAAGTTCAAGGTTTGACCAGAGGCAAAGGTTTTACCGGCGCCATGAAACGTCATGGTTTTGCCGGGGGGCCAAAAACTCACGGACAATCAGATCGCGCCAGGGCGGTTGGTTCTATTGGCGCCGGTACTAGTCCGGGCAGAGTTTGGCCGGGCAAGAAAATGCCGGGTAGATCTGGCAATATCACCTCTACTGTTCGCGGTTTAGTGGTGGTTCATCTGGATCCAGAGCAAGGCGAAATCTGGCTGAGCGGCCCGATTCCCGGTGTGATCAATACCAATGTCAAAATTTCCAAAATGGGTAAAAGCAAAAATGTGGTTTTAGATAAGAAAGCTTCCGGCATTAAAGAGGTGGAAGCTGAAGTAGCACCAAAAGTGGCTGAACCGGAAGAAGAAGTGGTCGAAGCGCCTGTGGCAGAATCGCCAGCAGAACCAGAGGTAACTACTGAGGAATAAGAAAAAATGAAAGTTGCAAGCATCACCAAAACCGGCACTAAAAGTTTAGTCACTGTCAGTGATGAGTTGTTTGCGGCTGCCGTCAACGAAGCTGTCTTGAGCCAGGCGGTGAGAGTTTATCTTGCCAATCTACGTCAAGGTACCAGCAAGGTGCAGACCAGAGGTGAAGTTACTCGAACTAAGAAAAAATGGTACCGCCAAAAAGGGACTGGCAATGCCCGCCATGGTGCCAGAAGCGCCCCGATTTTTGTGGGTGGCGGTGTGGCTCATGGCCCCACTGGCTTGGAGAACTGGAGTAAAAAACTGCCGAGCCAATTAAAGCAAAAAGCCCTGATTAGTGCCCTGAGCGCTCAGGCAAAAAATGTGTATGTTATTGATTACCTTAAAGATTTGAATGGCAAAACTAAAGAAGCAGTGACGGCCCTTTCTCCGGTTTTGGAGGAAAATGACAAACTGTTGGTTATTTTGCCGGAGCGAAATGAACTGGTTGAGCGCGGCTTGAGAAATATTCCTCAAGTTTTGCTGAGAACCGCTAGTGAGGTTAACGCTCTTGATGTAGCCTCAGCTAACAAAATTGTGGTGACCAAGCAATCGATTGCCGGTTTGGAAGCCAGATTGCTAAGCAAAAAAGTGGCTAAACCAGCAGCTAAAACGACTCCTGCTTCAGCAGTTTCAGTTGTTAAAACCACCAAGACTACTAAGTCCAACAAACCAACGAAACCAACCAAAGCCACCAAATCAACCAAGCAAGAAAAATAAATTATGAATCCGTACATTATCAAAAAACCACTCATTACCGAAAAAACGGTGGAACTGGCCAACAAGCAGAATATTTACACTTTTGCCGTTGGGGCGACGGCCAATAAAAACCAGATTAAAGAAGCTGTTGAAGCACTTTACAACGTCACGGTGGTGGAGATTAACACCGTGGTTAGGCAGCCGGAGGAAAAGAAAACCGGTAAAAAAAGACTGAGCGTCACCATGCCGAGAAAGAAAAAAGCTTTGGTCAAGCTCGCTGAAGGTCAGACAATCGATTTGTTTGATATATCAGAATAAAATGAGATAATAGAGAGCAATTATGTTGAAGAAAAAGAAAGCCACCAGCTCTGGAAGACGTCACCAAATGACGGTTGACCGCTCCGAACTGCACAAGGGCAAGCCTGAAAAAACACTTTTGGCATCAGGCCATAAGAAGCGTCAGGGCAGAAACTCGAGTGGCAGAATTACGGTTAGACATCGCGGTGGCGGCGTTAAAAAGAAAATGCGGATTATTGACTGGAAGCGTTCTAAGAGGGATGTTCCGGCTGAAGTAGTGCGCTTGGAGTATGATCCCATGCGCAGTGCTAATCTGGCTTTGTTGCAATACGCTGATGGTGCCAAGGCCTATATTCTTGCCCCTCAAGGACTTGAGGTGGGAAACCAAGTGGTCGCTGGCAACAAAGTTGAGCCCAAACCCGGCAATGCTTTACCTCTCAAAAATATTCCCATCGGCATGTTCATTCACAATATTGAGATGACCCCAAAGAAAGGGGCACAAATTGTCAGAGGCGCGGGTACCGGAGCGCTGATCCAATCCAAAGAAGGAGCTTACGTTACCGTTCAGCTGCCGTCTAAGGAAATGAGGTTGATTCATCAAGATTGTTTCGCTACAATCGGCCAGGTTGGTAACCAGGATTGGAAGAACAGAAAAATCGGTAAAGCCGGCAGAAAACGCTTGATGGGTATCCGCCCCACCGTTCGTGGTGTGGCTCAGCATCCTGGCTCTCACCCACATGGTGGTGGTGAAGGCAGATCGCCAGTGGGTATGAAGCATCCTAAGACTCCATGGGGCAAGCACGCAGGCGGTAAGAAAACCCGCAAGAAGAATCACCGTTCTGATCGCTGGATTGTACGAAATAGACAAGGTAAATAGTAACAATAACAAAAAGATTTATGTCACGTTCAAGTAAAAAAGGACCACATATCGACGAAAAACTGCTAGCAAAAGTATTGCAGCAGAAAAATACCGGGGATAAAACCCCGATCAAAACTTGGGCACGTCAGTGCGCCATTTCACCTGATTTCGTGGGCCATACTTTTATGGTTCATCAGGGTAAAAATTTTGTCGAGGTGTTTGTGACTGAAGCGATGGTGGGTCACAAACTGGGTGAGTTTGCTCCCACTCGCACTTTTAGGGGACACGGCAAAATCGTCAAGCGTGTGCTGACCAAGACTTAAGACTTTAAAGGATTTATGTTAATTACGGCTACACAGAAAAACACCAGACAGGCTCCGCGCAAAGTTCGGGCGGTGGCCAATGCCGTTAAAGGTATGAAAATTGGTCAAGCAATTAAGCAGTTGGCGGTGATGGACAGGCGAGCCTCAACAGTCGTACTCAAGACTCTGCGCCAAGCGGTGGCCAACGCCACCAACAATCATGGCGCTAAATTTGAGGATTTGTTGTTGAAAAATATTACCGTTGACCAAGGCCCAACTTACAAAAGATGGCGCGCAGTGGCCAGGGGCCAGGCTCACAGCATCGAAAAAAAGACCAGTCACGTCAAAGTAGAACTGGAAATCAAAAAGGATGACAAATAAATATGGGACAAAAAGTTAACCCTACCGGCTTTAGATTAGGTACCACTTACACTTGGAAATCAAGGTGGCATGCTGATGAGGCTGACTACTCTGACAAGGTGTTGGAGGATTACCGCCTGCGCCAGTATCTCAATCGAGAACTGGCCAACGCTGGTTTGGTGCAAGTTGACATTGAGCGCTCACTAACAGCAATTAAGGTCATTTTGCACGTTTCCAGACCTGGTGTGGTGATTGGTAAGGGCGGCTCTAATCTGGAAAATGTTAAAAACGGCATTGAGCGAATTCTCAATGTCCAGAAGCTGAAGAAAGACAAAGTTAAGATTGATTTGAGAGTTGAAGAAATCAAACAGCCCGATTTGAGTGCCAAACTGGTAGCTGAAAGAATTGAGCAACAGCTGATTAAGCGCTACCCCCACCGGAGAGCAGTGACTCAGGCTTTAGAAAAAGTTATTCAAGCAGGGGCAAAAGGGGTGAAAATTCAGTTGTCCGGCCGGATTGGTGGAGCTGAAATTGGCAGAGTAGAGAAATATTTTGAGGGTAGTGTGCCCACCCAGACCTTGAGGGCGGATATTGATTATCACCAAATTCCGGCCCGCACCAGATCAGGATATGTTGGCATCAAGGTTTGGATTTACAGGGAGGACGTAGTTTAAAACCCGGAAAAAGTAACATGTTACAACCAAAGAAAACCAAGTTCAGAAAACAATTCAGAGGCAAGCGAGGCGGCACCGCTCAGCGCGGTACTGAAGTGGTCTTTGGTGAGTTTGGTCTGAAAGCCACTACCAGAGGCTGGCTTTCGGCCAGGCAAATTGAAGCGGCTCGGAAGAAAATCACTTTTATGACCAAAAGAAGCGGCAAATACTGGGTGCGAATTTTTCCTGATAAACCCATCACCTCCAAACCAGTGGGTGTCAAAATGGGTTCGGGCAAAGGCGCTATTGATAGTTATGTAGCGGTGATTAAACCGGGTATGGTTTTGTTTGAACTTGGCGGTGTAAGCGAAGAGATTGCCAGAGACGCTTTTAGAAAAGCCGGCCACAAATTATCTGTTCAAACTACTTTTGTTGAGAAATAATTATGAAACAACGAAGAAACGACATTACTGCTTTGCACACCACCAAAACTGCCGAGTTGGCAACTCAGCTGGCAGAGTTGGAAAAGCAATTGGCTCAGGCCCGGCTGGCTAAAGTAGCCGGCAAACTTGAAGATACAGCGGTGATCAAAAGAACCAGCGATGCCATTGCCCGCGTCAAAACAGTGATCGGGGAGCAGGCTTTGGTCGCTAATCAGGCTCAAGAGGAAACAATTGAAGTAAAGGATGAAAAATAAAGTATGAAGAAAACCATGCAAGGCACTGTCTTAGCCTTATCCGACAAAACTGCCAAAGTCAGTGTGGCAACGATGTGGACTCATCCGCTCTATCAAAAAAGTGTTAAACGCACTAAGAACTACGCTTGTCACGTGGTAGGCATTGATCTGGCTGTGGGTGATGAAGTTTTGATTGAATCCTGTCGACCCGTCAGTAAAACCAAGAAATTTAAAGTAGTCGCCAAGGTTGAGGAGGCAACATGATCCAACTAAGGTCTGTTTTGCATGTTGCTGATAATAGCGGAGCCAAGAGAATCCGGGTTATCCAGGTTCATGGTGGTTCCAAGCGCCGGTTTGGTTATCTGGGTGACATCGTTACCGCCTCAGTTATTGTCGCTGATGCTGGCGGCAACCTGAAAAAAGGTGAAATTGTTAAAGCCGTGATAGTAAGAACCAGAAAAGAAAAAAGACGTCCCTCTGGTGAATACATTAGATTTGATGACAACGCGGCGGTGATTGTTGAGTCAGTCAATAGTCCGAATCCGGTAGGCACTCGGGTTTTTGGTCCGATTGCTCGTGAAGTCAAAAATAGAGGTTTTAATAAAATTGCTAGCTTAGCGCCGGAGGTACTGTAGGAGAAATATGAAATTTCGAGTTGGCGACCAAGTCAAAATCACTACCGGTAAAGATAAAGGTAAAACCGGCACTATTACCAGAGTTATTCCTGGTAAAAATCAGGTGGTGGTAGCTGGTGTCAACCTCTATGCCAAGCACATTCGCCCGATGGCTGGTCGTCCGGGAGAGAAAAAGGTCTTGGAAAGACCGCTTGAGACTGCTAAAATTGCCATTCTCAACGATCAGGCTCAGGTTGATAGGATTGGCTACTCGGTAGACAAAAAGGGCAATAAGACCCGGATTTTTAAGAAAACCGGCCAAGTAATACCGGAACCAAAGCAACCAACGGAAGAAAAAAGCAAGAAATAATTGATAAACTATGCCGACACTAAGAGAAATTTATACCAGCGAAGTAGTCCCGGCTCTGCAAAAAGAGTTTGGCTACCAGACCAACTACGCAGTTCCTAAATTGGAAAAGATCGTAGTCAATATTAGTGTGGCCGATCCACAGGATCCTCGTCAGCGCTCTCAGGTGATTGATAATGTGGTCGAGCAGTTCAGACAAATTACCGGCCAGCAGCCGCAAATTACCAGAGCCAGAAAATCAATTGCCGGCTTTAAGCTCAGGCAAGGCGATCCGCTTGGTGTGATGGTAACACTGCGTGGCAAGAGAATGTGGGCATTTTTAGAAAAATTGATCAGCGTGGCCCTACCGCGAGTTAAAGATTTTCGTGGTATTCCGGCCAAAGCTTTTGATGGTCAGGGCAATTACAGCCTCGGCATTGAGGAGCAGATTATTTTTCCGGAAATTAATTACGACCAGATCGAGAGCATCAGAAGTTTGCAAGCCACCATTGTCACCACAGCCCGAACAAACGAAGAGAGCTTTTCACTTTTGCAAAAATTAGGCTTACCATTTGAGAAAGAAGAATAATCATGGCTAAGAAATCAAAAATTATTAAATCAAAGAGATTAATTGCTCAGCGTAAAGCCCTGAAAGCATCGGGCGAGCCCAGAGTGAACAAAGTATCGACTCGAGGAGTCAACCGGTGTAAAATAACAGGTCGACCAAGAGGCTACATGCGTTATTTTGGTCTGAGCCGGTTAACCTTCAGGGAATTAGCAAGTAAAGGCGAGCTTCCTGGTGTAGTAAAAGCAAGCAAGTAATGTATGACTGATCCAATCGCAGATTTAATCATCAGAATCAAAAACGCCTTTATGGCCAACAATAAAGAAGTGTTGGTGCCGTACTCAAAAATCAAAAAGAGTATCGCCGACATTCTGATGAGCGAGGGCTATGTTGAGAGTGTTGAAGTGATTGAGGGCAAGCCGTTTGCCCAAATCAAAATTACTCTTCGTTATGTCGGTAGAATCCCGGCTGTGACTGAGGTCAGACGTTTATCGAAACCCGGCAGACGTCTCTACACTACCGCCAACGACATACCCAGAGCTCTAGGCGGCTACGGTATCACTATTCTTTCCACCAGCAAAGGAGTGATGACCGACGCGGATGCCAGAAAACAAAATATTGGAGGAGAGCTTTTGTGCCAGATTTGGTAGTAGTTTGGTAATTGATCAAGAGATGGACTTAAAAGAAAGCAAAAATGTCAAGAATCGGCAATACACCAATCGAAATACCTAGCGGCGTTACTGTCAACGTGGCTGGTGAGGTGGTGGAAGTCAAAGGCCCCAAAGGCCAGTTGCAAGCGCCGATGTTTAAAGGCATTGAAGTGAAGGTGGCGGCTGATGAAGTGCTGGTGACTAGAAAAAACGATGACAATCAAACCAAAGCTTTTCACGGTTTGGCCAGAAATTTGATCAAAAATCATGTGCTGGGAGTGACTGAGGGTTACAAAAAAACTCTTAAACTGGTTGGCACCGGCTACAGAGTTCAGGCTAAGGGAGCTGGCATCAGTATGTCCTTGGGCCTTTCTCATGAGATCGAGTTCCAGCCGGAAGCAGGCATTACAGTCAAGATCGAAGGCAATGACACCATTCACGTTGAAGGAATTGATAAGCAGCGGGTTGGTCAGGTAGCGGCTGATATTCGTAAGTTCCGCCCACCGGAGCGCTACAAAGGTAAAGGTATCAGGTACGAAGACGAAATTGTGAGAATCAAACCAGGAAAGACAGTCGCCTAAATAATTGAGAGGTCAGTATGCCAAAAATTGCTCATCACACTACTAAAGCAGAACGAAGAAAAAAGCGCGTTGGTGCTCAGTTGTTTGGCACAGCCAAGCGACCGAGAATCAGTGTCAGGCGCTCAAATAAGTTTGTTTTTCTGCAAGCAGTTGATGATTCGGCGGGCAAAACCGTGGCTTCAGCTCATGACAAGCAGGCTAAGGCCGCCGGCAAAAGCAAAAAAGCTATGACTAAAACCGAAACAGCTCAATTAAGCGCTCAGTCCTTGGCTCAACAGCTCAAGCAAAAGAAAATTAGCGCGGTTATTTTTGATAGAGGTCAGTACAAATATCACGGCAGAGTCCAAATTGTAGCTCAGACTCTTCGTGACGCAGGCATAAAAGTTTAGGAAAATATGGCAAACCCACGCGAACAAAACGAATTCGAAGAAAAAGTCATTCAGGTATCCCGTGTTTCCAAAAAAACCAAGGGTGGCAATAAGATCGGCTTTTCAGTTTTGATGGTGGTTGGCGACAAAAAAGGTCGAGTAGGAGTGGGTTTGGGTAAAGCTCCGGACGTAGTTTCAGCTATTCGCAAGGGCATTAAAAAAGCTAAGAAAAAAATGATTGATGTTCCGCTGGATGGTACCACTATTCCTTTCCCGATTGAGGTCAAGGATGGTGCCGGCAGAATTTTGCTTAAGCCAGCACCTCAGGGTTCAGGTGTGATTGCCGGCGGCCCGGTGCGCGCGGTGGTGGAAGCAGCGGGTATTAGGGATATTTCCAGCAAGATTATGGGTTCGGAAAATCAAGCTTCTAATGTTTACGCCACTTTTGCAGCCATGCAGCAAATCAAGAAAATTGTTGAGCTGAAAAATATTAAGCTGAGATCAATTGCTGATATTGAAGCAGAAGAAGAGAAGAAACAAGAAGAACTTCAAGAAAAACACAAGAAACGCGCGGAAGAAAAGCAGGAAAAAGAAACTAAAAAACGGAGGGCAAAAAAGCCGGCAGCCAAGCAATCAGCGGCTAAAAAAGGAGCGGCTAAAAAGGTCGCGGCGGAAAAGCCGGCCGCTAAAAAGGCTCCCGCCAAAAAACCCGCCGCCAAAACAGCTAAAAAAGCCGCGAAAAAAACCGAGCAGAAATAAGGATCTGAGTCATGTCACTTTTAAATCAACTATCCAGCAGCAAAAATAACGGCAAAAAACGTGTAGGTAGGGGCTACGCCTCAACTAAAGGTGGTCACACTGCCGGCCGAGGCCAAAAAGGCCAGAAATCCCGTGGAGGAGGCAAAATTCCTCTGTGGTTTGAAGGTGGCCAGCTGCCTTTAGTCAAGAGATTGCCGTTTTTGCGGGGTAAGGGCCGGTTTAAGGTTGTTCGCCCAACAGCGGAAGTCACTCTGAGCAACATTGAAAAAATGCAAGCAACGGAAATTTCCTTAGCCAGCCTGAAAGCAGAAAAAGTGATTGATGTCAGGTTTAAAAAAGCTAAAATTATTGCTACCGGCAAATTAACTCGCAAAGTTCAGATCAAAGGCATCAAAGTTTCCAAGGCTGCGGCAGAAGCGATCGAGGCGCTGGGCGGATCAGTCAACAGTTAATAGTTGAATGGTTGTTCAACTCTCGGAGTTGGGCTATACTGATCACCTGGCGGTTCTACTAAAACCAACATGAAAAGATTTACTGCCTTTATTAAAAAAGTAACGCAGAACCGGGATCTCCGGAAAAAGCTGCTGTTTACCGCAGGCATATTTTTGGTATACCGTTTTTTGGCTCACATCCCCCTGCCCTCTATCGATATTGCCCAACTGAGAACACTTTTTGCTTCTAACCAATTTTTGAGTTTGCTCAATATTTTTTCCGGTGGCACCCTGGCCAATTTTTCCGTGGTGGCTTTGGGTATTAACCCCTATATTACCGCCTCAATTATTATGCAGTTGATGGGCATGGTAGTGCCGCAGATCAAAGAAATGCAGAAAGAAGGTGAGTCAGGCCGGGAAAAAGTCAATCAATACACCCGGATGTTGACGGTGCCTCTAGCGGTGGCGCAAAGTGTTTCGGTGCTGGCACTTTTGCGGGCACAGGGGTTGGTGCAGAGTACGGAACCAATGGCCATTATCGCTATGATTATTACCCTAGTAGCCGGAGCGATGATTATTACTTGGCTTGGCGAACTGATCTCTCAATATGGACTGGGTAATGGCATCTCGATTATTCTTTTAGGAGCGATTATTAGCCAGCTGCCCACAGCCGCTGGTCAAGTTTTAGCCATTACCACTACTGATCAATTACTAACTATGATTTCGTTTGCCGCGGTTTTCTTGCTGATTATCGGTGTGGTGGTTTTCATGAACGAATCGATTCGCAAGATACCGGTGCAGTATGCCAAACGCCAACGCGGCAGCAGAGTTTATGGCGGCCAGATGTCTCACTTGCCGGTCAAAGTCAACGTAGCCGGAGTGATGCCGATTATTTTTGCCGTGACGATCATGATTGTGCCTTCATTTTTAGCCAGAATTTTGTTGGCCAGCGGCAACACCCGCCTACTTGACCTTGGCCAGTGGCTAACGCTCAATTTCAGCGAAACCTCGACACTTTATATGGTTGTCTACTTTTTGGTGGTTTTTTTCTTCAGTTATTTCTCAGCCTTGATTTTCTTCAATACCGAGGATATTGCCGAAGAACTAAAAAAGAGTGGCGCCTTTATTCCCGGTATCAGGCCTGGTGGCCCAACCAAAAAATACCTCGAATTTGTGGTAACCAGGATCACCTTTGCGGGAGCAATTTTCCTTAGCACCATTGCCATTCTGCCTTCCATAGCTCAGATATTTACCGGTATTACTGCACTGGCCATCAGCGGTACGAGCGTGCTGATTGTGGTGTCGGTTATTTTAGAAACCGCCAAACAGGCAGAAAGTATGGTCATAGACCAAAATTATGACCAGTACAGGTAAGTATGAATTACAAATCACCGTCTTTTCAAGGCAGACATAGGAGAAAATAATGCGATTGATCTTAATTGGCATCCAAGGTGCCGGCAAATCAACTCAGGGTAATTATTTGTCTGAGCGCTACAACATTCCCTACCTTTCGTCGGGACATATTTTTCGGGAAATGGCTCGGGAAAAAACCCAACTTGGCCGTTGGCTTAAGGAAACCATTAATTCCGGCGCGCTTGTTCCGGATGACACCGTGCTGGAAGTGGTGCTAACTTATTTGGAAAAACCTGAGTATGCCAATGGTTATATTTTGGATGGCTTTCCCCGGACTGTCACCCAAGCTTCAGCTTTTAATGGCGGAGTCGATAAAGTCATTTATATCGAGGTTTCTCAAAAAGAAGCGCTTTGGAGGATTTCCGGCCGTGAAGAAGAGCGCGACGACGAAACGCTCAAGGCCATCAGAAAAAGGATTGAGTTGTTTTATGAAGTCACCAAGCCAGTGTTGGGTTTTTACGAAGAACAGGATAAGCTGATTACGATTAACGGTGAACAGCCGATTGAGAAAGTTTCGGCAGATATTGTGGCCGCTCTAGATGAACATTTCGGTAAAAAATAACCAAGAAAAATTAAACAGGCGGCAAGCGAAATTGGTTTTGCCGCCTGTTTTTGTACAATAGCGATTATGAATGATACGGATAAAAAGTTGGCTAAAAAAATAGCAGCCATGCGTGAAGGTGGCCAAGCTTTGGGCAAAATTAAGCGCCAGCTGGTGGATTTCTGTCGGCCAGGCATAGCTTTTGAGGCGGTGGAAGCCCAGGCACAAGAGCTGATCAGGGCAGCGGGCATGACGCCGAGTTTTTCTACTGTGCCCGGCTACTACTGGGCCACTTGCATCATGAAAAATGAAGAAATTTGTCATGGCATTCCGGTGGACAAAACGATGGAAGACGGCGATCTCATTACCATTGATGTGGGCCTGATCAATCAAGGCTACCATCTTGATACCACAGTTTCTTTTGGTGTTGGTCAAATCAGCGAGGAAGCGACTCGTTTTCTGGCAGATGGCCAAAGTATTTTAAGCAAGGCCATCAATAAGGCTCAGGTTGGTCACTCGGTTTACGATCTTAGTTACCAGATGGACAAAGGACTCAAGAAAAAGGGCTATGGAGTGGTCTATCAACTGACCGGGCATGGTATTGGTGAAGAACTGCACATGGAGCCGGAAATTCCGGTTTTTGCCCATAAACCTTACAAAAAAGTCCTGCTTAAAGCCGGCCAAACCCTGGCGATTGAAATTATGTACACTCTAGGCAAGCCGCAATTGATGGCGGCAGAGGATGGCTGGACTTACAAGACAGTTGATGGCTCGCTCTCGGGTATGTTCGAAGAAACGGTTTTAGTGACTGAAAATGGCCCGGAAATACTGACAAAAGCCAATTAATTTGCTATAATAAGCACTTCGTTATGGGAAAAGTACAAGAACACAAACGATCAGCTAAGACCAAAAAACAGGTGGATACAACCGGTAAAAAGGCAGACCGCCCTGACCGGTTTGAAATCGAGGGGGTGGTAGAACAATGCCTGCCCAACACCATGTTTAGGGTGAAGATTACCGACTCTGAAGTGGAGCCGATGATTGGTCGTGAAGTGTTGGGCACTTTGGTGGGCAAGATGAGACTTTACCGAATCAGGGTCATGCCAGGCGACTATATCAAGGGTTATATCACAAAATATGACCTCAATAAGTGTAAAATTACCTATAGATCAACTAAAAGTGATTCGCAGTAAAATTACTGCTTTTAATTTGCGGATTTCTGAGGTATAGTTCAAGCCTGCTCGACAAAGAAAGCAACATGAAAGTTAAGTCGTCTATTAAGAAAATGTGCTTGCACTGCAAAATTATCCGTCGCAAAGGAGTAGTGCGGGTGGTTTGTCCAGTCTATCCCAAGCACAAACAAAGACAAGGATAAAGCAATTTATGCCACGTATAGTTGGAATCGATATACCTGATGACAAGAAAATCCTGTACTCGTTGCAGTATCTTTATGGCGTGGGGCTAACTCGTGCCAAGAAAATTCTTGCCCAAGCTCAGGTTGATGAAGACAAAAGAGCCAGAGATCTTGACGCTAACGAGCTTAATCGAATTCAGCGCGCTCTGGATGACTACATGCTTGAGGGTGATCTGAGAAGAGATGTTAATGATAATGTTGATCGCCTGAAAAGGATTCGTTCTTACCGAGGATTGAGGCATAAGATGGGTTTGCCCACTCGTGGTCAACGCACTCGCACCAACTCCAGAAACGCTCGCGGGGCTTCAGGACAAAGAAGGACAGTTGGTTCCATGACTAAAGAAATGGCGGCCAAATTAGAAGCGGCTAAAAAATAAGATCGGGTGAATATGGCAAAACAACCAGTCAAAAAGAAAACCACTCAGCGCAAAAACAACCCTGTCATCCCTAAAGGCAGGATGTACGTGACAGCTACTTTTAACAGCACTTTAGTGAGTATTACCGATGACAAAGGCAACGTGCTCTGTTGGTCAACGGCGGGCGAATCGGGCTTTTCCGGTTCGAGGAAATCCACGCCCTACGCAGCCACAGTGACGGTGGAAAATGCGGTCAATAAGGCCAGGGGTTATGGCATGAACGCCATGGATGTTTTCCTCAAAGGCCCGGGACCGGGACGTGATGTGGCTTTGAGAGTGCTCAGAGCTCAGGGAATTAAAGTGCCGATGATTGTGGACAAAACCCCTGATCCGCACAATGGCACCAGGCCAAGAAAAGCTAAGCACAACAAATAAAGACAACCGGAAAAAGGATTTATGGCACGTTATACAGGACCAAAAAATAAATTATCTCGACAAATCGGTGAAGATCTCGGACTGAAAGCCAACCCGCTTAAGGTGGCCAGGAGAATGAGAATTCGCCCGGGTCAACATGGAGCCAGAGGGCGCAGGAAGCTGTCTGATTATGGTGTTCAGCTTCAAGAAAAGCAAAAAGTTAAGTACGTTTACGGGATTTTGGAGAAGCAGTTGCGCAGCTTGTATGAGGAAGCCAGCAAGAATCCTACTGCCACCGGCTCAGCGCTTTTGAGTTTGCTGGAAAGAAGACTGGACAACGTGGTTTACCGCCTGGGTTGGGCGCCAACCAGGGCAGCGGCCAGGCAAATAGTGTCGCATGGTCATGTCCGTGTTAATGACAAAAAAATTAATGTGCCGTCTTATCGCGTTCAGGTGGATGACATTGTGGTTCTCGCTGATAAAGCCATGAAAATTCCAGTGGTTACTCAGCAATTGGAGTCTGATTCGGAAAAAGCAGCTTGGTTGGAAAGAAAAAATGCCATTGGTAAAATTGCCAGACTGCCTGAAAGAGACGACATTTCAGAAGGCATTGAAGAGCAGTTAGTCGTCGAGTATTACAGTCGATAAAAGTAACAGTATTAATTTATCCGGACACGGATTTTCTCCGCCTCAGGTGGAGAAGAGGAGAAACAAGGAGCAAACAGTATGAGTCAAGACATCTCAAACTACCCAGTGATGAACCCAACTTTTCAGATGGAAGAGAAAAAGTTGGCTGACAATCAGGCGATTGTCACGATTGAGCCGCTCGAAAGCGGTTATGGTCACACGATTGGCAACGCCCTCAGGCGGGTGCTTTTAACTTCCCTGCCTGGACACGCCATTAGCCAAATGAGGGTTGAAGGTGTGGAGCATCTCTACAGCACCTTGGAAGGTATGACTGAAGATGTGCTGGAGTTGTCGCTCAACATTAAGCAAATTCGGATCAAATCGACCAGCAGTGATCCGGGGACACTCAGGTTGGCAGTTCAGGGTCCTGCTCAAGTGACCGCAGCCGACATTGAGGCTTCAGCTGGTTTTGAAATTCTTAATCCCGAATTGCATTTAGCTACTTTAACCGCCAAGACCAATCTTGATCTGGAAATGACAGTCGAGGCCGGTATGGGTTATGAAGTGGCCGATGAGAAAAAAGCTAGCGCTATTGGCGATATTATCGTTGACGCACTTTACTCCCCGATTGTTAAGGTTTCCTATGAAGTGGAACAGACTCGGGTGGGGCGCCGCACTGACTACGACAAAATTATTTTGGACATTACCACCGACGGCAGCATTGAACCGATTGAAGCAGTGAAGCAAGCGGCCAGGATTTTGGCTAAGCAGTTCACTCAGGTTTTTGAGCCGGTAGTGATTGAAGAAGAAGTGCTGGAAGATGAGCTTTCTCCTGAAGAGGCCGAGGTTTTGCGGCTGACTGTGGAGGAGCTGGATCTGCCAACCAGAATTGCTAACGCGCTCAGAAAAGGTGGCTTCAAGACGGTCGGTGATTTGGTCGGTGCGGACAAAGACGTGGTAGCGAAAGTGAAAAACTTGGGAGAGAAGAGCGTTGATGTTATTAACAGCGCCCTGCAGAAGAAAGGCGTAAGCCTGGGAGAATAAGATGAGACACCGAGTGCAAAAACGCAAGTTTAATCGTGACACCAACCATCGCCAGGCTTTGTTGAAAAATTTGGTGCGTCAATTGGTTGAGCATGGTTCGATTACTACCAGCGAAGCTAAGGCTAAAGAAACCAAGCGGGTGGCTGATAAATTGATTGGCAAGGCTCAGACTGATAATTTGACTACCAGAAGAAAACTGCATACTTTTTTTGGTAAGCGTGATGTAGTCAACACTTTGATTGAGCGAGTGGCGCCGGTTTTTACTAAACGAAAATCCGGTTTTACCCGCATTGTCAAAGTCGGCAATCGCCGCGGTGATAACAGCCCGGTGGTAAAACTCGAGCTGGTGGAAAAACCAGAGTTGTTGCACACTCTGCGCAATCCTGAAGAACCTAAAGAAAAAGCGGTAGCTAAGAAGGTTACTAAAACTACCAAAGCCAAAGCGGCTCCCAAGGCCACCAAACCGGCCAAAACCACAAAGAAGAAGGCGGCATAAAATATGCAAAAAACTTACATGCACAAACCGGCTGACGTAAAGAGAGAATGGCATCTGATGGATGCTCAAGGCCAGGTGTTAGGCCGCTTTGCCACTCAGGTGGCCGAAAAATTGATCGGCAAGCACAAAAAAGAGTTCACTCCTCATGTTGATGGCGGTGATTATGTGGTGGTTATTAATGCAGCTGAAATCGCGGTGACTGGCAACAAGAGAACCGACAAAAAATATTATCGCCACTCGGGTTTTCCCGGCGGCTTGAAGGTGAACACTTTTGAAGAATTGCAGGGCAAATTTCCTGAAAAAATTATTGAACTAGCTGTTAAAAACATGCTACCCAAAAACAAGCATCAAGCCGAGCGAATGACTCGACTCAAAGTTTATGCCGGCAGCGAGCACAAGCATCAGAGTCAGTTGGCCGCTAAAGATAAAGAAGCGACGAAGAAGACAGCAAAATAAGGAACGTATGGCATTAAAATTAGGCAAAAAACAAAATCGCGTCAAGAAGATCATCAAAAAAGCGAACCAAACCAGCTCTCGTCCAGTGGGTGCGGACAATGCTGCCAACCCCAATCTCAACTTACCAAAAGGCAGATTTACTGAGGGTGTGGGTCGTCGAAAAGTGGCGATTGCCAGGGTGAGGCTTTATGAGTCCAAGGGCGATTTTATTGTCAATGACCAGCTGGTGACTGATTATTTCGCTGGCGTGATGAATGTGGCTAAAATTTACAATCAGCCGTTTGTAGTTACCAACACCAAAGATAAGTTCGCGGTGAGTGTGAAGGTGAACGGCTCCGGGCTGACAGCCCAACTGGAAGCAATGGTTCATGGTATTGCCCGCGCTTTGGTTGAGTATGATCCGGAAAATCGGCCTTTATTGAAACAAGCAGGTTTGCTCACCAGAGATCCGAGAATGAAGGAAACGCGCAAACCTGGCAGAGGCGGTAAAGCCAGACGCAAGCGTCAATCTCCGAAGCGGTAAAGTTGTAACTTATTTCCAGTGATTAGGAAATCTTTTGCTAAAGTAGGCGTCGATATCGATCATCATCCAAGTTTGGGTATCATCAAGTTCGTTTTTGTCTATTCTGGGATTAGTATAAATTTTACCATTATTTAATTTAATTCTAGTTACTCCTCGAGGTAAGTGTTGAAAAATGATCACTCTGTACATATTTTCGGTTAATGGAGTTAAGGGAATTCCCAGTTTTTCAACTCTGTCTTCATCAAAATAAAATCCGGATTCAAGTGCGGTGAGTGCTTCATCAATTTTGGATACAGTTTCGGCAATTTTTGCTGCTCTTTTCTCTTTCTCAGTTACAGGTTTTCTACCTGGTAGTTTGAACTCAATTCCTGATATTTCAATCATCATTAACTTTTCTTAACTACTAGCACTACTATATCTCTTCAGGCTCCAATTCCACAACCATAAGCTGAAAACAAAAAAGCCAAGGCCAAAAAGACTGGCCAAGATGCCAGTGTAGGTGGGCGGTTGGTTGATGAGAACTTGGCTGGGGATGGTGATCATCATACCCACCGGCACCAGGAAAAAGAGAGCGAAGCGCAACGGTTCCATGTAAATAGTGACCGGAAACCTGGCCATATCCATCAGGTCGCGATAAAGCCAGGTGGCGCCGTCGATTTCGGTGGTGAGGATGCCGACCGACAGGATAATGATGTGCAGCGCTGCAGCAATCAGGAAAGCATTGACGAGCAGGATTAAGTACCAGGCTAAAGAAGCAGTGGTGATGGTCAGATCAAGCTGCAGCGCGATCCCCACACTCAAAATAGTAGTCGGAATAATGAAAACAGCGTCATTAAAATCCGGGTGGCCAGTAAGAGTCTGAAAAAGCGTATTGACTGGTTTGGCTAAAAGAAAATCAAACTCCCCCCGCCGAACCTGGTTGGTAAACATGTAAACGCCCCGGAAAAAAGTTTGGGCCAGCACATCAATAAATTGATAAGTCAGGAAAAAGATAATCATTTCATCGGTGGAGTAACCGGCAAAAGTTTCAATCGTATTTTTAAGCAAAAATAAAACCAGCAAAGACATGGCCAGCCGGATAATTTTGCCAGTAAAGAAAAGCAAGTTGGACCAGCGATTGACAAAAGTTTGCTGCAAAACATTGCTGGCCAAAATTCGCCAAACTTGCCAGTGGGTGCTCAATCTTTTTAAAAGTTTTTTCATGTTGCTGCCAACTCTGCTTTATTGCCCGGCGGAGGCGTAATTTCTTAAGCCCCGACTCCAAACCCATTTTACCAAAACCCCAAACAAAACCACCCAAAAAATCATCGCAGCTGAATGTGCTAACAACTCCCCGGGACTAAGTTTTTCCAAAAACAGTTGCGTTTGCATAAAAGCAAAGTAAGGAAAAGGAGTGAGGAAAATAATTTTCTGAATAATTTCAGGTAAAATATCCAGGGGAAAAAGTTTGCCCGCGGTGAAACTAATAATCAAAAAGAACAAAAACCGCGGCCCCCAAACATCAGGACTCCAAAAACCAAAAGCGCCAAAAAGCAACGTCACCAGGAAATTAAGCGCAATGCCACCCAGCATCCAGAGCAAAAAAACAGCCAAGGTGGCTGCGCCGGGCAGAAAAATCACCGGCTGAAAAATCAGAAACAAGATCGCGGTTTCCACAATCAGAAAGCCCACGTTCTTGACTTTATCAGCCAGTTCTTCAGTGGCAAAATAAGCAAAAAGATTGACCGGTTTCACCAAATATTGACTCAAGGTGCCTGAATAAACCGTATTAGCCAGGCCATTTAAAGCGGTGGCAATAATGGCGCTCTGCAAAAAAGCGGCCAGAAAAATATAAGTAATCATTTCTTGCTGATTGTAAGCAAAAGCGCTCTCAGTGGTGCCAAAAATTACCGTCCAGAGAGTCAGTGCCATGATGGTAGAGAGAAATTGGCGAAAGCGCCACATCAAGATACTGGCTCGGTAGACCAGACCGTTTTCCCAAGCAACTTTGGTTAGAACCCAATATTTTCGCATGCTGATTGCCGCGCAGCCTCTTTTTTCACCTCTCTTCACAGATTTTCATGAATTTTCACGCTTTTTCACCCAGGCTTTCACGCTTTTTTCACGTTTTTTCACGCCGCCTGAGTATCACTAAAGACTTCACGAATAATCGCCTCAATTGGCGGCTCTTCAATATTCAAGTCTTCCACCGGCAGTTTGTTGAGAATTTTGCCTGCCTGGGTAGTGGCTTGTTTGCGCGGCACCAGCAAAGTAGCGGTGTAAGCAGAACCGTCTTGATGGTACTCTTTGATCTCGCCAAACTCTTTCAGCTCTTTTTCTTTGACTTCTTGGCTAAAAACCAGGGACAGAATTTTGTTGCGAGCGTACTTGTCAATAATATTTTGCAGCTTGCCGTCAAAAACCTTTTTGCCTTCATCAATAATAATAGCCCGCTCACAGAGTTCCTTGACGTCATCCATGTAGTGACTGGTGAGAATAATGGTAGCGCCGAACTCTTGATTATATTGCTTGATGAAATCGCGCAGGGTTTTCTGCATCACTACATCGAGGCCGATGGTCGGCTCATCCAGAAACAACACTTTGGGATTATGTAGCAGGGCGGCGATCAGTTCACACTTCATTCTTTGGCCGAGCGAGAGCTTGCGCACTTGCACATTGAGAATTTTACGCACATCCAGCAAGTCTACCAATTTGTCGAGTGTTTTCTGGAACTCTTGATTAGGAATTTCATAAATGGCTTTGTTGAGCAAAAAAGTTTCCATGGCTGGCAGGTCCCACCAGAGCTGATTTTTCTGGCCCATCACCAGAGCAAACTGCTTTTGAAACTCCGGCTTGCGATCCCAAGGATTGTAGCCGAGCACACTGACCGCCCCGCCGGACGGATACAACAAGCCCGAGAGCACTTTCAGGGTAGTGGTTTTACCAGCACCATTTTGGCCGATAAAGCCCACCACTTCGCCTTCAAAAATTTCAAAACTAATGTCATCAACCGCCCTGACGGTTTCGTACTCGCGGTGCCAGAGGGATTTGATCGAACCCCACAACCCAGGCTCTTTGTGATAAACCTTGAAATGTTTTTTGAGATTTTTGACTGAAATGACTGTTTTTTTTGACATAGATATTGTTGTATTGTAACGTAATTTTTACGAGCTTGCTGAGGCATATTGCTTCAAACTATGCTGCCACACGATTTTGCTGAGAGTGACGCTGCCCACTGCCGCTACGGCAGACAGCAGTAACAACCACCAACTGCCTTTGCCCAGCAAGAATAAAGTGGGAATGTAGCTGAAAAAGGCCACCGGAATCAGGCTGATCGCTACCAGCTGAAAACTGAAAGGAAACAACGGTTGTGGGTATTGGCCAAAATCGCTAATTTTCATGAAAATTTCAAAAATTTGTGAAGCTCTAGTAAGGTAAAAAGCTAGGGAAGAATACAAAGACACAATGCCGTAGCAAATTACAATACCAAGACCAGACGTCACTAAAAAGAGCAATAAACCGGTGAAAGTGATCAGCTCTCTTAAAACAAATATCTGGTAAAAAAGCAGCAGCGCCAAGCTTATCATCAACAAAAACTGTTCCACTTCTGGTTTAGAGTAGAATGACATAAACTGAGAATCAACAGGTTTAGTCAAGTAAAAATCCAGCTTTCCTTGCCGAATGTCAAAGTAAACAAACTCCCTCACCCCTTTCAAAAAGAGCACAAAACAACAGGTAAAAATAAAGTGAAAAACCAGAAAGAGCAAGTACCCCTCCGCTTCCGACCAGCCGGCCACTACAGGAGTAATGGTGTAAGCAATCTTGACCAGAAAAAACATCACCAGGACATAAGCAGGTGCGTAAAGCGACTGCACGATAAAGTTGACCTTGTAAGCCATAATGGCGTTGAGGTGGTAAACAAAAAATTTTCGGTAAAGATTGAAGTATTTGAGTGCTGTTTTCATTTAAATTAAATACCCGTGCTTTCATAACTTTTAGAGCCGGCGCGCCAAAGTAAGTCGCGCAAATAAGTGACGACAACGACCCAGCCGCAAAGAATTCCCAACCCCATCAAAGCGGTAGTTTTTGGCAGTTCATGGTTCATCATCTGAATAGGTGTGTAAGCCAGGTGTTGAAAAGGCAGAAAGAAAGAAATTTGTTGAAACAACTGAGGAAAAAAGCTAATTGGCACTAAGACACCTGACAAAAATCTAATAATAATCAGCAGCGACCAGCGGATAGCAAAAACATCGTTAAACCAGAAGCACAGACCTGAAATCAAGCTGTACAAACTAAAAGTAAAAATAAAAATTATCGGCATGAAAAGCAAGAGCAAGGCGAAATCACCCAGGCCAGCATTGAGTGAGTAGCCAAGCAGATACAAAATCGGCAAAATCACCAGGAATTTAAATAAAGTTTCCAAAATGACCGCGCCGCTTTCAAAGGAGAAGTAATGCCAGACGGGCGAAATGGGTTTGAGCAAAAATTTTGATAAGTAGCCTAGTTTAATATCTTCATCAATGTACCAAGTGTGTAAGTTGGATAAACTGTACAAAATGGCCGCCAGAAAGAAATAGCGCACAGTCTGGTCTGAAGTCATAATCTGATTGTCGCCGCTTTTTTGCACGCCGATCCAAACCAGCGACATGATAATAACCATGCCGGCATATTTGAGCGTTCGCAAAACAAAGTCGAAGCGATACTGCATCGTGTCTTGAATGCTAATTTTGGTCACCAATAGATATTTTTTCATTTTTTGCGCTTACTGAGGCCTTCAATTCCCCACACTGGTGTATTTTTTGATGGAAATTTTGTAAAACCAACCTGCGAAAATTATAAACCCTAAAGTAAAAATCAAGAAATACAGTATCAGCGCGTAATTTTCTCGGCCCAGCAAAGCTTCGCTCGGCAGGCTGGTCACTAAAGCCAAAGGAAAGAGGGTAGTAAAAATAAACGAAGCCACGCCGGTGTAAATTGAGCGGGGAAACTGGTAAATGTCCCTGAGCGAAGGCATCAGGCTGGTAATATTGTCTATTCTTTCAAACCAAAAGGCGATAGTAGCCGTGACAAACCAGCCGGTGTAAAGGAAAATTAAGCTGATCAACACCAAAGCAATAAAAAGGGCAATTTGTACGATAGAAAGCTCGATTTGCAGGTTTTTAAGCGCCCAAATGAGCACAAATATACCAATGAAGAGCCTGGGGACGTTGTCATAGCTGTTGCGGTGAACCAACAAGAGGTAAGTGGTGCTGATCGGTCGAATCAGCAGGTCGGAAAGTTGGCCGGAATAAATCATTCGCCGGAAACGCATCATGTTCGGCGCGAACCAGCCCCAAGTGAAAGCGTCCAGGATAGTGTAGGTGGCCACCACCAGGTAAAGCTCCATCTCGCTCCAGCCGGCGATGCTGTCATTGACGCCAATCAAGAGCCTAAAGAAAAAGAAATTAAAGGCTGTCCACATCACCGATACAAAGCTCCAGAAGAAAAAATCATTCCGGTAGGCCATCATTTGCATTAGCATCAGCTTGCGAAAGTGCCAAAACAATTGCCAGTATTTTTTTAGTCCCTTGTTGGTCATGAGTTTTTTCTTTAGCCTCCCACCGAAGAGTACTGCAGCCTGGCTTTTTTCCAGATGAAAGCGGTTAAGGCTAGCATACTCAAAATTACTCCAGTCATATAAAGATAATCAAATGTAACTAATCTGTATTGCCCCTGCAGGAGCATAATCGGGACCACAAACAAGTACTTGAACGGCAGTAGCTCGACGACCTGGCGCATTAACTCCGGCAGGAAAATCACTGGCATGATGCTGCCGCTGAATAATGCCACCGTTACCCACTTGAAGTGCTCCAGTCCGTTGGAGCCTTCCAGCCAAAAAGTCAGCAGCACAATCCAGAGTCCGAAAATAAACTGAATCAGGTGAGCGGCGAAAAGCACGACCAAAAATTGCGGGGCGTTGGCAAAAAAGTCCGGCAAGCTGAAGCCGGGAATAAAAAAGTTGATGATGAAAACCAACATGCCCAGGACTGGCAAAAAGAGGCAAAAAGCAAAAAACTTACTGGCCAAATTGGAGATATAGATTTCCAGCAGGTACGAGAACGGCCGGATCAAGTGAAAATCGATTTTGCCGTCGCGGATTTGTTCGGACCGCCAGCTCTCAAAGTGAACGGCGGTTAGGCGGTCAATCATCGCCACCATCACGTAGTACTGCATCACCTGCACCAGCGAATAATCTTGAATGGTGGCCGCGCCGCGGTAGATGGCCTGCCAGATGAAAATCATGGTAACATAGGGGATCAAGTCCATCAGCAGCCACAAGACAGTTTCTGCCCGAAATTGCAGGTCGGTCATGAGACTGAGCCGGAAAAAAGCTAGGTATTTTTTCATGATTGGACACGCTAATTTAATTATTGTAGCAGGATTTTTTCAAGGTGAGCGCTTGAGGCAGGTGAAAACAGCAAAAACCCCGACTGGCGCCGGGGTTGTTAATTTTAATTTTCTTTTGGCAGCGGTTTTGTTTTTACCAAACCTTTTCTTTCAGAGGTTTACCGACACGGAAATTGACCACCCGATGACTTTTGATAGTCTGGCGTTTGTTTTCATCGCCAAAAGGGACGACTTCTTTGTCGCCAACTTGGCCGATATAAAAAGTACCAAAGCCAGAAATAACTACTTTTTCACCTTTTTGCAGTGATCTGCCAATTTCTTCAAAAAGGGCTTCAATGGCATCGTCCGCTGCTCTTTTAGTGAGGTGAGCTTTTTTAGCAACGATTGAAACCAGCTGAGATTTTGTCATGTAAACTTTCTAAAATTACTTATTTGTACTTAGCTGCTGAACTATGAATTATAGCGGTTGAACATTGAATGTAAAGGGCAATTTCCGCGATAGCAAGCGCATTTATTAAGAATTTATTATATATAATTGTAGCGTTTTAAGAAAGCGATAAATGCTCCCAGCAAGTCGTAGCCGAGATCGCGAAAAGTGCCGTATCTGCCCGGTACGAAAGACTGGTGAAACTCATCCGACAAGGCGTAAAGGAAAGTAATAAAAAAAGCGATTTGCCAGATCTGGAAGGGGCCGTGTTTTTTCTGGGGGACGGTTTGTTGGATACCCCAGTGTAGGAGCAGAAAAAGGACAGCGTAAACAAAAATATGGGCCAGTTTTTTGAAGGCATAGTCGCTCCAGGAAACGGCCAAGCCAGGCAGAGTGGTTTGGGAGGAGAGCAGGAAGATGAAAATGGCCCAGAGGATGGAGGGTCCGAAGGCTTTAGCCCACAGCGCTAATGATTTGAGTAATTCTTTTTTCATACAGTAACAGAACCCCGCTGGAGCTAATTGCGAACCCACCTAGTATAACATTTAGGAAGCTTTTCTGTGAGGGTGGTTGAGTCGGCGTCTTGGCGTAGATGGCCTTGCCGGTAGGTTGGGTTGGAGGATTGTTTTGAGGGGTGGTGGTGAAATCAGGCAGCGGGCGGTTGGGGGTGGAGGTTTGGATTTGGTTGGCGGCAGAGTTGGTGGGGTTGGTCGAATCGGCGGAATTAGCAGCGGAGCCTGGCTGGTTTTCGGCGGTGGAGTCGGTTGAATTCTGAGTGCCGGGCGAATTTCGCTGTGGATAGATAGTTTCACCTTTAGTGCAGCCGGAGTAACTGGCGGTGGCGACAGTTTCACCGGTGGGGGTTTCGATAAAGACTGAGTCGCCGGTGTTGTTGAGCATGGCCTGCTGCCAGGAGGCTTTCTG
>CAZESB010000003.1:68706-73336 GCA_964515115.1 uncultured Pseudomonadales bacterium | reverse complement strand
AAAGTCGATGTCAGAACTTGGAATCTGGTCAGTCAGCAAATCGCGACCAAAAAGCAGGCTTTTTCCCGAGGTGATGAATCTTTGGCGGTAGTGAAAGTACCCAGCGCGCTCGCCAACCAGCCAGTGCTTGAGCGTGGTGAGGCTGAAAAGTTAGCGCGGCTGGTTTTCAAAATTAAACAACAATCACTGCAGCAACAAAAAGTCCATTGGCTGATGATCAACCACCAATTGCTGATCACCGCGATTGAGCCAGTGGCAGAATTTGAGTTTGAGTCTGAAACTCCGGCTACGATCAATCCCGAAACCGCCCCAAAGCCAGGCATCAAGCACCTTACTGCTCTTTATATTTCTGCAGGCAACCCTGACAAAGCCGGTGAACAAGTTCAAGAAATTGTTGATGGTGTTGGCCTGCTCAGGAGTGAGTACACCATTGCTAAATTCGGTCTTCACCCTCAGCACGTACTCAAAAGCAAAAAACACACTGTCTTGCTCAAAGAAGAACTGGTTAAGACTATTCAAACTTACCGCCAGCAGCTCAATGGCAGGCCGCTGATCTATCGTTCGCAAAATTTCACTTCAGCGGAATTGCTGAATTTAAAATTTGCCAGCAACTACGAACCGGACGAACCTAATCCCTATCTGGGATATCGGGGTGGACTGAAAATTGCTGCTCAGTCTGAGCTTTTTAACTTTGAACTGGATGCCATTCTGGAAGCAATCAGCAAAACCGGCCAGGCTCCTTTTGGTTTGATGGTTCCTTTCATCAGAACGCCGGGTGAGCTGCGCACTGCTATCGATTTCATTGCCAAAAAAGGCTTGTTGCACAAAAATAATTTTCAGATCTGGCTACAGCTTAATACGCCGGAAAACATTTACAACTTATCAGCCTATCCGCTCAATCAAGTGGCTGGCGTTTCTCTGAACGCCCGCAGCCTCCATGGCCTGATTAGCGGCATTGATCCGGATAACACCGAGATGCTGTCCCGATATCCACTGCCGGCAACGCTGCTGCTTAACCTGATTAAGCAAGTGATTGATAAACTACAACAGGGCGACGGTTTCAGCTCCACCAAAGTTTTCCTCCAC
Source organism: uncultured Pseudomonadales bacterium (assembly GCA_964515115.1). GTDB lineage: Bacteria > Patescibacteriota > Microgenomatia > UBA1400 > PJMF01 > UBA1370. Next base: position 72,250 of record CAZESB010000003.1, on the reverse strand, counting down.
TTGGAAAATTTCGATGCCTATTTGGCCGCGGAAGCGATTAAGCTTGGCATCAATGGCCTGATCGTTAAACCACAAGTTGCCCGATTGGCTCAAGAGTGTATTATTGATACTGAAAGAACGCAAATCATCAACTAATTAGAGAGTAGTCATGGCACAAATCAGCGGAATTCACGCGAGAGAAATTCTAGATTCAAGAGGCATACCCACCATTGAATGTACCCTGTGGCTGGAAAACAACGCCATTGTGGTCACTGATGTGCCGGGAGGCACCTCCAAAGGCAAGTATGAAGCCGTGGAACTGCGCGACAACGACCCTGAGCACATGCTGGGGCGAGGAGTGCGCACCGCCATCGATAACATCAACAACCTTATCGCCCCACAACTGGTTGGCAAAGACCCTACTCACCAAACTGAAATAGATCAATTGCTGGTTGATCTGGATGGGACACCGGACAAATCTAAGCTCGGCGCCAATGCTATTTTGGCTGTCTCGCAGGCGGTTTTGAAATCAGGAGCTTTGAGCGCCAATGTGCCGCTTTATTTCTACATCCAACAAAAATATCAAATTATTCAGCAACTCTTGATCCCTACACCCATTTTTACTATGGTCAATGGTGGTGAGCACGGCGCAGACAATCTGGATATCCAGGAGTTTCAAATTGTGCCAGCCAGTCATACTGATTTCATGAAGTCATTGGAAATGGCCGCAGCCTTATTCCAGCGTTTTGGCGAGGTCTTGCAAATGAAAGGGGCTGTTCACTCCACCGGCTTGGTGGGTGGTTATACTCCTAATTTATACAGCAACAGCGATGTTTTCGAGCTGTTGGTAGAAACAATTAAATCCACGCCCTACACTTTTGCTCAAGATTTGTTTTTTGGCGTCGATGTGGCCGCTTCTGTCCTCTATGATGGCGGTAAGTACAAACTCAAAGACCGTACTGAACCATATACCAGCAAAGAATTACTTGATTACTACAAAAAATTACGCGAACTTTATCATGTTTTTTATATCGAAGATCCTTTTGAGGAAGATGATTTAAAAGCCTGGCAAAATATCACTGCTGAGCTAGGAGAAACTACTAAAATTGTCGGTGACAGCCTGTTAGTGACCAACAAGCAAAAAACCCTTGACGCTATCGCCCAAAAAACTTGCAACACGCTTTTGGTGAAACCAAACCAAACCGGCACCATTAGCGAAACCGTAGAGGTGGTCAAGATTGCCAAAGGTGCGGGTTGGCAAACGGTGATGTCGCACCGCAGCGGCGAAACTAACGATGATATTATTGCGGACTTGGCCGTCGGACTCGGGGCTGATTATACTAAGTTCGGTCCGCCCAATCGCGGCGAGCGCGTAGCCAAGTATAACCGGCTGATGCAAATTTACGAAGAGATTAAGCGCAGTAATGAACAGGCAAATGAACAGGCAGGAGCTTAAAAATGTTTCGTTCAGTGCTCAAATCCCTCAAAAATTTGGGGCGCAAATCCCTACCGGCAGACAAGGCGGCAAAGACTACTACCGCCGCCGCCCCTGCAATAGGTACGTCTCCCTCAGAAAATCTCGATCCAGCTAATCTGGCCGAAAAATTTAACGGCGCGGGCACTGAATCGACTCAAACTCCCGAGCAAAAAATTGAGGGTGTTGTGTCGTCGGCAGCGGAAACTGCCGCAAGTATTGCTGCTGCCAGCACTACCACCGCCACTCCGGCCACCACTCCACCAACAGAAACTAAATTGCAGCTCATCAAATCAGGCAAGCCTTTCTCTGAAACTTACCCCAGAAAAGAATATAAAGGCCCGAAACCAACCGTCTTGCTTATTCTCGATGGTTGGGGCCTGGGGCCGGACAATGCCGGCAACGCCATTACCAGAGCTAAAACCCCCAATATGGACAAATACTGGGCTTCCTTTCCCCACACTCAGTTGGAGGCTAGCGGGCAGGCGGTTGGTCTTCCCCAAGGAGAAGACGGCAACACCGAAACCGGTCATCTCAATATTGGCGCCGGTCACATTGTTTATCAAGATTTGCCTCGGATTAATATGTCTATCGCCGACGGCAGTTTCGATAACAACCAAGCCTTTCTCAATGCCATTAATCATGTCAAAAAACATGACTCGGCACTCCATTTGATGGGTTTAATTGGCGCTGGAGGGGTTCACTCAAATATCGAGCATCTTTATGCTTTACTCAACTTTTGTAAAGAACATCAGCTGCAAAAAGTTTACATTCATGGCTTCACTGATGGCCGTGACTCGCCGCCCACTTCAGGAATTAATTATGTCCGCCAAATTATGGAGCGTTGTGACAGTCTGGGAGTCGGCAAAATTGCCACCTTAATGGGTAGATATTACGCCATGGACCGCGATAAAAAATGGGACCGGATTGAAAAAGCTTACGACGCTCTCACCATTAGTGTGGCTGACCAGTGCGTCACTGACGCGGTTGGGGCGCTGCAAGTGCAGTACGACAAGGGCACCACTGATGAATTTATCGAGCCAATTGTTATTTGCGAACCGGACGGAACCAAGCGGGTGATTCAGGACAACGACGCGGTTATTTTTTTCAACTACCGGATTGACAGACCGCGCGAACTGACCCGTGCCTTCGTGATGCCGGATTTTGAAAGCGGTATTGATGACTTAGGCTTTGACCCCTATACGGAAAAATATGAGAAAACCAACATTCAGAAAAAAGAAGTCATTCAAACTTTTAAGCGGAAGAAAAAAATTACCAACCTTTATTTCGTCACCATGACCAGGTATGAGGAAAATCTGCCCACCGACGTGGCTTTTCCGCCCCAAAACATTAAGATGCCACTTGGCAAAGTTTTTGCTACCAAAGGCCTGAGACAACTGCGTATCACCGAAACAGAAAAAGAGCGGTTTGTCACTTACTACATGAATGGCCAGGAGGAAATTATTTTCCCTGGAGAAGAGCGGATCATTGTGCCTTCCAAAGGAGTCAAGTCCTATGATGATGCCCCAGAAATGAGCTCCAGAGAAATTGCCGCGGCGATGATCGAGGAAATTAAAAAAGCCAACTACGATGTCATTATTGCCAACCTCTGCAACGGCGACATGGTGGGGCACACCGGCAATCTGGAAGCTACCATTCAAGCTTGCGAGATTTTAGATGAAGTGATTGGCACTATTGTCAATGAAGTCTTGCTCTACGAAGGCATTGTGTTGATTACTGCCGATCACGGCAACGCCGAAGAGTTGATCAACAACGAAACCGGCCAAGTTGACACCGAACACTCAATCTACCCGGTGCCACTAATGATCATCAGTAAGGAATTTGTGGGCAAATCAATGGTGCTGCCCAGCGGCATTCTCGCTGATGTGGCGCCAACTATGCTCCACCTGATGGGAATTGATAAGCCTGATTCCATGACTGGCCGGGCTTTGACCCGGAATATTAAGTGATTTTGCCTAATTGCCAGTTTTCGGTACCCTGGGAAAAAATTTTCAGCCAAAAATTGATCTATTTTATTATTGATTTATGTATTAATATGTAGTTGTGATTTTGGGTTGGTTTCGGTTATGC
>CAZESB010000003.1:34821-68606 GCA_964515115.1 uncultured Pseudomonadales bacterium | reverse complement strand
TTATTGATTTATGTATTAATATGTAGTTGTGATTTTGGGTTGGTTTCGGTTATGCTACTAATACTTCGGGAATGATTGGCCCGAAACTCAAAAATTAAAATATTAATTACCAAAAAGGAGCATATGGCAGTTACTCTTTACAAACGTCAAAGGCAAATCGTTGATTTTTTGGCTCAGTACATTCAAAAGAACGGTTACGCGCCTACTTTACAAGAAATCGCTGATGCCATCGGGGTTTCATCTTTGGCTACTGTGCACGAGCATTTGCAAGCACTGGAGCGTAAAAGAATTATTAAAAAGCACGAAGGCACGGTTCGCGGCATTGAGTTGGTAGACAGAACTTTCCTCAACACTACTGAGAGCGTTGATTTACCGCTATTGGGGTATATTGCTGCCGGTTCTCCCATTGAGCCACACTCTGATCCCAACGCCTCATTTAAAGTTTCTCCAGAAATGATCAGCGGTAAGAAAAGGTCTTATGTTTTACAAGTTAAAGGTCAATCAATGATTGAAGACCACATTCAGGATGGTGACTATGTAGTGATTGAAGAAACCCCTGAAGTCAATAACGGCGATATTGTGGTGGCTTTGCTTGACAACGGCTTGGCTACTCTGAAGAGATACTTTAAAGAAGTTACGAGAGTCAGGTTGGAACCAGCCAATGCTAATATGAGTCCGATTTACGCTACCAACGTGCAAATACAGGGTAGAGTGGTCGGCTTGATCCGCAAATTTCAGTATTAAATTGCTAGAGTAAAGCTGGGGCAAATTAGCAGTCTAACCGAACGATTGCTAATTTGGCTAGAAAAAAATTTTCGTTGATGTATCGGGCAGATTTTGTATAAAAATTTGTATAGTTTGATAATTTTTTATATATTTTGATCAATTTTGAATTTTATTTTTGGGAGTCAAATTCTTGCTCACGGTACTCAACAGCGTGATTAACATAGCAGCGGAGCACATAAAGGTAATCCGAGAGGCGGTTAAGATATTTCAGCAGAATCGACCGGATGGGTTGGCGTTCATTTTGAGCTACCATCAATCGCTCAACACGACGAGCAACAGTCCTGGTGATGTCCAAATAAGCACCCAGCTCTGTGCCGCCCGGCAACAGGAATTTGCTATGCCAATCACCGGCCATCAGAGTTTGCAGCGTGGCTGATCTTTTTTCGATCTTGCTCAGCTGCTTTTCGGTCAGGAATTTTTTTGAGCCAGCGATTTCGGCGCCGACATAAAATAAAGTGTCTTGAACTTCATAAAGAAATTTCCGGTGAGTTTTAAATTCACTCTCAAACTTGGCCGCCACCAGTCCGAGCCAAGAATTAAGTTCATCAATGGTGCCAATCACCGCAAAAATCGGATCACTCTTGGAAAGCCGCTCGCCGCTGGCCAAACTGGTTTTACCTTGGTCACCGGTTTTGGTGGAAACATTGAGAATTTTTTTAGACATATCCTTAAAACTCATTATAAACTATTGATTCTGTTGCCAATCCACGGCAGTAAGCAGGGGACCATAGACATCATCTTCGATAGCAATTTGTAGTTCTTTGAGTTCGGTTGGGGAGGGCGGCTGCTGGGTGAACCGGACCGCGCTGGCGGCTTCAATTAAGCAAAACGGCTGCGCTTCGTCGGCTTCCCCCATCTCCACCACCGCCGCAGCCGCCAATCCCTCAGCCACATTCACCTGCGTCACGTTCATCAACTTCCCAAAAAGATCAGGTTTGCCAATAAAATTATTCAGTGGTGCAAAACCACAATAAGCCAAAGCCGTGCCCATAGTTCCCCATTTCAGCGGAAAAGTTTTACTGTCTGTAATCAAAACCCCCACTTCCTTCAGCCCATACTCGCGGCGGAGAAACTGCCAGATCTTGGCCGCCGACCGATACGGATCTTTCGGCAACAAGACATACTGGCCATCGGCATTTGATTCATCCAACCCGGCATTGACCGCCAAAAGCGAGTGCTTGATCGTCAGCATCATTTGATACTTTGACGCCGTTGGCTCTAAATAATAATCCGCCTCACGTCTCACCAGCGCGTGCTTCTCATCTTTCGTTCCTTCCGGCCTGGTCGCCACCGCTCCCTCACTCAAAGCCACCACTTTTGAGGTCACCACTACCACGGTTTTTTCTTGTAAGCGCGGCAGCACTTGTTTCAACAAAGCGTACAAGTCATCATTGGCATGAACAAGAGGAGATTGAAGGGGAGTCACTTTCATGCCCCGATTATACACGTCCCGCCCATACCCATCATCTATTTGCAGAATTGCGGTATAATGATAGATCGCATGCAATTCAAATTACACTCCCGGTTCCAACCCACCGGCGACCAGCCAGATGCCATTACCAAGCTCACTCAGGGCATTCTCAATGGCAAGCAACACCAAACCCTACTTGGTGTCACTGGTAGTGGCAAGACCTTTACCATGGCCAATGTAATTGAGCAGGTGCAAAAACCCACGCTCGTTATTGCCCATAACAAAACTTTGGCCGCCCAACTTTACCAGGAATTCCGCGATTTTTTCCCAGGAAACGCTGTCAGTTACTTTGTTTCCTATTATGATTACTACCAGCCGGAAGCTTACATTCCCACCACCGATACCTACATTGAAAAAGAAGCCACTATCAACGACGAAATTGATAAGCTTCGCCTGGCTACCACCACCAACTTGCTCACCAGACCAGACAGCATTGTGGTCGCTTCGGTTTCCTGCATTTATAACCTGGGTAATCCGGTGGAGTATGGTCGCTACATGCTCAGGCTGGTTGAAGGCGAGGTGATCTCGCGCGAAACCCTACTGCTGCAGCTGGCCAACCTGCAATATGACCGCAGCGATAATGAGTTCAGGCGTGGCACTTATCGGCTGCGTGGAGATATTCTGCAACTCTGGCCAGCTTACGAAGACAAGGCCCTCCGGATCGATACTTTGGAAAATCAAATTGAGTCAATTAAGTGGATTGATCCAATTTCCGGCATTGTGGTCACTCCCGATAATGACAGCCTTGGTCCCAATAAAACTGAACAAGGCAAGGAGTTTGTGATTTATCCTGCTAAACATTACGTCATGAATCCCAAATCTCAGAGTCAGGCGCTGGCGGAAATTCGCCAAGATTTGCGGCTCAGACTTGAGGAATTAAAAGCGGACAACAAAATCGTTGAGGCTTACCGTCTTGAGCAAAAAGTTCAGTATGATCTGGAAATGATGCAGGAATTTGGTTATGTTAATGGCATTGAAAACTACTCGCGCTATTTTGAAGAGCGCGGCCCAGGCGATCCGCCTTACACCCTGCTTGATTATTTTCAGGCTAACGCGGATGAGTTCGCGGGCGGCTCCTATCTCACCATCATTGATGAAAGCCATATTACTTTGCCGCAAATTAAAGGCATGCATAACGGTGATCGCGCCCGCAAAGAAACTCTCATTGAGTACGGTTTTCGTCTGCCTAGCGCTCTGGACAACCGGCCGCTCAAGTTTGAGGAATTTATGAAGGCCTCTCGTCAACTCACTTATGTTTCCGCTACTCCTGAACAATTGGAGCTATCACTTTCAGGCCACCAAGTGGTTGAACAACTGATCCGGCCCACCGGTCTGGTAGACCCTAACATCGAACTGCGACCAATAGACGGCCAGATAGAAGACTTGGTTGTTGAAGTACTCATTCGCAAGCAACTTGGCCAAAGAGTGTTGGTTACCACCTTGACCAAAAAAATGTCAGAGGCGTTGACTGATTACCTCAACAGTCCGGAAAAAATTGACAAACTCGTGGCCAATTATCAAGAAAAAATGGTGGCCGAAAAAGAGCGGCGGCTTGACTCGGCTGAGAATCTAGAAACAATTTGGCGCCAAGAGCAGTTGCCGATTGAGCAGATGGCGATTGGGGCGATTGAACCCAAATACTATCACCATCTGGGCAAAACCGATGCGGCTCATCTCGATCTCAACAAACTCGATTATCCCAAGGTGGCCTACCTCCACTCCGACATTGAAACCCTGGAGCGTTCCGACATTCTCGACGATCTCCGGCGGGGTGAATACGATGTCGTCGTCGGCATCAACCTCCTGAGGGAAGGCTTGGACTTGCCCGAAGTTTCTCTGGTAGCTATTCTCGATGCTGACAAGGCTGGTTTTCTCCGGTCCCGTACTTCTCTGATTCAAACTATGGGTCGGGGTGCCAGACACATTGAAGGTCATGCCATTCTTTACGCCGATTTTCTGACTCTGGGCATTAAGCAAGCCGTGGAAGAAACTTTAAGAAGAAGGGAAGCGCAAATTGCTTACAATCATGAGCATGACATCACGCCGGCTTCAATTATCAAACCGATTCGTAAAAGAATGATTGAGAAAAAAGCGGCAGAAGAAGCTGAGGCTGCCAACGACCCCAACTTTGGCGACTCGATTATCGTGCAATTAACTAAAAACGAGCAAATTGACCTCAACAAAATCGAAGCCGCGGCTCTGACGCCATATGACAGAAAAAAATTAGCTGAGAAATTGCGCCGACGCATGGGGCAGGCAGCCAAAGATATGGATTTTGAGCTGGCGGCGTTGCTGAGGGATAAAATTAAGGAACTAAATTAAGATGCCTAACTTACAAGACAAAATTATCATCGAGGGCGCCCGGGAGCACAACCTCAAAAATATCAATGCAGAGATACCGAAAAATCAGTTGGTGGTTTTTACTGGGCTGTCGGGCAGTGGTAAAAGCTCGCTGGCTTTCGATACTTTGTATGCTGAAGGCCAGCGGCGCTATGTGGAAAGCCTCAGTTCTTACGCCCGGCAGTTTTTAGGCATTATGCGCAAGCCTGATGTAGATCATATTGAGGGTCTTTCGCCGGCTATTTCCATCGACCAGAAAACTACTTCCCACAACCCTCGCTCCACTGTCGGCACCATCACCGAGATCTATGATTACCTCCGGCTGCTTTATGCCCGTATTGGCCACCCTCACTGCCCTCAATGCGGCAAAGAAATAGCTACCCAATCTGTTGATCAGATTTTGGACCAAATTATTAATGAGTTTGCCAATCGCGCCGCCACTGGCCAGCCGGTGAGAGCGCTGATTTTGGCTCCAGTGGTGCGCCAGCGCAAAGGAGAATTTGGTTCGCTTTTTAATAATATCCGGCAAACAGGCTACCAGCGTGCCAGAATAGACGGGACAATTTATGATCTGGCCGAGGATTTGACTTTAATTAAAACCAACAAGCACAGTATCAGCGTGGTGATTGATCGTCTGGTCATTGCCGCCAAGCAACTCAAAGACGAGGAGGAGTACAAAACTCAGCGGCGGCGTCTCTCTCAATCTGTTGAAGAAGCGCTGAAACTGGCCGATGGTTTGGTGACTGTTTCCTTTATCGAAGATAATTCGCTCAGTTTTCCTGAGAACCCCAAACAATTTACCGACAAATTGTTCAGCGAGAAACGAGCTTGCAGCGATTGCGGCATTTCTATTCCCGAGATCGAACCGCGGCTTTTTTCTTTCAACTCGCCTCAAGGGGCTTGTCCTACCTGCAATGGCCTCGGGAACCTGCTCAAAATCAACGAAAACAAAATGCTGGCTCCCGCTCTCACGCTCAGTGAAGGCGCTATTATTCCCTTTTCCAGAACACTGAGTCAAGATACCTGGTGGGCGCGGCTGGTGCAGGTGGTGGTGGAAAATCAGGGTTATGATTTTCGCAAAACTCCCTACGAAAACATGGATGTCGAGACACAAAAAATCCTGCTCCATGGCTCTGAAAGAGTTTACCGTGTCGAAGGGGAGAACCGGCAGGGCAGACAAACGGTCATCCACGAAACTTTTGAAGGTTTTGTCACCAATCTGGAGCGTCGTTACGAAGAAACAGACTCTGATTACATTCGCAAAGACATCGAACAATACATGGAACGACAAATCTGTCCCCAGTGTCATGGTACCAGGCTTAAAGAAGAGGCTCTGAGCGTGCATATTGAAGGCAAACACATTGCTCAAGTTACCGGTTTAGCGCTGAAAAAAACTCTAGCTTGGGCAGAGCAGCTTTGGGCCGGTGAGATTTTAACTGTCAAAGAAAAAGTGATTGGCGAATCAATTCTTAAAGAAATTATTTCTCGGCTCAAGTTTTTGAATGCCGTTGGTCTCAACTATCTCAGCCTGGATCGAGAAGCTAGTACTTTAGCCGGCGGCGAGGCACAAAGAATTCGGCTGGCCTCGCAAATTGGCACCGGCCTAACCGGGGTACTTTATATTTTGGATGAACCAACTATTGGCTTGCACCAGCGCGACAATCATCAACTGATCGAAACTCTCAAAAATCTTCAGCAAAAAGGCAACACTGTCGTGGTAGTTGAGCATGATCGCGATTTAATGAAGGCCGCCGATTACATCATTGATTTTGGCCCCAAGGCGGGTAATCATGGCGGAGAAGTGGTGGCAGTGGGGACACCAGTAGAAATCATGAGTAATAACAACTCCATCACTGGCCAATACCTAAAGCGCAAAAAGGATGTCAGGCTCAAAAAACCCAACCAAGAAAGAAGAGTTGTGCCTGAAGACGAAGTGCCCAGCAAAACTCAATCAGACGCTAAAATTAGAATTTCCGGTGCCAATCACCACAATCTCAAAAATATCGACGTTGAGTTTCCGCTCAGTAAATTTGTTTGTATTACCGGCATTTCTGGTTCAGGCAAATCAACTTTGCTACACGAAACCCTTTATCCTCATTTAGCTAAAAACCTTGGCCGTTCCACCGAAATTATACCCGGCCCAATCGACAGCCTGATTGTCCCCGATGCAGTTAGGCGCGTCAGTTTGATTGACCAGAGTCCTATTGGTAGAACCCCTCGTTCCAACCCAGCTACTTACACTAAAATTTTCGATTATATCCGCAAAACTTTTGCCAACACTCAGGAAGCTAAAATTCGCGGTTACCAGTCGGGTAGATTCAGTTTTAATGTCAAAGGAGGGCGCTGCGAGGCCTGTCAAGGCGATGGCCAGATCAAAATTGAAATGCAATTTCTGCCCGATGTTTATGTCACCTGCGATGTTTGTGAGGGCAAGCGCTATAACTCCGAAACGTTGGAGGTAGAATATCGGGGTAAAAATATTTATCAGGTCTTAAAAATGACGATTGAAGATGCTTATGAATTTTTTGAGCACAACAGCACTATTCGCAGCAAACTCAAAACCTTGCTTGATGTGGGGCTGGGATATATTGAACTGGGCCAACCCGCGCCTACTTTGAGCGGCGGCGAGGCACAAAGGGTCAAGCTAGCCAGAGAGTTGGCGACCCGCACTTATGACCACGTCGTTTATATGCTCGACGAACCTACTACCGGTCTGCATTTCGCCGATATCCAAAAACTGCTCAAAGTTCTGCAACAGCTGGTAGATCAAGGCAATACCGTTATTACCATCGAGCACAACCTCGATGTGATTAAAAATTCAGACTGGATTATCGACCTGGGGCCTGAGGGTGGAGAAGGTGGTGGTGAAGTGATTGCTACCGGCACGCCCGCACAAATTGCTAATGATCCGAACTCGATTACCGGCCAATATCTGCGGGAAGAATTTGCGGAGATGGCAGCAGCCTAGTTATCATTTAGTTCGTAAAAACGGTACAATGTTGCTAATATGCGCAAACCGCTCATTATCCTGGCTGTGTTGCTGACGGCTGTTTTTGCTCCTATCAAAACACCGGCTTTTGTCAGCGCGCAGGAGCCGAGTGCTGCTGAGTTTTATACCAAATTAGTCACCACCTATACCGTGGATCAGGCTGGTAATTCCAGGGTTAAACATGAATATACTATTAGAAACCTTACTCCCACCACTTTTATCAAGCAATACGCGCTTGCCTTAGCCTATCCTAATCTCAGCAACATTGAAGTAACTGAAAATGGCCGCAAAATCGATGCCAATATCGTTAAATCAAGACACCTAACAACTATCGCCATTACTTTTCCCCAAGACGTGGTGGGAGAAAATAAGATCAGAAATTTTTCTATTGAGTATGTTAATCCTGACTTGGCTTCAATCGGCGGCAATTCTCTGGAAATCCACGCGCCTGAGCTCTCAAACCCAGAACAATATAATGAGCACGAAGTCATTCTCATTACTCCTATCAAATACGGCAATCCCGTTCGTTCTAATCATGAGGTTACCCAAAGAACCATTAGCGAACAAGGCATCAGAACAACTTTTTCCGGACTCGGAGGTAAGGCGCTTTCAGTTTTGTTTGGTGATCGGCAAATTTATTCTCTAACTCTCAGATACAACCTGGAAAATCCCAGCAGCGCCGCTGCCTTCACTCAAGTCGCTCTTCCGCCTGACACGGCTTTCCAAAGAATGCATTATCACTCCCTTGATCCATTACCTCAAGAAATGAAGAGAGACGCTGATGGCAATTGGATTGCCAAATATTACCTACCCGCTAACAGCATGACACCGGTTTATCTGACTGCCAACGCCAAAATCACCCTCGAACCACAACCGGAAATAAAAATTCTCCCGCCCAATGATCAACACACCAAAAAAGCAGACTATTGGGATACTCGCAATTCCCGAGTAGCGGCTGAAGCTTCCCTCCATCGCACTCCTGAAGATATCTACCATTTTGTCACTAAAACCTTGCAATATGCGTACGATTTTGCTGATACGCCAAACCGACTTGGAGCTGCTAAAGCCCTGGAAAAACCGGATCAAGCAGTCTGCCAAGAATTTGCTGATCTTTTCATTGCCATGTCTCGAGCCAACCACATTCCCGCCAGAAGACTGACTGGCTTTGCTCATAGTCAAAATGACACTCTGCGTCCAGCTAGCTTTAATGGCGATCTTCTCCATGCCTGGCCAGAGTACTTTGATACTAATAAAAATTTGTGGATCCAAGTGGATCCAACTTGGGGAAATACTACAGGTGGTGTGGATTATTTTCACCAGTTTGACCTTAATCATATTGTTTTTGCCATTAACGGCACTTCCAGCACCACTCCTTTTCCAGCTGGAGCCTACAAGGCAGATGACGAGGAAACTAAAGATGTGGAAGTCACTTTTGCCAACGAGTTTCCGAGAGTTGAGCCCAACTTTTCTTTGAACTTTCAGCCAGCCAAAGTGCTGGGCCTTCCACTACCAGGCTTTTACAACCTGACCATTACCAACAACACTGGACAAGCGTGGTACGATATTGACGCAAGGTTTAATTACGACCAAACTTTAGTCCAAATCAACAGAGGAGCAGACCTGAAAATTCCTGCCTTACTGCCGTTTCAAACTCAAACTTTTGCTCTGACCGCCCACACCTCACAGTGGCAAATTATCAACGATCTATCGGTAAATGTTGAGCTAACATCGGCAGCTAATCCTCAAGCGGAAAACACTAAATTATATGAAAGCCAAGAAAATCACCTTACAGCCGGACCAGCCATCATCGGCTACATTAAAAATACCCAAGTCGTCGTTGGCTTGGGTGTCGGTCTTATCCTCCTTACCCTCATCGGCGGGAGTGTATTGGTTTTTAGACGAACATAACCTGGTTCTTTACGTTGGTAAAGCTAAAAACCTCAAGAAGCGAGTTCAATCCTATACTCGTTTCGGCCAACTTTCCAACCGGATTAGGCAGTTGGTGAAAGTAGCTACGATAGTCAAGTTCAAGGAACTGCCCAGCGAACTGGAAGCGCTACTCACCGAAGCCGAGTTGATCCGCCGCTACCAACCACAATACAACGTTCTGCTCAAAGACGATAAGAGTCCTCTTTACATTCATATTACCAATGAAATTTACCCCAGAGTGATCCAGGTGAGAAAAAAAGAGATTAGTAATAGCAACCTGAAAGGGACTGTGCTTGGCCCTTTTCCGAGCGCTTATAAAGTCAAAGAAGTTTTACAGCTGGTTCGTAAAATTTTTCCCTGGTGCAATCACGCGGGCAATCTTGAACCGTCCAATCACAAAACTAAACTAACTCCCTGTTTTTATTACCACATTGATCAATGCAGCGGCGCTTGCATTGGCAAAATCAGTCCTCAGGAGTATCAGGAAAATATCAATCAGTTGATTACTTTCCTTAAAGGTAAAAAATCCGTCGTGACCACCCAACTTAAAAAAGAACTCGAGGAAGCGATTGCGGCTGAAAATTTTGAGGCCGCGGCTATTTATCGCGATAAACTTGCCCTGATCAACGAAGTAACTCAACCTAAAAAAATTCTTAAGCCCGAATTAACCACCCCAGGACTGACTGCCAAAATCGAGCAAGATGGTGTCATTTACTTGCAAGATATGCTGTCTGTTCATCTGGGTTTGCCTAAAAAATTTCCGCTGGAGAGAATTGAGGGCTACGATGTTAGCAATACCATGGGCACCAATCCGTCGGTGGCGATGGTCACTTTTATTGATGGAGTGGCCGATCCTGCCAATTATCGACTTTTTAATATCCGCTCCATCCAAACACCCAATGATTACCAAATGATGAGAGAGGCTATCTCCAGAAGGCAAAATAACCAACAGTGGGGCGTGCCTGATTTGCTAGTGATTGATGGCGGTAAAGGGCAGGTAAGAGCAGCGCTGAGCGTTTGGGGTTGGCAGGCTCCATTGATCGGCCTGGTCAAAAATCCCGACCGACTGATTTTGCCCCTACTTGATTGGTCATCAAAAACAGAGGGTAGTTATTTTGACCTGAAAAACTTGCAATATCTTGAGCTCAAGCTCCAAGAAACCAATCCTGCCTTAAAATTACTTCAGCGCGTCCGCAACGAGGCCCACCGCTTCTCTAAAAAACAGCACACCAAGAGGCGACTTAAAAGCATGTTTGAGTGAACTCAGCAAGCAACTTGCGCGCCAGCATCATGGCTCGTATACTGAAAGCATGGTTAGGATCTTAATTCACACCATTGTAACTTTGGGTTTGTTGGCAATTGTGTTGCCTACAGTCAACTTCGCCAGCCTGGCCGCCCTGATTTTCGCCAGCATTATCTTTGCTATCTTGTTTCATTTCATCAAACCCATCTTGAACATTCTCTTTTTTCCGGTCAATTTCGTCACTCTTGGCTTATTTTCTGCTTTGATTAATGTTTTTCTGCTCTGGCTGGTAGAATACCTGGTACCGGGCTTTACCATTCAAACCATGGTGTTGTTTGGCTTGCAGTTAAGCTATTTTTGGACTTTGGTGGTTTTATCAATGTTGATTGGTTTTACTGGCTCCATCATTAGGAAAATAATATAAAAAATTAGCTAGTACGGTATAATTGCACCATGAAAAATTTCCTTATTGCCGCCATTGTTTTTGTCTTATCCATTTTTGCCTTAGGAACGCAACCACCTCAGCCAGTCTTGGCTCAAGTGCCAGATGAGCAGGTGATAGATTTGAGTGTCGCCACAGACGAAGCTGAAGCCACTGAGGAAGCCGAAACCGCTTCACCCTCGGCTGAGGTTGAACAAAGAATTCAAGAACAAACAGACAACGACATCACTGAGCGGACCGGTCCGCAGCGCAGCCGGTTGACTACTTACCTGACCGAAAATCCGCCCACAGAACTGAGTTGGCACAATTTCCTCCAGCACGCTATTTACAACGCGGTCATTAACGGCCTTTCGGCCAACATGGTGGTTCTGCTGATTCTTTTCCCGGTTATTACTTCGGTCATTGCTGCTTTTCGCCACCTGATTGGTCTCAGGGGCTTTGGTGTTTACGCACCCGCAGTCTTGTCAGTGGCGTTAGCATCTACCGGTATCACTACTGGGGTAATCGTGTTCTTGATCGTCCTGATGACGGCTCTGATTTTTCGCTCGCTCACCAGAAAACTGCGGCTCCAGTACTTGCCCAGAACCGCTATGTTGCTCTGGGGAGTATCGCTAGTGGTGCTTTTACTGATGATTTTCTCCGCCATGTACGAAATGACTTTCTTTATGGCCATCAGTATTTTCCCGTTGTTGATTATCATGCTTTTAACTGAGAACTTCATGGAAACCCAATTAATGAGCAGCCAATCTCAGGCCGTTCGCTTGACAGTGGAAACGGTTTTAATTGCCATTGTCGGCTCATTGATTATTGGCTCTGAAACTCTGCAAAGAACAGTAATTTTAAATCCGGAAGCGACTATTCTTGGCGTCGCAGTCATTAACATTTTGGTCGGTAAGTACGCCGGCTTGCGGTTCTTGGAATATTTCAGATTTGAATCAATTCTGGAGAGGTAATCATGCCCGCAGCCAAAGACATCCTCGGCCTTAACGCCCGCAATCAGCTTTTTGTTGCCCTGAATCCTGCTTCTTCCCGAAGTTTTGCTTCCTCTAAGTATGCTACTAAATTATTACTTGATAGCAAAAATATTCCGGTAGCCAAAATTTTTGGCTTGTTGGCCACCAATGAGGATATCCATGATTTTGATTGGTTTTCTCTGAAGAAAAATTTTGTGATCAAACCCACCAATGGCAGCGCCGGTAAGGGTATCGTGGCTTTCAAAAAACAACTACCAGACGGCAAGCACTGGCTGGATGTTTTAGACAACACCTGGTCTATTGATGATATTCTGTTTCACTGTTACGACATCTTGGAAGGGCAGTACAGCACCTGGGGAGCTCAACACAATATTATTGTGGAAGAAAGAATCATTACCCATCCCGCCATTGCCAAGTATTGTCAGCGCGGCACCCCGGATCTGAGAGTAATTGTTTTTAACTCTGTTCCCATCATGGCCATGCTGAGGCTACCAACCGAAGAATCTGAGGGGAGAGCCAATCTGCACCAGGGAGCAATTGGTGTGGGTGTGGATATGGCTACTGGCGTCACTACTCATGCTATTACCGGAAAAGGCAAGTCAATCCAATACCTGCCGGGAACCAAGAAAAAGCTTAACGGCATTAAAATTCCCAATTGGAAAGATTATTTGCTCACAGCGGTGCAGGCGGCAGAGGCGGCACACCTCAAATTTTCCGGTATCGATCTTCTTATGAGCGAAGATCGAGGACCGCTGGTGGTTGAACTGAACGCCAATCCCGGACTTTCGATCCAACTCGCCAACGAAGCCGGACTAAAAAGAAGGCTGGAAAGAGTATCAGACCTGCAGGTGCAAAACCCTGAGCACGGCGTCAGAATTGGCAGGTCTTTGTTTGCTACTATTTACGCAGATAAAATTATTTCCCAAGAAGGTTTGGCCGTCGTCAATCCCAAGGAAAAAATCATTGTCTACAGCGACGCCAAAGAGAGAATAGAAGTGCCGGCGCTTTTACACACCGGCCGCTTCAGGAGCGCCATTTCTTACAGCCTGGCACAAGATTTAGGTCTGCTGGATCCGGAGGACTTGCTTTGGTTCCAAAAAGAAAAAAGAGAAGGGATGGCACCAGTGGTAGAAGCCAATATCAAAATTAAGGACCGAAAAATCAATACTGCCATGGTTGTTTCCAAGAGGCTGAATAAAACTAAACATAAAATTGAGGTTGGCCGTCGCGATTTAGCTGGCTTTCTAATAGGTACTAGCCAATAATTATGGGCATTATCCGCGACCTCATTCCCACTAATTTAGACTCTGAAAAAGCCAAATTTTATGCTGATGATCACTACAATCCTCAGTTTACCTATGTCAGGGAGTTTACTGATGAGGAAATGAACAAATATGATCATCCCAAAAAAGAGTACTTTGAGCATGCTCAAAAAATGCTTGAGCTTTATGGGCTGCCATTGTTGTCGGGGGAAGTCGAGAGTTTTCCGCCAGATGCACCGCCCTACGCTACTCAGCAGGATGTGGAAAACTATCTTCTGGATCTGGTTGAAAAACTGGGCCTGCCCAAGTTGCCAGCACGTTTTGCTGAAGAATTTGGCTCTCAGATGATGTTGGTGGGGGGTAGTTTGCACGTTCGTCTGCCAATTAAATTTACCACCAGCAACCTCAGACATAAGTTGAATCATGAAGTTCAAACCCATTATTTGCGCCGTTACAACCAAGACTTGCAGGAGTGGAATTTTGAATCGGAAAAAAAACACCCTCAAGCTTTCAGAACCACAGAAGAAGGTCTGGCAAATTTGCACTCTTTCGTCGAGCGCCCGGACCCGGTCATGCGCAAAACTTACCTCAATTACTTTGCTGCCTACCTCGGTCATCAGGCTTCCTTCAGGCAACTCTACAACGAGTTGATTGCTGTTGGCGTCAATGAGCGCCTGGCTTGGAACTTAACGCTTAAACAAAAGCGAGGTTTGAAAGATACCAGTCTGCCTGGCGGCTGGTCTAAAAACCACATTTATTTTGAAGGCACGGTTAAAGTTTGGCACTGGCTTGCGGATAATAGCAACGACCCCAGAGCTTTGTACTACGGTAGGATTACGCTTGAAGATGTTCCGCGCGTGCTTGAGTTGCCTCTTAGCCAAGAGATAATTTTTCCAACTTTTTATCAAGACCTCAACTCATACCGGCAACTGATTGATGCTATCGGAAAAATCAACAAGCTGACGGAACTGCCGGTTTTTGCTTAAAAAAACAGACTTATGTATAAAATTGTGATTTTAGACTGAGGATTTTGATGATTTTTCCGCTGTACAAACCCCTGGGGCAGTCTGCTCATTTGTTGGCTCGGGCCGCAGGGGAGAGACGTGGCGAAAAAGCAACCCACACTGGCACCTTGGACCCCATGGCGGAAGGAGTTTTGCTGGTTTTGACTGGCGAGGACCGGTTTAAAAAAAGCTCGCTGAGCGAGTATCCTAAAATTTACGAATTTGCGGCCCTGTTTGGGGTGAGTACTGATACTAATGACCTGCTGGGACTGATAACTAAGACTAAAAAGGGCAAGTTTTCTTTGGATGAAGCAAGGCTGCAAACAGTGGCTCGGGCATTGGTGGGCAAGCAACAGCAAAGATTGCCGGATTTTTCAGCCAAAAGAAGTGGGGGTGAAAGCTACTTTGATCTGGCTAAAACTGGCAAAAAACCGCCAGCGGCTCATGAAGCAATAGCAATTTACTCTCTTGAGTTGGATAAGCTCAAAAAAATATCTGCCAAGCAACTTGAGCGGGCAATAGTTCAAAAAATCAAGCTGGTTGAAGGAGATTTTCGGCAGGCGGAAATATTAGACCGCTGGCAGCAATTTTTCCTCCAGGATGCTCCGGAAAGCTTCTGGCTGGCTTCCTTCACTGCCCGAGTTTCCAAGCGGACATATATTAGGGCACTAGTGAGGGATTTAGGATCTAAACTTGGTATTCCCGTTACTACCTTCAGCCTGGTTCGCACTGCCAATGGCCCCTATACCATTGCAGATTGCCTCTGCCTGATATAATAGTCCCCTCAAATGACCGAAAAGCCAACTAAACACCAGTCAAATAAAGTCAAAACTTCACACCGGCGGCCAGAAATCAAGGTTGCCGTGGGGATGTCTGGTGGGGTTGATTCGTCGTTGGCCGCCCATTTATTGGTTGAACAGGGCTATGAAGTGACCGGAGTTTTTCTGGAGTGTTGGCGCGCACCCGGCTGCCGCAGTGATGAAGACCGCAAAGATGCTTTGGAGGTGGCCCTCAGTTTGAACATCCCTTTCAAAGTGCTTGATTTTAAGGAAGCTTATCACCAGAAAGTGGTGGAAAACTTTTTTACTGAGTACCAAGCAGGCAGAACGCCTAATCCCGATGTTTGGTGCAACAAAGAAATCAAGTTTGGCCTGTTTTATGACTGGGCCATGAGTGAGGGTTTTGATTATATTGCTACCGGTCATTATGCCAAAAAAGTGGCGATTGAGGGGCAAAATTTTCTGGCCATCCCTGCTGATCGCGCCAAAGATCAGACTTACTTTATGCATTTAATCACCCAAAACCAGCTAGATCACACCATTTTTCCCCTGCAGGAACTTACCAAAAATCAGGTTCGCGCTGAGGCCAAAAAAAGAAAAATTCATGTAGCGGAGAAAAAAGATTCTGTCGGCATCTGTTTTATTGGCGATATCAATGTGCACGCATTTCTTGAGGAAAGGCTAGGCAAAAATCCTGGTGCAGTGGTTGATACTCACGGCAACGTCATTGGCTCACATCAAGGGCTGTGGTTTTATACCATCGGCCAGCGCAGCGGTTTTCAGGTCAACCAGACTAGCCTGGTCAAACACGCCGACGGCTCCACTGTCACCAAGCACAACATTCCGCCTTTTTATGTGATTGGCAAAAACGCTCAGGAAAACCAGTTGGTGGTTGGGTTTGGGAGTGAGACTTTTAAGGATAAGTTTAGTATTTCTAAGCTACACTTGATTAACTCAGAAAATTTGTTGTTTTTGGATAAGGAGGAGTTAAGGGTCAGGATCCGCCACACCGGCGAGCTGATTGCTTGCCAAGTTGAGGGCAATTCTAAAGTTGTGCTGGAGAAACCGACCAAAGGCATTGCGGAGGGGCAGAGCGCGGTTTTTTACCGACGGGTTGGGAATGAGATTATTTGTCTTGGCGGCGGGGTGATTGAGTTTGGTATTGAGGATCTACAAGCATAAGTTTTTCAATCAGCCTCAACTTGAAAAGTGTCATGGCTTTAAGTAGCGCATTTTTCCATTTATTGGGATCTTTCTTGGCCATTACTCTTTGTTCATGTTCATAGCTCTCTTTTAATCCTGGACCTGTAAGAAACCGAACAGGAAAACCACCGATGCTAATGCCCCTCACATCTCCTGGTGATTCAACCAGGCGTCGCTTGGGATTTCCTGCTTGGTCCACCTCTTCTTCTGCATTGTACATAGAAACTACCTTACCTTTTTCGTTCACTCGGATACTTTGAAGAGTTTCGACATCAAGTTCTCCATCCTTGTTGACTTTTCCGCTCAAACCGCTGAATAAATGAACATCTATTACTTCTTTCCCGGTTTCATCCAAGATACTAAATTGTCTAAACAAGTATGAAGTAAATCCTCTCGGATGCGGTTTGGCATTACTTTCATTAATTGCTGATAACTTGATAATTCCTTTTTTATTCAGTTCTTTTAGGGCGGCCTCAACCTCTTCCAACATATCCACCGGAACCAGTAAATCAACATCATTAAATGTGTCTCCCTCTATTCCGAACTCTTCTTGACGCTCTGCTTCAACAGGAACAAGATACCCTTGATGTAAGCTTAAGGCCCATAAATAAATAGCTACAGATCGAGTAATAACCAATGGTACACCATGTTTTTTAAAAACTTCTTGTACAGGATCTATAATTTTTAATAAGTATTTTAAGACTTCATAAAGGGCGCGTTCTTTCTTGCTTTTCCGAACTTCTTCTTCAGAAGCATTTAGATCGCCCTCACGATTAGAAACTAGTTCAAATTCAGGAAATTCAGGAAAAAGATCTGGTTTTTGGGATAAATCAGGCGCAGGTATTTCGCGCACCAACGCAAGTCCGGGCACCGCAGATTCTTGTCGCTTTCCATCCACGAAGCCATCTGTTTCTGGCATATAAACTTATTCTTGCACAAAGTAAATAAGGAAGTCCAGCAGTAGTAAATTCGCTAACAAAATACTCTTGACAATCACTTGCCAGATGTTAAGATATAAATCCTCAGTAGAGATCAAGTCTTCGCCACAGGCGAAAGAAACTAGTCTCCCCAAAACAATTTAGATTGTGATTAGCAAGAACAACCGGGGAAAATCATTCCCTGTTTTTTCTGTTGATTAAAAAGGGGCTGAGTCGTGATTTTAATCACGCTGCTATTTAAAAAGTGAATATCTGACATAAACATGGTGGTAGAACCGCGACACAAAAGTGTGAGAAGCGGAACACTATCATGTTTTTTATGACAGTGATCCGTCATATTTGAACTTTGAGTTCAGTAAAGACTGCGAATAACTTCGCAGCACAAATACGTATAACGTAAACACAATGAGCACAAATTCAAACCTCAATTAAGTCAATAATTTTTAAACTTCGGTTTAAAAGTTAAAGAAATTCTTTATGAGAGTTTGATCCTGGCTCAGGATGAACGCTGGCGGTGTGCCTTAGGCATGCAAGTCGAACGGGATTCTCGCCTTCGGGCGAGATGAGAGTGGCAGACGGGTGAGTAACGCGTAGGAATCTACCCAGTAGTGGGGAATAGCCCACCGAAAGGTGGGGTAATACCGCATACGATCGCAAGATGAAATCTACCGCAAGGTGGAGCTATTGGAGGAGCCTGCGTGCTATCAGCTAGTTGGTGGGGTAATGGCCTACCAAGGCGACGACGGCTAGCCGATGTGAGAGCATGATCGGCCACAAGGCTACTGAGACACGGAGCCTACACCTACGGGTGGCAGCAACCGGGAATATTGCGCAATGGACGAAAGTCTGACGCAGCGACACCGCGTGTGGGAAGACGCTCTTCGGAGTGTAAACCACTGTGGCGAGGGATGAAGTTCTGACAGTACCTCGCTAGAAAGCACCAGCTAACTACGTGCCAGAAGCTTCGGTAATACGTGGGGTGCAAGCGTTATCCGGATTTACTGGGCGTAAAGGGTCCGTCGGCGTCCTTGTATGTCTCTTGTTTAAGCCCGAGGCTCAACTTCGGAAAGGCAAGGGAAACTGCAGGGATAGAGTTTGTTCGAGGAAACTAGAATTCCTGGTGGAGGGGTGAAATCCGTAGATATCAGGAGGAATACCATGCGCGAAGGCAGGTTTCTAGGACATAACTGACGCTCAGGGACGAAAGCTTGGGTAGCAAAAGGGATTAGAGACCCCTGTAGTCCAAGCTGTAAACACTCCTTGCTAGTTGTCCGTCTTCGGATGGATGACGTAAGCTAACGCGTTAAGCAAGGCGCCTGGGGAGTACGACCGCAAGGTTAAAACTCAAAGGAATTGACGGGGGAGCGCACAACCGGTGGAGCATGTGGTTTAATTCGATACAAAGCGAAAAACCTTACCCGGATTTGACATGTACCTGCACGTTCGCTGAAAGGCGAACTTCTTCGAGAGTGGTACACAGGTGATGCATGGCTGTCGTCAGCTCGTGTCGTGAGACGTCCACTTAAGTGTGGTAACGAGCGCAACCCTTGCCGTATGTTATACGTGTCATGCGGGACTGCCTGTGCATTGCACAGGAGGAAGGAGAGGACGATGTCAAGTCAGCATGTCCCTTACATCCGGGGCTACACACATCCTACAATGGGGTAGACAACAGGTATAGCAACAGCGCGAGCTAGAGCCAATCCTCTAAACTACTCCTCAGTTCGGATTGGAGGCTGCAATTCGCCTCCATGAAGCCGGAATCGGTAGTAATCGCAAATCAGCAGGTTGCGGTGAATACGTTCTCGCTCCTTGTACAAATAAAATATGCGCCTTCCGCGCATACTATCCAGTTAGTTTAAATCTAACGTGTCATAAGCAAGTAGACACAAGCAAAATTGCAGGCCTGTTCAGGTAACTGGCAGGCTGAAGGGCAAAAGTAGCGGTGGTCAGCTTGGAGTTTAAACGGCATAGTGCTGTGAGGATCCTGCGTACAACTGGAGAACTCACTTGCTAAGACAAACAGCACTCTGTATGTGGGCTCGAGATGATCGCGAATGGATAGTATATGAACGAAGGGAGATCCTGTTTGCTCTCTATTTGATGCAAAGAAAATAGAGTATAGTGAAGGTAACAACACTAAATAAGTAAGCAGGAAGTCTGCAGAGGTCATAGTATCCGCCTACGGCGGAGAAGGACCAAACTTAGTGTCATGAAATTGTCTCCTGAATATGTGTGCGGATTTGTTGATGGCGAAGGTTGCTTCACTATCACCATTGCCAAACACAAACAGAAAAAACTCGGCATCGATGCTCGTCTTCATTTTGAGATTGAAGTGCGAGCAGATGATATTGAAATTCTGAGAAGAATTCAAGAAACGCTGGAGTGTGGCAGAATATATCATCTCAATTATGAGCGGTATGGCTGGCATCCTCATGTAGAATTTAAGGTTTCTTCTTTGAAGGACATTAGAGAAAAAGTAATACCATTCTTTCAAAGGTATCCACTTCAGGCAAAGAAAAAAGTTGCTTTTGACCAATTTGTTAAAGCAGCAAAGATTTTTGCTGAAAAACGGCACCTAACCTTAGAAGGTATCCAAGAATTAAAACAAATCAGGAAACAAATGAACATATATAGACACCAAGGGTTCGCCACGGTGCGGGAAAACCGCGCGCCGGGCGGCGAGAGACACATGAATCAGCGATGACATGATGATCTCAGAACACTGCCCGTCAAGCCAGCAAAGTCAGCAACGCCCGAAGCGGGTGACCGTAATTATCTTTTGATAAAGCGGCCCTTCTACGGCGAGGTTGGCGATGAGGACTAAGTCGTCCAATTTGGAGGCGACCTGGACTGGTAACGGTCCTGACAAACTTGGCTAAAATCGGGGAAACCTAAGTTGTGCAAGCTTTTTGCAAGAAAAGTTTGCCACAATATGGCAACCGCGAGGGAAGTCAAGTGGCTAAACATCCAACAAATACCAGAGAGCTAAAGTTGTTGAAACAATCTCTCAAGCTTTCAAAATTACAACACTTAGTAGTAATTGGAACAATATTGGGAGATGGATGTCTAATAACATCTACTTCTGGAAAAGCAGCTCGACTACAAGTGAGGCATAAGAAATCTCATTTTGAGTATGTGGAATGGAAGTATAAATTCTTTAGAGACTGGGTTTTGACTAGACCGAGACACGATGCATTTAACAAATCATGGTACTTTCGGACCATCAGTCACCCGGATCTAATGGATATTCGTAGAGTATTTTATGTCAATAATCATAAAATTATTCCTGAGAATATATCTACTATACTTACCAACCCTCTCAGTCTAGCAATTTGGTTTTTTGACGATGGTAATGGCTACCCTCGATACGAGGGTTTAAGAATAAGCTCTTATGCATTTGGACAAGAAGGAAATTCTCTATTGCAAACCACCTTACAACGAAATTTTAATTTAGACACCAGTCTAATTAAAGATAGTAAGGGTCTGCAGCTATTATTTCCTTTATCCAGCTCATACAAGCTTTACAACTTAATCAAGCCTTACTGTTTACCTTGTATGCAATACAAGTTAGCCGCTTTGACCCCGTAGAGACTGATTCCTTTTGGAAGAGATTGGAGTATGTGCTATTTGCACAACTCTAATAATACGCCAACTCCTTCTTTTGGAAGAAGGATGAAGAGATAGTCCATGCCACTAGAAATAGATGGAACACCATGAACAAGGTATCCGTACTGGAAGGTGCGGATGGATCACCTCCTTTCTAAGGAGATGGGTAGGAGCAATCACGACCTCCTGTTTCCCGCGGCCAGTAATGACCGCGAAACAAATCTTAAAATCCCGTGGCAATCATACCCGGGCCGTGTCCGCCGGAAGCGGATCGGCTCTACCACCATGTTTGTGTCAGATTTCACTAAAAATATTTTCCAAGCTTTTGTTAATTTCAGCAAAAACTGGCCAAGCCAGCAAGCTAGTTTAATGTTATTTTCTATATCAAAATATATCTTTATACATCATTTTTCCTTGATACATCAACCAAAAAAATTTCAGCCGCAATTTAGCAGTCTTTTTTCTTGTCTGCTAATTACTACTTCACAGCTAAAGCATTGCTGGTTAAAATATGCTTAATATTCACCAAAATTTTAACTTAACATTTTGAAGGAGTACTGTATGGACATGAATAAGCTCACCACCAAATCAGCAGAAGCCCTGCAAGGAGCAATGCAACTAGCCGGTAAACTTTCCCACCCGGAAATTGAGCCGCTGCATCTGGCAGTTGTCTTAGCCAATCAGCCGGATGGGATCGTGCCGGTGCTTTTGCAAAAGCTAAACAAAGACCCTCAAGCAATTGCCGGCGCCCTGCAAGAAAAACTGAGCCAAAAACCGACTGTATCCGGACCCACCCAGGCTTATCTCTCTTCAGCTTTAAAAACAGTCTTCGACACCGCCGAAAAAGAAGCCGGGCAAATGCAAGACGAGTTCATCAGCACCGAGCATTTATTTTTGGGCTTGTTGCAACAAAAAGAAATCGGCGAAATTTTCAATACTTCAGTCAAAGAAGTCAAAAGCGCTCTTAAAAATTTGAGAGGCAAACAAAAAGTCACCGACCGCGATCCTGAAGGTAAGTTTCAAGCTCTGGAAAAATACACTATCGATTTTACTCAATTGGCCGCCGACGGCAAGATCGACCCCGTCATTGGTAGGGACCAGGAAATCCGCCGCATTATGCAAATTCTGTCTCGCCGTACCAAAAACAACCCGGTGCTGGTAGGTGAGCCAGGAGTTGGCAAAACCGCTATCGTCGAGGGCTTGGCCAGGAAAATTATTGAAAACGACGTGCCCGACCAACTGCGCCAGAAAAAAATCCTCTCCTTGGACATGGGCAGTTTGGTGGCTGGAGCCAAGTACCGCGGTGAGTTTGAAGACAGACTCAAAGCAGTGATTCAGGAAATCGAAGCAGCGGAGGGGCAAATCATTCTCTTTATCGATGAGCTGCACACTATTGTCGGCGCGGGAGCAGCAGAAGGCTCTACTGATGCTGGCAATCTGCTTAAGCCGGCTCTGGCTCGTGGCAGTTTACGCACTGTCGGCGCCACCACTCTAAAGGAATATCGCCAGTATGTGGAAAAAGACGCTGCTCTCGAGCGCCGCTTCCAGCCAGTGATGGTCAACGAGCCGAGTGTGGACGACACTATTTCTATTCTCAGAGGTATTAAAGAAAAATATGAAGCTCACCACGGCGTGAGGATTAGAGATAACGCCTTGGTAGCTGCAGCCAAGCTTTCAGACCGCTACCTACCTGACCGATTTCTACCTGACAAAGCCATCGATCTGATGGATGAGGCTGCTTCCGCTATTAAAATTGAGCTCGACAGCAAGCCCACTGAGCTCGATCAGTTGGAAAGGCGCCTGCGACAACTGGAAATTGAAAAGCAAGCTCTGAAAAAAGAAACGGATCAGCAGTCCAAGTCTAGGCTGAGCAATTTGGAAAAAGAGCTTTCCGACCTGGGAGAGCAGTACTCGCAACTGGAGCTGCAGTGGCAGAATGAAAAGCAGGTTATTGACGAAATCAAGTCTTTAAATCAAAAACTGGATGATCTTAAAGAAGAAGCGGCTCAAGCTGAGCGCAATCTCGATCTGCAGAGGGCGGCAGAAATAAATTACGGCGAAATTCCCAATGCCAAAAAACGCCTAGACGAACTCCAGCAAGAACTGGAAAAAGTGCAACAACATCAACAAATTCTCAAAGAAGAGGTGACAGAGGAGGATATTGCTAGAGTGATTGCCCGCTGGACGGGGATTCCCACAGAAAAAATGCTGATGGAGGAAAGTGAAAAACTCGCCAAGATGGAAGAGGAGATCGGCGCGCGCTTGATTGGTCAGCGCCAGGCGGTGGAAGCTGTTGCCAACGCGGTAAGGCGCAGTCGGGCAGGGATTAATGAGGCGGGCCGACCGATTGGTTCGTTTATGTTCCTCGGCCCCACCGGGGTTGGTAAAACAGAGCTAGCCAAAGCTCTGGCTGAATTTCTTTTCAACAACGAAGACGCCATCATTCGCCTTGATATGAGCGAGTACATGGAACGCCACGCTGTTGCCAGACTGATTGGCGCTCCTCCTGGTTACATCGGCTACGAAGAGGGCGGCCAGCTCACCGAAGCGGTCCGGCGCCGACCATACAGCGTGGTTCTTTTTGATGAAATTGAAAAAGCCCACCCAGAAGTTTTCAATACCCTGCTGCAAATTCTTGACGAAGGCAGACTAACAGACAGCAAAGGCAGGACAGTAGATTTCAAGAATACTGTCATCATCATGACTTCCAATCTTGGTAGCGACAGAATTCAGGAACTCCAAGGTGATCAGCAGGCGGTAGAGGAGGCGGTTCAGCAAATTCTCAACCAAAAATTCCGTCCTGAATTCCTCAATCGTCTCGACGACATCATCATTTTTGACCCACTTTCAGAAACAGAAATTGGCCAGATTGTTAAACTGCAAATCGCGGAGGTGCAAAAAAGGTTGGCGGACAAAAATATTACCATCGAAATATCAGCAGAAGCCGCCGCGGAACTGGCCAAACAGGGTTTCGATCCGGTTTTTGGCGCCAGACCACTTAAACGACTGATCCAAAATACTATTCTGGACCAACTTTCCATGCTGATTATTGAAGGTAAAATTGAGGCAGGCGAAAAAGTCAAAGCTGTGACGAAAAACGGCCAGATTGTTTTAAATAAGGCGTGATATAATCCAATTCGCGGCAATTTTCCCGCCTGCTTATGTTACAATAACCCTCTCAGGAAGATGGGTGACTAGCTCAGTTGGTTAGAGCGCAGTCCTGATAAGACTGAGGTCAATGGTTCGAATCCATTGTCACCCACATCTACTAAATAACCCCTCTTTTTCTACCCACACACTATCATGATTAACCCTTGCGCTTTAGCAGACAACCATTTAGAATGCTAATTTATGACTACTGATAGACCCAAAGACATCAGACTGATTAATGAAAGACCTAACAGAAACAAAGTTTTGCCGGTTATTCCTATCCGGGAAGGAGTGCTTTTCCCTAGTACTGAATCAGTGCTGACTTTCGGCAGAAAAGTTTCCCTCAACGCTCTCAAAGCCGCCAACGGCACCAAAAAACAAGTGGTACTGGTGACTCAACGTGACGCCAAAATTGACGAGCCCACACCCTCCGACTTGTATCAAGTTGGCACCTTGGCGGTAATTGAAAAAACTCTCAAAACAGAAGACAGCATCAATGCTCTGGTCAGAGGCCTGGGACGGGTGAAAATCTTGAATTTTATTGAAACCAAACCCATGTTTTCTGCTGAAATTGAAAGACTCAACCCCATCAGCGAAGACGATGAAGAAATGGCTGCTATGGTAGCTCATTTGCAAAAAGAGTTTCGTAAGGCTGTGCATATGGGTAAGCCGGTAGAATTTCTCAACTTTATGAAACTGATGGGTGGAGTCACTCACGGCGAGCTGGTGGACCAAATTGCCAGCACTCTCAACATCCAAACCCCTGAAAAACAAACTTTGCTGGAGTTGACTGATGTCAAAGAGCGAATGAAGTTGGTGATCAAGCATCTGGCTCACGAAATGAAAGTATTGGAAATTGAAAAAGACGTGGTTCACAAGACTCAGGAAAAATTCGACAAACACATGCGCGAAAACATTCTGCGCGAAAGACTGAGGACAATTCAGCGTGAACTGGGCGAGATTGACGATGACGAAGAAGTGGTTGGCGATTACGAAAAACGCCTGAAAAGCTTGGTGCTGAGCAAAGATACTAGGAGCAAAATCAAAAAAGAGATTAAGCGCTTGAGGCAAATGTCCGTTAACAATCCTGAGGCGGGTTATATCCGTTCGTGGCTTGATACTATTTTTGAGCTGCCTTGGAATAAGGTGAGCGAGGGTAACGTCAAACTCGAGCGTGCCCAGAAAGTACTGGAAAAAAATCATTACGGCCTTGAGGAAGTTAAAGACCGCATTCTTGAATACATCGCGGTGATGCAGTTGGGTCAGCAAAAACAAATCGATGAAATTACCCAAGGTAAGGTGATCGAAAAAACCAGCTTGCCAACCATTTTGTGTTTTGTCGGGCCACCAGGCGTGGGTAAAACCAGTATCGGTAAAGCCATCGCTGAATCACTGGGTCGGGAATTTGTCAAAATTTCTCTGGGAGGCATCAAAGACGAGGCGGAGATACGTGGTCACCGGCGCACCTACGTCGGCGCTATGGCAGGAAAAATCATCAACGGTATTAAAAATGCCGGCACTAAAAATCCAGTTTTTATGCTTGACGAAGTCGATAAAATTGGTGGCGATTACAAAGGCGATCCCTCAGCAGCTCTGCTCGAAGCTCTCGATCCGGAACAAAACAACAAGTTTGAAGATCACTACCTGGACTTACCCTTCGACCTCTCTCAAGTAATTTTCATTACTACCGCCAACCGGCTGGATACTATTCCGCCCGCCCTTTTGGACCGTTTGGAAATCATCCAGTACTCCGGTTACACCCACGAGGAAAAATTCCACATCGCCAAGGAACATTTGCTGCCTAAAGTGACCGCAGCCAATAACCTCAGTAGCGGCCAGGTGGAAATTTCCGACTCAGTGATCAAAACCATCATTGAGCTTTACACCAAAGAAGCTGGTGTGAGAGGTCTGGAGCGAACACTGAGTAAAATTATGCGCAAAGCCGCCAGGGAATTAATTGCCGCTCACCAGAACAAAAAATCTCAAGCTGTAGAAAGTATCACTATTTCCAAAAACAAACTGGAAGACTACCTTGGTCCAGCCAAGTACGACGTCACTTTGGCTGAGGAACAGGACATTATTGGTCAAGCTACCGGTCTGGCTTTTACCAGCGTCGGTGGAGATGTCTTGTTTATTGAAGTAGCCCTCACTCCTGGCAAGGGCGAGATTAAACTGACCGGCAAACTAGGTGAAGTGATGAAAGAATCTGCCCAGGCAGCTCTGACTTATGTTAAATCCAACGCCGATACTCTTGGCATAGACAAAGAAGTGCTTAAAAAGACAGATGTTCATATTCACGTGCCAGAAGGAGCGGTGCCTAAAGACGGTCCGTCAGCGGGTGTGACTATTACCGCCGCTATTGTTTCAGCCTTTACCAATATTCCGGTTAAGAAAGACGTGGCTATGACCGGCGAAGTGACCTTGCGGGGTAGGGTGCTGAGAATTGGTGGTTTGAAAGAAAAGAGTATCGCCGCTCACCGGGCAGGCAGCAAAATTGTTTTAATACCTGAAGAAAATCTACGTGATCTGACCGAGTTGCCAGACGCAGTAAAAAATGAAATCAAGTTCATTGGTGTGGCTCATGTTTCAGAAGCTTTGCGACAGGCTCTGACCAAACCTCCCAAGTCCTTGAGCCGGCTGGTGAGTTAGTCGTGATAAACTAGCAGTATGAAGAAAGTGCTCGCTCTGGGACTGCTGATCGGAGCGGCGGTGTTGGTGGCCGCCTGTGTTCCTCTCGCTAAACCCGAGAAATCGGGTATCCGCGTCGTCACCAATGGCGTTGAGAGCACTGTTTATCTTAATGACAATTACCTGGATAAAACCCCAACGCTCAATCAAAATCTTTCCCCGGGTACTTACGCTCTAAAAATTCAACCTGATGATCCTGAGTACGTCCCGTACGAAACCACTGTGAAACTCCATCCTGGCTCACTGACGGTAGTGACCTGGAATCCCAGCACTCGAATAGAGTACAGCGGTGGAGTTATTTTTGAAATGGAGCCGATCCGGTCCAACAATACTGCCGAGGTTTCGGTGGTAACTATTCCTGACGGAGCTATTATTAGGCTGGGAGAAGGGGAAAAAGAATTTGCCCCTTTTATTTTCCAAGATATCCAGCCAGGTAGACACGAGCTGGAAATTATGCTGCCTTCCTATGAAGTCCAGCAGCACACTTTGGATGTGCCGGCCGGTTTCCGGCTGCTAGTGAGTGTCAAGCTGGCAAAGCAGCTCAACCCCACTGAAGTGGGTGAAAGAAACAATGCAGTTCCGGAAAGAGAAGCGACAGCTAGCGCCACGGCTACTGCCTCAGCGACCATCACTGGTCCCAGGGTGCAAATCCAAAAAACCGGTTTTTTTCATAACGGCCAGGAAGTTTTGCGGGTGAGGGACGCGGCCGGCTTATCAGGCAGAGAACTGGGTTTTGCTCCTGTCGGTACGTGGTATCAATATTTAAACGAAACCAACGCCGGCTGGTTGAAAATTAATTTCCACAACCAAACAGGTTGGGTGAGCCAAGACTATGCCTTACTTGAAGAGTAGCAGCCGAATTTTGCTGCTGTTTTTTCTGGTTTATTTTTCCTATTTCTGGCTGAATGTCGGCCAGTTTGATGAAGCCGGCAATTTTTTTATGCGTCAAGGTAATATTTGGGCAGACTGGGCACTACATTTTACTATCGGTTCTGCTTTTGCCGAACGATCGCTCTGGTTGTCGGAAAATCCCCTCATGATCCACAGCCAAATTTCCTACCCACCCTTAACAGGCTGGCTGGCAGCTATTTTGCTGAAACTGGGCGTGCCTTTTTTTGCTGCCTTTATTATCCCCAGTTATATTTTTTCGATCTTGATAGTGCTGGTTTTGTTTTTATTTTTTAAAATTTTGCTGAAATCTCAAAAAATGGCAGTGATGGCTTCGCTTTTGTATTTGCTCAATGGCGGCTGGGGATTTATTTATTATTTTGCTGATCTTGCCAAGAGCACTGATAAATGGAGAGCAGCGCTTTTTCCTCTGCAAGAATACACTGACATGCAGGAAAAAGGTATTCATTTTATGTCTTTTCTTACCAGCATGATTTATCCGCAAAGAGCTTTTACTGTAGGTTTTCCCTTGGTGCTGGGAGCGTTGGCAATTGTGTTGTTTTTGTTGGTGCTGAAGAAAAAAGTCAATGAGCGATATCGTGGGCTATTGCTGGCCACTGCGACTATTATTATTGGTATCTCCCCAATCATTCATCCCCACGCGGCTTTGGCTGCTGCCATTATCTTGCTCTCCTGGTTTGTTTTTCAGCTAGTAGAAAATTGGCGAGGTAAAAACCTTCGGCAGAAATTGAGTCGTGCCTTGAGAGCTTCGGGAGAGTGGCTGGCTGTCGGTAGCGGTGCTCTTATCATTGCCTTGGTGTTGCTGGTTGTTTTCCTGGCTGGGAGTGTAGAAAACAAAAGCAGTTTCATCACTCTCAACCCGGGTTTTATGTCCGCTGAGTCAAATTATCCGCTGCTCATTTACTGGCTGGTCAATTGGGGATTCGTGCCGATACTGGGAATTTTAGGCTTATTAATTTTATTTAAAACCAAGCAAGCAACCCATCAAGCAACCACTAAAATAGTTTTGCCCTTTTTCTTGATTTTCTTAAGCGCTAATATTTGGCAATTCCAACCCTGGATCTGGGACAACATGAAGCTATTGGCTTGGTCGGCAGTGGGCATAGTGGCAGCAACAGCCATTGCCATCCAAAAAATCTGGGAAAAACCAGGGGTGTTGCCAAAATTAGTTGCGGCACTAATTTTTTTATCCTGTATTTTTTCCGGCTCGCTGGAACTGCTCAAAAATCTACAATTTTCCAGGCATCACTACTTGATGTACTCAGCAGAAGAGCTGGCGCTAACCGCTTGGGTCAAAAACCACACCCCAAAAGATAGCGTTTGGTTAACCAGCACCGTTTCCAACAACTGGGCCTATAATCTCACTGGTCGGCAAACTGTGTTGGCTTATCCCGGTTGGCTAGCATCACACGGCTATGACGTCGATAAAACCATGACCGATCATGCTCAAATGATGCGCTCGCCCGAGACTTCACTTGATTTATTTGCTAAATATCAAGTGACTTACATTGCCATCGGGCCAAGAGAAATAGAACAACATGGTGCCGACCCGGAAAAATTCAACCGACTTTTCACCTCAATTAAAACCACGTCCAATTACACCATTTTTCAAATAGAAAATTAATGAACTCATTGCAAAACAGCTTGAGCTACTACAGCTGTAAACTCTTCAGCAGCCAATGAAGCACCGCCAACCAAAGCCCCATCAGTAACCAAAACATATTCCCCGATATTCTGCGCGTCAACACTGCCGCCATACAAAACCGGCACTTCACCAAAAGAGTTTCTGATTTTCTCCTGGACTTGTTTAACTTGGCCAAGATCGGCATTTCGACCTGTGCCAATAGCTGCCAGTGGTTCATAAGCTACCAAGCACTGCCGCAAATACTCGTCCTCAATGGCTGCGGCTTGTGACTCAACGTCATCTTCATCAACACAGACGATCGGTTTCAGGCCCGCAGCCAGTGCCTGATCAACCTTACCAGCCACTTCCTGATGAGTTTCATGAAAATAGCGCCGCCGCTCCGAGTGCCCAAGCAGAGCGTATGCCACATTCAAACCCATGATATTTCTGGCGGAAATAGCGCCAGTGTAGCTGCCGGCCGCAAAATGACTAAGGTCTTGAACCGCTAATTTAACTGCTGTACCGGCAAATTTTTCTGCCAACGCTGGCAGCAAAGTAAAAGGCGGCGCCACTACCACCTCAACTCCAGTCGGAAAACCGCCACCATTTCCAGCACCAGCCAAAAACCGGTCTGCCCAGCTCCGAGCCTCTTCAACATTTTTATTGGCTTTCCAGTTGCCCACTACAATTTTTTTCATCATGAAATCACTATATCATTATGATTCATGGCTGTGCTAGTATGTTGGCGTGCTGAATTTATTGGACAAACTCAACGAACAACAAAAAAAGGCGGTACTGCACGACCAGGGGCCAGCTATTGTTTTGGCTGGAGCCGGTTCCGGCAAAACCACGGTCTTGACTACCAGAGCCGCTCACCTCATTGCCAACAGCCAAATCGACCCCCGATCAGTGATGGTGGTAACTTTCACTAACAAAGCAGCCGGAGAAATCCGCCAGCGCATTCAAAACAGCACCGGCTTTAATATTCCTTACTCAGGCACCTTTCACAGCCTTTGCGCCAGAATTCTGAGAGTTGATGGTCAGCACATTGGCCTGAATCGCGATTTCGTCATCTACGACACCGACAATCAAAAACAATTACTGAAACGCATCTACAAAGAGCGAGGACTGGAAAATAGCCGCTTTGGTATTCAGGCGGTGCGCAGTGTCATTTCTCAAGCAAAAAATGAGATCATCAGCCCTCAGCAATACGCGGAGATGGCCCAGGGAAAATATCAGGAACAAGCGGCACAAATATACACTTGGTATCAGCGTGAGCTGGAAAAAGCCCAAGCGGTTGATTTTGATGATTTATTGCTGAAAACCTTACAGCTACTAAAAAATGTCCCGATGGTGAGAGATAAGTATCAGCATCAGCTTGAGCACGTTTTGGTCGATGAGTACCAGGACACCAACAAGGCTCAGTATGAACTTACTAAAATTTTCACTCAACCGCATAACAACCTCTACGTTGTCGGCGATTTCAGCCAAAGCATTTACGCCTGGAGAGGAGCTGATTATCGTAACATGTTACTTTTACACCAAGATTTTGCCGATATTACTGAATACCGGCTTGAGCAGAATTATCGCTCCAGTCAGATCATTCTTGATGCAGCCACTCAAGTGATTTCGCACAACACCAGCCATCCTATCCTCGAACTTTGGACCACCAAAACCGCCGGCAATCCCATTAATGTGATCGAGGCGGCTAGCGGCAGAGAAGAAGCCCGCACCGTAGTCAACTGCATTCAAAAAGAAAGCCGGCAACATCCCTACAGCGAGATGGCCATTCTGTACCGAACCAACGCCCAATCACGCGAGTTTGAAGAAGCGCTGATCCGAGCAGGCATTCCTTATCGGCTGATTGGCGGCACTAAATTCTACGAGCGCAAAGAAATTAAAGATGTCATTTCCTACCTCAGTTATTTTGTCAACCCAATGGATATTGTCAGCTTTGCCAGAATCCAAAAACTGGGCAAAAGAAGGCTGGAGAAATTCACCAACTGGCTCAAGGATGAAAAAGAAAAGAGCAACGATCCGGCCGATATTTTGAAAGCCATTTTAAGAATCACCGGCTACCTGGACAAGTACAACAAAGAAAATGAGGAAGACCTGAGCAGAATTGAAAACGTTCATGAGTTGATTAATGTGGCCGCTCAATTTGCCACTGTCCAACAATTGCTGGAGAATATCGCCCTCATCCAAGACGATGCTTTTGCCGATATTAGCGAAAGGGAAACAAAAAATGCGGTTAGCCTGATGAGCCTGCATTCTGCCAAAGGCTTGGAGTTTGCAGTGGTTTTTATGGTAGGTATGGAAGATGGTCTGATGCCACACTCAAGATCGATGTTGGATCCCGAAGAAATGGAGGAAGAAAGAAGGCTTTGCTATGTCGGGATTACCAGAGCCAAATCGCAACTTTACCTCACTTACGCTCGTTCCAGATACCAATACGGCAGTCAGCAAAACAGCCTCCGCAGCCGGTTTTTGGGTGACATTTCTGAACAAATTTTGCACTTTTCCGGTGACGATGGGCAAAATCATGTTCCTACCAGCAGGCGATACCTCCAGATAGATGAAGACTTAGTTGAAGGCATCATTAAAGGAGAGCTGGATCTTGATGCTTTCATTGACAGCTAAAGTCAATGGCTGGTGTCAGTGTAGTAATTACCTTATAATATTTATTTAGTATGATTGTGCGTGAAATCCGAGAAGAGGAAAAGCAAAAATACAACCAAGCAGTGCAACACCCGTTGCAATCCTGGGAGTGGGGTGAGTTCCGCAAACAAACCGGTACCAGAGTGGAGCGAGTGGGGTTTTTTCGAGAGGGCAAACTAGAAAAAGCTTTTCAAGTCACTTTTCACCCGATTCCTTATGTGCGCCAGTTCATCAACAAAAACATTGGCTATCTTCCCAAAGCTTTCATGCCTGATGAAGAACAAATCCACGCGCTCAAAGAATTGGGCAAAAGAAACAACGCTCTTTTCATTAAGCTGGAGCCTAATGTCGCCAGAAATATTGAAACCAAATCAGGTTTTGACACCATCACTAAATTTCTGCTTGATAAAGGCGCTCAACCAGGCAGGCCGCTTTTTACCAAGTACACTTTTCACCTTGATTTAACCCAACCGGAAGATAAACTTTTCACTAATCTGGAAAGTAAAACCAGGTACAATGTCCGGCTGGCCATCAAAAAAGGTGTGGAAATTTACGAAAATACCACTCAAGAAGGCATGGAGCAGTACATTAAAATTCTTGAAGAAACAACAGAGCGACAAGGTTTTTATGCCCATACACCGGACTATTTCAGGAAAATGTGGGCTGCGCTGGGCAGTTCCGGGATGCTGAGAATCTTCAATGCCGTTTATGAGGAAGAAATCTTGGTTTCTTGGATTGTTTTTGTTTTCAACAACCGGCTTTATTATCCCTACGGAGCTTCAAAAAACATTCACCGCAACGTCATGGCCAGCAATTTGATGATGTGGGAGATGATTAAGTTCGGCAAAAGAGAGGGCTGTACCATTTTTGATATGTGGGGTTCGCTCGGTCCGGACGCGAGTGCCAATGATCCCTGGTACGGCTTTCACAAGTTTAAGAGTGGTTACGGGGGTGAGTTGGTAGAATACTTAGGCACCTATGACCTTGTTTTTGACCCAGGCATGTATAAAATATTCAGAGTGGCTGAAAACCTGCGGTGGAAATGGCTAAGGTTAAAAACCCACGTCCCATTTTTATAATTTTTGTAACTCAATAATTAATTAAGGAAAAAATATGGCAAGTCCAAGATTCAAAAGAGTGATGCTAAAAGTGGGCGGCGAGTCCTTGCTTGGCGACCGCGAGTACGGCATTGATCCGCAGGCTGCTCTGGAAGTCGCCGAACAAATTAAAGAAATTTACACCAAACACGTGCAGGTGGCCATAGTTATCGGCGGCGGCAATATTTTTCGCGGTTTGGCCGGTTCCAAACATGGGATTGAGCGCGCTACCGCTGATTATATGGGCATGTTAGCCACCGTCATGAACGGTTTGGCGCTGCAGGACGCTTTAGAAAAAATCGGTGTTCCCACCAGGATGCAATCGGCGCTTTCCATGCCAGCCGTGGCTGAGAGTTTTATTCGCCGGCGCGCTATCCGGCACATGGAAAAGGGTAGAGTAGTGATTTTGAGCGCCGGCACAGGCGTGCCTTATGTTACCACCGATACCGGTGCTTCGCTGCACGCGCTGGAACTTCATTGCGACGTGCTGATTAAAGCCACCAAGGTTGATGGCATTTTTGACAAAGACCCGACTACAAATGCTGATGCTAAGCGGTTCTCCACGCTTTCATTTAAAGACGCTATCAAAATGGAAGAAGTGCAAGTGATGGATACTGCTGCGCTGGCTATGTCGATGGAAAACAACATGCCGGTCATGGTTTTCGAGCTTTTCAAAAAAGGCAACCTGAG
>CAZESB010000003.1:24263-34721 GCA_964515115.1 uncultured Pseudomonadales bacterium | reverse complement strand
GAAATTTAGCCAGTTATTTCTGGGAAAAACCGCAGAAAGGTTGATGATGAAAAAAACATTTGGCATTAACGGCTTTGGCCGAATCGGCCGCACCGGCTTGCGGGTTTGGTGGCAATATTATCGCGATCAGGCTGATTTAAAAGTGATTAATACTTCCGGCTCGATGGAAGTTGAAGATTGGGCGCACTTGCTGAAATACGACACTAATTACGGAGTTTTTGGCAGTGAGGTTCGGGCTGAAAGACATCAATCCAAAGACGAAGTTTCCGACGAAAATCCGGTGCTGGGCACAATTATTCTTGATGGCAATTATGCTCTTACCGTGACGGCTCAGCGCGATCCTAACAAAATCCCCTGGGGGCAACACGGAGTTGAAGCGGTGATTGAGGCCACTGGTGTTTTTGTGACTGAAGAAAAAGCGGCGCAACACCTTGCGGGCGGAGCAGCAACAGTGATCATTTCAGCGCCAGCCAAGGGAGGAGCAGTTAGTACTGCCATTATTGGCGTCAACAACTTTGATCCCGATACCAAAGTCCGTTCTAACGCTTCCTGCACCACTAACTGCGTGGCGCCAGTAGCTCAATTGATGGTTCAGCATTTTGGGGTAGAGAAGGCTATGCTCACCACCATTCACGCCTACACCGACGATCAAAATACTCAAGACAATTCGCATCAAGATCTGCGTCGGGCGCGCAGTGCCGCAGAAAACATTATCCCCACTACTACCGGCGCGGCTAAGGCCACTGCCGAGGTAGTGCCGGAGCTTCAGGGTCTGTTTGACGGCCTGGCGATGAGAGTGCCAGTGCGCACCGGCTCTATTTCGGATCTGGTCTTTTTGGTGAAGCGTGAAGTGACAATCGAAGAAGTCAACCAAGTTTTTATTGACGCGGCGCGAGAGGAAAAATGGCAAGATATCCTGGCAGTTACTAATGAGCCGCTAGTTTCTGCCGATATTGTCGGCAGGCGGGAATCTTCGATTGTGGACCTCAGTTTTACCAACGTCATTGGCGGTAATTTGGTCAAGGTGGTCAGTTGGTACGACAATGAATGGGGGTATTGTAATAGGCTGATTGAGCAGGTTTGGCAACAGTAGTTTTTTAGCCTTTAGTCTAACACTGGCGAGTTTCTGCACTTTTTGCAAGCTTGATGAATTAAAACTTGTTTGTGTCATCAAGAACCTACTCGGCCACTATGGTTGGTCTCAAGCCGGTCAAGATCGAAATCGAAGTAGATATTTCCCGTGGCCAGCCTAAACTAGTCATTATTGGCCTTCCTTCCCAAACCGTTACGGAAGCTAAAGAGCGTATTACCGCTGCACTGCAAAACTGCGGCATCAGAATTAAAGCTAAACGGACTATTGTCAATCTTGCTCCGGCCGATATTCGCAAAAAAGAGAGTTGCTTTGAGTTGGCCATCGTAGCTTCGCTCCTGAAGGAGTATGGCATTTTTCACGCTGATACGGAATCGACCATGTTTTTCGGGGAGTTAGCTCTTAATGGTGAAATCAAACCGATGAAAGCAGCGTTGCCGCTCCTCGTTGCTGCTAGCAACATGGGCTATGCGAGCGTGCTCATGCCAGCAGCTAACGTTAAGGAAGTGGAGCATTTAAACGGCATCAAAATTTTTCCAGTTAAGCACCTGCGTGATTTAATTGATTTTGCCAAGGGAAAAGGGTTGATAGAATTGGAAAAGAAACAGCTTTTGCCGACAAGCCAGAAACAGCACAAAATTACTTTGGCTGATATTTACGGACACGAGCAAGCTAAAAGAGCGCTGGAAGTTGCGGCGGCAGGAGGACACAACTTATTGATGATCGGACCTCCGGGCAGTGGCAAAAGCATGCTGGCTCAAGCCATCACCTCGCTCCTGCCGCCGCTCCACCAAGACGAAGCCACAGAAATATCGATTATCCATTCTTTAGTGGGAGAATTAAAAAATGGTTTAATCACCCACCGGCCACTGCGCCATCCACACCACTCCACTACCAGCGTCAGTCTCATCGGCGGAGGCATCGACTTGCTACCAGGCGAAATTTCCCTAGCTCACAAGGGCGTGCTCTTCCTTGATGAGATTAATGAATTTTCTCGTTCCAGCCTGGAAGCACTACGAGAACCGTTAGAGCAAGGCATAATTACCATTAAAAGATCAACCGGCACTGCTAAGTATCCCGCTCGGTTCACCCTCATTGCTGCCGCCAACCCTTGCCCCTGCGGTTACGCCGGCAGTCAACACCAGAAATGTCACTGCAATCTTTACCAAATTCGTCGCTATCAGAGCAAATTATCAGGCCCACTCAAAGACCGGATTGATCTTCAACTTTTCATTGAGCCGGTTAGCCCCCACCAGTTGGAGGGGCAAAATCAGCAGCAAGACTGGCAAACAAGCGCGGTTCGAGTTGAAAAAGCTTACTCTAGACAAGCTCAAAGGTATAAAAACACCCGTTATAGTTTTAATTCCGAGCTTGATTCACGAGGAATTAGAAAGCACTGTTTTTTGACAGATGAAGCTTCAAGGTTATTACTGCAAGCGGCCAAGAAACTACCTCTAACTAACCGGGGCTACTTTTCTGTCATTAAAGTCTCACAAACCATTGCCGATTTAGCTTCAGCGGCAATGATCGAAAAAAGACACCTGGCCGAAGCCTTGCAATACCGAATGCTACAATGAGTTGATGCTGAAGCATAAATATTTCAGAATTGCTCTAGTGGTAGTGTTAATCCTTGCTCTTTCTCAAGCAATTTACTTTTTTCCCGGCATTTTTCCTGCTGAACTAATTCCCAACAACAGTAACAACAGTAAAAATAATATTCAAGAAACTGAAACAAGCCCTCAGGCAGAATTTGACACCCACCGCCTTTACTCACTCATTAACGCCTACAGAAAAGACCAGAACCTTAGCCCGTTACTGATTGATCCTCGCCTAGAAAAAAGTGCCACCGCCAAAATCAATGACATGATTAGTCAAAAATATTACCGCCACGAGGATACCGTCAACCAAGAATCTTGGTATCTTTTTACTGCGGCCGGTTATCATTACAAGCTAGCCGGAGAAAATATTTCTTTCAGCCACAACACTCCCTGGCAAGTTTTTCAGGCTTGGTCTGAAAGCACTAGCCACAACGAGCAGCTGTTGAAGCCCAATTACGAAGAGATGGGATTAGCAGCAGATTGCGAAAGTTTTAGGGAGTATGCCGGTAAAAATTGCGTGGTGGTCCTGCACTTAGGACTCAGATAGTGCCGGCAAAATACAAAACCAGCAAGCTAACTCCAGCCAACCAGCAATAGACAGCAAAATATTCAAACTTGGCGCGCTCAATCATAATTTTGAGAAACCAAAGACTGCCGAGGCCAACCACAAAGGCAAAGATAAAACCTAGGCCAAAAATTAGCCTGTCCATTGCCGCTAAATCGAAAGTTGCCAACTTCCTCAATTCATTGATATTTGCTCCTAAAATAACCGGTATAGCCATCAAAAATGAAAACTCAAAGGCCTTAAGCCGGCTCAAACCTTGCCTCAAACCACCCAAAACAGTTGATCCGGACCGAGTAATCCCCGGAGCCAAAGCCACCATTTGATACAGACCAATAATTAAGGCGCTTCGGTAAGTCATTTTTATTGCTTGAACCTCCTCCGGCTTTTCCTCCAGAGAAAGCTGCTTTAAATTTTTACTAATCAGCAAATTAATCGCGCCGGAAACCAAGAGTAGCGAAGCCGCCAGTGGTACATTGCTGTAGGAATCAACAATCGCTTCATTAAAGAAAAAACCGACCAAACTCGCGGGTACGGAAGCCACCCCCAGCAAAGCTATTTCTTGAGCTTGCAACCGGTAAATTCGCCGGCGAAAAAAAATCAAGATCGCCAACACCGTGGCAAAATGCAGCACAACTTCAAACAAAACATTATGATCTGCCACCCCTAGCAAAGCCTGCGCCACCACTAGATGGCCGGAACTGGAAACCGGCAAAAATTCAGTTAAACCTTGAACAACTCCAAGAATAATCGAGTCAAAAAATGTCATAAATTGAGATGAAGGCTATTTTTCTTCTTTAGCCTGTTTGTACCAGTCATGCAACATTTCCCGGATCAAATCTTTAGCACCCAAACCAATTGCCAACGCAAATCCAAGAGAAAACATCATCACAAAACCAACGAACAAAATCAAGATGAACTCTTTGGCGATACCGAGTTCAGAAACTGCCGCCAAGCCAGCAATACTAAAAACAAAATAACCTGCCAGTTTGCCGGCCACTAAGGCACTTTTGTTATCGCGGCCATCAATTGATCTAACCGCACTTTTCACTAAACTCTCGACCAAACCAGCTACTACCACCCCAAAAATAAAGACGGTAAAGGCAGCAATCATGTTGGGGATATAGTTGATAATCTGTTCCAACAAATGCGAGAGAGAAGACAAACCCAAGACTGATACCGTTGAGTGAATCACCACCAGCATGATTAACCAAAAAATAATAGACGCCAGTAAGTCTTCAATTTTGTGACCCAGTTCACCACGCTTGAGAAAATCATCAACCGGGGTTTTCTTGACCATCTTAGCACCAAAAACTGCCCTAAAAACTTTCAAGACTGAGCCCCTGATAATCTTGGCCAAAATCCAACCCACCACAAAAATCACCAAAGCTGCCGCCAGCTGGGGCAGATAGGCGAGAATACTAGCCAAAGCATTGTTGACGATGGTAATAAAAGTCGCGTAGTTTGTGTCCATATAACCTCCTGGTTCCATTATACGGAGTTTGGAGGGAGATAGTAAATACCAAGACTACAAAAAATCCTCCATCTTGTGGAGAATTTGGTGACAGAGTTCATAAGCCGGATTCTGTACTAGGTAATGATTTATCTAATGCCTGAAACTTTATCATCGGCCGCCAAAGCGGCTGGGAATAGCTCCAATGCGATGAAAGTCGTCAGTTGCAGCGGGGAGGATTGCCGCCTGTTAGGTCTAAACCAAACAAGCACCCGATCACTTGGCCGTTTCAACTGCCGCTACGCAGCTCGTCTCTGTGGCTCTAACTGTATCCGCCCGGAGGCGAACCTTCCGCTTAAACCTCATTAAGAGGCCACCGCAAAACACCCTCTATTCTGCTGTCCGGACTTTCCTCCCACCGCGCTCAGCGCGATAGGCCATTACCGAACTCTGTGGCCAGTATTATACAACAGAAAGGCGAGTTTTGTAGTGAATTCTAAGCTTTTTCGATTTTTTCAATGTCTTTTTTGTCCACCAAGCTGAAAAAAGTGACATAGGTAGTTCTCAAAATGATGT
Organism: uncultured Pseudomonadales bacterium; assembly: GCA_964515115.1. Lineage (GTDB taxonomy): Bacteria > Patescibacteriota > Microgenomatia > UBA1400 > PJMF01 > UBA1370. Next base: position 29,442 of record CAZESB010000003.1, on the reverse strand, counting down.
AGCTAGGCACGGCTAAAAGCGCGCCAATTACCCCAATCACTTTCAAACCAATCAAAATGGCGATAATCGAGATTAAGGGATTGACGTTGGCTTGAGCGCTCATCACTTTCGGCACTAACAAGTTATTTTCCACCTGCTGAATTACCACAAAAAGCAAGAGCACCACCAACGCCATCACCGGCCCAAAAGTTAGATAGGCAATGATAATAGCTGGAATAGCGGAAACGGTCGGACCGATGTTGGGCACAATTTCCAACAGTCCGGCAATTAGCGCCAGGGGTAGGGCGCGTGGAATACCCAACAGCATCAGACCAATATAAGTAACCAAGCCCACAGCCAGCATCAAGATAATCTGCCCTCGCACCCAACCGCCAAGCTGCAGCTCAATTGAGTCAATAAACTCTTTTGCCTGGCGAAAATGTTTCGGCTTATTAGTAAACCAGCCAATCTTTTTGTGCAAATTATCGCGGTCAATCATTAAGTAAACTGAGATCACGAAAATTGTCAGCAGTCTGAAAAGGGTACTGAAAGTGGCGTTGATGACATTAAAAAGCATGTTGACCGACTGGCCAATTCTGTCGGCATAATCGTTAAGCTGATTGAGAGAAAACTCAAAAGATCTGATCTGATTTTCAATAGCCGGTAAATCCATGGCTGAAAGAAACTCCGCTGCTTCTTTTACCAGAGGAGGCAAAACAAATGATAAGAAGATCAACAAGCCTGCCAGAAAAATAACGTAGGTGGTTACAATAGCCAAAAGTTTGCGAAATTTGAGGCGATTTTTAAACCACATCACTAGCGGCCTGAGCGCCACCATAATAATAAAGGCCAACAATACTAAAAGCAGCACTTCTTTGATATAAAAAATGAAATAAATTACCAACAAAATAAAAATTGTCAAAATGATGGACTGAGGAGCTACAAAAATTGTTCGTTTATCAGAAAATAGAGACATCATAAAATTTAGTATAGCATGTCAAAGCTTGGTTGACGATTCCGGGATCGTCGGCTTTTAGCCAGGTGATGGCTTTGTTTTTCTTAAACCAAGTCATTTGCCTTTTTGAGTAAGCCAGTTCTTTTTTGGTCCAGATTGCTACACATTCTTCTTTGGTTATTTCTCCCTGAGTGTAAGCCAAAATTTCTCTAAAGCCTAAGGTTTTGTAAGCCGGGTTGGTGGTTTTGGTGGAATCAAGCAGGCTGGCAACTTGTTCCACTTCCAGAACTGCACCTGCTTCTAGGCGTGATAAAACCCGAGATCTAATTCTCTTAGCCAATTCTTCAGGTTCAAGCTGCAGGCCAAGGTAAAAATGTCGCGGGGTTGGTAATAATTCTGGAGTTTGGGTGGGTGGGGTTGGTTGGGCTAGGGCAATTTCAATCAGGCGAATCAAGCGGCGAGGATTATTTTGGTCCGAATGATTCATTTGCCGGTACTTTTTTGAATCAGTACTTTCTGCCCATTGTTTCAGTTTTGCTAATGAAAGTTGATTGGCTTTTTCACGCACAATAAGATTAGGAGCAACACTGATAGCGGGATCATTAGAGAGAAAATAATCATGATAAAGACCAGTGCCACCAACGATTATAATGATATAGTTTTTCACAATATATTTTTTTATAAGTTGTTGGGACATCGTTCTGAAATGAGCCACCGACCATTCATCAGTAGGTTTGATGATACTCACTCCGTGGAGAGAAATTTTGCTTTCTTCAGCGTCAACAAAATAAGCGTAATTCAATTCAGCCTCAACTTTTTTCACGAAATTAGCAGGAATATCGCCACCTGTTAAAAGCTCTAAACCTTGATATACCTGGCGAGAATCAGCAGAAATCACTGCTGCGCCAGTTACAACCTTTCGAGTTATAAGCCTACTAGCCAAATTCAGCGCCAGCTCAGTTTTGCCGCTGGCTGTCGGGCCAACAATGGAGATGATTGGTAATTGCATATTTTTATACTACCACTGGGCGGTTGGACAAATTATCTTTGTTAATGATTTTGTCCAAGTATTCCCAGCGTTCTTTTTTGACGTGGTGAGGAATGTCGTCGGGATAAATCCTCCAACTGGCAGTGCCCGGACGAGGGGAGTACATGGCAATAAATGCCACCTGCCAATCAACCTCCTCAGCCATTTTCACCGTTTCGGCGAATTCTTCATCAGTTTCACCAGGGAAACCGACAATAATATCCGTACCCAAGACAATTTCAGGATCAGCTTGTTTCAGTTTTTCCACTACTTCCAAGTATCTTTCCTTGGTGTAACCACGGTTCATTCGGTAAAGCACCTGGTTGCTGCCAGATTGCACCGGCAGATGCACGTAGCGGTCAATTTTCTTGTTGCTGCCGATTTCCTCAATCAGTTCATCATGAAAATCCCAAGGGTTACTGGTCATAAACCTAACTTTCTTGATCTGCTTGAACTTGGAAATTGCCTGCAACAACTTCACAAACGGAGGAGTTTCAGTGGGCTGTAAGTATTGCGATTGGTTTTCCGGCAAATCTTTCCTGGTGAAATTTTTGTTTTCCAGCATCAGTTTTCTAAAACCAATGCCCACTTTTTCCAGCCCCCAAGAATTAACATTCATACCCAGCAAAGTTACCTCCTCATAACCTTTATCAACTAAAGCTTGCATTTCCTGCATAATCGCTTCAAAAGGTCTTGACTGCTCCCGACCGCGTGAGTAGGGGACAATACAATAAGTGCAAAAAGAGTTGCAGCCGGTAGAAATCGGTATCCAGGCATGTTTTTGATCTTTTCTGACCGCCGCTTGATTAAAACCAACTTCATTGATCGGCAAAATCTCGTCAATCGCCGGGATCATTTCGTACAACTGGTCATTGCCGTGATGAGTCATGCAGCCAGTGAGAATAATTTTGGGCCGCGGCTGGCCCAGTTCGTGAAAATAAACCACTACGTTGTGAATAAAGCCTCGTGCTCGGTCTTCAGCCCGCTGCCTGACCGCGCAGGTATTGACCACCAACTCGTCACACTGCCGCCAATCCTGAGCCTCAGCATAGCCACGAGCCAAGTAATCACCAGCAATCCTTTCAGAATCGCTCTTGTTGGACTGGCAACCAAAAGTGTGGATATAGTAAGTTTTTACTGCGCTACTCATGGGGTGATATTTTAGCAAATTATCGCTTGGAAGCTACCCGCCAGTATCTAATCCAAGAAACTACCAGCGCCACAAATTGAACAAACAGCAAGATCGCCCAGATGGAACGAATATAAACAGCATGGAAAAAAATGAAAACCATAATAATGTAGGTGAGACGGTGAATCATGTGCCGCCACTTACCAAGTAATTCAATGGCTAAATCATTTGAGGTAATCCAGAGAGGTAACAGCAAAACCAGGGCTGCCAATCCCCAAACTTGACCATGCCAGATTTCCACATACCAGTAACTCAGACCTCCTTGAATCACCATCGGTAAAATGAAAATGAAAAGCATATGAACAAACAAGAGCAGGAACATTAAAATGCCCATCCGCCTCCGAAAAGTCACCAGCAAATCGGCCAGGGGAACTGTATATTTCGGCTTGACCTTTAATCTTTTCAGAATACCAGGTACCAAAGTCATTGAGTACAAAAAAATCGCCAATGAACCGGCAAAGTTGCCTATTTGCTCAATCGCTAAGTGGTAGGTGTCATATTGTTGGATTAGCAGACTGCTACCCAGCCAGCCCACCATAATTACAGTAATTTCCAAAAGTTGAAAAATTTTAATAAAGAAACCTTGCCAATCAATATTTATGGCCCGGACGTTTGCTAACAGAGTGCGCACACTTTCTAGTATAAACTAACGCCAAACAATAGAACAAACAAAAAGTGAAAGAGAGGCGCAGACGGGATTCGAACCCGTGAATCGAAGGTTTTGCAGACCTCGCCATTAGACCACTTTGGTACTGCGCCATGGCTAAGTGGGCTTATTATAGCGCATACAGAAGGTAGCATACTCCAGATTTGTGAAAATTCGCCCTCAAGTATATAATGCACCCCTATGGCGAAAACCAAACCCTCAACTTCAACAAAAGCGGCCAAAAGCGCTCCTCAAAAGAGCGCCATTATTGATAACACCATAATCATTCTCACCATCCCGGCAGCCGAGGCCAACCAGGCCTACAATCAGGTGCTTAATCGATTGAAGAAAAACGTGACTGCTCCTGGATTTAGAAAAGGAGCCGTTCCCAGCAAAATCGCGGAAGACCAAATCGGTTCGAGTGAAATTATTGAGCGCGCCTTGCAACAGCTTGTTCCCGATCTCTACCAGGCAGAAATCAGCAAAAATAATTACCAGCCGCTGACTCAGCCGGAATTTCATCCGGTTAAGTTGGAAAAGGGCAGTGATTGGGTGATTGAAGCTCATCTTGCCCAAAAACCGGAAGTCAATCTCAAAAACTATAAAAATGTAGTTAAAAAAGCCAAGAAAGAGGCTGCTAAACATCTTGAGGAGCAGATTAAAGAGGCTAAAAAAGCTCATGCCAAGACTGTGGCAACAGTGACTAAAAAAGATCCGGAAGAAGGTGAAAAAGCTGCTGCTGCAGCTAAAAAAATCACTCAGCCTACTGCAGAGCAACAAAAAGAGCACGAACTCCATCATATTTATCAGGCTTTGGTTAATGAAAACGGTCCCCAAGTCCCTGAACTGCTGGTGAAAGAAGAAGTCAGATATGAACTCAACAACTTGGTGAGCAGGTTGGAAAGCATGAACATGAAACTTGACGATTTTTTGCAGCGCCAAGGCATGACTTTTGAGCAGCTTTCTGCCCAGTTTGCAGCTGAAGCGCTGGGCAGAATTCAGTTGACTTTTCTTTTAGACGCCATTGCCGCGGCAGAAAAACTCGAGGTAACTGACCAGGAAATTGAAGAGCAAGTCAATAAAATTGAAGATCAGAAACTCCGCGAAGAGCAAAGGAAAAATCCTCAATATCGCGCCCTGATTGAGCAAACTCTCAAGCGTCGCAAAGTGGCAAACTGGGTGGCAGCTTTATAATCAGCGGCACCACAAGAAAAACCCTTAAGACCGCGTTGACATTTTCGCCTGGTAATCCTATAATTGCGCAAACTGAGCTTGCTTGTTGAGCGGGCCTCTTATCATGAATAATAACGGACAGAAAAAATTACCAGGCGCAAGTAGAACTAGTCCTGCAAATAATCCTTTTGCGAGGGCCTTAGCTGAGAC
>CAZESB010000003.1:0-24163 GCA_964515115.1 uncultured Pseudomonadales bacterium | reverse complement strand
TGGACGGCAAGTATTACATCAATTTCTTCCAAAAACTCAGAGCTTTCATCATGCTGCTGAGAAAACGGGTTCATAGTGCCAGAACTTGGGCCACTCAAATGCACGCCAAGAAAAGAAAGAAGCGTGGCGCCGGTTTGATGAGCCTTGAAGGTAAGGGTGGTCATGAAAAAACCAAAACCATTTACGACATGATGCACCATGAAGTTAGCAATGCCAGGAGTGGTGGTTAATGTTTGGTAGACCAGCACTTCAATTTTTTGCTATAATGCACTCCTCAAGTAAGAACTCGTAGCTCAGTTGGTTAGTCCGCCTGCGGCGGAGACATCGAAGAGGGCGGGAATAGAAAAAGTGAATAAGAACTCGTAGCTCAGTTGGTTAGAGCGCTTCGTTGACATCGAAGAGGTCAGAGGTTCGAGTCCTCTCGAGTTCACAAAAATAGACCCGCTCGGGTCTTTTTTTGTGAATTGGGGCAGGAGAGAATCTTTTAGGTTCGCTCTGGCAGTAAGATAACTTAACCATATCGTATTCTGCCAGCGCGCAGGAGCGAAGCGACAAGCAGTCCTCTCGAGTTCACAACAACTACTCATCCTCCGGATTTTCGCACCATACAGTTACATAATACTTGACATCCTGTCTTATTCCTTTTCCTATACCTACTCCTCTATTGCCATCACCTGAAGCTGCTGGTATTTCATATTCCACAGAATAGGCCCTGGGGTTGTGAAAACTACGCAGTCCCCTCTCCAGTTTTGCAATCTGTTTCCTGATGAGTCTGGGTTCAGATCTTACGCTGCACTGAATATGCTGACCGGGGCTAAGGTTTCTAGATAGGTTTAGTATCTGCGCAAAATTAAACACCACTTCTTTTACTTGTTCCTCGAGGTTATTTCCATTGGTTTCTTGCATAATTCTGGTTAAGTCTTCTTATTCTTTTTCCAATTATTTAGTTCACTAATAGTGGTGAGGGACGCAATCTCTTGCAGATAGTGTACTGGCAAATTGATACCATGTTATTTTGGAATTCCTATTGCTCTCAAGCATACTTTCAAATGAATGCATATTTTTAAGGGAGTATATCACCGCGGAAATGATACCACCATTGTTAATCATAGTCCTGTAATATATAATTACAAACATATAATTGTATCAATTAAGGGTAATTTTGGCGTTGTATGTTTATAGATAAATTGTATATTGGAAGACCTATTTGAGATAGAGCAGAGAAGTGCCGCTTGATACTTTTCCGCCCTGAATCAAATCAGGATGCTGATTATTCATAATCGGCATTAATCCTGCCCTTTAGTCATCCAAACAACACTCAAATTGCTTGAGTGATTGTGTGTGGCTGAAGCTCTTTAACAAGTACATGAAATCAGAATGTTGGGATGCCTTGTAGGCAGCCGGCTTGGTGTTTTTATAGGATATCAAGCCGCATGCCTATAAGGCTTTTACTCCTTAAACGCAGGGTTGCAGCGCCCTGATATCCCAAAAAGCTGCCGGTCGGCAATGAGCCGGTGAGCGGTGCCCCAGCACCGCTACGAAATTGCCCTTGGAAAAATCAGTTCGAGGAGGTGCCGTGCGCGCAATGACCATCTTGGTCAGCGCGCTGGTGTTCTGTCTCCTCGCGCTGCCAAGTAAAACTTTTGCTCAAGATCAAAGCGGAGTGGTGGGCGACCCCACAAATCTCCGCTTTGATCCCAGCCCCGTCACCGGGTGTGAGGAAACGGGCTATTACTACCAGGACTACTCTGGTATCAATAGCCACGAGCCCCACCACACCGGCCGGGACTGGAAGTGTCCGTACGGACACCCTGTGAAGTCCACTGCCTGGGGGATGGTGTTCCAAACACCGTCCAACTGGTATGACTTCGGCAATGATCTCTGGATCCTTCATGGCTTCAGCCGTGACGGCAACCCAGTGCTGTCCTTCTATGCCCACCTTGACTCCGTCACGGTGGCTAGAGGACAGATCGTCGAGCGCGGCGAGGTCATTGCCCATGCGGGCACAAGCGGCCCGCAGGTGTTCGTAGAGGAGGGCTTTGCGGTGCTCCACCTTGGGTTCGTTAATAAGTTTCCGGCAGAGTTCGGTTACTTTTACGAGCACGCGAGGAATAGCCGCGACGGTCGGGGTTGGCTTAACCCCGACGACTACCTCGGACAGGTAGTTACCCTGTACGGGTTTGACGGATCCGCGCTGCTAACAGCTCCGTTTGAACCCGACGCGATACCCAGAGCGCCTGACTGGGTGGAGCGTCATGTCCTCGACCGAGGCCTGCTGCCGGTTCTGGGAGTGCTTCTGGCACTCTTCCTCGTCCTCATCTGGCTCGGCCCGATGGGGGCGATCGGACTGGGACTGGCCGGCAGGCTCGGATTAAAAATCGCCAAGAAGGCCGGAGTTGCAACCGCTGAGGTTGCCCAAGCGGAACTCAAGACCCTGATTTTTGATGTCAGGGGAAGGATCCGCGGCGGCATCCGCTGGGGCTGCGTAGCCGGGTTGCTTGTTGGATTTGTCATTGTGTGGGTTACCGCCAATGCCGAAAGGCTAGGCGGTGTACTCGTGCAAGTACAGCACCCAACAGGTATCTCTCTCATCCTGCCGAGAGGCTGGATTGAGAGAGAGGGCTTCCGACAGATTGCCCTGACCTGGCCTCCTCAAATGCCGGAGCTAACCATGCCCTGGCAGGATGAGGAGCTGGCTGAGCTGGTGATTGAAACGGTCAGAACCCGAATCGTTGGTGCCGGACCACTTGGCACCGGCGATATTCTGGCCGAAGCGTACGCGGCAGCCGCTTCAAGTCTGCCGCACGGAGATCTGCCGTTTCCCTACTGGAACGGCAGCACCGCTCACTTCAGCACCCCACCAGAAGTGTGGGGCGCGGCGGTGGAGGCAGCCAAAGAGGTTCGCGGAGAAGGTGTCGTTTGCGACCCCATTCTGGTAGTGGCGGTGGCTCACTCCGAGTCACCCAACTACAACAATGAGGTCTGCAGCGGCGCCGGTGCTTGCGGGACCTGGCAGTTCATGCCAGGTACCTTTGAGCACTACGCGGATCCCGGTGCCGACCGGTTTAACCTCTATGACTCGGCAAAGGCCGCTTGTCGGATGACGAGCGACCTGGGGTTGAACACAGAGACCTCGGAAGAGGGCTTTGTGGCCAACTTTGCCGGTCTGGATGGAGGACCGGTTTGGAACCAGCATACCGAACAGGCGCGGTATGTGTGGAGGCTGCAGAATTGGGTCAAGCAGGAAATGGGAATCCTGCCTGACCTTGAGATAAATCCTGGTTCTGGGGAACCGGGTCGGTGAGGTCCCGCGCACCGTTGAGGCGGGAAAAAAATGTAGTTCAGAAACAAGGGGATAAAAATGAACACCACAGTAGTCGCGATCTTCACCTTCATCATTGTCGGGGCCGCGGTATACGTGGCCTGGCAAATGAGGGGTAAGGGACTTGTCGGCGCGGGGGCAACACTCTTGGTCTTCGCCGGAGTTTTCTACGTATTCATCCGCTTCCTGGCTCCCTTAATCGTTGACTGGGGACCCTGGTACAGTGAAAAGACCGTAAGGTCATCTCACGGTGCCGGGATTCTGTCTGACCTGGTCAGACCTGTTGCGCCCGGTCTTGCCAGCGAGCTGGATAACGATGGAGTGGAAAGCGAAGGAAACAAACACCCAGACCCTGGGGTTGCAGAGACGCCCTTCCCACAGGTCCCTGCGGTGCCAGCTGCCACTGTTTGGACCTTTCCACAGCAGTGCGGGTTGGGGTTTGCAGGTAGCAACCTCACGCTGTACTACGGGGACGGTTCCGGCGTCAGCCGGATCGTCACCCCAGACACAGCTAAAGAGCTATGTGCTTGTGGTTGGTTTCTCACCCAAGAAGGCCTACCAAGCCAGCTGCTCGCCTGCGGAGGCGGGCTGCTGGAGGTCTTTAGCCCCAACCAAGTAACTGGGTCAGGCAGCCTCCCCAGGCCCCCGCTGCCTACCCTGGCGCCAACTCCAACACTCGCCCCGACTCCAACCCCATCTCCCACGGATGAAGCCGCAGCCTGTGAGTTGGATTGGCTGCGATTCAGAGAGAGTTCAAGTTGGTACAACCTCGAAGACCCTAAATCCAACTTCCCAGCTGGCGCGGTCTGCCAGCTGGAAGTCAGCCGGGGTCTGGGGTTCATAACCCCAAATGAGTACTGGGTGTCTTGCCCCGAACAGGGACTGGAAGACATCCCAGTACCCAAAGACCTTGGTAGGCCTTTGGCTGACCTTACGAACGAAGAGGGTGTCTTTCGCGGCACCGGGCTCATGTGCCAGTAAACGGCACATGAAGCCCGCCCGCGGACCGCCGCGCCGCCCCGTCCCAAAGCGCAAGCCAACGGACGGGGCGGCTGCGGCCGCTCAACACTGATTTCATGTACTTGAGTGTCATTCGCCTCGGCGAATCTGATGAGTTTAGTGCCAAAGCTAAACGAAACACTTAAATAGCAATGTATAATACCTAGTCAAAAGAAAGCAGTATGGCCAGACGATTTATTGATCAATTGATGTACGGTCCAGATGAACCGGAAAATGCCGGTGACCAAACTCGTGCACCATCCAGAACTAGTTCAGCTAGAAGAACATTTCTCTGGGGTGATTCTCAAGATATTCCGCCCATGAAAACACCGAGAGGACAGGCTTGGAGACAACAGGTGCTTCAAGGCAGCCAAGAACCACAGGGTGAAAACCCCAGTAATGGCCGAAGTCTTGGCCACACTCTTTTGTATGGAGATGCGCCCTCACAACCTGAGCACGAACCTCGAAAGAAAAAGAGTGGAGGTTTGCTAAGTACTGCAGCTGCTGTTGCAACTATGTTCGGTGATGCTGCAGGAGAACACGAGAGGGTGTTAGAACAAACCAGAAAGCTAAAAGAAGAACGAGAAGAAAAACAAAGAATAACTGCAGCACTTACTGAAGCCAGAGAAAGAGCAAGAACTCCCGAAGGAAGAGCAGAAGCTGAACAAGCTTTAGCTATGATTGCCACAATCTCACCTAGTGCACTGTTTGATCACCCAAGAATTCAAAACCTACGAGCTTATGTAATGGGCATGCCCTCTGAAGAGAGAGCCGCAGCTGCAATTGCCCAGTTTGAAAGAATAGAACAAGAAAACCAACGAAAAAGAGAAGAATTAGCTCAAAGAGAAGAAGCAGAGAAGGAACTTGCCCGTTATGAAGCTAATCCCCTCGACACAGCCGAATGGGCTGCAAACTATAACCAGCTTTCTGAAACATATGCGGGGGAGATTCCTGAAGTGCCCGAAAACAGAGCCGCATATATCCGACAACAAGTCGGGCATGGGGTTAAAGCCATGGTTGCCAGGTTTGTTTTTGGCAATATTACTAGCTTTGATCCCAACACCCCAACGGATGATCAAACAGGCAGAAGGCGGCGCCGTTACGAACCAGATGATCAAATCATCGTAACACCTGAGGGCCTGGAAATTAGAAACATGAGTGGTGGTGCTGACAGGCCAGATATTAAGTTTTATCCGTGGGATAGTATTGATGAACAACTAGAATTTGGAGTAGAGGGAATTCCCTGGCTAAAACCAATTGATAGAATTCGCGCTCGCATGAATCGTCCTCCACTTTTGTCCGATAACTTAGGGCAGTTGGTAGTCACTACTCACGGAAGAGAACAAAAAGTAGAGCTTGCACGAGTGCCACTGCCAAAACCAGCGTTATTCTTTCGAGAAATAACTGCTGCTAAAAATGCTGCTTCCAGCATAAAAGGAGATCCAGAAATGCCTCTGGAAGGGCTGACACCCAGAGATTTTATTCAAATGCCAGAGGATACCCGTGCAGGACAAGCAGAAATACTAAAACGGCAGCAGCAAACATTAGAAAGAATCGCTCAAGCCTTGCAGGGTCTAGCCTCCCCAGAAAATCGGAGAGAATCCAGGGCTGCCTCAGATACTGTCGAGGTACCTCTGGCTACCGTAGCAGCCATGTACCGAAAAATGCAGCAAATGGAACAACAATTGAGACGCTCGGGAGAGCAAACTGGCAGTCAGACCGATGATGATGTCATTGATGGGGATCTTATTTAGGTAATAATCTGGCAACCATTGTGACAGGTGGGTAGTATTTGCGCGTTCCATTCTTTCCCTATCCCCCTCGAGTGGAATCTGATATAATAACTTCTCTGAAAAATGGAACTGTGGCTTTGTTATCAGGCTAAAATAAGTTATAATTCCATCCGTTCAGCTGTATCAAAGAGAAAGGATAGTAGAAAAAAGTGGCACATAATCCATACAAAAGAAAAGATCGTATTGCTCACAATCAATTTATCAGGGCTGATGAAGTCAGGGTCATTGACGAAAAAGGCGAGCAAGTAGGCGTCATGCCTACCAGAGAAGCTATCGCTAGAGCAAAAGAGCAGGATAAAGATTTAGTTTTGATCACCGGACAAACCAATCCGCCGGTTGCCAAAATTATTGAACTGGCCAAATACAAGTATCAGCTTCAGCAGAAAAATGCTGCCAGCAGAAAAAAATCTAAGTCACAAGACATTAAAGAAGTCCGTTTTACACCCTTTATGGGAGCGGGTGATTTTGAATCCAGGCTTAAAAAAGTTAAAAGCTTTCTGGAAAAAGGTGATAAAGTCCGTCTCAGCCTGATGTTTAAGGGTAGAGCCATTACTAAAAAAGAATTTGGCTACGATATTTTCGCGAATGTCATCGAAGCCACCAAAGATATGGCTGCGGTAGAAATGGAACCAAAATTGCTGGGCAAAAAATTAATTGCCCAACTAATGCCGGCTAAAAACTAAAGGCAATAAAGGCAAAGGAGAAGAATGAAAAAAATTAAACAGAAAACCAGAAAAGGAGTGACTCGCCGTTTTAAAGTCACCAAAACCGGCAAAGTCTTAAGGCGTTCGCAAAATATGCGCCATCTCAGACGTAAAAAGAGCAAAAAAGCTATCAGAAAATACCGCAAGCCGATTGAAGTCACTGGTAAGGTGGCTAAAAAAATCAAGCAAATGATTGGGCAAGCTTAGCTTAGTCAGTAAAATTAACAGGCAGGTCTACCTGCCGGCCCTCAGCGAATAGCACCGGGCGAGAAAGTCAATATGGCAAGAACGAAAACTGGCACGACCAGAAGAAAACGCCACAATAAAATTTTAAAACTAGCCAAAGGCTACCGCGGTACCAACAGCCGCTTGTATAAGCGCGCCAAAGAAGCGGTGCTTCACGCCGGCCAATACGCCTACGTCGGCCGGAAACTCCGTAAACGTGACTTCCGTAAACTCTGGATTACTCGTATCAGCGCCGCGGTCAAAGAGGCTGATGCTAGCTACAATTATTCGAGCTTCATTAGTGATCTTAAGGCTGCTAAAGTGGAACTCAACAGAAAAATGCTCAGTGAATTGGCGGTAAATGATTTTCCGGCTTTTAAGGCTGTAGTCGAGAAGGTGAAAGGCAAGTAAGTTTTTTTCGTAGTGATTAGCCCCAGCTGGCGGCTGCCAGCTGGGGCTTTTTTAATACCCGCCAATCGGTATGATATCTATACCCATATACTCAAGATGAACAAAGTCTTAATTTTCTTGCTTTCAGCTATCATATTTTTGGCACCCACCAACCTTTTTCTTAATTTAACCGAGCAATTTTCCTATGTCAGTGGCCTGAGAGTAGATTACTTAATCCCCAAACTTTATCTTTCCCAAATTTTTGTCGTTGCCTTTGTACTGATGACGCTCTTCAAAGCCATCAGCAACAGAAGCCTCAAGCCTGCCGCAATTTTAACTCCGCTGCGTCGGCAGCCATGGCTGTCAGGGCTGTTATTAATTTCGGCCGTGGCCATTGCCGCCAACACCATCTGGCAAGCACCTCTCACTGGTTCTTGGCAGTTGGGAAATTTGCTTTTAATCTGGACTTTGATGTTGAGCGCCAAAACTCTGCTCCAGCCAAACAAACCGACAAAAACAATTCCCACCGCCATTTTTCTGGCCCTGATTATCACTGTTATTTTTCAATCCTTAATAGGCATTTACCAGTTTGTCCAACAAACCGCCGTTTATGGCTACAATCTGCTGGGCGAACCGAATATTTCCAGCTACATTGGCCTGGCTAAAACAACCCTGCAAGGCAAAGAGCTGGTGCTGCCTTACGGCACTACTGCCCATCCCAATCTGTTGGGCGGATTTTTGGCCATTTATCTACTGACAATCTGGTTGGCTGTTTTTTCCGCGAAAACCAACCCCATTTGGAAATCTCTGCTGGCTGGCCTGGCCAGTATTGTTGGCACTATCACTTTGGCGCTAACTTTTTCAATTTCCTCCTGGCTGGTTTTAGGATTAGGTCTGATCGCCTTTTTGCTGAAACAAAAAAAAGTGCTGCTGAGCTTGGCGGCGGCGATTTTCATCGCCGCGCCTATAGTGATTTACTTCTGCGCCGCTAATGGTTTATCCCTCCCTCTAATGGAACAAAATTCGCTGCTGCGCCGTAGCTACCTCAATACCGCGGCACTGAGAATGGGTGGTTCCAATCTTCTTGCCGGCGTGGGTTTGAATTCTTTTACCAGATACGTTGAGCAATACAGTCCGGAAAGAGAAGTGGTGCGTTTTGTTCAGCCGGCGCATCATGGTGGACTGCTCTGGCTGGCAGAAACCGGCCTGGCTGGCATAATTTTCTCGATAGCTTTATTCTTCCTGCTGAAACAGCACAATCAAGGTAATCGCATTTTGCTGGCAGCAATTGTGCTCACGCCAGCCTTGGCTTTGGATCATTACCTACTTACCCTTTTCCCGGGGATGTTATTGTTTGTCATGGCCGCGTTGCTGACGGCCGGACAGCTTAATCTTCGTCATCTTCATCGCCGCCGCCTGAACCAGAAGGAGAGGGAGTAGGAGAAGCGGTAGCTGGCGGGTTACACTGGTTGGAACTAGGATTATCCTCCAGCCGACACCTACCATTGTGACAAATGAAATCTGAATCAGCTGTGCGGCACTGAGCGTTGTTTTCACACCTGGAGTTGCAGGCATACACCACTTCTTCTTCATCCCATTTCATGCCGCCGGTACCAATGCGTCTCTCAGAGCTCTCATGTTTGTCCCCATCACGAGAGTAGGCAATAGCTCTCAGCGTGTATTTGCCTTTGGGTAGGTTAAGCTTGCCTTCATATTTGCGATCATTGATGGTTTCTCTGCGACTACCATTAACATAAAGCTCAATTTTCTCCACACCTGCAGAAGAGTTGGCTTCAATCTTAACGTTGATATCCTCGCCGCTGAAATTTTCCTTGTCTTTCGGCTCGGAAATAGTGACGTAAACCGCGCCAGCCTCACCACAATATTCGGTTGGATACTGATACCTTTCGTTGTCAACCCGCTCCAACCAGGCATCAATACCAAGTTGCCAGCGGTTGGTGCCGTCTTTACTGACCGGGTCATCTTCTTTGAGAACAATGTACTCCCTTTCTTCGTATCTGCCTCGCAAAACATCGGCATCATTAGCCAGCCTATACTGACCATCCTCTCTGCAAACTTTCAGCATGGCGTGAAGCGGATCCGGCAAAGACGGTAGGGTGTTTTTGATAAACCACTCGGTTTTAGTGGGAAAACCATGGTGCTCTGGGTAGCCGGAAATCTGATCTACCTGCACCTGTTCAACCCCAGACGGCACCGGCCATTCCGGCGCGCCATATCCATGCTCCAAAGCCGCCAAAATCACCCGCCGCCAAATAGGAGTAGCACCAGAAATACCAGAAGCTACTGAGTGCATGGCGGTACCATCATTATTACCCACCCAAGTTGCTACCAAGACTTCACGACTCCAACCAATAGCCCAGTTGTCTTTGAACTCGTTGGTAGTCCCGGTTTTGACCGCAATCGGGCGGCCGGTATTGAGCAGGGAGTTGGCGCCAAAAGCCATTGTCCGGGCGTTGTTGTCGGACAGGATGTTGCTGATTAGAAAAGCTTCTTCTTCTTTGATAATTTGCTTGCCTTCCACCTCACGATGTTCGTACATCACGTTACCGTCTTTATCTTCCACTTTGAGAATGGCTACGGGTTCGATTTTCTTACCGCTGTTGGCAAAAGCAGAGTAGGCGGTGGCCAAATCAATCATGTGAACTTCCGCGCCACCCAGGGTGACAGCCAGTCCAAATTTCTGCAAATTTCCCTTTGTAGGTTCAAGGGTGTTCAAACCCAGGCCATAAGCTAGTTCAAGGAAGTTTTCCACTCCAACAATACCAAGCGCTTTGACTGCCGGGATGTTGAGCGAGCTACCCAAGCTGTTGCGCACACTCACCGGCCCTCGAAACTGGCCATCGTAATTCTGCGGCGTGTAGGGTTGATCATTGGCAGAAGCCTGGAAAGTAGTCGGCACGTCTACCAAAACGCTGGCGGGAGTATAGCCACGCTGGAGCAAAGCCAAATAAGTCAGTGGCTTGATAGCTGATCCGGGCTGCCTTAAACCATCAACAACGACATTATATTGGCCGCCAATCTCCGAATTGCTGTAGTCGCGACTGCCAACCATACTGAGAACTTCGCCATTGCGTGGATCCATAATCAAGGTAGCGCCGTTGGTGATATTGAGACTTGCTTCAACTTTTTCTACTTCTTCCAGAACTATACTTTGTGCCTGGTCGTGCAGAGCGACATCAAGAGTGGTAGTCACTTTAAAACCGCCAGTTTCTACCAGTTCTTCACCGTACATTTCTGCCAACAGATCACGGACATAAAAGACAAAATGTGGCGCCTTAATATCAAGTTGTGAGCGTTCAAACTCGACTTGGTCAAGTTGAGAGAGAGCATCTTCATAAGCCAATTCAGTCAAATAACCATCTTCAAACATTCTGCGCAACACTCCTCTGGTGCGGACCTGCCAAAGCGGAGTACCGTCTTCATCGGTTTTGCCGGTGTAGGGAGAATAAGCGGTCGGACGTTGCGGCAAGCCAGCTAGAATAGCTGATTCCACCAGGCTAAGTTCAGAAACGGGCTTGTTGAAATACAGTTCTGAAGCCGTACCAATGCCCCAGGCAGTGCCGCCATAAGGGGCTTCGTTTAGATACATTTCCAAAATTTCGTCTTTAGTGAAAGTGCGCTCAATCTGCAGCGATAGCACCAACTCCTTAAATTTCCTCTCTACGCTGCGCTCATTGGTCAAAAGGGCGTTTTTCACCAACTGCTGGGTGAGGGTAGAGCCACCCACCACCCGATTGCGAAAAACCATATTGTAAGGGATCCGGAAGACGGTCATGATATCAAAGCCTTTGTGGTTGTAGAAATCTTTATCTTCCACCGCCACTACGGCTTGTTTAAGGGAATCTGGAATTTGGTCGAAGCTGACTGGGGTGCGCCGTTCGTCGTTATAGAGATCGTACAAAATTTCACCATTACGGGCGTAAATTTTGGTGCTGAAACCTTGGCGGCGCACCACTTCACCCGGTTTGGGCAGTTCGCGGGAGTACCAAGCGAAAGCGCCAAAAAAAGCAATAATCATCAAGACAACGCCAACCATCGCCCCCATCGCCCCCAAACGAAGTAGCTTGATATTTTTCAAGCGCTGCTGCTCAAGATCGACATTGGATCTTCTTCTGGAACGGGCTCTTTTTCTAAAAAGCATCTGGGTTTTCTTTTCTGCCTCTTTTTTAATATTATGCCAAGTTTCCCGAGGATTTTCCTTGAATTGGGTAAATTGCTCTTGGAGACGGCTAAAAAAGCCCGCCTTCGCTGTTGTTTGACCCACATCTACAGCAAATTCATCTCCGGCAGGATAGTCACTTGCTGCCAGGTCAGGCGCCTGATTGAGTTTCTCTTCCGGCATAATCAGCCACTCATTTTATTAACTTAGTAATAATCTGTCCATAGCCACGTAATCAGTATAACATTGGCTGGACATTTGCCCATCACCTCTGTTACAATCCCTCCACATGTACAGCGCACAGTACTTTACCGCTTTTTACTTTAGCTCCAAAACTTAATTGGGGAGGCGGTTAGTGCGTGAATATCAAGAAAGGCTCCCCAGAGGGAGCTTTTTTCGTTCCCGGGGACAGAAAGGTAAATATGCATCAAGAAAGAGGAGGTGGCAGACCTAGGCCTACTGAGGCTAAGATCCAGAATCTGGTTGAGCCAGGTAATGGTCATGAGTCCAGTCCGGGAACAACGGCGCAAACAAACGGACGAACGAACGGAGAAACCAAAAAGAGAAAAGGCCACCATAACACTGCAGGTCCCGGCCACGGAAACGTTGCGTCAAGAGGATCGCATAGCTGGTAGTAAAATGGAAAGACCTTTATAATAGAAAAAGCTATGACAATTTCAGAACTTCAGGAACAAGCTGCCCAGCTTAAAGATAGAATTCAGCAAGAAACCGAGCCGGACCCCCAAGTACTGCAAACCAAGTACTTGGGCAAAAAAGGTCTTTTTAATAACTTGGTGAAGTCAATTGCTACCATCAACCCAGAGGAAAAACCAGCTGCTGGTCAGTTGCTCAACAAACTGAAAACCGAGCTGGAAACCGTCATCACCAAAATCAGTCAAGCAGGGGAGCAGCAGATCGACTGGGTTGACCTCACCATCCCCGGCCTGCAGCCCAAAGTTGGTCGTGTTCACCCCATCTCTCAGGCCATCGAGGAAATTACTCACATTTTTGAAAAAATTGGTTTTACCCGCGTTAGCTACCCGGAAGTAGACTGGGACTGGTATGTTTTCGAAGCCTTGAACATGCCGCCCAACCATCCTGCCCGCGACGAGTGGGAAACATTTTTTGTCGACGCGCCGGCACATCCGGAAAAAGGCAAGCTGGTCCTCACTACCCATACCTCAAACGGCCAAGTTCGGGAAATGGAGCGCCTCGGCCAACCGCCGATCAGGATGATCAATATCGGCCGCACCTACCGTCGCCAGCAGGACGCTACCCATACCCAAGTTTTTCACCAGTTTGAAGGCTTGGTGGTCGATCAGGGCATTAATATTCAGCACCTCAAGGGCACGATCGACTATTTTGCCAAAGAATTTTACGGACCTGAGGCCAAAAGCCGGATTCGGCCGTTTCATTTTAAATTTACCGAGCCTTCGTTTGAAGTCGATTTCTCCTGCCACATCTGTCACGGCACCGGCATGCTGGCAGGGCAGGTTGATGAAAATGGCCAGCCGCAAAAATGCCGTTTCTGCAAGTCCGGCTGGCACGAAGTTGGCGGCGCGGGCATGGTTCATCCCAACGTTCTTGAGGCGGGCGGCATTGATCCGGAAGTTTACACCGGTTTTGCTTTCGGCTGGGGGGTAGAGCGGACTTACTCACTCAAAGAAGGGCTGAATCTCGATGATATTCGCCAGCTTTATGGTACAGATCTTCGCTTTTTGGAACAATTTTAGGCAAAAAGACAAAAACAAAGGCAAATCATGAACATTTTAATTCCTCACCAATGGCTGCTCGAGCATCTAGACACGGACGCTGACCCGACCACTATCCAAACCAATCTTTCTTTATCCGGCCCTTCAGTTGAGCGCGTCTATGAGCGGGAGGGCGACAGTGTTTATGACATTGAAGTCACTACCAATCGAGTCGATAGTATGTCGGTGCGCGGCATCGCCCGGGAAGCGGCAGTGATTTTGGAGCAGTTCGGCATCAAGGCGCAACTGAAACAACCCAGTTATGAAGAGGTTTTTTTAGCGCCGGACGTTCGGGAAGAAGCAATGCTGCCGCTGCCGACTATTGAGAACGACCCAGAGCTTTGTGAGCGGATCATGGCAGTAGTGCTCAAAAACGTCGAGCATACCCCCACCCCAGAGTGGATGGCCAGGCGACTGCGGCAAATCGACATCAATGTCCACGACAGTGTCATTGACATCACCAACTACATCACTCACGAAGTTGGCCACCCTGTCCACGCTTTTGATTACGACAAACTCCTGGCTCTTGGCGGTGAAATTATCATCAAAGCGGCGGAAAAGGGCAAAAAATTTGTGACTTTGGATGAGCTTGAGTTTGAAACCGTTGGTGGCGAGGTAGTTTTTGAAAACCGCGAGGGTACTATTATCGATCTGCCTTCCATTAAAGGCACGGCCAATACCGCCATTGATGACCAAACCCGCAACGTGCTGCTTTTGATTGATTCGATTGAAGCCAGCAAAATTCGCTTTGCTTCGATGACCCATCAAATCAGAACCGTGGCCGCCCAACTTAAAGAAAAACAGGTTGATCCGCATCTGGCTTTGCCTACTTTCAAACTGGGAATCAAGCTTTACCGCGAGCTTTGCGGCGCTCAAGTCGCCAGCCCACTTTATGACGATTTTCCCGGAGAAAGGCAGCCGGCCAAAGTCATACTGCCCCTAGCAAAAGTTAAAGCCTACTTGGGCCTGCAACTGGAAACCGAAAAAATTGTCCATCTTCTCAATATTTTGGGCTGCGAAGTCAACGTAGCAGGGGAGCAGCTCAGTATCCAGCCACCCACTTTTCGCCCGGATCTCAAGATTGCCGCCGACATCATTGAAGAAATTGCCAGAATTTATGGCTATCACAATCTGCCCAGCCAACTTATGGTTACAGAAATCCCACTCAACAAACCTGAACACAATAATTTTGAGCTGGAAACTAAAATCAAACGTTTTCTGGCTGCCATCGGCTGGCAGGAAATGTACACTTATTCCATCGTCAGCGAAGCCATGGCGCTAGCCAGCGGACAGCCACTAGCCAATCACCTCAAGTTGGAAAATCCACTTACCGAAGATCATCTTTACCTCCGGCGATCGCTGCAGCCCTCGTTGATCCAAGTGCTGGAGGATAACACCACCAGAGAAAATTTAGCGGTTTTTGAGATGGCTAATGTTTACATTCCGGTAGAAAATGACCTACCCAGACATGAATTGCAGCTAGGCATGGTAGCTAGCAAACCCTACCGCCAGGTAAAGGGTGATCTGGAAGCGTTGCTGCGTCATTTGTTTATCGAAGAACTAATGGTCAAACCTGTTGAAAACAAAACCAGTACCACCCAAAAAGCAGAACTTTTCGCTATCCAGGCAGGCAAAGAAATTTTGATCGGCAACATCGCGGTTTTGCCAAAAAACAGAACCGCCGTCAATCTTGACATGGCGGCCCTGCTGGCAGTAGCCAGAACTTATCCGCAGCTCAAACCTTTACCCAAGGCCGCACCGGTTATCGAAGACATGACTTTTACTTTGCCGGAAAAAACTTTCTCAGGTCAGGTGATCAACACCATCAAAAAATTGGCCAATGCTATCCACCAAGTCGAGCTCAAAGATATTTATGAACAAAATTACACCTTTACCATTACCTATCTCGGACCAAACACCAGTATTAGCGCTGAGGACATCAAGCCTATCAGGCAAAAAATTGCCGACACCCTGATGGCGGAGTATGGCGCCAGCCTGGTCGGGGCAGTATAATTCGGCGCGGTATAATCAGGGAAAATCAGGAAAAATATGAATCATAACCCAGAACAAATTCAAGCAGTCCTATCAAGAGGGGTGGCGGCAGTGCTGCCCAATAAGGAAGCCCTCGGTCAACTGATGGCGGAGCGCCAAATTCGCGTCTACCTAGGCATTGATCCCACCGGCGCGCTGCTTACTCTCGGTCACAGCGTGGTGCTAAGAAAATTGCAGCAATTTGCTGATCTTGGCCACGAGGTGATTTTACTAATCGGCAACGGCACGGTCAGAATCGGCGACCCAACCGGCAAAGACGAAACCCGTCCTACGCTCACCGATGAACAAATCCGGGCAAATTTCCAAAACTGGCAAGAGCAAGCCAGCAAAGTGCTGGATTTTAGCAAAATCACCATTCGCTACAACGGTGACTGGCTGGACAAACTCACCTACACCGATATTGTGCAGCTGATGGCCAAAACCACGGTCCAGCAGCTGATGGAGCGCGACATGTTTCAGGAGCGGATTAAAAGAGAACAGCCCATCCACGCCCACGAGCTGATTTACCCGCTCTTGCAGGGCTATGACTCGGTGGTGATGGATGTGGACTTGGAAATCGGTGGCACTGATCAAACTTTCAACATGATGATGGGCCGGCACTTGCAAAAAGTTTACCACAACAAAGAGAAGTGGGTCTTGGCCACGCCGATTATTAACGGCACCGACGGCCGGAAGATGAGCAAGTCGTTGGGTAACTTTATTGCTCTCACCGAAGAACCCAATAATATGTACGGCAAACTAATGAGCGTTGCCGACAGTGAGATCATCACTTACTTCACCACGCTAACTGATGTGGCTAGTGAGGCAATTGAGGAGATGGAGAGCTTAATGCGTCAAGGCCACAATCCGCTGGAGTTCAAAAAGCAGCTGGCCCTGAACATTACTACCATGTATCACTCAGTAGCGGCGGCCAAAGCTGCGCAGGAGCACTTTGAGAAAACCGTGCAGGGTAACGAGCTGCCGGTAGAGCTGCCAGTCGTCACCATCGGGGCAGGTAAAATGACGGTGCTGGAGTTGCTGGAAAAATTAATGCCTGAAGAAAGTAGAAACAACCTGCGTCGGTTGACAGAGCAGGGCGCAGTTGAGTTGATGCAGCAGGGAAAAACCAGCGGCAGCCGACCCACCGATCCATTCGAAGAAATTGAAACTCAGCAATTTAAGGTAGTGCGAGTAGGCAAACGCCGTTACTTCCAGTTGGCTTAAAATTTGCTACAATGCGGAAAGTGCTATGTCAAAAAAACAAAGAGAGTTAGTAGTGAAAATTTTCGCCATCATCTTTATCATTGCTATGGTGGTAGGCAGTTTTGCCAGTGCTTTATTCTTCATCTAACTACAAATAATTATATAGGCTTTTAGCAGTCATGCTATAAGACTGCTAATTTGGCTCTTTAATTATTTTCACTCATGTATCCGCCTATTTTTGATGTTCTAAGATATTGATTTATGTATTAAGATAGCTTTTGATAGGCACTTTAGATACTATATCAGACCAAAAAGCTGGACTATACTGAAACCAATGTACGCACTGGATACGAAGTTGATGCAAGTGAAGGGGATCGGTGAGAAGCTGTTTGCGCAGTTGGCAGCGGCAGAGATAGTTTCGGTGCGTGATTTGTTGCTGCAATTGCCGCTCCGGTATGAAGATCGCTCTCACTTTACGACCATCGTGGCTATTCCTGAGGGCGAGTTGGTGACAATTCAAGCCAAGGTCGAAAAAACCGGTCAATTCAGCAGAAATGGCAAGAATATGCAAACCGCCACCATCAGTGACGCTACCGGCAAGCTGAAGCTGATGTGGTTTAATAATCGTTTTATTCTCAGCAACTTGAAACTTGGTCGTGAGTACTTGTTTAGCGGCAGATACAACGCCAAGTACCGCAACATGACCCAACCGACGGTGGAGGCGGTCAAAGCCGATACGATTCATACCGGCCGGCTGGTACCGCTGTATTCAAGCAAGGTGCCGCTGCAACAGGGTTCGCTCCGGCGGGTGCTGAAACATATTTTGGACAATTTAGCTGAAGTCAAGGACCCGATTCCTGGTTTGTTGGCGGCGAGTGGCAGCAAGCTGGAACTGCCGGATTTTTCCACCGCTATTGCCCAGCTTCATTTTCCCGACGAAATAGAGGCGGTGGCGCAGAGTCGTGAGCGGTTGGCGCTAGAAGAGTTTTTGACTATTATGAGAACTTCAGAGCAAATTAAAGGTGAGTGGCAAGGGCAGCGCGCCGGGGTGGTGATTAATTTGCCGGCCGGTTTTCCGGAACAATTGCCGTTGCCAACCAGTCTGCCTTTTGAACTGACCGGCGCGCAAAAACAAGCCACCAAAGAAATCCTCAGCGATTTGGCCAAAACCACACCCATGAACAGATTATTGATTGGCGATGTCGGCTCCGGCAAAACGGTGGTGGCCGCTATCGCCGCTCAGGAGGTGATTGGTTCGGGCTTTTCAGTGGCTCTAGTGGCTCCAACCAGGATTTTGGCAGAGCAGCACGCCCAAACTATCGCCACAATTCTGCCTCAACTGCCGCTACAACTGCTCACCAGCCAAACCGCCAGTCGGGCCAGCCAAAACAACAAACCCACCCTCTACATCGGCACCCACGCAGTCATCAACCGAATGAAAAATCTTCAGCCCGGACTAATTATTTACGATGAACAACACCGATTTGGGGTCAGACATCGCTCCAAAGCCACCGAGCTGAAAAAGCCCGCCCATATTCTCACTATGACTGCCACGCCTATCCCCCGCAGCTTGATGTTGACCATTTTCTCTCACCTGCAAGTTAGCTATCTTGATGAAATGCCCGCCGGCAGAATTCCGACCGCCACTTGGCTGGTGTCGGAGAAGAAGCGTTCCAGTTCATATGACTGGCTGGCTACAGAACTCCAGCAAAACCAGAGTCAGGCTTTAATTATCTGTCCTTTCATTGATCCGTCTGATCACGAAGCTTTTGAAAAAGTAGCTTCAGCCACGGAAAAATACCAAGAACTCCAGGATTATTTTGCCCGTGCCAGCGCCGGCGCCCAAACCCAAGCCGTCGCCGCCAACCTCCAACCAAAAATCGCTCTCCTACACGGTCGGCAGAAAAAAACCGAGCAGGACCAGATTATTGCTGATCTCTACGGCGGCAAAATCGACATCCTGGTTACCACCCCGATTGTGGAAGTGGGCGTGGACTTGCCCCAAGCTGCGGTGATGATCATTGAATCAGCTGAGCGGTTTGGCCTGGCCAGCCTCCACCAACTGCGCGGTCGGGTGGGTAGAGCGGGGCAGGCAAGTTATTGCTTGCTTTTTACCAGCTCTACTGCCGAAACTGCCGGCCAAAGACTTCAGCAATTCACCCAAATCAACAACGGCCGCGAACTGGCTGAGCTTGATCTAGCCAATCGCGGTTCAGGAGAAATTTTTGGCACCATCCAAAGCGGTTTTTCCCAACTCCAATTCGCTTCCTGGACAAATCTGGAAATGATCGGTGCCGCCCAGCAAATCTACGCTCAACTGCCTCTGGATTGGCAGCCCATCTTCACTACCGGAGAAAAAATCGAGCTGGCAGAAATGCCGCTAGCCAATTAACATTAACTCAAGATTCCGCCAAGAGTCTACTTGTGTTTAGTCTGAAATTACGTTAAAATCACCTGTCTTTACATCAAGTGATATACTACTTACCAAATCTAGTTACCAAAAAGTCAGGAAAATATGGGAGCACTACCAAAAAATAAGATTACCAGAGCTGAGCGCGGCAAGCGTCGGGCAGGCAACAAGCCCACCATTACCAAAGACACCAACAGCGCCGCCATTCCGCTTCACAAGAGAGGCATGGTGGCTGAGTTTCTCAAAGTGATGGACATTGCTGCGGCAAAACAAACTGAAAAGAAAACTGAGCAAAAGCCCCAGACAAAACAGGCTAAAACTGAAAAACCGGTGGCTCAAAAACCGGCCGCCAAACAGCCAGCCAGCCAGCCAACTGAAGCCATCAAAAAATCTGCGCCAACCAAAGCCGTTAAACCGACCGCTAAAAAATCAGCAGCCAGCAGGAAAAGCGGCACCAGATAAACCAGATAATGGCAAACACCGTCGACTACCGACATCAGCGCCGAATTAAACTCATGCAGGATTTATTTGCCTGCACTTTCAGTGCAGCTAATTTGCAAACTTGTCTGGCGGAAAAAAAGGGTACGACAGTTTGGAAGATCCTCAGCAGCCTGGAAAATTTAGATCAGCAAATCCAGGCAGTAGCGCCCGAAAGGCCGCTCCAACAAATCAACCAAATTGACTTGGCGATTTTGCGGCTGATCCTCTACGAATCGCTCAATAAAAAAACGCCGGTCAAGGTTTTGATCAATGAAGCGGTGGAATTGGCCAAAGAGTTTGGCAGCGACAGCTCATCGCGATTTGTCAACGGCGTCTTGGCTAAATTGCTACTTGAGAATACTCATTAACCATATTACTGTTATGACTATGCATAATCAATCACAAGAGATCTTCATGGAGCGAGTCAGAGAAATTATTGCTGATACTACCGGCAATGATGTTGCTGACGTGCTCCCTGGCACTCAGTTTGAAGATGAGCTGGGCGTAACGCCGGTTGATTTCAAGCGGATTGTGGCCGAAATCAATAATGAGTTTGAAATTGAACTCGACCCACAAACTTTGCTTGATGAAGAGGTCTCAACCGTTAGGGAGTTGACCATCATCGTCAGAGAAGAGGCCGAGCTGGGCTAAAAAACTATGCAATTGCCTGAATTTAATAACAAGGACCTGCTCACTACCGCCTTAACCCATCGCAGTGCTCTCAACGAGGAGAATTCCAGCTCGCCAGTTTCTAATGAGCGCCTAGAGTTTCTGGGCGACGCGGTGCTTGAATTGGCTGCCACCAAGTTTCTCTACCAAAAATTTCCGCAAACTCAAGAGGGCCTGCTAACTGCTTATCGCAGCGCTCTGGTGAAAACCGAAACTCTGGCTCAGGTGGCCATTAATCTTGGCCTGGGAGAAAAACTTTACATGAGCAGAGGTGAGGAAGCCACCGGTGGCCGGACTAATGCCAGTTTGCTGGCTGATACCATGGAAGCGGTGATTGGCGCGCTTTATTTGGATCAGGGTTTTCAAAAAGTTGAGGAATTTCTGGGGGATACGCTGTTTGTGGAAGTAGATGCCATTCTTAAAAACAAACTCTACAAAGACGCGAAAAGTCACCTGCAGGAAGTGGTCCAGGCAGAGGGTGAAGAGGCGCCGGTCTACGAAGTGGTGAGCGAAAAAGGCCCTGATCACGACAAAGAATTTACCGTTAATGTTTTGGTAGGCGGCCAAGTGGTAGGCACGGGCATGGGCAGCAGCAAGCAGCGCGCTCAGCGCGAAGCGGCTCAGGCGGCACTGCAAAAGTACGGCTAGAAACAGCTCAGGCCCCAAGCTTGAGAAAAACTCTAAACTCAAGTATAATCGCCTCTCTGTCAGAACGATGTACTAACAAAAATATAAAAAAGGTATTTTTATGTTGAAAATTAAATTAGCCAGGTTTGGTAAGAAAAACCAGCCACACTACCGGATTATAGTCAATGAAGCCCGCTCCAAGCGTGACGGCAAGTACATTGCTTTGCTCGGACACTACGCACCAATCCAGACTCCAAAAATTTTGGAAATTGATCTGGCCGCTTACAAAGAATGGGTGAGCAAGGGTGCTAGACCAACGGCAACTGTCGCTCAGTTGGCTGCCAGACTTGAATCAGGCAAGCCATTTCCGGCAAAGAAAAAGAAACCATCCAAGAAAACTTTGGCTAAAGCCAACGCGGCCACTGAAGCGCCTGCGGCAGAAAAAGTTCCGGAGACAACACCTGAGCCAGAGGCAAAAACTCCAGCTGAAACAGCAGCAACTGAGGTGACTGAGGCAGCCGAAACAGTTGAAACAGCCGAAGGCGCAAAAGAAGAGGCAGCACAAAAGGAAAAATGAAAAATCTTTTAGAATACATCCTCATTCACCTGGTTGATAATCCCACCGATGTCAAGATAGAGGAAGAAGAAACCGACAAGGGTTTCAATTACGTGATTCATGTCAATGCCGATGATATCGGCCGAGTGATTGGCAAGCGGGGTTCTGTCATTCATGCCATCAGGAATATTGGCAAAATTCGGGCGCTTAAAGAGGGAATCCAGGCAAACATCACTATTGCCGATAAATAATTCATTCAAATTACTCAAACTGGAGCGGGTCAACACCAAAAAGATCTTCAAGGCCGCCGCCAACAACTTCGGTTTGTTCATTTAAGTTAGGCAGAGTAAAAGCAGCCAATTCATCCAAGACATTTTTTTCGTGCTCAGCAATCACTGGCAGAGGAGAGTCAACCGTGGTAGTGATGGGTTTGGTAAAGAAAAAGGTGCTGGTAGCCATTTTGGCAGTGGAAAGTTCCCCTCCTAGCCTGGTGGCAGTGCTGATGGTCAGTTGGGTGATAGTAGTAAAAGGCGAAATTTTCTCAATGGAATTGAGGAATTGATTGACATTATCGCGACTGCCTTGAATGGAAAGCTCAACATCGAGGGTGTCAACATCACCGCGTTGGCGGGTGTTGCGCTGAAGTTCAGCTGCAGTAGTGGCCACCTCTCCGGGGCTTAACTGAAACTCAGTAATATCAACCTGGTGAGCCATACTGATAGCACTGAGATTAGTGAGTAACTCCAGCAGCGGTTTTTTGGAAGGCATGGCTTCGTTGATGACGTCCATTTGGCTAAATTCAGGTTCAAAACGAACATTTTCCAGTTGCGCCAACTTTTTCTCCAAATTTTCCAGCTGAGGACGAAGGCGATTGGTATTTGAGCGCAGTTCCAGGGCAGCTTGCACTTGAGGGTAAGCAGCAAAAAGGAGAATGAAAGCAGCCAGAACTATCAAACCGATGGACATGATTAAGTACTGCCGCGTGCGCCAAAGGATGATGGGATTGAATTTTTGCTTTTTTTGCTGAGCCATAATTTATTCCATTCCTAAATCTAAGTTGTCTTCAGCTGGTGGAGTTGGGGCTGCGGCAGCAGCCACTCCAGCTGGTGCCTCACCAAAAACCAGAGTCAGCTGCATGGCGTAAGAACCATCCTCCAGGCGCCGCAGCCCCTCCTTCTGCACCGAACTGTACTGAGCAGTAACTGCATCCGATTGCAAAATTGCAAAAACCGAGTCTAAAAGAAAAATATCCGGAGCATTCAGGGTGAATCTAAGCGTGTCTTCGTCACTGCCGGAATAATCAATGCCGCTCACTTGCACTCGCGGCCCAAAAACTTCATTGAAAAAAATCAGTGCCTCCTGCTTGTCCTTGCGCTTGCCAAAAAGATCCGACAAAAGCTTCAATTTATGCACAAAAACGGTGTATTCTTCCTCCAGGTCTTCCCTGGCTAGAATTGCCGCCCGGACTTCCTGCTGGCGGTTCTCAATTTGTCTACCCTGGAAAATGAAGAAAAACCGCACCCCCAACACCACTAAAAAAACACCAAAAGCGCCCGCCAAAATACCCACCGACCAACGAAAATACTCCCTGTCTTTTTTCTGGGCAGCAGTTAAGCGTTTTCTGGTCGCACTAACAAAATTAATACTTTGCGACATGATCTAGAGCTCCCGCATCAGCAAACCCATCGCCACCGCCATACTGGGTTGATTGATATTTTCAGGAATGCTGCTTTCAATGCCGGCAAACGGCGCGGCCACCAGGACTTCAGTCCCCAGCTGCTCAGTAATAAACTGGACCAGGCCGGGTAGAGAAGAGGTGCCGCCGGCCAAAACCACTCGTTGCACCGTCTCCTGAGGGTGTTGGTTGATGAAAAACTGGACAGATTTGCGAATTTCATTAACCAACATCGTCACGGCCGGTAGCAATGATTCTCTCAGTTTGCCTTGGAACTGGCTTTCATCTAGCCCGTAGCTGCGTTTGTACTGTTCCGCCTGGGAGGTATTTAAACCCACCCCCTGCTCCAAAGCCCGAGTAAGCAATTGGCCGCCATTCATGTTAGAAACCACAAAGTTCAACTCACCCCCCCTAACCATCACCAAATCCATACTGCCGGCGCCCAGATTGACCACCAGGGTGTTAGGATCGGTGTTTTCAAACTGCAGTGAACGCATCAAAGCAATCGCTTGAGTTTCCAGCAGCGCCGGCTCAATACCAAGAGAATGAAACATTTCCACGTAGCGCTCCACCAACTGTTTTCTGGCAGCGACCAGTAGCACCCGCATGTTGGCTTTATCACCTTTGGGCGGGCGGTAGAGCACTTGGTACTCCAACGAAAGATCCTCCGGTGGGATGGGAATGTGTTTTTCCGCCTGCCAGCCGATGGCCGAAGCCAGTTCGGCATCAGTTAAAGGCGGCACCTCAATCACTTTGCTGGAAATGATGCTTTCCGGCAGGGCCAGGCGGACGTCGGCGCGGGGCAAGTCGTAGTCGTTTAAAACCGCATCCACAGCAGCAGCCAATTTATCCTGCGCCGAATCATCAACCGGAATGGCCAGACCAGCAGAATTAAAGGCCTCAGCAATTTTCTCAACAGTCACCTTCTGGCCGGGCTTGCCGCTGATGGCTTTGATAGCATAACTTCCAATATCAAGGGCTAGGGCAGGCATATGATTCTCAGTTTACTTTATATTTAAATATTTAATCGCTTTTATCGATGGTTCCGTTGGTGTAAAGGGCATAATTCATGTATGAAGGCGCGGCCGGTAAAGTCCGTTGCACTTCAATAATTTGCTCAATGGTTCGCTCGGCGTCGTCCGGAACAT
>CAZESB010000002.1:66246-94710 GCA_964515115.1 uncultured Pseudomonadales bacterium | reverse complement strand
TGGAAGAGCACCGTAAACTCACCGATGAGCTTTCTGTTTCTACCAGGCAGCTGGCTAAAGTGCTGTCCAACAACCAACAGCGTGGCGAGTGGGGAGAGCGAATTATTGAAGACCTCTTGACCTCTAATGGTTTGGTTGAAGGCAGGCACTACTCCCGACAAACGCCGCTGGCTTCCGGTTTGCGGCCTGATATTAGCTTGCTGTTGCCCAACAACCGAGTGGTGCCGGTAGATGTCAAGTTTCCCTACCAGGAAATTCAAAAATTGGCGGTGGCTGAGCAGAAGGAGCAAAAACGCGCCCACATGCAGCAGTTTAGGAGGGACATCAAAACCAAAATTGCCAAAGTTGCCGAGTACATTGACTCGGAATCAAATACTCTGGATTACGCCATTCTTTTTGTGCCCAACGAGATGGTTTTTTCTTTTATTAATCAGAAGTTCCCCGATCTGATTGATGATGCCGTTGGCAAAAGAGTGCTGATTGTTTCGCCTTTTACTTTTTTAATTGTGGCCCGGACAGTGATGGAAAGTTACCGCAACTTTATGATTGGTGATACTCTCAAGGAAATTGTGGGTTATGTGGATGAGTTCGTGATTGAGTGGGATAAATTTAATACTCAATTTGAAAAGTACGGCCGTTCGATTGAGCGGCTGAAAACCGATTACGACGGTTTGGCTGGCACCAGGTTTAAACAAATGGAGCGGCGGATTGAAAGAATTAATTCTTATCGAGAGGGCAGCTTGTTGCCTGGAGATATGGACGAGCAGGGGGTTAAAGTTAAACAACTTGATGGCGGTCTATTTACGGAAGAAGAGGATTAGTGTTCTCAAAGAAAGTTAAATCTCTTTGCACGGCAGTACTCCAACTCGGTACTAAGTTGTGATCGGCTCCCGGGTATTTAAAGTATTGATAAACGATCGGTTCTAAGAGATTGCTGCTTTCGCTAGCGGCAACTTCGTTTTGGATCTCAGCAACCCTGGCTTCGTTGGTGGCCACCGCCTCACTTGCCAACTCTGCCCGCAGTTCATCCAGCCTTTCTCGCAACTTTTCCCGCCTGGAGTTTTCTTTATCAACCTTTGCAAAAAACTCATCACTCCAAACCGCCAACGCCGCCGTATCGGCAGTGCCATGATGTAACTGGAGCGGCCCGGTCAGGAGCGGCAGATGCTGGGTGAGAGAGAAATCAAAGACATCATACTTGGCTTCAAAGTTGGCTACATATTTTCTGAAATTTTTGCCTTCGTCGGTATCTTCGTCGCTGAAAAAGATGACTGAGTAGGGAAACGGTGCCACCACTGGCGCCCAGAGAGTGGCAGGATAAGGTTGGCTGGTAATTTCTAACGCCGTCAGAGCAATTTGGCCGCCATTACTGTGCGCCCAAATACCGATGTTATTAGTGGTATATTTAGTGGTG
Source organism: uncultured Pseudomonadales bacterium (assembly GCA_964515115.1). GTDB lineage: Bacteria > Patescibacteriota > Microgenomatia > UBA1400 > PJMF01 > UBA1370. Next base: position 93,296 of record CAZESB010000002.1, on the reverse strand, counting down.
GCGTCAGGCATCAGTGGCACTCCTAACTCTTCAAGACTGCGCATTAATTCAATCACCACCATCGGTTTTTCAAACCGAGCCAGCCAAGAGTCAGCTGGTTCCGGCTCACTATCGCCATAGCCAAAGAAATCCGGCGCCAGGGTAATATAGCCGTTTTCCGCGAAGGCCGCTGCCGCATTTTTAGTACCCATACCGGTGTAGTAGGAAGCCAGCGGCGCCCAACCTCTAATCATCACAATAGCCTGAGGATTGGCAGGCAGCTCCTTGGGAACGTTCAGTTGCCCCGACATCTTTCTGCCAAGTGGACTGTAAGAAAACTGATAAGCGGTGTAAGCGGGATAGTCTTGAATAACGTTTTCTATAGTAATGTCGCGAGCGGTGAAATCATGTGAACGCAAGTTTTGAATAGTATAGGGCAGATAAGGAAGAGTTTCCTCTGGTTGAATTAACTCGGCTAGGGGGTTTTTCAAGTTCACGGGAGAGTTCTCACCGCGCAAGAAAGGTCCCGCGAAAACGCCGGTAGTAAAGATAAAAAGGATGGCTAAAAGGCCCAAAACAATTCTTTTAATCATGAGCTCCAATCTTAAGACCAAGTGCCGGTAAAATCAACCGCGAACACTGGCTGGGGCAACTATTTTTCAATCTGGTAGCCGGTTTTTTCTATGGTTTTTCGGATAGTAGTTTCATCGATCCGGCTCGGATCATAAAAAACCCGAGTGGTAGCCTTGGCATAACTGGTAGTTGCTTCTGTTACCCCCTCCAAGTCCTCCAGTTCACCATCAATATTCAGGCCGCAACTGACGCAGTGCATGCCGCCAATTTTAAACTCGGCCAACTGAGCCCTGTCACTAGCTTGAGCCTTCGCTTTTTTCTGTAAAATATTAAACATTTCTCTCCTTAAATTACTTCCAGCGTACCTGAATACATGCCCATCGAGCAGGTATAAGTGTACTTGCCCTTTTGAGTGGGTACAAAATTAAATACTTGCCTGTCTGTGGAATCGAGAAAGGTTCTAATACCAAACTCTCGCAGCACAAAGGAAAGGGCGCAGGAGTAGACCTCATTGCTTTCCAGGGTGAGTTCTACAGGAGTTCCAGCCGCCACCCGGATGTAATTGGGGCTGTAACCATTGTTAAGAACATTGATTTTCACTTTCTGAACACCATTGATTGCTGCCGCTGAATAGTTTAGTTCAGATTTCTCACTCGAGAAAAAATTGACAGCCGGTCTTATTACTTTTTGCAAAGTCACCGGTGAACCGGCAACCAGCAAAATGCCATTAATACTGTAAATAGCCATGGCAATCAAGGTATAGGCGGCGACTTTTGAGAAAATTTTGTTCCAGGCTTCGGAAAGTTTCGCTGTCAAAACTCCGATCAAAGTAAAAAGAGGACTGGTGCCAAGAACAAAAGCAAACATGATCAAAGCCCCATACACAGGGCTGCCGCTGTTAATGGCCAACACTTCCATCGCTTGAGTGACGCCGCAAGGAATAAAGATAGTCATGAACCCCAAAACCGCCGGCGCGAACAGGGCTTTACTTTTGCTGGTATGGTGAATGTAACGCTGCAAAAACTTTGGTGGCTGGAAGGCCAGCACTCGAAAAATCGGGTGAACATCGAGCAAGTTCATAGCTGTTGCGAACATGAAGAGAGCAGCAAAAACCTGAAAAGCAGCACTGACTTCCAAACTCAGCGAGACAACTGAACCAAGCGCGCCCAGCAAAAAGCCTAGCAGAGTATGGGAAATCAACTTGGCGCCCATAAACATTAGTACCGGCAGCCAGTCGAGTTCATCAAACGATTTCAGGCTTAAGTTTTTCTTGGATTTTGGCACTTTTTCAGCTTTCGCCTCGTCAATTTCCGCTTCTTTTTGATTGGCGATGGCGCTGGTAAGCAAGCCTCCCTGCATGGCCAAACATGACAGCCCACCTGTAGTCAGTCCGGTAAGAAAAATAACAAATAAATCCATAAACAGCCTCCAGTTTATATTTTAACTGTTTTCAATCTTAAAGCATTCATAACTACCGATACACTCGAGAAAGCCATAGCCGCTCCAGCCAGGATCGGGTTCAAAACTAGGCCAAAAAACGGGAAAAGCGCGCCCATGGCCACGGGAATCAGGGTGATGTTATAGGCGAAAGCCCAAAACAAGTTTTGTTTGATGTTGCGCATGGTGGCTTTAGAAAGTTTGAGGGCGGCGGGGACTAAGCTAATATCGCTTCTCAGCAGAGTAATGCCGGCTGACTCTATGGCCACATCTGTGCCGCCGCCCATAGCGATACCAACATCGGCTGTGGCCAAAGCCGGGGCGTCGTTGATGCCATCTCCAACCATCGCCACCACACCATATTTTTCTCTCAGTTCTCTGACAATTCTTTCCTTGTCAGCAGGCATGACTTCGGCCTTAACTTTGTCGATACCGACTGTTTTGGCAATTACTGTGGCCGTTTCGTGGTTGTCGCCGGTGACCATGACCGGAGTGATGCCGAGCTGCTTGAGGGCAGTGATGGTTTTTTTAGCCTGAGGCTTGACGGTATCAGCGATACTAATCACGCCAACCAACTGAGAGTTCGAAGCAATCAAAGCCAGCGAGTGCCCCAGCTCTTTCCAGGCTTGAACAGCCACTTTCACTTCATCAGGAATTTTAATTTTATTTTCCTGCATCAGTCGCTCGTTACCAATCAGCAGCGCCAGCTTACCAACTTGAGCGCTCACCCCTTTACCGGGAATATCTCGAAAAGCTTTCGCCTCAATTTTTTTAGCCGAAATTTTTTCATTTTTCAAAAAAGTGACAACGGATTCTGCCAGCGGATGATGCGATTGCTCTTCTACCGCCAAAACAGCAGCCTGCAGTGAACCGGTAATTTCCTGGGCGAACCAAGTATTTTGCACTGCCGGTTTGCCTTCAGTGATGGTGCCGGTTTTATCAAAAACGACAACTTTGACTTTGTTGGCCACTTCCAATGCTTGCGCGTCTTTGATTAAAATGCCTCTTTGCGCGCCTTCACCAATCCCCACCATTAAGGATGTTGGCGTGGCTAGACCCAAAGCACAAGGGCAAGCAATAATGAGCACGTTGATCATACTCACCAAACCAAATAAATAACTGGGTTCCGGGCCAAAAATCAGCCAAATTACAAAAGTAACCGCTGCCAGCAAAATTACCACCGGCACAAAATGAGCGGCAATAGTATCAACCAATTTTTGGATGGGTGGGCGGCTGCCTTGCGCTGCTTTTACCAAGCGAATAATGTTGGCCAGCATAGTATCGCTGCCAATTTTTTCAGCCTTAATTTCCAAACTACCAGAAGTATTAAGAGTGGCACCAATGACTTTGCTACCCTTGGATTTTGCGACCGGTAGGCTTTCGCCGGTGACCATGCTTTCATTGACGGCGCTTTGGCCGGCAATCACCAAGCCATCCACTGGAATTTTCTCCCCTGGCTTGACCAGCAAAATATCACCGACCTGAACTTTCTCAATAGAAACCTGCTGCCACTGGCCGTTGATTTTCAGGTGAGCTTGGGTAGGCTGGAGGTTTAGAAGTTTCTTGATAGCCGCGGAAGTCTGGCCTTTAGCCCTGATTTCCAAAAATTTTCCCAGCAGGATGAAAAAAATGATTGCTCCCGCCGCTTCAAAATAAACATGCGGTTCTATGCCTTGGGTTTCCAGCCAGTCGCCAAAAAGGACTACAAATAGCGAATAAAAGTAGGCGGCTGAAGTGCCCAGAGCTACCAAGGTGTCCATGTTGGCGGTTTTGTTTTGCAGCGCAGACCAAGCGCTCTGGTAAAAGCGCCGGCCCGCCCAGAACTGAATTGGCGTCGCCAGCGCCAGTTGCAGCCAAGGTTTCATCAGTAGCATCGGTGCCAACGGCAACATACCAAACACCAACAGCCCTGCCAAAACACCAGTAACGAGAAGTTTAATTTTCAGGCTAGCAATTTCTTTGCTTCTTTCAGCTTCAGCCACATCTTCAGCGCCTTCAGTATGAAGGTGAGCCTGGTATCCCAGAGAACTCACCACCTCTTCAATTTTTTTGGTTGAAATGTTTTGGTTTGTTAGCTCGACTGCGGCTTGCTCATTAGCATAATTAACGCTGGCGGCCTTTACCCCCTCGGTTTTTTGCAGCTTTCTTTGAATATTGACCGCGCAACTAGCACAGTGCATGCCTGAAATATGGAAGGTGAGAGTTTTATTTGCTGACATATTGATCGGGGTTTTTTTGAAATTGCTTGATACAACCGCTGGCACAAAAGTAATAGTGTTCTCCCTGGTGAATAGTGTGGTAGCCGGCGGTTTTGGGTGAGACTCGCATCTGACAAACCGGATCATGAACCAACGGCACCAGCTCATTCATGGGAAACTTCAGTTGTTTAAGAAAGCTGCTGTCTTGGTTGGCTTCGATCAGAATCTCCCGCACCAGGTCACAAGCTTTAATAAAATTGGGATGGGCCAGTGAGTAATAAACCTGCTTGCCGTTTTTCTCGGCTTGCACGATTTTAGCTTCTCTTAGGATCCTCAGATGTTGGCTGACATTAGCCTGGGGCAGATCCAGCATCAAGTGAATCTCAGAAACAGTTAATTGCTGTTGGCGTAGAAGCTGAATGATCTCCAGTCGCCTGGGATGTGACATAGCTTTCAGCATTTCGGCGTGGAGTTGAAATATTTTTGAGTACATATTCGATTATTCGAATATATATCAAGGGATCGGGCCAGTCAAGAACCAAAGTGTCAATGAGAAGTGAGGGGATTAAAGACCGTGTCTTTAGGAGTTATTGAGCTGATAAGAGTTTGCCTGTTTGGAGGCTGCTTGTACTACTCGTTGGTTAGTTGCTTGTTGCTTGGCATGACTGGGTTCAAAAAGGCTAGAAAGAGGAGCGCCACCACCTCTTCCTGCCGGTAATTGATCTGGCAGCTCTGAGCCGGTGCAAAGAGTTTCTCCTGGCCGGATGTTGTCCAGCTGACGATTATATTTAGGCACACCAGTACGACTTAGGTCTTGTTGTCCTAAATAATTGTAAACAGTTACTAAGGCAGAGAGAGCTTCTCGATCAGAATAACCCATTTCCCTCAGGATCTTTAAAACTGTATCACCGGGATTAACTTGATGACAAATTACGCCTGGCAACTCTGGTGGCTGAGTGGGAATATTCGGAATGTCGGGGATATTTTCCGGAGAACCACTCATATCATTGGGCAAGTTGGGATGAGGCGTTAAATCAACAGTATTGATTCTGGTAGAATTTCTGTTGGTACTCCAACGGATTGCTGGTAGCGCCATAGTAATAATAATCGCAAGGTAAAGCATAAGCCTCATTTCCTCACTTCCAACACTTCTGAATCTCTCAAATCTTGGCATAAGTGCGGTATTTTAACATACCTACCTGTTTTGCCGGTATTTGCGTTTTTGTTCTTTGTAAAATTGGTCATTATGCTGACCCTTGAACATTTCGACCGGAAATTTCTTTTCGTTTTTCAGCAGTTTATCGTGAATAGCAGCCTCAAGGTTGATGCCGGTGGCATAGCAAAAAGCAATCAAATACCAAAAAACATCAGCTACTTCTTCGCCGATTTTAACTTTGTCTTTGGGAACGATGCCTTGCTTGTGGGAGTTGGTTTCATCCCATTGAAAGTGCTCCAATAACTCTGCCGACTCAATAGTAATGGATTTGGCAATATCCACTGGTAAGGGTGTCCAGCCTCTGGCTCGGTTGAAAGCCAGAATTTTATTAATGAGGGTTTTGAGGGTTGGCATTTGATTTCTTTCCGTAGGGCGTGGTAGCGATTCCTACCTCCAGCTGGCAAATTTATTTTGATATTTTCGCTTTACTAAATCCCAACAAGCCACCGTTGTTGACGCGTTAATTTGATTTTTCTCCATAAGAGCTTCGATTTCATCAAAATTATAAACAACAACTTCGATATCTTCGTTTTCGTCCAAGTGTTGTTGAGAATTAAAAGTGGCATTTTCAACCAGGTAGCAATATATTTTTCCTGTGGCCTTGGTTGTGAGTGCTGAAAACATTCCTAAATATTCAAGAGAGTTAGCCTGGATGCCGGTTTCTTCTGCCAATTCATGCAAAGCCGTTTCCTCAATGTTTTTGTGATTACTTTCTAGTCTTCCGGCTGGAAATTCCAAAATCACGTCATCGTATCCTGGTTTGTATTGTTTCACCAGCACAATTTTTTCGTCTGGTGTGACAGGGACAATCATAGCCACGTCGGCCAGAGTTGTCACAGTAAAGTCATCAACTATTTTTCCATTGGGGAGTTTGTAGCTGCGCAGTTCAATGGGAAACCATTTGCTGGGCGAAACATCTTTTTTTGACAACAACTGCCATTTTTTTATTTTCATAGGTAAAAGTATAGCAGCCTTCCCCCGAATACTTTCAAACACCTAGACCATCTCAGCGTTACTTTTGTCTTGCTGCCAACCGTATTCCGAGTAGGGAATTTGGTTTATAACAGCAGTGATGGCTTTGCGAACAGCGCCAATAGTATTGGAGGGCAGTTTGTCTGCCTCAAACCATTTGAGCTCACTGCATTTGTTTGGCTCTTTGTTGATGATTTTGCCGCCCCATTTTTTAGCTAGAAAATAAACATCTACCCGCTCTGATTTGTCCAGATCAGACTTGCGATGCATAACGTGGACGACTTGAAGATGGTCTGGTTTCAGAGCAATACCGGCTTCTTCCTGGGCTTCCCGAATAATAGCGTCGGTAAAAGTTTCGCTTGCCTCAACGTGGCCGGCAATCAAACCGTAATCGCCATCGTGATAGCCAGTGTTAGCTCTTTTCAGCAGCAGCACTTTGCCGCCTCTCATTAATATTAAAAATGAAGCCACGATATTTTTGTGTTTCATTGTGACCCCACCCGGATTCGAACCGGGGCTACCAGGATGAGAACCTGGCGTCCTAGGCCTCTAGACGATGGGGCCAGCCTAATTAGAACCCAAATTATATCAAGAGAGACGGCTCCAGAGCAAGTAGAGCAGGTGATATAATTTAAAAGCATGAATGAACTGGCAGAAAAAATTCTCCAAAAACTCGCTGGTGAAAAAGCCCTAAAATTGATCAGTCAGGTAGAGTCTGGTTTTACATTTTTGCCCAACTTGCCGGCTTCATGGGTGAAAATATTGGCCAAACTTGTTCCCTACCTGGCTATTTTTGGCCTGATTTATGCTGTTTGGCAAATTCTTACCGACGCCCAAGCTTTGATTTCCAGTTTTTCTTATGTGGCTTTCAACTTAACTTTCTCCGAGAAACTAGTAATCGGAGTAAGATTGATTTTGAACCTGCTGGCAGCATTTTTACTTTACCGGGCTATCAAACCATTGAAAAACTACCAAAGACCAGGTTGGCTGATGTTGTTTTGGAATGAAGTCATTGCTGTTCTGATTATTTTGCTCAGCTCTATTATTTTGTCTGACTATGCCTACACGGTGCTGCTGGCAATTAGCACTTTTGTGGCCTTTTACATTTTGTTTCAGATCAAGTCGGAATATAAATAGCCGATGCTAACTGCTATACTGGAAAGATAATGCCAGTACCAAATTTTTTCAAAAACCTTATTAAGCTTGCTAGTTATATTTTTGTTGGGGTTTTTAGTTTATTTACCTCCTTTTTTGTGATGTTTCTAGTCTTGATTGCTCTGGCAGCTGGTCTAGCAGTTGGTAGTGTGGACACTTACACAACCGATCTTGACCTTGAACATCACGCCGGAACGCCCGACGCGGAGAGCCGGTTCGTCAGTCTGCCCATTAACGGCTTGATTTTGGGAGAAAGAGACGAGTTGCCCAGCTATATGGAACTTCTTTCCGATTTGGGCATTACTTATGGTTACGAAGTTAAGGAGAATTTGAGGATTTTGGCGGAAAATGATGAGATTGAGGGTGTGATTTTGGAAATCCATTCCCCTGGCGGCACTATTTATGGTACTGCTGCTATTGCCGATGGGATTGATTATTACAGAAATATGACAGGCAAACCGGTGCTGGCTTATGTGGGTAGCACTGCTGCCTCGGGTTCTTATTGGGCTGCTGTCGGTGCTGATGAAATAGTGGCTGATCATGGCACGATGATCGGCAGTATTGGTGTTATTGCCGGGCCATTCAAGTATTATGACGGCGTGATGGAGGAGGACGGGGGTTTATTGGGTACGGGGGTGACTACCAGCAATGGCATTGAAACAGAGTATATTACCGCCGGCAGATCGAAAGACTTGGGCAATCCTTATCGACCTCTAACCGCGGAAGAAAGAAACACTTTGCAGCAGAGCGTAGATAATTCATATCTCAAATTTGTTGATTATGTCGCATCCAATCGAGGGCTGGAAGCAGAATTTTTGCGGGAGGAGATAGGGGCGCTAATATTTGATGAGGTGCAGGCGTTGGATCTGGGCTTGATTGATGCCATTTCGTCGAAAGATGATGCTTATGTCAGGCTGGCTACTTTGGCAGATGTCAGCGAGTTTGAGATTTTGAGACCCAGGAGTGCTGGTAGTTTTTGGAGCGCCTTTACTGGAGTGTTGCTGCCCAATTTTAACGCTAAATCCAGCAAAAATTTACCTGCTTTTTGTACTGAGAGGATGGCGGTCCTGGTTTATTCGGGTGATGTTGCCGCTCTTTGTCAGTAATTTTCCAATTGACGCTAGCGTTATTCAGTTTAGTACAGATTATGCTAGAAACTTGGTTTATGCTCCGGGACAGTAATATTTAATCCAAGGAGGCTAGCTCATGAAATCAATCATCAAGAGCTTATTAACAATTACTACCGTTTTGGTGCTGTCGATAGGAGTAACATCAGCTTACTTTACTAGTCGGGCTACGGCTAATCCGATAGTATTTCCCAGTGGAACAGTTGATATTATTGTTACCCAGCAAGTTGCTGATGGGGACGATGATCTCTGGCCTGGTAGTAGTCATATTTTTGAATTTATAGTCCAAAATACAGGTACCTTGCCGGTAAATTTAAAGGGTTATTTTTCTGGAGAATGGAGCAATCCGGAATTATCCACGGACGCAATTTCATTTTCCGATTTTCGGGTTCTGAGTGGCGGCAATTGGCATCCCATGCCTGTTGGTGGCTTGATGATTGGTCAAGAAACCGAGTTGATTGACACTTTCACCGGTTCTAATGTTTTAGCTTCGGGGGAACATAAGGTTTACAGGATTACCATGGGTCTTGACGAGACTGCAGGTGACGAGTATCAGGGAGAACATTTGACCTTAGGATTGCATGTGGCGGCTAAACAAATTAATGATGGGGCAGACTGGCCTGCCGAGTATTAATAAATTGGGGTTGGGGCGGCGCTTGAAAAGCGCCGCCCACCAAAACACAAAAATGAAAAAACTACTTCTTACAATTACAACTTTAACTTTTTTAGCCACACTTGGTTTAATGCTGCATTACAATCTCCGTGTCCATTTGGTCAAGTCTGGTTCGATGGAGCCGAAGATCAACAAGGGCGATCTAATTATCACCAGAGGAAAAAATCATTACCAAATTGGTGACATCATCACCTTTCAACACGCTCAAGGCAGAGTAACTCACCAAATTGCCGCCATTCAAACCCACAACTCAATCACCAGTTTCCAAACCAAAGGCTTAGCCAATGCTGCCGCGGACAAGGAGCTGGTAAAATTGTCGGACGTTATTGGAGCGGTTAGGTTTATTATTCCTAAACTGGGCCTCGTTCTCTTGCTGCCGGAAAAGTATTATATAGTTGCTGGCGTTTGGGTCATCAGTATATTGATCATTGTTTTAGAGATACAAGAGTTGATTGCAAAATTAAAAGGAGCGGGCGCGTGATGCGGGTAATTGCCCGGTTTTTATTGTCCTGGTTGCTTTTGGCGTTACTTGTTGTTCAGCCTGCCCACGCCTATTTTTCAGCAATTGCTAGCGCGATTTTGTATGTGGGTACCTTTGAGTATATCTATGCTAAACCAGACCTAATTCATCAAAGAAGCGGTGAAGAATTTGTCCCCATTGAACTAATTAATAACTCCTGGGAACCTGTAGGAAACGTGACCATAGAGCCAGCTTGTTTCGAGGATGAATCATGCTTTGTTTTGGGAGGCAATCAGGAAAATTATGGGAGTGGCACTGCAATCATTACTCAAAATATCGAAATCGGCGAGACTCATCCCTCGACACTGGTTTTTGTTCTCAAGACCGATTACTCAGAATACTTACCTGGTTTTGATAGTCCGTACTTCCAGGTGTTTATTAACGACCTCAATATCTATGAAGAACATTTTTCCACCGCCATTCCCAGCGGCAGTTGGCGGCAAATTTTTCTCCCTCTTCCTAGGCTCAATGCAGGCACACACAGAATAAGTTTTGTTCAACAAAACACTGGCGATGATCAATTTCCCTCCATTGTTAGTCTGGCGGCAATTTCAACCGAGGCCATTTTATTCGGCAACCAAGATAAGATCGTTATCACCGGATCCCACAACAACCTAATATCTGCCCAAGTGTTTAAATTAAACGGCCCCGAAACCTATTCAGCCACAACTCAACTAACTCTCGGCCCTGAAACATTGAATCAAGCCACCGGTCTGGAGTATTGGCTTGAAAACAATCCAGAAAGATTGACGCAAGCGAATTTATCAGTAGATTTATCTACCCCGGACCCTGCTGAAATAACACATTTAGCCATTGAACATGATCAGCAATTATCTTTAGTCATCAACCAGCCTGATGATGCTTATGCGTATTTGCTGAGCACCGAAAATTTAGCAGAGAGCATCCGCCTTTTTCCTGCTGCTAAATTTAAAAATACAGCAATATTAACCATTCCAATTAATTTACTCAATTACGAAAAGCCGACTCTAACCGTCATTGACAGGGCAGGCAATATTTCCCCACCAACCAACTTGAATAGTCCGCCATAACTTGAGATACTTGTTTGTGTTTTAAAAAATGGTCATAATAACATCACGGTGATACCTGCTCTGAATAAAACCTTAGCTCATCTTTTTCGTCCTGGCCGCTCAAACAACCATCGACCACGGCTTTTGCATCCTGAATTACTTTTTATTCTTTCCTTTTTGGTGGTAGTTTTTGGATCACTAGTTTACGTTGACACGATACGCTATCAGCCCCTCGAGAATATTTTAGGTTACGCTTCCAACATCAATCCGGAAGATGTCGTGCGCCTCACCAACTCTGAACGGGCCAAGCAAGGCCTTCACGAGCTAGTTTTCAATTCAACTCTGTCGGCAGCGGCCCAAGCCAAAGGGCAGGATATGTTTGCTCATCAATATTGGGCCCACACTTCGCCAGCAGGCAAAGAGCCATGGGATTTTATGAATGAGGTGGGCTATACCTACCGAGTGGCTGGTGAAAACTTGGCTCGGGATTTTATGACCACCACCACCATGGTGGATGCTTGGATGGCCTCACCTACTCACCGAGCCAATATTGTTAATGCACGCTATACAGAAATAGGCATCGCAGTGATTAATGGTCACTTACAGGGAGTGGATACTACTTTGGTAGTGCAAATGTTTGGGACACCGAGAACTGTCGCCGCCGCGCCAGCCACTACCAATCAGGCGGCGCAAACAACCGGCAGCCTCAATGCTCAGTCACAACCGCCAACAGCTCCAAGTATTGGCGCACCGACTCCAACGCTAGAACCAGAACAAACGCCAGCACCAACCAATCCAGCAGCCAGCCCTGCTAGCCCGATAATTTACACCGATGGCGAAACTGAACTAGTCAGCCTGGATGCTTCATTTCTAGCCGACAACACCATTCAATCCACCTCAACCACTCCGGCCAACACTCCTCAAGTTTTAGCTCAATTTCTAGTGCCGATTGGAGAAATTAATCCTCATATCTTGTTTTCTCCCAGGGAACTGGCTAAAGCCTTTGCTTTAGCCATCAGTATTTTGTTGCTGGTAGTGCTGGTGTACGATTTGCACCTTTCTCAAAAACGCCACACAGTCCGATTGGTAGGTAAAAATCTCGGCCATATCATGCTTTTTCTGACAGTAATATTTTTACTGATTTTCTTAAAAGGAGGAGTAGTAGGCTAAAATGAGAAAAGAATTTCTACACCATTACCTTGCTTACACTATTTTAATTTTGGCACTAGCCTTGATTGTGCTGAGTTTTTTCACAGTTTGGCCCAATATTATTGCTCAAAGGTACCTTATCTTGATTCTGAGTGCTTTTTACTTTATGTGGGGAGTAATTTCACACACCAAAACCGATCACATTACTACTAAAGTTATTGTTGAATATCTGGCCGTTTCAGTCTTGGCCGGGCTTTTACTATCACTGGTGACCTTTTAATCCCAACATGATAGACTAACCGAGTATGAACTTATGTGACAAGGAGAGCCTATGAAAGGAATTATTCTCGCTGGCGGATCAGGCAGTCGTTTAAAACCGCTTACCAAAGTGACCAGCAAACAACTGCTGCCAATTTACGATAAACCGATGATTTATTATCCGCTCTACACGCTGCTCAACGCTGGAATTAAAGATATTCTTATCATTGTTGCCCCTGACCACGCTGGCGATTTTCTCAAACTACTTGGTAGCGGTCGGGAGTTCAACTGCAAGTTTACTTACGAAATTCAAGATAAACCCGAAGGCATTGCCCAAGCATTTATGATTGGGGAGAACTTTATCGGTAAAGATAGCGTCACCCTTATTCTTGGGGATAATATTTTTGAAGATGATTTTTCCGCTGATATCAAGAATTTTCAATCAGGTGGTAGGGTTTTTGCCAAGGAAGTCAATGATCCTCAACGGTTTGGCGTAGTGGAATTTGACGAAAATCGACAAGCCATCTCAATTGAGGAAAAACCGGCGCAGCCTAAATCTAACTTCGCCGTGACCGGCATGTACATTTATGATAATACTGTGGTAAAGAAAGCTTGGTCGCTTCAGCCTTCAGGGCGGGGAGAGTACGAAATCACCGATCTCAACAACCTTTATCTGCAAGAAGGAACTTTAGATGTCGCTTTTGTTCAAGGTAGGTGGTTTGATACTGGCACTTTTGAGTCACTACATGAAGCCATTGAAGTGGCTAGAACCAAGGCTTTAGCGGAAGCATCTTCAGAAGAATAAGTGGTATAGTGATACTAATGAAAAAACTGGTTATTGCCTTTATTTTAGCTTTTGGCTTATTTACCGTTTTTAATTTGGGTCAAGTGATGGCCCAGGAGGAAGCGGTAGAAACCATGGAGGTGGTTGAAGCACCGGCAGCAGCAACCCCCAGTGCCAATACAGACAAAATTGCTGAACTGAGCAAACTTTACACTTTGCAGATTGAATCTTATCGTCTGGCGGAGCGCGAACAAACCATTGCCAAGCAGCAGTATCAAGATTTGCAAACCCTCAGACTTTTGGAAGACGCGGTCAATGCTACCAAAAAAGCCTTGATTGAACGCAATAATGTTTTGATTACTTATCTTGAGCTTCATTACTTTACTTTGCAGGACGCTACTGGCATTAATCTCACTTATAAGGAAGATGCTATCAGTCGTTTGCAAGGGCAGATTGAGGTGTTGCGGGATTACGGCCAAAAACTGACGGCTATTTCTAACCGCAACGAACTTAAAGAGCGCACGGACGAGTTTGAGGTCATCTATCCTGAGGTAGAATCGGTGGCTTATCGCTCTTTAGTTTTAATCTCTATCGGCAAGTTGCAGACAGTCCATGATCGTGGCCGGATTATTTTGAATGATTTAAAGGCTCTTGAAACAGACCAAGCAGTCAATGTTCTGAGGCAGTCTCAATACCAGCGAGCGGTGACCGAAACTGAGCGCAACCTTGAAGATATTAATAGTCAACTTCGAATGGCAAATAATAATTATGACACCCGAGGTGATCGCTTTGGTCGTTCCAGCTATACCAGTATTTCAGATCGGTTAAAGCCGGTCTACACAGAATTATCTCAAGTAGTTGCTTATCTGAAAGAATTACTAACGATTTAAATTATGGCTATCAAATCCGATCTCAACCAAACTATTTTTTCCGAGCGCCGGCCGCTCTACGAACAAGAACTGCATACTTTGCCACCGGAACCAGCAATAGAGATTCCTGATGCAGAAAAACCCCAACCTATTTTTAAGCGCAAGATTTTTTGGCTAATTTTATTACCGCTGTTTTTAATCTTGATTATCGTACTAATTGCGGCTCTCAATAATGGCGAAATCACCACAACACCGGAGCCGGAGGCTGAAGAAACACCGCTGGTGTTGGAAAATAATGATCCACTTTTAAGAAGGATAGAACAACTTGAAGCAGAATTAAAAGAAGCCGATCCGACTAGGCCAAAATTAGTTTTGCCGGCATTAAAACTGGATATTGCTTTGGATTAATAGCATCAAGATGAGCCTGACTATTTTAATTATTTTCCTCTTAATTTTCGCCTTAATATCGGCGCGAAGTTACAAATTATCCAAAAACAATCAATTTTACTCAGATGTTTCCCCACCACTACTGCTGTCGGGAATTTATGTTTGGGGAGACGGCTTGATTTTTGGACCGTTTTGGTTGGTTAGCGCTTTGTTGTGGTATTTTTTCAGTTATTCGCCTCTGCAAATATTTCGCTATTGGCTGCTTTTTCTGATTATCAGATCAGTTTATGAAGCGATTTATTGGATTGGTCATCAGCTGTCGAAAAAAACTTATGTTCCTCCTCTTTTCCGTCGAATCAGTTGGCTTACGGCTGAACAACACGGCATTCTTTACCAACTACTCCACCTCTCTTTTATCATTCTAGCGATCACTATTTATCTTCACACTTTAGAGATTTAGCTGATTCTCCGCAAAAAACTTCGGTAGAAAATGCTGAGGATAAAAATTATCCCTCCTACCACAGCAATAGTGGCACCTGAAGGAGTATCTAAAAGCGCAGACACCAAAATACCCAGTAGAGTGATAATCACTGCCAGCAAAGGAGTGAGGATCAGCAAAGATTTGAGTGATTTGGCAAATTGGGAAGCAATGCTGGCCGGAATAACCAAGAGAGCATTAACCAAAATCACCCCCACCAATTTAACACCGGCAATAATACTTAAAGCTAAGAGAAAATGGTAAGCGACATCAATGAGCTTAACGTCAATACCGATGATTTTGGCGTAATTGTGATCGATGCTTACCATTAACATTTTTTCCAGCAGCCAAAGCAAAATGATGCTCAACAAAAAAGTGAGGGTAAAAAGCCAAGCTAATTCTTCGGTGGTAACGGAAAGAATGCTGCCAAACAAAAAGCTAAATAATTCCGGTTGATAGCCAGGCAGCAGAGAAAAAATAAGCACACTTAAACCCATAGATACGGGCAGCAAAATCCCTAAAACTGCGTCTAAAGACAGGCGTGATTTTTTTTGTATCAGCGGCAGTGAGATAGCTGCGATAATGGCGTAGACCGCGCCGGATAAGAAGGGAGCAGTCTGTAAAAAGACTCCAAAAGCCACTCCGGCTAAAGCGCTGTGAGCAATGGCATCGCCAAAAAAAGCTCCTTTTCTGATAAGAGCAAAAACACCCATCAACCCCGTGGCCACCGCGATTAGCAGTCCGGCAATGATAGCTCGTTGCATAAAGCCGTAAGATAGAAGTTCAATCAACATTGCCCACATAGTTTGTCCATCATATAGTTAATGACCGTGTTCCAGTTCGTGAACTCTTTCTTGATATAAAGCCGCGAGGTTTTTTTTAGTAAGTACTTGTCGTGGATTGCCTTCACAAATAATGGTTTTGTTAAGGCAGAAAACTTTGTCAGCGTACTCTCTTACCAGAGAAATTTCGTGGGAAGCAATCAGAGCAGTGACTCGTTTTTTTGCCACCAATTTTTTAATTAACTGATAGAAAACTTTTTCACCACCCGGGTCGACTCCAGCTTCCGGTTCGTCCAGTAGTAGCAAATCAGGATGATGAACAATAGCTCTGGCCAAAAGAACTCTTTGGAGCTGCCCGCCGGACAGGTCTTTAATTTTTTCCCTGGCAAAACTTTCCGCCTCAACTTCTTTCAAGGCAGCGGCAATCATAGCGCGCTTTTCTTGTTGGCTGTGCCGGCAGGTGCTTAAAGCCAAAAACAGCAATTCATGGGCGGTGACAGGAACGTAAGGATCGAACTGAAAGCGTTGTGGCAAGTAACCAATTTGGTAATTTTTCCTGCTGGCGTGATTACTGAAAATTATTTCACCCTTGGCTTTTTCCAATCCTAGAATTAGGCGAAAAAGGGTAGTTTTACCTGAGCCGTTAGGGCCAATTACCACATTAATCGAGTTTTTTTCGATTTTTAAATTAATATCTTCCAAAGCTTTAAGTTTTTGCTGCTCGTAACGGAAACTGAGATTTTTGATGTCTAATAAAGCCATTTATTGTAAAGTCCTTTGAAGTTCAAAAGTATTATATCTCATTAATTCAAGATAAGTGGTTCTGCCTGCTACTCCTCCCAAAGGATCAATTATCCCCATCGGCACCTGATGCTCAGCCGCGATCACGCCCAAGCGCTCAACCGGTAGTTGTGGTTCGGAAAAAGCAGCATCAACACTGCCGCTGGCCAGCAGGTTGGAAAACCTAGCCAAATATTGCGGTCCAGGTGATTGGCCGGGAAACTCCTCAAACACCGCGACAATATTCAAACCATACTCGTTAGCGTAATACTGCAAACTGTTATGAAAAGTGACGATGTTTTTTTTGGGCAGCGGCTCGATGATTGCTCTAATCTCAGCGTCGGCAGCCGCCAGTTCTGAGCGATATTGTTGAAGATTGGCGTGGTAGTAAGCGGCGTTATCGGGGTCAATTTCACTTAATTTTTCCGCAATTTGCTCAGCAATGAGCATGGTATTTTTGATATTGAGCCAATAATGAGGATCTTTTTCATGATCGTGATCGTGTTTATTTTTGCTTTCTTCATCTTCGTCTCGGCGCTCCACTTCGTTTTCATCAAAGCTTGTATCAAAATCAATTTCACTGTCAAGAAAATCAATACCTTGATTGACTTCTATCACTTCTGTTTTATCTCCGGTTTTATAGACCCATTCATCAAGAAGACCAACCGCAAAAATTACTTGGCTATTATTAATAGCCTCGGCAGTTTTTGGAGTTGGTTCAAAAGTATGAGGGCTGGCTCCTGGCGGTAACAACAGGTGTGTCTGGAATTTATCGCCGGCGATTTGCCTGGTCAAGTCATAAATGGGGTAGATGGTTGCAGCCACCGCCCGCTCAGCTTTAACTTTTTCAGGTATCAAAAACTGAAGCGAAACAATGGCGATCAAGACAAATACGAAAAAGAGGACGGGCAATAATTTCATAAACTTCATTATAATCGCTGAATTAAATTAATGCAACATTGTCGCGTTAGCTGCTCCAATCCATATTTTTTTCATTCCTATTTGACTAACTGGAGTTTTGCGATGAGTTTCTAGTGAATTCTGGTACAATAGCACTGATGACATTCAATTTTAATGAGTTTACAGAAAAAGCAGAAAAAACTATTGCCCATGTGAGACAAGACGTCGGTACTCTGAGAACCGGCCGAGCCACTGCCCAACTCCTTGATCCGGTAATAGTAGAAGCATATGGCACCACCATGAAAATTGGTGAAGTGGCTACTGTCCAAGCTCCTGACCCGACTTTGTTGGTGGTGAGTCCTTGGGACAAATCTTTGATGGAAAATATTGAGAAAAGTATTGCTAAAGCTGGCCTCAATCTTAATCCGGTTATCAACGGAGATGTCATCAGGATTGCCGTGCCGCCGCTCACGGAAGAAAAACGCCGAGAAATGGTCAAGCTACTCCAGAAAAAAATTGAGGCAGGCAGAGTGATGCTTAGAAATATCAGAACTACCACCAAGCAAGATATTGAAGATCAAAAGGGTACAGAAGGAGTGAGTGAAGACGATATTAAACGCGATTTGCAGAGCCTCGACAAAAAGTTGCAGGATTATATAGATCAACTCGATCAACTCGAGTCTTCCAAAGAGCAAGAATTAATGACCGTCTAACTGCCAAAATTTATGTTTGAATATGTTTGAAGTAATTGTTTTTATTTTAATTCTATCTTTTCTTGTCTTTGTTCACGAGCTGGGGCATTTTTTGGCGGCTAAAAAATCCGGAGTGATTGTTGAAGAGTTTGGTATTGGCTATCCTCCCAGGGCGATTAAGCTTTTTACCTGGCGAGGAACGGATTTTACTCTCAACTATATCCCTTTTGGTGGTTTTGTGCGGCTGGCAGGCGAACAGGCTGAATATGAGGAAGTCCGTACTAAAGAGGAAATTCAGAAGTTTAAAAAGTCTGAGCAAGGTAGATTTTACGCGGCGACTACAGCCCAGAAACTGCTGATTTTACTGGCTGGCGCGGCTTTTAACTTAATTTTTGGTCTTTTAGCTTTTACTTTAATTTACTCTCATTTGGGTATTCCCGAACCCATTACCACCCCTCGGGTTGGTGGCGTGATGCCTGAGACTCCGGCTGCCGAAGCAGGCATGAGGGAGGGCGTGGAAATTCTGCAAATTGTGGCCGATGAGGTGACACACCTGGTTAATACTCCGGATCAGGTGGTTGAGATTGTTAGTGAAAATCTAGGCAAAACCGTGACAGTGATGACTACCGGCGATTGTGAGGGCAGGCAGTGTACTGAAAGTTTGGAAAGTTACCAAATTTATTTGCGAACGGAGGCAGAAACCCCCGATGGCCAAGGCTCGATGGGGATTATTTTTCAGCCGGCGGTGTTTGTGCAGCATCCTTGGTGGCAGATGCCATTTAAGAGTGCCTGGTATGGTTTGCAACAAACTCTTTTTTTGAGTGAGCAAATCTTGATCGCTTTAGGCAGCATGATGAGCGATCTCATTCTTGGCGGAGAAGTGCCTAGAGATGTGGCTGGGCCGATCGGGATTGTTCATCAAGCTTCAACTGCCGGCATTTTTGCTGACGGCTTTATTACCATTTTATCTTTTGCGGCCATGCTTTCGATTAACTTGGCGATTATGAACGTCTTACCGATCCCTCCTTTGGACGGCGGCAGGGCGGTTTTTATTATTTTTCAAGGTTTGGTGAGTGAGAAATACGCTAAACCACTTGAATATTACCTCAATTATGGGGGATACTTCTTATTACTACTTTTAATTTTACTAATCACAGCCAGGGATATCTGGAGGATTTTAGGATAAATGGCAAAAAAACGGACCAAAAAGCAAAAAATTACTGCTAAGCATCACCGGCCGCTCTCTTTTGAGTTGCCGATAGCAGCAGCTCCCAAAGCCAGCAATGAGCCTACTATTGCTGAGATTGCTTTTACGGGTGAAAAAGTTTATCTAATCAAGAAAGACTTGATCAAGACCTTGCTCTTAACAGTGTTTATGTTTATTCTGCTATTTGGCATTTATATATTCATACGCTAGAATGAATTTCATTCTACTGCAGCTAGTTAAAGGAGAAGTAATGAATAAAAAAATCCTGCTCATTTCACTGGGAATTTATCTTTTGAGCTCAATTACCTCTTATGCTATTTTTTCTCGATTAGGTAGCAATGTTCAGGTAATTGAAAATGATCCGGCTTTAGATCAGGAAACTGAACTGGGCGCTCTTCTTAACATCGATCCTAATGAACCTCGAGATCAAGCTTGTCCGTTGAACGGAGCTTTATACACGCAAACTGAGCGCAATGCTTGGGAAAAACGTCGCCCGCTGGCGGTGATGATTGAGAACGCGCCTGACGCCAGACCTCAATCCGGTTTGTCGAAAGCAGACGTGGTTTTTGAAGCCATTGCCGAGGGCGGCGTCACTCGGTTTATGGCCATGTATTATTGCGCTGCTCAGCGTTATGACACTACTATCGCACCGGTTCGCTCGGCCAGAACTTATTTTGTTGATTGGGCCTCAGGCTTCAACCTCCCCATGTATGTTCATGTTGGGGGAGCCAATACTCCTGGTCCCACTAACGCTCTGGGCCAAATTAATGATTATGGTTGGGCCCTACAAAATGATATCAACCAGTTTTCTGTCGGCTATCCCACTTTTATCAGAAACGCCAATCGTTTGGGTAGGCAGGTAGCCACCGAGCACACTATGGAAACCACTTCGGAGAAACTCTGGGCAGTGGCAGCCGAAAGAGGTTGGACCAATATGACCCCAGCCAGAACAGTAGTTGGTAGAGCTGGAATCGCCACCGATTGGGCAGAGGGTTTCACGCCTTGGCAGTATCAAGACTCCGTGCCTACTCCAGGCAATGTCAGCACTATTTCTCACGATTTTTGGTCTGGGTATAATCAATACTCAGTGAGATGGGAATATAATCCAGAGAATAATACCTACGCCAGGTTTATGGCTGGTGAAGCGCATTTGGATCTCAATAATGATGTCCCAATTGAGGCAGCCAACGTCATTGTCTTGCTTACCAACGAAAGAGGACCAATCAATGAACTCAAGCATATGCTTTACCAAACTACTGGCACTGGCAGGGCTTTGATTTTCAAAAATGGCGAGGCTGTAGACGCCAGGTGGTCTAAACAAACCAGAACCGACGAACTCAAGTTTACCGACGCTCGTGGCGCGGCAGTGCCCCTTGCCCGCGGCTTAACGTGGATCTCAGTGGTTAGTGATGCCACCAAAGTAAACTACTAAAAGTAAAATTACTAATTGAGTACAAAAATTACTTGGTTTACAATAGGGGTAATATGGCAGAACTCCAAGACTTCATGATTTCTCGTGTTAGAGTGAAAATGATTGAGCTTTTTTATGCCAACACGGAAGATATGTTCTATGTCAGAGAAATTACCAGGCAAATCAAGGAAGAGATTAACGCGGTTAGGCGCGAGCTGGACCGGATGATTAGCAACGGTATTTTGAAGAGTGAGCAGCGTGGCAACAGGCTTTATTATTACCTCAATAAGCGTTATCCCTATTACAACGAAATTTTGCAAATGGTGGCCAAAAGTACTGGTTTGGGCCAGAAAATTCGTAAACTGCGCCGGAAACTCGGCAAGGTTTCTTTTGTGATGTTTTCTCTGAAATTTATCAAACACATTCCACCCAAGCAAGGCGAAGTTGATTTGTTGGTCATTGGTGATGTGGTGTTGCCAGAACTGGACATGTTGATCAAAAAGGAAGAAAAAAGCCTGGGAAGGGAAATTAATTACGCTGTTTTTGATGATGAAGAGTTTGAGTTCCGCAAAACCCGCCGCGACCCATTTGTGATGGACGTTTTGTATGGTAGCCGGGTAATGGTGATTGGCAGCGAAGAAGAGTTTGTGGAGCGCAAAATCCCCGGTATTGCTTAAATACTATTGAAAAATATGACCGGTACACAAAAAACTCTGGTGTTGATTTATATTCTCACCTTACTTGGTGCTTTGATTGCTTTACCGCGCCAACTCAATGTTGGTTTGCCTTTTGCAATTCCCGGAGTGCCGCGCGAGTTTACTATTGGCTCACCGGTGATTGATTTTACCCTGGGTGGGAAGCGCTACTATAAAACTTTTGAGTTTAGGCAGGGCCTGGATATTCAGGGCGGCATGCAAGTGGTTTTGAAAGCAGACATGACTGGCTTGGCTGAACAAGACCGCTTGACCGCGCTGCAGTCAGCTCGAGAAATTATTTTGAGAAGAGTAGATTTATACGGTATTACCGAGCCAACTGTCCAAACTGCTATTTCGGGAGATGAGTACCGGCTCTTGGTGTCATTGCCCGGTGTGGATGATCCGCAAGAGGCACTGCGATTGGTGGGCCAGACTGCTCAGTTGGATTTTAGACTGGTGAAGCAAGCTCCTCCTGAGGAACTGCCTCAAGTTGAAGAAGATAGTGAAGAAGCTGAAATTATGACTCAACCATCGGTGGAGTTAGCGCCGACTGGTTTGACTGGACAGCAACTCAACCGCTCTAGTGTCCAGTTTGACCCCACCACTGGCGAGCCGGTAGTGATGCTTGATTTTAATGATGAGGGTAGAGAGCTTTTTGCCGAGATTACTACCCAAAACACTGGCGAATTACTCGGGATCTTTATTGATAACGGTTTGTTGATGGCGCCGGTGATCAATCAACCGATTATTAATGGTCAAGCCACCATCACCGGCGCCTTTACTCTTGACGAAGCCAAGCAGCTCAACATTCAGCTCAACGCCGGCGCTCTACCAGTGCCGATTGAGGTGCTGGAGCAGAGAACGGTGGGCGCGAGTTTAGGGCAAGAGTACGTGGCACAAAGTGTTGAGGCTGGGTTGATCGGCCTGGGGCTGGTGATGCTTTTTATGATCTTTTACTATGGCATTAAGGGTGTGATCGCCAGCATGGCCTTGGTGGTTTATGCCATTTTGACTGCCGCTACTTACAAAATCTTTGGTGTAGTTTTGACTTTGCCCGGCATTGCCGGCTTGCTGCTTTCCATTGGTATGGCGGTGGACGCCAACATTCTCATTTTTGAGCGCATGAAAGAAGAGCAGCGGGTGGGCAAGCCGTTTGCCCGAGCGATGGAGCTGGGGTTTGGCAGAGCCTGGGACAGTATCAAAGACGCCAATCTAGCCACGATTATTACCTCGCTGATTTTGATCAATCCTCTCAACTTTAACTTTTTAAATACCAGCGGCTTGGTGCGTGGTTTTGGTATTACCCTCTTTGTGGGAGTGTTGTTATCACTTTTTACAGGCGTGGTAGTGACCAGAACTTTTATGAGAACTTTTCTCAAAGAAACTAAGTTGTCTACCGAGGAGGCAGCAGCATGAAAATCATGAAGTATCGGTCGATCTTTTTCGCAATTTCGCTGCTGGTTTTAATTCCCAGCCTTTACTTTTTAATCAGACATGGTTTGCAGCCGGCCATTGATTTTGCTGGCGGCTCTTTGCTTGAGGTGAGAGTGGCTGAAGAGGTTGAGTTTGCTCATGCCAAAGTGGCAGAAACAGTTTCGACTGTTTACGACGTTGACATGGTTCAGCCTATTAGTCATGATCAGTACTCAATTCAAGGCGAAATTATTGCCAATGAGCAAAAAGAGCAAGTTTTGAGTTTGCTGGCCGAAAGGTTTGGTGAAGTTGAAGAACTGCGTTTCGAATCGGTGGGGGCTACTGTCAGTCGGGAACTTTTGACCAAAACTATTACCGCGGTAGTTTTGGTGGCGGGCATCATCACTCTTTACGTCTGGCGACAGTTTCACGAGCTCAGGTTTGGTATTTGTGCCATTCTAGCGATGTTCCACGATTCACTGGTGTTGCTGGGCGCCTTTAGCATTTTGGGTTACTTTTATGGAGTTCAGGTTGATATTTTATTTGTCACTGCTTTGCTGACCACCCTTTCTTTTTCTATTCATGACACCATTGTCGTTTATGACCGCATTCGTGAACTGCAGACAAGAAATAAGGGTGTGCGCTTCGAAACGATTGTCAATACGGCCGTCATTGAAACTCTCGGTCGCTCAATTAATAACTCGGTGACTATTATTGTGATGCTGGCGGCGCTTTTCATGCTGGGCGGCGAAACCATTCGCTGGTTTTCACTGGCTCTCTTGATTGGCGCGGTGACCGGAACTTACTCGTCTACCTTTATTGCTGCACCGCTTTTGCTTTTATGGGATGATCTTGCTAGTAAAATAAAAAGTAGGAGGAAATAGAATGACGGAAAAGAGGATTTCAGAAATAGAAATTGAAAGTGCTCGGCGGGCGCTGGAAAAAGACAGAGAGAGTCTCATGGATAGACATGCAGCTAGAACCGAGCAGGCTCAAGAGTCAGTTGAAGCTTGGAAGGAAAGAGATGAAGCTGCTTCCAAAGCAGCTAGGACCCCACCTCCACTTACACGTCAAAACCGCTAATGATTTTTTCTGCTTCTCTCATCAGAGTTTCTTTCTGATTGAGTTGAGGATTCTCCAAAACCAGCTCAAAAAGTTGGTTTAAAACCTTTCCTAGCTGGGGGCCAGGCTGCAGACCAAAATTGTCCATCAAATCATGGCCATCAATAGCCAAATCTCTAACTTCCAAAGGCTGATTGAGCTGTTCGAGCATGCGCTGTTTCATTTCTTCAAGGCGCCAACTAGTTTTTCTGGCGCCGCTACCCAAGCGGTCTCCTTCGCGCAGTTGCAAAATGTCGTCAATATTCTCCAACCCTACCTTGCGCATAAAACGCCTGATTGAAGCGTCGCTATTTTCCGGTTGATAGTAAAACATGTGATAGCGAACCAGAGTAAAAATTCGGCTCTGATCTTTTTTAGAAAGCCTGAGGCGGGCGGCAATTTTTTTAGCTACTCTGGCACCGACTACTTCGTGGTTGTAAAAAGTGATGTTGCCGTTTGTTTTGTTGTAGGTCTGAGGTTTGGCGATATCGTGGAGTAAGGTGGCCAGCCTAACGACAGGATCGTGGGACGGACATTCGGCCAGAGCATCGAGGCTGTGAGTCCAAACATCAGTGGTGTGATGACCACCTTGCTCAACCCCTTTGGCCTCCAGCAGTTCCGGCAAAATAATCTTCAACAAACCTGTATCATCAAGCAACTCAATGGCTGCTTTCGGATGATCACTAGCAATCATTTTCAAAAATTCCGCACTGATACGTTCCCAACTGATATGCTGCAACAACTCTTGTTGCTTGATAATGGCTTCATAGGTGGGGTTGCTGATTTGTAAATTCAGTTGCACCGCCAGGCGCAAGGCGCGCAAGATGCGCAGAGCGTCTTCAGTAAATCTTTGTTCAGGATTGCCGACGGTGTCGATGATTCCGGCTGCCAAGTCGTGAAGACCGTGGTGTGGGTCAATAATTTGGTATTGCTCTGGATCAATATTGATAAATTCCGGGTTTTCGGTTTCACTTTCGGCTGCTGAAATTAATTGATCCAAGTACTCTGGCTTAATTTGCAGCGCCATGGCGTTGATAGTGAAATCACGCCGTTCAAGATCTTCTTCCAGTGTTTGGCCCCAATTGACTGTTTCCGGATGACGGTGATCGGCATAAGCGCCATCGGAGCGGTAAGTGGTAATTTCAAAATTTCTTTCTTGGGTGTTGGTTGGCAGTTTTAAGTCATCCGGCCTTGGTACGATTAAAGAATCGTGGATTTTTGAGGCTGCTTCCAGGTTGATTAATTTTTGTTTGGCTGCAGTGTCAAGGAGGTCCTCAACCACTGGTTCAGACAAGTTAAACTGAGTTCTTAAATCTTGCGGAGTGATCATGACTGTACCGAATTGATTTTCGTAAAAAGCTTCAGGGAAAAGCTTGAGGATTTCTTCAGGTCTGGCGTTGGTGGTGAAATCGTAGTCGTAAGGCGGCGCGGCCTGGATTTCACCACTGGTGGTTTGACTAGCGCTGTACATCTTGTTCATATTTACCAAAATATCCCGCACCGCGCCGCCAACTACATACCCATCAAAGCCAGCATCCCGTAAAGCTCGCAAAATATAAAGCGGCTCCCGACTGATAGTAATAGTGTGTAAATCCATATTCCGATTATAACTAAACTTCTCCTATTGAGCGACCTGGGTTTTCCCAGTACTATAAGCTCCATGAAGACCTGGAACCTTTTGCACCAAGGTATTCCCACCAGCATTGATGAGGTGATGAAAATTCTGCTTAAAAATCGAGGTATTGAAAATATTGACTCGTTTCTGAATGTCAAACATCCGCAGGATCTAACTTTGACAGAAGTTGGCCTCAAGCCGCCACAAATGAAAAAAGCCGTCAAAAGAATCATCAAGGCTCAAAAAACCGGAGAAAAAGTGCTGATTTTTGGCGATTATGATGCTGATGGCATTTGTGCCACCGCTATTCTTTGGTTAACTCTTTATCACTTAAAAATTAATGTCTTCCCGTTCATCCCTCACCGTGGCAAGCATGGTTATGGGGTTTCAGACGTGGCCATTGATGAAATTTTGCAAGCTGAAGAAAAAGAAAAACCAGCACTGATTATTACTGTCGATAATGGTATTGTGGCTCACCAACCCATCAAAAGATTAGTTGAACAAGAGAAAATTGATGTCATTATCACTGACCATCATCAACCCGAATCAGCCAACAACCAGGCAATTTTTCCCCCAGCTCACGCCATAGTACATACCACTCAACTTTGTGGCGCTACTGTAGCTTGGATGCTGGCCCGCGAGCTGGAGCCAGATTTTGCCAATAAACAGCTAGACCTGGCTGGGATTGCCACTATTGCCGATCAAGTTTCACTGATTGGCGCCAACAGAAGCTTTGCCAAGTTTGGTCTAGAAGCCCTAACTCAGACAGAAAAAATAGGCTTGAATCAACTTTTCCAAGCAGCGGGAATCGAGAAAAAAAATATTTCTAGTGGCACGGTTGGTTTTAGTCTGGTGCCCAGAATCAATGCTATGGGCAGGCTTAAGCACGGCCTGGATGCGCTCAGGCTTTTGTGTACCAACAGTCGTAATCAGGCCACCAGCTTAGTCAAAATTCTGATGGATACTAATATTGAGCGCCAAGACCTCACCAACGAACTGCTGGCAGATGCGATTTTGCAGGCAGAAAAACAAGCCAATGAACATCTAATTATTGTTTCTTCTCCGGACTACCACGATGGAGTGATCGGTTTGATTGCTGGCAGGCTAGTGGAAAAATATCACAAACCGGCCATCGCGCTCAGTCTTGATGACAATACCGCCAAGGCTTCTGCCAGAAGCGTAACGGGCGTAAATATCACCAAACTGCTTCGACAAGTCCAAGCCGATTTAATTGATGTCGGTGGCCATCCTCTGGCTGCGGGTTTTAGCGTAGAAATAAAAAAATTGCCCCAAGTCAGGCAAAAACTGGCAAAAATTGCCTTGGCAGAAATTTCTGTTGAGCTCCTCCAACCTACTCTTGACCTTGAACTCGAATTGCCCTGGGAGTTCGTAAGCGAGGAATTGATTGCCGCCATCGAAAAACTGGCTCCTTTTGGTCAAGACAACCCCAGGCCATTCTTTTTGCTCAACAACCTCAAGATTCTCAATGTTATGAGCATGGGCAAGGAAAACAACCATTTGAAAATAGTGGCAGGCAGACCGGCTGCCGCTAATCCGACTGAGAGCACCAAGACTCTTAATGTTTTAGCCTGGCGTAAGGGAGAACTGGCGCGAAAATTACGCGAGAACCAAAATATATCTTTGGCAGGTA
>CAZESB010000002.1:43374-66146 GCA_964515115.1 uncultured Pseudomonadales bacterium | reverse complement strand
AAGGGAGAACTGGCGCGAAAATTACGCGAGAACCAAAATATATCTTTGGCAGGTACTTTAGAACTCAATCACTGGAATGGTAAGACTAGTGTTCAGATGATTCTTGAAGACTTGCGAGCCAACCAGGAGGAATAACCACAACATCAGCGCCATTATTTTCAGCCTGTTTTCGTTCTGCTGCCGTACAAAACCTATTCATTCCTATCAACTTTAAGACTTCCAAGAACTCTTGACTTTGCCTAGCCGCTGCTACTTCTGAGGGATCGATATCGTAGATTGTGCCTCCCTCGTCAAAAAGCAAGGCCGCCACTTCTCTCATTCTTCTCAACTCAAATAAAGAGTGGGCTAGCCCTGAAGCAACCCCGCCTTCAACATCATATTTATAGTTGATGTAATCTTTGTAGTTAAAGATAACAATCTCAACTATTCTTTCTTCAAAACGGACTTTGATCCTATTCCAACGCACTTTTTTACTTTGCCCTCGATCATTGCCAACATCGTTCTCGGGTATAATCTCAACAGTTCCGGGTTCAAAACTAGTGGTAATGGCCGCTGACAACTCCTCGTACAATCTCAGCTTATCGTCCTCACTAAAAACAATGAACTTAAAGCCAGAAAAGTCCTCGATACAGTCTA
This sequence comes from uncultured Pseudomonadales bacterium, assembly GCA_964515115.1. Classification (GTDB taxonomy): domain Bacteria; phylum Patescibacteriota; class Microgenomatia; order UBA1400; family PJMF01; genus UBA1370. Next base: position 65,510 of record CAZESB010000002.1, on the reverse strand, counting down.
AGGTAATATCATCTCCTTGACCTTTTTCCCTAGAGACCAAGGCTTTGGCAATCATTTTAATTATGGTAGCAGAGGTAGATTTTTCTCGATAGTCGGTTATGAACTCATAGGCACCATCTCTTGACTCATGAATTTGCACACGTTCTTTTTTCCAATGAGTGCCGGGAAGAGGCAAGTCGGTTGGTTCAGTCTCAGTTGTTGTTAAACACCAGTTGGTTGTTGAATCATGTAGGGAATAGATCGTTTTGGTTTTAGTTTCACCTGTTTTTTCACTGGGGTGGTGGAGATGTTCACGAAAAATATTTTCTAGGGTAGTTTTTGCTTCTTCATAGTGATTATTGCTGGTTTTTTCTTCTAATTGCAACAATAAGAGTACAATTAATAGTTGGCGTTGTAATTCAAACTTGAATTTATCATGAACATCGCCGTTACCAAGCAAATTATTACCAACCTCTGGAATGCCACCGGCAGGATAAGCTGTGGGATTAAGCAAACCCAAATTTTCTTCCTGACCAGGATAGGCTTTCGCTCTAATCTCGTTAATAATCTGGTTAGCAGTTTTCATCAAATCAATTAAGTGTCTGTTCAGCTCAGTGAAATCCTCTTCACTTTCAGGCGCTGAGACATCAGGTTTTGTTCTGTATGTTTCGAGATGAGGAAAGCATTGACACAAAAATTCAAAAAAATCTTTTTCAAGCTTGAGGGATTCGAGAAACTCGGCTCTTTCGGCTTTTCGTTTTTCTCTTTCTTCTTTAATCCTAGTTCTATAGGCTTCATTGCTTTCATCACTTTCTTGTTTTAAAGAATCGGGTAACTTGACCTCACCATTTTTAATTGCGGCTCTAAGTTTCCAGGCTTTATCATAACCAGCATTAACTACCTGATTTTCGGTTGGCCATTCTTGTTGAAGATAGTAGCGCATTAAGAGATAAACTTTCTTATTGCCGAGAGCCTGACGCAGAATTTCAATAACTGCCGGTCCAAGCAAAGGATAAAAGGCCTCTACACGAGGCAGGCGAGCCTCTGGAGCAGTAATAGGTCTGGCTGTTTCTTGATAATTGCTCATTTTTATCTTTAATACTAGCTGGCACTAAAAAAAGCCCTCCTGAGGGGCTTTTTTCACAAATGTACACCCCTCAGTTACTTAATACTAAGCATAAAAATAACATGAGAGAAATGTCTTGGTTTGTACATTTTTGCTTAAATTTTACTTTGACTTATTGTTTTCAGCCGCCGTCGGCAGGACCAAAAATCATACAATCGAATTGTATCAAGATTCAGCTGATTGTCAACCAGGCTAAGATTAGTTAAAATAAAATTATCACAAAAAAGCTTTTGGTTTGGGTGACGCCAAACAGCCATTTGGCAAGCTGCTCAGGGTCGCAACTGAGCCGGGTAAGCCCGTAACAGCAGGAATGAAGACAGCTTTGGCTGTGTTGAGAGGTGGCACCGCTTTTACTCGAAAGCCCTCTTAGAACCATCGAGGTGGTTTTAAGAGGGCTTTTTTATTTTTAATTTATACTTAAATGAAGAAAGGCAAGATGTCATTGCTAACAGGCAGAACCAAAATTATTGATACTTCAGAGAAAGTTGGCGAAACTGTCACGCTTTTTGGTTGGGTGGAAACTAAGCGGGACCACGGCAAGCTCACCTTCATTGATTTACGAGATAAATCCGGAACAGTGCAATGTGTGGGCTATCAGCTTTTGGGCGAGCTTACGCCTGAGTCTGTAGTCAAAATCACTGGAGAGGTTAAGGCTCGGCCTGAAAAAATGATTAATCCGAATTTATCTACCGGTACGGTTGAAGTTGACGTCAAGGCATACGAAATTCTCAATCCAGCCGCAGAACTACCCATTCCTGTTGAGGGTGATGGTTATGAAATTAAAGAAGAAGTGCGGTTGAAATACCGCTATCTTGACTTGCGCCGCGCCAGAATGCGTCGCAACCTGGAGTTGCGCTCCGAGTTTACCAAGGTCATGAGAGCTGAGTTGAATCGGGCCGAGTTTATTGAAGTAGAAACGCCGATGCTGACCAAATCCACCAAAGAAGGCTCCCGAGATTTTGTGGTGCCGTCTCGTCATCAGCCCGGAAAGTTTTACGCTTTACCCCAAAGTCCACAGCAATACAAACAGTTGCTGATGACTGCCGGTGTCGAGCGCTACTTTCAGTTTGCCCGATGCATCCGCGATGAAGATCTGAGAGCAGACCGCGGTTATGAGCACACGCAAATAGATTTGGAAATGAGCTTTGTGGAAAGAGAAGATGTTATGGCTACAGTGGAGCAATTGGTGACGAACTCAGTCCGGGCTGTTGGAGGAAAATTGCGTGATGAGAAATTTCCTGTCCTTACTTACGAAGAGGCCATAGCCAAGTACGGTGACGATAAATTCGACCTTCGCACGCCGGAAGAAAAAGAACAGGGAGTGTTGGGCTTTGCTTGGGTAGTTGACTTTCCTTTTTTCAAGGCAGTCAATCCCGAGGACTCGGCTGAAGTAGCGGACGGCAAAAGCGGCTGGACCTTTACTCACAATCCTTTCAGCATGCCTAAAGCGGAATTCCTAGAAGATCATTTGAATGGCAGCAATATTGGTCAAATCCTCACCACCCAGTATGATTTGGTTTGCAACGGCTATGAAATTGGCGGCGGCAGCATCAGGGCACACCGGCCGGAAATTTTGGCGGCCACTTTCAAAATTATGGGTTATTCAGATGAGGAAATCCAGGCTGGCGTTGGTCACATGTTGGAAGCTTTCGCGGTCGGTACGCCGCCACATGGCGGCATTGCTTTGGGTTTGGAGCGTTTGATCATGATTTTGGCTCAAGAAAAGTCCCTCAAAGAAACAGTGGCTTTCCCGATGACTGCATCTGGTCGTACGGCAGTGATGGCTGCTCCTGATGAAGTAGAAGAGGCGCTGCTCAAGGAGCTGAAAATTAAAGTTGTTCAGGATAGTTAGCCTAGTTTTTAGTCGCGTACTTGCGTAAAATAAGATAGTGCTGATAACAAACCGAATCCGTGCTGACCAGATTATTAGTCTAATTGCTCTAGGCTTAGTGATACTACTGTATCGGAGTTTGGAGAATCTGGACCAAACTGTACCGGCTTTGGCTGATTGGCAATTTCAGCGGGAAAAATTGGTTTACAGCACTCAAATGATGCCGATTCCGCTATGGCGTACTCCTCAGGCTACTGACTCAGCCAATTCCCTGATTCAAGCCGACATAACCGTTGAAACTCCTGAAAGTCCTGAAGCTATGCTCGCCAGCCTTACCGCCACCAGCGCGGCCATAATCGACCTTGACTCCAGCGCCATTTTACTGGCCAAAAATGGCACAGAAAAACTATTACCAGCCTCTACCACCAAATTGATGACGGCTATTATTGCCAGAGAGTTGTTTCAGCTGGATGAGGTAGTAACTGTGACCGAACCTCCGATGGTTAATGGGGCGGCGGTTATTTTTCACCAAGGTGAGCAACTGACAATGGACAGCTTGATTCAAGCGCTGCTAATTCAATCCGGTAACGACGCGGCTCTGATTATTGCTAAGCATCATCCGGCAGGAGAAACTGGTTTTGTTCGTGACATGAATCTTAAAGCGCAAACGCTAAACCTGACCAACACCCACTTCCAAAATGCCATTGGCTTTGATCACCCTGAACATTATTCTACCGCTATCGATCTGGCTCTTTTAAGTCGAGAAGCGATGAAAGATGAAGTGATTAGAGCCATTGTTAGGCAGCCTCGGACTTTGATTACTGATATTACCGGTACCAGGCAACATTTTTTATATAGCACCCACCTGCTTTTATCCCAAGATCCGACAGTGGTGGGCATCAAAACCGGCACGACTGAAGGCGCTGGTGAAGTTTTAATTACTCAAGTAGAGCGAGAGGGTAGAAGAATTTTGGTGGTAGTGATGGGCAGTTCCGACCGCTATCTCGACACCAAGAAACTGATAGAATGGACCTACAGCCATTACCAATGGCTGAAGTTTGAAGACTTCAACTAAGTAATGCTATACTCACTCTATTGTCTGCTCAAGTACCAGCAAGTGCGAATTAAAGGCGCCTGAATTATGAACTTAGCGATTATTGGAACCGGTTTTGTGGGAGTGGTGTCGGCGGCAGTTTTTTCTTCTTTTGGCAATAAAGTGATTGGCCTTGATATCGACGAAAATAAGGTTTTGGCTTTGGAAAAAGGCGAGGTTCCGTTTTATGAACCAGGCTTATCGGAGCTGCTGCTTCGGGAAGTTGGGGCAGGCAGGTTGAGTTTTACTACTAATTATAAAAAAGCTATTGAAAATGCCGAAGTGATTATTATCGCTGTTGGCACCCCGTCTACGCCGGAAGGTAAAGCTGATTTGTCTTACGTCAGCGCTGCTACCGAGTCTTTAGCGCCGTTTATCAAAGAAAAAGCGATTGTGGTAGTGAAATCGACTGTGCCTCCGGGTACGCTTGATCTGGTTCAAGCTGAGATTAAAAAATTGACCAAGACCAAATTTTACTTAGCCTCCGTACCTGAATTTCTCAAAGAAGGCAGCGCCGTGGCTGACACTTTACACCCGGACCGAGTGGTTTTGGGCGCGGTTGAAGAGGAAGTTTTTGCACGCCTGGAAGAACTGCACGCTCCTCTTCAGGCTCCGGTGGTGAGAATGAGTCCTGAATCAGCACAAATGGCCAAGTACGCTGCCAACGCTTATTTAGCTACCAGGATTACTTTTATTAATGATATCGCCGATCTATGTGAGCACAACAGTGCTGATATCGAAGATGTCATCAGAGGCATCGGTTTTGACAAGCGCATCGGTAGTCATTATTGGTATCCTGGGTTTGGTTATGGTGGCTCCTGTTTCCCCAAGGATGTGAGAGAACTGTCATTTTATTCTCGAGAAGTAGGTCTGGAACAGAATTTACTCAATAAGGTTAACGAGTTGAATGAGCTAAGAATTCCTAAAATTTTAGATAAAATTAAAAATGAAATAGGTGGATTTAAGGGCAAAAAAGCTGCAGTTCTGGGACTGGCTTTCAAGCCAAACACCGACGACATGAGAGAAGCTCCCAGCACCAAAGTCATTCCTTGGTTATTAAAAGAAGGCGCGACTGTAGCCGGTTATGACCCCAAAGCTTTATCGGCCGCCAAAAACCTTTTTGCTGGCCAAAAAAACTTAACTTTTCACCGTACTATTGCAACCGCCGCCTCAGACGCCGACATTATTTTTTACCTGATCGAGTGGCCAGAGATTGTTGGTTTTGATTTGCCCTCGGTGAGAGTGGAAGGTAAAACCCAATGGGTAATTGACGCTCGCAACCAACTTGATCGCTCTGAAGTAGCAAGTGCAGGCTTTAATTATCTGGGCATAGGGAGATAGGAAAATAAAATGACAAGAATATTAGTTACTGGCGGCACCGGCTTTGCCGGCTCTCATTTGCTCGAAGCCTTGTTGGCTGAAGGCTATGAAGACATTCACGCCACCTCTTATAGTCCAGTGCCGGCAGAACTACAACATCTTCTGCCTGAACACCATTTTCACCAACTTGATCTAACCGATGCGGCCGCTACCTCCGCTCTCATCAAAGAAATTCAACCCGATCAACTTTATCATTTGGCCTCTTTTGCTTTCGTGGGTGAAAGTTTTGCTAGAGCCAGTGAGGTTTTCCAAAACAACGTCACCTTGCAAATCAATGTTCTTGAAGCAGTCAGGCAGTATTGTCCTAGTGCCAGAGTTTTAATTGTCGGTTCCGCGGAAGAATATGGTGTTAGTGAGTCACCCAATGAGCTGCCCATCAACGAAGAACATCCTTTGCGGCCAGTTAATCCTTACGCCGTTTCCAAAGTGACGCAAGATTTGCTGGGCTATTCTTTTGGTAAATCTTTCAACCTGCAAGTTTTGCGAGTTAGGCCTTTCAATCATATTGGCGAGAGACAAACCACTGATTTTGTAGTGCCAGCTTTCATTAGCCAAGTTGTCGATATTGAAAATGGCAAACAAGATGTGCTGAGAGTGGGCAATCTCACTTCAGTGCGTGATTTTACCGATGTTAAAGATATGGTCCGCGCTTATATCACGGTGATGGAAAAGGGTTTGCCGCTGGCAGTTTATAACATCGGCAGTGGCCAGGGTATCAGTATGGCAGAACTGTTGGGAAAAATCAGAGCTTTGGCTAAAACTGAAGTTGTGGTTGAAGAAGATCAGAGCAGAATGCGACCGGCCGACATTCCGGAAATGGTGGCCGATCCCAGTAAAATTAAGCAACTGGGTTGGCAGCCGCGCCTCTCTTTGGACGAAACTCTGGCTCGGGTGTTTCAAAGTCTGAGAAATAATAGTAATAATTAAAGTAATTAAAAAAACTAAAAATATGAAAAAAGCTTTTATTACCGGCATTACCGGACAAGATGGATCGTATTTGGCAGAATTTTTGTTGGACAAAGGTTACCGAGTTTACGGGATGACCAGAAGAACCAGCACGCAAAATTTTGCCAGGATTCAACACATTATTCATAATGAAAACTTGGAGTTGGTTTCAGGAGATTTGGTTGATCAGCACTCAATTACTCATGCCTTGAAAGAGATTCAGCCGGACGAAATTTATAATTTAGCTGCTCAGTCTTTTGTCAAAGCCAGCTGGTCTCAGCCGGTTTTAACCGGAGAATTTACTGCCATTGGTGTAACCAGAGTTTTGGACGCCATGAAACTGGTTTGTCCTCAGGCGAAATTTTACCAAGCCAGCTCGAGTGAGATGTTTGGCAAGGTGCGGGAAGTGCCGCAAAATGAAAACACGCCTTTTTATCCGCGCTCACCTTACGGCGTGGCTAAAGTTTATGGCCACTGGATCACGGTTAATTATCGAGAATCTTTTGACATGTTCGCCGTTTCGGGCATTTTGTTTAATCATGAATCTCCTCGTCGAGGTTTGGAGTTTGTCACCAGAAAGATTGCTAATGCCGTTGCTAGAATCAAATTAGGCAAGCAACAATTTGTAGAACTTGGTAATCTTGAAGCGAAAAGAGACTGGGGCTACGCCAAAGATTATGTTGAAGCCATGTGGTTGATGTTGCAGCAAGATGAACCAGAAGATTATGTCATTGCTACCGGAGAAACTCACTCTGTGCGCGAGTTTTTAGATCTAGCTTGCCAAGCTGCGGGGCTGGAAAATTGGGAGAATTATTACCGGCATAATCCGGAGTTTGATCGTCCGGCGGAGGTGGATTTATTAGTAGGAGATGCTACTAAGGCCAAAGAAAAACTCGGTTGGCGTCCAACGGTTACTTTTGAAGAGTTGGTGAACTTAATGGTGGAAGCCGAGATCAAAAAAGAAGGCAAAAGGTCTGAATGAAGCATGCCGTAGTGATCATTCCCACTTACAATGAGCGTGAAAATATTAAGTTGGTCATTCCCAAACTTTTGGCAGTCTTTGCTACGATCAAAAACTGGCGAATGTCGATTTTGGTGGTTGATGATACCTCTCCGGACAAAACTTATGAGGTGGTAGAGGATTTTGCCCGGAAAAATAAAAATGTTCACCTGTTAAAAAATCAAAATAAGTCCGGTCTGGGCGGAGCCTATTTAAAAGGCATGGCTCAAGCTTTCAGTGTTTTAAAAGCTGATGCAGTCTTTGAATTTGACGCTGATCTTTCCCATGATCCTACTAAAATTCCGATTTTTTTGGCGGAACTAGAAAAAGGTGCGGATATGGTTTTGGGTTCTCGTTATATTCCGGGTGGCAGCATTCCTAAAAATTGGGGCTGGCACCGTAAATTTCTGAGCATTTTTGGCAACCTAACTATTGCTGCAGTTTTAACTAACTTCAGCATTCGCGATTGGACCACCGGTTATCGAGCTTTAACCAAAGCAGTTTATGAGCGAGTGCACCCGCAGCTTCACAGTGAACAATTTAGCGGCTATACCTTTCAAATAGGCTTTTTACATCAGGCGATACAAAATGGATTTATTGTAAAGGAGGTACCTTTTATGTTTGTTGATAGGACGATCGGAGAATCAAAAATTGGTCCGGAATATATTAAAAACACTTTGTTATATATTTTTAAAGTGAGAATTAGACAGTTTTTACGCAGTGAAGTTTTCAAATTTTTGGTAGTGGGCGGGGTTGGCGCTCTTGTTCAGCTGACCTCACTGCAACTGTATCGGGCGCTTTTGCCCGATTTTCAGTTTTTAGTGATTACTAGCTATTTGTTTGCCACACTTTTGAGTATTGAAACCGCGATTATCTCCAACTTTACTTTCAACAATATTTGGACTTTCGCAGACAGAAAATTGAAGGCAGCACAAATACCCGGCAAGTTTTTGCAGTTCAATCTCACTTCGATGGGTTCGTTAGGCATTCAGTTGTTGGTTGCCGGTCTGGGCGAGTTTACTTTTGGTTTGTTTGATTTGTTTGCTTTGCCGATTCTAGGCATCACTATAGATACGGGATTAGTCTATGTGGTAACCGGTATTTTGTTGGGCATGATGTGGAACTTTTTTGCTTACACCACTTTTATTTGGAAAAAGAAAAAATAACGGCATATGCAGAAATATTTTCTGAGAGTCAGAAAAATAGTTTCTGGCTTCACCCTTTATGATTGGTTAGCTGTCGTTCTGGTGGTGATAGGTGCCTTTCTGAGGTTGTATAACCTTGAGGACTCTCAACAATTTTTAGGTGATCAGGGCAGAGACTCGATGGTAGTGTCGCGCATTTTCAAAGAGAGAGATTTGGTTTTCATTGGTCCGGTGACTAGTGTTGGCAACATGTATTTGGGGCCGCTTTATTATTATTTCATGCTGCCTTTTTTGTGGTTGAGTTATCCCAGTCCGATGGGGCCGATTTACGCTGTAGCAATTTTGGGAACAGTGACGATTGGAGTTTTGTATTGGGTGGGTAAGAAGTTGTTGGGTGAGAGGGCGGCGCTGGCGGCGACTTTAATGTTTACTTTTTCCAGCGCCGTCGTGACCTATTCCAGATTCAGCTGGAATCCCAACCCAGCGCCGCTGCCTTCAATGCTGATGATCTATTTCATCTACCTTGCTTGGAAGAAAAACTCAGTTTACTGGTTGGCAGCTGCCACCATGTTTAGCCTCCTCCTCCAACTCCATTATGTGGCTTTATTGGCCGGAGGAACAATTGGTGTTGTTTGGTTAATCTCTCTTATCCAAAAAATCCGCCAAAAAAAACCACTTAAAAAAATGCTCCTTCACACTATTGGTGGTGCTGCCATTGTTTTATTATTTTTTCTGCCCCTCTTTTTATTTGATCTTAAAAACAATTGGCTGAACTTTCAGGCCTTCCAAAACTTATTTATCGCCGAGGAAGCTTTTGAAGCCAGCCGCCCACCCGGCATGATAGCTAAAGTCATCGACATTGCCCGGGATTTTCGTAGCCGAGCTACTCTAGTGTTATTGAGCACTTATTTTGGTTCAGTGAAAGCCAGAACCGTTGCTTTGATAGCGATTACAACAGCTAGCGTTTTTTGGTTCATTAAAAATAAAAAATCAAAAAAACTGGCACCGGCCCTCATTCTTTTAATTTACATTGTCATTACTATTTTCGGTCTGACTTTTTATAACGGCAATGTCTACATTCACTACATTTCCTTTATTTTTCCCGCGGTTTTTCTTTTTTTTGGTTTGCTCTCTGATTATTTCATCAAGCTCAATAAATACTTAGGCTGGAGCATTTTTTCAGCTGTGATGCTGATGTTTTTGACCTACAATCTCAAGACTATGCCTTTTCAAGATGCTGGCTGGAAAATTAGTGACATCAGCAGAACTGCCGACACCATTGCCGAAAGAGTAGAACCAGGAGAAAGTTACAACATTGTTCTGCTTTCCGAAACTCAAGATTTATATGGCCAGAACTATCGCTACTTTTTGACCACTAAAAAGGGCAAGGAGCCGATCAATCCCGAACGACCGGTGGAAATTAGCAAATTATTTATTATTAATGAACAAAAAATAGCCGAGGACGCAGTTAATCTACCTATCTACGAAATTCAAATTTTTCCCAACAAACAGCCGGTTGAAATTTATCAAGTTGAAGACGGTCCGGACATTTACGTACTAGAAGCAAAGTAGTGCATATAGTGTATGATAAAAAACATGAATCCTTATCTGTCTGTGGTGATCCCGTCTTATAACGAAAAACCCAACCTGGAAAGAGGGGTTTTAAATGAAGTTTTAGATTATTTGCGGCAGCAAAATTATCAGTGGGAAATCATTTTGAGCGATGACGGCTCAACCGATGGGACGCTAGAAGCGCTGCGCAAATTTGCCAAAGACCAACCCAACATTAAAGTCCAAGCCAATGTTCACGCGGGCAAAGCGCCTACGGTTAAAGCGGGGATGCTGGCGGCATCGGGACAATGGCGGCTTTTCACTGATTTTGACCAATCGACACCCATTAGCGAAGTAGAAAACTTACTTGATTACGCCGAGCGCGGCTTTGATGTGGTCATTGGCTCCAGAGAAATGATCGGCGCTAAGCGTGACAAAGAACCCTTTCACCGGCATTTAATGGGTCGAGGCTTCAACATTTTGGTGCAAATTTTGGCGGTGCCTGGATTTTTGGACACTCAGTGCGGTTTTAAACTGTTTTCTGCAGCCGCTACCGAAAAACTTTTTAACAGCCTTTATATTTACGGTGGTCAAAAAGAACGTAAAGATGCTTTCACTGGTGCTTTTGATGTAGAGTTACTTTATCTGGCCAGGAAATTTAATTACAAAATCCGCGAAGTACCGATTTTCTGGAAACACAACGAAACCGACCGAGTCAGTCCGATTAAAGATTCGGTGCGGATGCTGCGCGACATTATGCGGATTAGAATTGCTGATATATCCGGCAAATATCATGAGAATGACAAAAGTCACTAAGTACGGATTTTTATATTTTCTTATTTTAGTTTTTTTCAGCCTTTTTTCTTATTCGCTGACTGATCCTAATTTGGTTTTGTTAAATCAGCCGACGTATTGGCAATTTCAACAAACAATGTGGCGGGTTTTTTTTGAAAACAGGCAATTTTTGGCCGCCGGTTATTTGTTTTTAATTACTCTTTTATTTGTTGTTTATTTTGCTTTAGTTAAATCTTTGCTGGCAGTTCAACGAAAAATTCCGCTTCATCGGCAAATTATTCTCTACCTTTTACTTATCTCACCATTGATGTTTTCATATAATGCTCTTTCTCACGATGTTTTTAATTATATTTTTAATGCCAGAATGATTATTGAGTACGGCGCGGATCCTCATCTCCAAACTGCTATTGAGTTCCCCAACGATCTTTGGACCAGATTTATGCACAACACTCACACCCCCGCGCCGTATGGTCGAGGTTGGACGCTGTTGTCACTCCTACCTTATAGTTTAGGACTGGGCAAGTTCTTTTTAACTTGGCTGTCTTTCCGCCTTTTTGCTTTAGCCAGTATCATGTTCACTTTTTTTGCTGTTCGCTTTTTTAGCTTGAGGGTGTTGGGGAAAGAGCCAAAACTTTGGCTGCTGGCAGCACTATTTTTGAACCCCCTTTTGATTATCGAGGTGGGCGCCAACCAGCACAATGACTTATGGATGATGGCTCCGGCTATTGCTGGTTTGGGCGCCTTGATTTTGGCTTTAAAACAAAAAAAGCCGAATTATAAATATTTAGTGTTGGGCTTATTGCTTTGGGGAGTATCAATTTATCTTAAACTGGCAACCGTGATTTTAGCTCCGCTGATTATCGCAGCCGCGTTAATCTGGTATTTAAAAACTAAACTAGCTCGCAGCGATTTTTTGCTGACAACGCTCAAATCATTTCTAGACAAAATCTACCCCTATTTTCCGGATTTGGCCGCTATTTTATTACTCATCCCGCTTTTCACCGCTCGCTCGCAACAGTTTCACCCCTGGTATTTGCTGTGGATTTTGCCTTGGTTGCCACTGGTCAAAACCAATTTACTAAAAACTTTAATTTTAATTTTTTCTGTTACTTCAATGTGGCGCTACCTACCTTGGTTGCTCGAGGGAGGATTTACTCCAGACGTTCTTTGGCAACAGAAGATAATTACTTGGATAGGGCCGCTAATTTATTTACTCATTAAACTCAACTCCCGTTTCACTAAGCATAAACTGGTAGAATAAAGCTATGCGTCGCAATGAAATCATCAGCTTAGGACTTTTGGGGTTGCTTTACCTGGCAACGCACCTGATGAGTTTGGATTTGTTGCCGGTTTTTGCCGATGAAGGCATTTATATTCGTTGGGCGCAAATTATCATTGATGACCCGGGCAGATACCTCTTTTTTGCTCTCAATGATGGTAAAACGCCACTGTTTATTTGGCTGATGGTGCCATTTTTAAAATATTTCAGTGATCCTCTGATTGCTGGTCGATTGGTTTCAGTGCTGGTAGGCCTGCTGCAACTGCCTTTAATTTATCTCATTCTCAAGGAATTAAAGGTCAACCAAAAAATTGCTTACTTAGGCACTTTTCTGGTGGCGATTTTGCCTTTTTGGTACTTTCACCACCGCCTGGCTTTAATGGATGGGATTTTAACTCTAGGTATGTCGCTAGCCCTTTGGGGTGCTATCAGAGCTTCAAGAGGAAAATTTCAATTAAAAACTGCTGTCATCATCGGTTTGGGCTTTGGTTTGGCGCTGTGGAGCAAATTGCCGGCCATATTGGCAGCACCAACCTTTTTTGCTCCGGTTATCCTCAAACACTTAAATGATTTGAAAAAGTCGATTCAAGGCTTGAAAACAGTAGCCCTAGGAACCATGATGGGTTTGCTTTTGTTTTCGACTTTAGCTTTGCATCCGGCTTTTGGTCAACTTTTTAATCGGGGCGGAGATTTCTTGTATCCGCTTAGTGAAGTTTTCCTGGACGGTTTTTGGCAGGAAACTTTGCCGAATACTCCCACTTATATCAATTACTTTATGGCTTACCTGACTCCGAGTTTGCTGGTTTTAGCGCTGGCTGGCTTGTTTTTATCATACCGGCGGGAACGAACTCACGTACTGTTTTGGAGCGGAGTAGTTTTTTGCGTCCCAATCGCTCTTTTGGGCAAAGTTGTTTATCCTCGTTATTTATTTCCAGCAGCTCTTTATTTCACTTTAGCCGCCATAACAACACTTGATGCTCTTTACCATTCTTGGTTCGATGAAAAAAAAGCTTCACCAGCCAAGAAAATTAAGACTAAGTTGTTAATTGGTGTCGTTGTAGCCTTACTTTTGGCCAACACTATTGCTGCCAGTTTTAATTTCATGATTCACAGCTTAACCGATGTGGAAAAAATTCCTCTAGTAGAAGCGGATATTTCTCAGTATCTAACCAGCTGGTCGTCTGGTCATGGCATTAAAGAAACGGCAACCATGATCAAAAATGAAGCTCAAGACAACAGCATAGCGGTAGCAACAGAAGGATATTTTGGCACTTTACCCGATGGCTTGCTCATGTACTTTCACGGCGGCTATCCTCATGTCGCTATTGACGGCATTGGTCAACCGGTGAGTGGCGTTCCAGACGAGTTTGCAGCCAAAGCTACTCAATATGACCGAGCTTGGTTAGTGGTCAACAGCCATCGACTCAACCTCAAGCTCCCTCAAGAAAACCTGCTTGCTGAATACTGTCGCCCCTTTAATGCTCCCTGTCTTCAGGTCTGGAATATTACTGAAATTGAATTGTAGCTCTATATCAATCAATATCGTAATATTAATAATTTACCCAAATGCAATTTTAATTTATAATTCCTCGCGTACAATCTGTTCGTTAGAATATGGAGGTGGTCAGGCGCTATTGGCGCTACTCAACACAACTTGCCCATTGGTTTATCAAGCGGCCTTTTAAAAACAGAGAGGCTGAAGCTGTGTCCATGCTGCTTTCAAGTGATACTTTTCGTCATGCCTGCAAAACTCCCATGAGTGTGCTTTTGTGCAATCTTGAGTTAGCTATGGATACCGAATCAAGCCCAGAAGTTTTTCGTAGTTCTTTTTTAGCAGCTAAAAATTTAAGCCTCATCTTAGGTAACCTGGAAAATCCCAAGGCACAAAGTGGTGTGGTCTTTGATGTCGGAGAAACGATTAAGCAAGTTGTTGTTCTGGTTAACAGCAAATTCCCTGCGGCCAAGATTGAGTACAAAGTTCGTGAGGCTTTAATAACAGGCAACAAACTGTTGTTTCAAGAGTCAATCCAATGTTTGCTAGTCAATGCTATTGAAGCACAAATTGATGGTTTAAGTACCAGGCCGCTGGTAATCATCAGAGAGAGAATTATCAATCATCACTTGCTCAGGATTGACGTCATTGATTTTGGCAAAGGCATGAACTTGGCTCAATTAAGATTGGCCAGTTTGAGGGGGATTAGTTATAAGAAATCGGGCACCGGTTTGGGCTTGTCTTTCGCTATTGAAGCCATTGAGCAGGTTTTCGGTGGCAAAATCTGTATTTCTTCAGCTGTAGGCATGGGCACCAGAATTAAGCTGGAGATCCCCATTTAATAATTTTCTACTACGGTATAACCAAAACCCCTAATGGTTTTGATGATACCAGCATATTCTTTCAAGACAATGCGAATTTTCCTGATATAAGCATCAATAGTGGAATGAGTAGGAAACTGCATTGATGAACCCCAAATACCCTCAATAATTTGCTCTCTGCTAATGATCTGGTTTTTGCGCACCATTAAGAAGTGGAGAATTTCTGCCTCTTTTTTTCTGAGTTGGCAACTGAAGCTGGGCGTGGTCACCAGACCGGTATTTGTTGCTAAAACGATTTTTCCGGCAGAGATAGCTTCAGTATTGCCGATTTTTTCTGAATAAAGCGCTTTCTGAACATAAAGTTTTAGCATTCTTTTGCTAAAGGGTTTGGGCAGGTACAGATCGGCACCATTTTTCAGTCCTTGCAAGCTGTTTTCCAGATCGCCAACTGTGGAGAGAATGATGATTTTGGTGGGAAAACTAATGTCGTGAAGGTATTCAGCAATTTCCAAGCCATCGCCGTCATCCAGCAACCGATCAAGTAGCACTAAATCAAACTTGGCTTTTTCCAGCAAATTGTAGGCGGAGTTTAGGGTGGCGGCGTGAAAAACCTCGGCCTCAAAATCGGCCAGAATTATTTTTAGTGTTTGGGCCAGCATCAGGTCATTTTCTACAATCAAAATTTTGTACATGATAGGAATAATACTGATCAACCTTGCAAAAACAAGAGAAGAACGTAAGAATTTTTTTTGATATACTTCTTTCTTCGCTTCAATCTAAATAAAAACGCCAGAACCTAGCTAAAAAGCAAAAATTTGATAAACTATATAGGTCATAATCCCGAGTAGTGAAATGGCATCACAACAGGCTCTGAACTTGTTATTCTAGGTTCGAATCCTAGCTCGGGATCGATAGCCTACAAAGCCATACTATGGAATACGTTGATATTCTCCTCCCACCAATATTTAAAAAAAGTGGCATAGTCAAGCCACGCAATCAGGCTATTGCTGATGGTGACTGGATTGGAACCTTCAATCTTTGGATTATTCGCACAGAACCTGAGCCAGCTATTATTTACCAACAAAGAAGTCCTAAATCTACTTGGGCTCCTAATAAATTAGATGTCACTGCTGGTGGGCATTACACGAGCGGCGAGTCAATTTATGATGGTTTGCGGGAAGTAAGGGAGGAATTGGGTAAAAAATACAAGCGGAGCGATCTCACTTATTTGGGTAGGAAACTCCATGTGAGCCCAGATACACAGGGGCATACCAGGCATAATGTAGTCAATGTCTTCTTTACAACAGATAATTCTCCCTTAGAAACGTATGAGCTTGAGAAAGATGAAGTTCATGCCATTGTTGAATGTCCTATTAGTAAACTTATCAAAACACATTCTGAAGGAACTGCTTTTGAGGCTGCTGGCTACACGAATGAAAAGCAATTATTTGAAACTGAGGTTAGCCAGGACTCTTTCCCATATAATTGGGATAATTACCATTTTAAAATTGCATTACTTGCTGACAAGTACGTAAAAGGTGAAAAAAATTTGTTTTATTAAACTCAATCAGTTCAAAATCTCTCTCAAACCATCTATATTTTCATTCATTGTTTCATCCCAGTCTGCAACTATCTTTGCAACATCACCGTTATCAGGGACTCTGCCAAAATTAACAGTGCGAATCTTGCTCGGATGCCGGTCCCTAACTTCAAAATAAATCTCAAATTTCAGTTCCGCAATTGCTTGGATGCGATCAATCAAAGGAACTATAATGATTGTGCCTGTAGGAACCACTATCTCCGCGACTAAAACACTAAATTTTTGTGCTTCCCACTCCTCAACTTTACTCGTTGGTTTAAGTCCCACTTCTTTAGCGATGGGTTCTGTTAACAAGTGTTTTTGATAATAGAAATAACTCGAAATGCGGTACAGCCCCAATCTCTGAGTGTAACTATATGGGTCGGCTTTGAAAAAACTTGCCGCTTTTTCTGCAAACACATCTAAAGTAACCCGTCCCACTTGACGGTGAAAAGAATCGGGATTGATAAATCTTTGCTCGGGTTCTTGGCCGATTTTTGCTTCCACAGACATCGTAGCAGGATTGTATTGCCTGCTCTGAATTTAGTAAACAGGGAATAGATAAAACCTAATCAAAGTTAGACTTCAACCCCACCCGCTCAATGTGGCTAAAACGCTTCTTAATCTCCTGCCAAAATTTGTCTGAAACCTGATGTGAATAAACAGCGTTGGTGCCGCGCTCCATACCTGAGCAAAGCCGCCGTTCCCAGTCACGCATCACGTCCATCACGTCCCTACCGACCCGGTGGAACTGTTCAGCCCACCGATCAGCATCTGCCACAAAGCCATCATGAATTGGCTGAAACTCATCAAACAGCTTTTGATTTTTAGCTGTCATTAAATCGTAGAACTTTTTATACTTGGGTGTTGCCATCGTTGGGCTATTTATATAATTTTTCTAAATAACCATCAAGCATGTGTTTGGCGTTGAACTGTTCAGCTAGCTCAATTGCTTTGGTCATTTTTTCCAGCCAGTCCAAGCTAGGATGGTAAAGGCCGTCTTTTTTTTGCGAATAATATGCTGGCACAATTTGTTTTTCCAAAGTGTTATAGATGCTTTCAGCAATATGTTCAGAGTCCAGTTCCCAGCCGATTTGGTTAATATCCACCTCCGCGGCCCAGCCATCAGCTACCGTGCATTGCAACACACCATTGCTAATAGCTTTCATACCGGAAGTGCCACAGGCTTCTTTGCCGTGCTCGGGGGTGTTTAACCAGATATCAACGCCTCTGGTGAGGTGCTGTCCTACTTCCATGTTGTAATCCGGAATAAACAACACTTGACCAGCCAACTCGTTTTGCATCAAACCAATAATGGTTTGGAGCATCTCTTTACCAGTTTCATTGCCTTGATGAACTTTACCGGCAATTAAAATTTGCACCGGGTGTTGAGCATCATGAACAATCGCCTGAAGCCGCTCTATATCCCTAAAAAGAGCATCAAGTCGCTTGTAACCGGCCAGTCTGCGCGCCCAACCAATCACCAGTTGCTGAGGA
This sequence comes from uncultured Pseudomonadales bacterium, assembly GCA_964515115.1. Lineage (GTDB taxonomy): Bacteria > Patescibacteriota > Microgenomatia > UBA1400 > PJMF01 > UBA1370. The sequence goes on along the minus strand of CAZESB010000002.1, from coordinate 47,997 downwards.
TCATAGCCGTAGCCGGTTTTAGTCTTCACAAACTCTTCAGTTTGCTGTTTCAACTCGAGGTGTTTTGGCCAAATTTCATCTGGAGGCTGAACCAAGCGAATTTCCTCCGCTTGCCAAGTGGGCAAGTGAATCCCATTGGTGATATTGACCCACTGGTGTTCTGGCCAGTTTTGTTTGGACAATTCAGTGTGTAGTTGGCTGACGCCATTGGCTTTTCTGGAAGCGTTTAAAGCGCAGTCGGAAACAGAAAAACTGCCGTTTTGAGTGAGGCCGGGTTGGAGCAGTGCATCGACACTGATGTTTAAATGAGCGGCATACGGCTCGGCATATTGACGGACCATTTCCTGGTCGTACTGTTTGTTACCCGCTAACACCAGAGTATGGTTGGTGTAAACGGTTTGCTGAATGGCTTTTTCTCTGGCAGCATCATAATCAAGTTTTTCCGCGCTCATAATTTTACTGACAAGTTCCCAGTGCAGCAGTGCCGGCCGGCCTTCATTGAGGTGATAAACTGTAGGCTCAAGTTGCAAAGCTCGGAGCAACTTCAAGCTACCAATACCAAGCAGCAGCTGTTGTTCAAATTGGTAAGTATCGTCACCAAAATACAACTGACGAGTGAGTGAGCGGTAGTGCGGCTGATTTTGATCAGTGTCGGCGTCCAACAGGTAAAGCACCACCTTTTCCGAAAGAGTTTTTTTCCAAGTTCGTAACCAAATTAGCTGATCAGCCAGTTGCACCTTCACGAAAAGTGGCTGTTCATTTTTATAGACATGCTCTAAACCCATCGAAACCGGATCATAGTCATGATTTTCTTCAGTTTGCCAGCCCTCCGAAGAGATCGCTTGCCTCATTTGATCGCCGCGGTAGAGCAGACCAAAAGCCACCAGCGGCACGTTGTCATCTGCGGCTTGTTTGAGGGTATCGCCAGCCAAAATACCTAGGCCGCCGGCATAAAGCGGCAGCTCGTGGGTCAGTCCGTACTCGGCGCAAAAATAAGCAATGGGATTGGCAGGCATAATTATTCTTACTAATGACAGTTAAATCTGCTACAGTGTACATAGTACAATAAAAAACCACCGAACGTAAGTTTTAAACCTGCCATGAATTATCAAGAAATAGCCGCTCAGCTTGGTGAAGAAGCTCAATCATTGTTGGAGTATCGAGCCGAAAAAATTCTCGCCTCAAGCTTAACCACTCCCGGTCCCAATCAGGTGCAAGAAATTTTTGCTAAGTCGGACCGTCCGGATCAGGTTTTGGAATCTTTACGCCAGCTTTACGCCCATGGACGTTTGGCGGGCACGGGCTATCTTTCTATTTTTCCGGTTGATCAGGGCTTAGAGCACACCGCTGGCTACTCTTTTGCTGAAAATTCTCAGTATTTTGATCCGGAAAATATTGTCAAGTTTGCTATTGAAGGAGGCTGCAGCGCTGTTACCAGCAGCGCCGGCGCTCTCGGCTTGGTTTCTGATCAATACGCCAGAACTATTCCTTTTATTGTTAAACTTAATCACAGCGAGCACTTGACCTACCCGGCCAAAACTAATCAAATTTTGTTTGCCACGGTCAATAAAGCCTGGAATATGGGCGCGCTGGGTGTAGGCGCGACCGTTTATTTTGGTTCCGAAGAATCACACCGGCAAATTGAAGAAATTAGTTTGGCTTTTGAAGCGGCTCACAGCCTGGGAATGTTTACGGTGCTTTGGTGCTATCCGAGAAATCCCCATTACCTTAAAGACAATCACGATTATTCCAGCGCTGTTGATATCACTGCTCAGGCTTGTTATCTTGGCGCCAGCATGGGCGCCGATATTATTAAACAGAAAATGCCCGAGCCACTTTACGGTTTTCAGCAATTGGGTTTTGGCAAGTACAATGAGCAGATGTATAGCAACTTGATTGGCGCGCACCCGATTGATTTAGTGCGCTATCAAGTGCTGCATTGTTATGGCGGTAAAATTGGTCTGATTAATTCCGGTGGTGAGGCCGTGGGCGGTGATGACTTGCGCGCTGCCATTAGGACCGCAGTTATCAACAAACGTGCTGGTGGCACGGGCCTAATGATCGGCCGCAAGCTGTTTAAACGCCCTTGGAATGAAGGTTTGGCTATTTTGCGCGCGGTACAAGATGTCTATCTAGAGCCGCAGATTACTATTGCTTAAGCCTTATAAAAATTAGATTGTGAAACTGCCATTTTTATAGATCACTACCTCAGAACCGTCGGTTAACTCTGCCGTTACAGTGCGATTAACCGTACTAACCATATCGGTATGCACGGGCGAGTTGTTGTAACCCATTTTTTCCCATTCTTGATCAGCAACTTGGCTAGGATCACCTTGGTAACAATCTTTATAAGCCATGCCAACAGCGATATGCATATTGCCATACGGACCACCGATATTTTCGTCAAAAAGAGTCTCAGCCATTGGGTGGGTAATCCGGGAAAATCTTTTGTCTGTCAGAGAAAACTCACCGAGCTTATTGGCGTTTTCCGAAGCCAGCATACTTTTTAAGACTTTCTCACCTTGTTTGGCAGTAGCTTGAGTGACCACACCCTTGGCAAAATGCAACTCGATACCGGACAAAATATTGCCATATCGATAGAGCGGTTGGTTAAAGCGAATCCAACCCTCTGTACCGCGCCAATCAGGGGAGGTGAAGTGCTCAAAGCTGGGAACATTGCTACCACCACCTGTTTTCCAGGCACGATTTGGACCCAACTGCACTCTCAAATTAACGTCTTCGCCCTCAACTCTCAGAAACTCAATTGACAAACTGTTAAGCCTATTTTTAATTTGGTTTTGCTGGCGAGTCAAAGTACGCCAATGACTAATCGGATCAGCTTTGTCGAGGTAACAGGCTTTAATTATTTGTTGCCAGTACTGCTCAAGAGTCAAACCGACAATTTTGGCTTTAGACTCAGTGCCCCACATAGCCGCAGTCCAGGAAAACTTGCCTTGGCGCTCTTTCTCAAATAACCACTCTCTGAAAGGATACTGGGCGGCTCGGGATTTCATAATTTTATCTGAATCAATGCCTTTAAGTTCTTCAGGGTCAACTTCGGCGATGATACTGATGGCGTGATCAATCAGGCCTGCTTTAGCTCGTAAATATTTTTCTGGAAAAAAAGTCAGCTGTTCTTCATTGGCTAAACTATAAAAATCGCGACTAAACAAAGTGGGCGCCAATCTCATCATGGATTGACCGCCGGCTTTGAGAATGGCATTCTGTAGCTCCAAAGCCAGAGGCTTGGCTACGTCCGGAACAACACAGTGGACCACTTCACCTTTTTTCAATCCGGCGCCGGAGTTCAAAGCAAAGTTCACCAAGATATCGGCATATTTTGCCAATATCTTTTTGGAGGGCGTGTATGATTGGTTGGCCTGATTCATGTTACTTGCTTTGCAGAAATTCTTTTACCAATTGATAAGCTCTGGCTCGATGAGAAAGCTGATTTTTAATATCAAGACCAAGCTCGGCGAAAGTCTGATCATGGCCAGAAGGAATAAAAATCGGATCATAGCCGAAACCGGCTTCGCCAGAGGGCTTGAAAGCAATTGTTCCTGCTACTTCACCGCGGAAATAATTTTCTTGCTGCGTAGCGGGGTCATAAAGACAAGCCACGGTGACAAATTTAGCCTGGCGATTGGTTTGACCTGCAAGCTTTTGCAACAAAGCTTGGTTACGATCAGCGTCACTCCCGGAAAACCAGCGATTGCTGTTGACACCCGGGCCATTATCCAGAGCCTCCACTTCAAGACCAGAATCATCAGCCAGCGTCAGCATGCCCGCCAGCTGAGCAAAATATACCGCCTTCAGTTTGGCATTGGCTTCAAAAGTGATGCCGGTTTCTGCCACATCTTGATAATCTTGACCCAACTCATCTAAGGAAATAATTTCCACTCCGGAAAGTTGAATAATCGCTTGAGCTTCTTTAATTTTGCCGGCATTAGTACTGGCAAACAAAAGTTTCATGATGGATTAATTGCCCCCACCCATGAGACCACCAAGGCCGCCGGTCATACTTTGCAGTTTTTTGGCAGCCAACTCTTGTGATTTTTTAATAGCTTCGTTGAGAACATCTACCGCTTCGTTGCTGGTCACGCCCTGCACCGAAAAATGTTTGATTTTTTGATCGCCGGAAATAATTACCACCACATCGTCACGTTCAACGGTAATTTCTTCTTGTGCCAGCTCATCTTGCATCTGCTTGGCTTGTTTGCGCAGTTGATTAAGATCGCCGAGTGCTTTAAATGGATTTGCCATTTTTCCTTTCCTCCTTATAGTTTTCGTATAATAACGACGAATACCTGAATTTCAATTTTACTACATCAAAGCTTCAGATGCCACTTGTGCTAGTTCGGGGATTTTGTCTTTTTCTTTAAGCTGTGGCTCAGTAAGCTGGGCGTGCCGAGGTGTATCTGCCATAACAATAGAAATCGTCACCTGACCACCACAAATGTCATTGATAATCGGTTCAATCATCTCCAGAAATTTATTACTGGAGAGCTGTTCCTGGTGAAACTGATAATAAACGCCAACGGCAATGTTACCGGGATCTCCGGAAAGAGGCTTGGCGGATTGTAGCAGCGCTGCAAAAGTCGAGTTGACCTGCGCCACCCGAGT
>CAZESB010000002.1:18376-43274 GCA_964515115.1 uncultured Pseudomonadales bacterium | reverse complement strand
CAACCAAACCATGATGAATTTCCAGACTCTGATGAAGAGAGCGCATCACTTGTTTGTAGAAATAATCGGCATCAACGGCTCTTTTTCTTAGCTCAGCAAAAATGGTGATAATAGTTTTGGCTTCTTTTTTCACCACGGCGGCAATCAAACTTCGCACTTCATTTTCCAGCACGGCAGCGGCAAATTTTTCTACAGCCTGTTTGGTGATTGTCCCTTCGCCAGCCGCTGCCTCCGAGAGCTTGATAGCGTCTCTAAAACTACCGTCAGCTAGGAGAGCAATCATTTCTAGCGCCTCAGCTTCATGCTTAATTTTTTCACTTTGAAAAACAGTTGCCAAAGCCTCGGCTATTTCGGTTGTGGTGGCTTTTCTAAACGTCACCAGCTGTGATCGTGAAGCAATGGTGCCGGGGATTTTATGAAGTTCGGTCGTGGCCAGGATAAAAACCACGTGTGCCGGCGGCTCTTCTAAAATTTTCAAAAGAGCATTGAAAGCTTCGGTAGTCAGCATGTGCGCTTCGTCCAAGATAAAAACGGAGATTACCCCTTCTTGAGGAGGGAGCATGATTCTGTCTTTAAGGGCACGGATATCGTCAATTCCTCGGTTGCTGGCGGCGTCCATTTCCTGCACCACGAAAGAATTGCCTTGCAAAATCTTTTTGCCCAGATTGTCCAGTTGAGTGATGTCTTTTAGTTGAGCTCCTTTTTGAGGCTGATTTTTGATGTAGACAGCCTCAACCACAGCAGCATTTTCTGGACTATTAAGGATTGCCCCAATAATTCTGGAAGCCGAAGTCTTGCCTGTGCCTTTCGGACCAGCAAATAAAAGCGCCTGAGGAATTTTGCCTTGATTTAGAAAAGACAGCAATTGCTCTCTCACTGAGCCTAGGTGTAGGCCCGCAAGCTGGTAGGGTCGATATTTGCGATTCCAATTCATAATTAGTCGTGATGATAGCCTAACAAGTGCATCAAGCCGTGTTCTAAATAAAAACAAAGTTGATCGTCTACCATTTTGCCATACCGCTTGGCAGTTTTGACTGCTTCAGGAAAGCTAATCACAATATCGCCAAGATGAGGCGGGATACCCTCCGGCATGGGAAAATCATGAAGGTTATCGCGCTCATGCTGAGGGAAAGAAAGTACATCAGTAGCGCCCCGATGCTTTAGGCGTGATTCATTCAGCTCTTTAATTTTCCTTGTTCCCACGATAGAAACATCAAGCTGGGCGTGCTCAACCTTGTGTTCAGCCAGGAGTTTTTTAGCGGCGGCTCTGATTTTTTTACGGTCAACCGGATATCTAGAGCCAACTGAAAGATTAATATCTATCATTCTCTCTAATGTACTAACTGCTTATCTTGCTGTAAATACTTGAAACCAGCAGCTAAATATGCTCTTTAAGAGCAGAATGAATGGCTAGGAGAGAGCGCTCGACTGCTTCGCGAACAACCTGCTCAGCGCTGTCAAATTTTAAAGTTGCCCACTCAAGCGGGTGGTTGCTGTCATACTCGTCTCTGAGCAGCTCCAGAAAAGCCACCTTATCTTCATGCTCTGTTAAGTAGGCCATGACCGCGTGTAAGGCAGCGCGATCCAGAATAGCCAAAATAGTTTCGTAGGCTTGATGCCTTGATTCTTCATCGTCGAATTGGTTGAGAATTTGTACCAAAATGTCGGCTGGTACTAATTTGCCGTAATAAGCAGCATTAAGTTGTTTGGTGATGGCCGTTGCTGGCAGTGAGTCTATCATGTGGCAAGATTAATTGGTCCTAACACGACTTTATTCTCTTCATCATTAATGAAAAAAGCCAAAATTTTTCCTGAAGCACTCGGACTCCAGATCATTCCCTCACGGATTATTTCCGGTGAGCCGGCAAATTGATATTTTAAGGTGGCAACCATGCTGCCGTCAGTAACTGAACCAACGATAGCTTTCAAATCAAAAGGATTGATAATTAAGAGCTTGCGGTACTGGTACCACTGTTTTAAAGCCAAGTAATTTTGTTGCCAATCAGGCAAATAAGCCAGCGGCAGAGCCACTCCATATCTTTCGCGGGCAGCCGCTTGATCAGACAACTCGCCACCCTCAAGCATCCAGTCATAACTACCCCTGGTTTTACTCAGTCCGGCCTCCTGATACCTTTGATGGTCTGCCAGCTGATCATTCGGAAAGCGGCGCAAATGAGGGGCAGCCATCATTGTGCCCATAGCAAAAGGCAGTCTTTTATCATCCAGTTCGGACACCACTTCAAACCCAAAGATATCAGACAGCTGTTGTTCCAAATAAAGTAAGTCGTTTTTTGGTAACTCACCGGGATTAAGCTTGGAAACTTCTCTTAGTTTGAAAATGATGGCTTGATGTTCCTCCATGGTAATAGTATGAAGCAGCTCGGCATCTTTAGCTTTAGCGATGACTTCAGTCACAGAATGGCTCACTACCATAGAAGCCTGCTGATATCGAGGAGAGTTTTGTGGCGCGAACCGCAGCTCATCAATGCTTAAATTAGTCGCATTTAGCCACTGCTCCACCACAGCCTGAGACCTGATGAGGTTTTCGTGAGTGTCCTCAAGATATTGTTGGATGATTTTGAGTTTGAGCTGGTTTGATTTGGCAGGCATAGAGATTTAAAGATTTTGCTGGGCTTGTTGTAGTCGCTTAATCACCAGATCTTTACCAAGTACTTCGAGAGTATCAAACAGGGGTGGAGTGGCCTTTTTGCCGGTTACGGCTAACCTCAACATCATAAAAAATTGTCCTCGGTGCCAATTATTTTGCTCCTGGAGTTTTCTGATCGAGGCCTCAATTTCTTCCAGTTGCCAGTTATTTAAGTTTTCTAACGTTGTTTGGGTGGTGTTGAGTTGCCGAGCCACTTCCTCCGGGTTGGATTTTTTAAGCAGCAGAGTAGTTTCCACCTCAATATCCCGATAAAAGAAATCGGTTAACGCCTCTATATCAGCCAAAGTTACCAATCTTTCTTTCACTAAAGGCAAAATTTTGGCAGCTTTATCATGGGGAAAGTCGACGGGCAGAAAGTTTTTGAGTCTGGAAAGCAATTCTTCATCAGTTAAGTTCCGAATGTAGATGCCGTTAAGCCAATCAAGTTTTTTCAGATCAAAAACTACTGATTTAGCGCTGACATCACTAGGGTCGAACTCACGAACATAGCGCTCTAAATTCATAATTTCGTTTTCATCTCTTGGTGCCCAACCCAAAATCATTAAAAAATTGAGCAGAGCTTCAGGCAAGTAACCGCGCGCCAAAAACGATTCCACCGAAACGCTACCTTTTCTTTTGCTCATCTTGCCCTTACCATCAGGATTAAGGAAAACCGGAAAATGACAAAAAACCGGCGACTGCCAACCAAAAGCTTGGTAAAGCAAAATGTGTTTGGGGGTGGAACTGATCCATTCTTCGCCGCGAAAAATGTGAGTAACGTTCATCTGGTGATCATCTACCACCACGGCCAGATGGTAGGTGGGAAAGCCATCTGATTTGATTAAAACCTGATCGTCAACGCTGTTGGAGTTGAAGGAAATTTCTCCTCTGATCAGGTCTGTAAAAGACAGTTCTTCATTTTCCGGCACCTTGAGGCGAATCACATAAGCTTCGCCTGATTTGAGTCGCTCTCCTACTTCCTTTTCAGAAAGACCGCGGCAGCGTTGATCGTACTTTGGCGGCTTTTTCTCCGCCATCATTTGTTCTCGTACTTGTTGCAATCTCTCAGGACTGCAAAAACAGTAATAAGCGTGGCCTAAATCCACCAACTTCTTAGCTTCTTGTTGGTAAAGATCAAGTCGTTCAGATTGAAAATAAGGGCCTTCATTCCAAACCAAATTGAATAGCTGTAAAATATTTTTCAGTCTGTCAACAGCGCCTTCAACTTCACGCTTTTGATCGGTGTCCTCAATTCTAAGAATAAATTTGCCGCGGTTACGCTTAGCCCAAGCGTAGTTTTTCAGGGCAACGGACAAACTACCGACGTGTAATTCGCCCGTGGGGCTAGGGGCCATCCTGGTGGTAATAGGCTGAGCTTGACTCATGGCAATAGAAATTATATCACTTTTGTTTCTCCAAACCCGCCCTCAGTTGGGAAAATCATTTTTGTAAATATTCCGAATCTATGGCTGGCACGTAGCCGATGAAATTATTGTCTCCTTCAAAAACATAAATCGGCTGCAAGTATTCTTGCTCCTCAAATGAGTCATAATAACCAAGAGTAACCGAACGGATTACTGCCGTTTCTACCTCGTTACCGTTGACAACAAAACCTTCTCCCGCCTGCAAGACTCTCCAAGCCTCAGTGCTGGTGCGCAGCGGATAGGTGTGATACTGAAAATAATCAACCTCATTGTATTTATACTGTAGATCCACCACCGCATCTCTTCCTCTCAGGCTGCCGCTTAAAAGAGCGCTAATGACTCCTCGATAGCCTTCGGGGCTGAACATGCGGTATTCGCCATCAATGGGGTAACGGTTGAGATCAACTTGAAGAAAATCGGCGTCGGAAAGCGAAACTGCCTCCACCAGCTCACCGCCAAGTGATTTTAGCGGCGTAATCTCACCGGAAGCGGTGGCAACGTCCGAGGGCAGCAACTGGCCAGTAGTTAAAAATGTTTTGACTTGCCTAACTGCCTCAAAATTGGTTGGTAGGCTGTTGTCGATGAGTAGTTCGGGTCGACTTTGATAATCAGTGGTCAATTCAAAGTGGTGGTTGATAATATCAAGGTCAAAAGTGGTTTGTAGTGGTTGGTTCTTGTTCCAGCGGTAGGTGCGGCTGTTCAAAATTTGCGGCTCAAAAACAAAACCAAATTTAGCAGCCAGCTCTTTGGCTTCCTGATCAGTTAACAAACTGACAGTGGGTTTGGGCATGAAGAAAACTTTGGCTCTGTCGGGAAACTCAGCTAAACCACCAGTGGCGGTTTCCAGCCTGTATGAACTGGGTCTGTTGGTAGCGTCCTGGTTGGGAAAAGCCAAAGCTGGCAAGATGCCGAAACCGACTGTAGGCGGGGGTGGGGGTGGTGGATGAGTGGCTCGCCAATAGGTAGCAAAAGCGCCGATAGCTACCCGAGACACCATTAGGGTTACCAAAAGCAGTGCCCCGTATTTCACTACTTTACGGCCCACTAGGGTAACTTGGGTGAGAGTCGGTCCAGTCGGGGCTTCGGTGCTCATATCTAGCGTCTATAGTATCAGGAATCAAGGTGAGGTAAAATACCCTCACCATGAAGATCACTATTTTAACGCTTTTCCCGGCTTATTTCATCTCACCTTTTGAGCAATCTATTTTGAAGCGGGCACTGGAGCAAAAACTGGCTGAAATTGAAATTGTTGATATTCGTGATTTTTCTCAGGATAAACACAGGAAAACTGATGATCGACCTTTTGGCGGTGGCCCGGGTATGGTGATGATGGTGGAACCAATTGATTTGGCACTGCAGGGTGTTAAAAAAAGGAGTCAAGGCAGCAAAAAGAAGGTAGTACTCACTTCAGCGAAAGGCAAATTATATAATCAGCAAAAAGCTTTGGAATATGTTGGGCTTGACGAGTTGGTGATCATTTGTGGTCACTACGAAGGTGTAGATGAGCGGGTAGCTGAACATTTAGTTGATGAAGAAATCAGAATTGGCGATTATGTTTTGACTGGTGGTGAGCCGGCAGCAGCAGTGATTGTTGATAGTGTTGTGCGACTTCTTCCCGGAGTGCTGGGCAACGAAGAGAGTGCTTGGGATGAATCACACGCGATTCCTGGCCAGCTTGGCTATCCTCAATATACCAGGCCGCAAAATTACCGAGGTTGGGAGGTGCCGGAGGTTTTGATGACCGGCGATCACGGCAAGATTAAAGAGTGGCGGGAAAAACAGAAACAGTAGTTTAGCAATGAGTCTAGTATTGAAGCTGAGTAATTGCCTCGGCGATGGGTGTAAACTCAATTTTTAGCTCTCGCTGAAGCTTTTCTGAGTTTAAAGCGGTGTTTTTTTGGTAGGGTCGGTTGAGGTTGGCTAAATACTGATTGAGATCGCCAGCTTGAATTTCACTCGCAAAACCGTGCGCGTCTTTAATTGCTGAGGCAAAATCATAGTCAGTCCATTTTTCTCCGCTAGCAGCGTGATATAGACCGAGGCAGTTTTGGGAAATAACAGTATCAAGCACTCGAGCAAAATCAGGTAAAAAAGTGGGCCCGAAGAAATGATTGTTAAATTGCGGGTATAAATTGTCGTTTTGTAATCCTTCAATAATTCGGTGAGCCAGATCTTTTTTGGGAAATGGTTCCGGCTTGAAAGGTTGATCGATTCTGAGAATAGTCCAAGCTAAATCGGCTATGTTTTGAATCACCGCTTCCGCTTCAGCTTTAGTTTGGCCGTACCACTCAAGGGGGTGAATGGGGTCATCCTCAAGGTAAAGACCTTCTTTTTCACCATCAAAAACATATGCGGTCGAAATATGAATCAAGTGTTGTTGGTTTTTCCGGGCTTCTTCAGCAATATTTTTAGTGCCAACAACATTAACTTTGTAGGCTAAACCATTTTTGTCACCGCGCTGTTCCCAGGCAGCAGTGACATCAGTAAAAGCAGCAAAATGAAGAATGTGCTTAGCTTCAGCTTCACCCAGCACTCGAGCCACTGCTTCTCGGTTAGTAATATCAACCGGGTTAGTAGCATTACTAATATCTACCGGCTCAATCAAGTATTTTTCACCAAAACTGCTGATAAAACTTGAAGCCACCAAACCATTGGAGCCGGTGACTAAAATGGGCTGTTTCATGAAAATTTTTCCGGATACTTATTTCTAAGCGAAACCGAGTGCCTGTCTCTTTCCGAGATAATCATTTTTTCCTGAGTAATTGGCCAATTGATAGCTAGATCTGCGTCAAAAAGGGAAATAGCCACATCATTATTAGGATCGCGCTCAGCGTAGAGCGCGTCAACAGCGTAAAGATAATACACCGGCCCTTCCAACACCGCAAACGAATTGGCTAGTCCTCGAGAAATATAAAGAGAGCCTTGCAGCTCTCTTTCATCCGGACCAAAGAGAAAAGTCTCAACTTTGCCAAAAGTAGGCGAGTCAGGACGAACATCAGCCAGAGCAGAGAAACATCGGCCGGTCAATACGGTTGCCAATTTATTCCAATCTTCAGCGTGCATGCCCCTAACCACATTAGTCACGGACATTGATAAATTGGTCTGCTTGATAATAAACTGACCATCAGTCAGTTCATCAATTTCTGGAACGCGCGCCAACTCGGTGTAAAAACCACGCTGATCGGCAAAAATCCGGTGGGGAAGGTAATAAAGGCCGTTAATACTGGTACTAAATACTCCTGGTCGCAACTCCTCCGCTTCTTCTTTTGAGTAGCTAAAACTTATCACTGGCGCCTTTCTGTCGTTGAACTCATTCTGCTGTTTGATAATTAGCTGCAAAAAAGTCTTGGCTCTTTAATTTGAGCGGTTGCCACCACTGCGGATTGGCGCGGTACCACTCAATAGTTTTGCTCAGTCCCTCCTCAATAGTTACTGAAGGTGCCCAACCAAGGTCGCGATTAATTTTTGACCAATCGACACTGTAACGTCGATCATGACCAGCTCGATCTTTAACATGCTCAATCATGTCACTGCCAGCACCCATCAGTGAGCTAATCATGGCCAAAATTTCTTTATTGGGGATGTCCTCAGTCAAGCCACCCACCAAATAAGTTTCACCGATGTTGTCACTCTTAAGCACCGTTTCGATGGCCGCACAGTGATCTTGTACGTACAGCCAGTCACGTACTTGCAAACCATCGCCATAAAGTGGCACTTTTTTGTTTTCAAGCAATTGAGTGATAGCTAGAGCAATAAATTTTTCTGGATGCTGATACTCACCGTAATTATTGGAGCAATTGGTAATAGTGAAAGGCAAGCCATAAGTTTCGCCATAAGCACGAACTAAGTGATCAGAGCTGGCTTTGCTGGCCGAGTAAGGACTACGCGGATCATAGGGTGTGTTTTCGTTAAACTGCTCATCGCTGCCTAGTTCCAGCGTGCCGAAAACTTCATCCGTAGAAATGTGATGAAATCTTTTAATTTTATGGGTCAAAGCAGCGTCCAACAAAACCTGGGTGCCCATGACATTAGTTTCTAAAAATACTGCCGGATTAAGAATTGACCTGTCTACGTGACTCTCAGCCGCGAAATGGACAATCATCTCCGCGTCCTCGACAATCTTATTAACCAACTCGCGGTTAACAATATTGCCTTCCACAAAAGTGTAATTGGGGTTGGTTTTTAAAGCCGTGAGGTTTTCAAGATTACCAGCGTAGGTGAGGGCGTCTAAATTAATAATTTTGTCTTCAGGATATTTTTTCAACCAATAATGAATAAAATTTGAGCCAATAAAGCCGGCTCCTCCGGTTACTAAAAGCGTGCGACTCATTTTGTCTCTCCTTGTTGAAGTTGTATGATTTGCTTTTCCAAACGAGTAGTTTTTCTAACTTCGTAGCCGTAAACGGTATAATAATAACCGGCAATAATGGCTAAAATTACTACGAGAGCAACTAAAAATCTAAAGACTTGCTGGTGAGTGAAGGGCGGTTTTTCCATAGTTTAATAGTTTATTCACTTTGACTAATTATAGCTGATTCATTGACAAAAATACTTTGGACTTGTTTTTCGAGAGTATCTTGATCACGGATAGCATAGACCCACTGATTTTGATAAGCACGCACCGGCGGATGCCAAATAGCGCCATTTTCATCATCAGGGTAAATGGTCAGTGAGTGAGGATTGAGTGAAATCTGCTGTCGTACCGGCACCAACTGCTTAACCAGAGCCGCTAGTTCAACTACCGGCAGATATTGGTCATATTGATTAAGGTAATGTTTGTAAAGTTTGCCCAGCAGGGCAGGATCAGAAATAACTTGAGCGCTCATAATTTTTTGAATTAGCGAACTAATGATTAATTGTTGACGCTCAGACCTGGCTAAATCATGACCTTGTTCATCAACACTATGACGACTACGAATGTATTCCAAAGCTCTCTCGCCATTCATGGTTGCTGGACCTTCCACAAAAGTTACGGTTTTATAAAGTTTGGTAGGATCATGTTCAACCGTAACATCAACATCCGGGCGAGGAAACTGCTCATCAGTAAAACCTTGAGGTATCTCTACCTCTACGCCACCAATTAAATCAATCAATTCTGCCAGGGAACTCATCGAAATTACTACCGTATGATGGATTGGTACATCAAGCATTTCAGCCATGGTTTCAGCAGGAAATCTTTCCGGCTCATTGGGGTAGCGCTCTTGTCCATAGTAATAAAGAGCATTAATTTTGGTAGCATAGGCATCGCTCCAAAGATCCCGAGGTAATGACAAGGTATTAATTTGACCACTTGGCAGATGCATGGCAGCCAACATCATCGTGTCTGTCAGCGGCGGTACTTCACCACGACTTTCATGAGAATCAATACCTAAAATCAGGATATTTTTGTAATCATTGTTGGCCATCACCGGAGCCTTCCAGGCTTCCCCAGCTAAAGCACGCATCTCTGTAAAAGTCAGGCCGGAGTGTTCAGAAAATATTTGCAGTTGAGAGTAGAGGTAAAAACCCATGCCGCCGATAAAGACTGTCGTGAAAACAAAAATTACCGCCAGACCGGATAAAATTACCGTTAAAAGTTTTTTAACAAGCTCTTTATTTGTCATATTGGCTGTTCTAATCTTATCACTCTTCCTTGTTTTAGGTTACAATAATTTCTATGAACTTAAAACGGTTGCTTGTGCCGCTTGCCTTAGTGATCATTATTTTTGCTTCGAGCTGGTCGCTGTTCCGTCCGGGTTTGTTCGTTGTTCATGATTATCTTCATGTAGCTAGAATTGGTGAGATGAGCAGAATGCTCGCCGACGGCCAATTTCCCCCAAGATGGAGTAGCAACTTTGGTTTTGGTTATGGGATGCCGTTGTTTCAATTCTACGCACCCTTGCCTTATTTATTGGGCGCGCTACTGCATTTTGGCAGGCTGCCTTTAGAACTCAATCTAAAATTGTTATTTTTGTTGACCAACCTGGTAACTGTGGTAGGCATGTATTTATTGGGAAAAAAACTCTGGGGCAAATACGCGGGAATTTTTATGGCTGCTGCCGTTACTCTGGCACCTTATCGAGCGGTCAATTTGTTTGTACGCGGGGCTTTAAGTGAAGCTTTCGGAATGATGACTTTTCCCTGGATTTTGCTGTCTTTGTACTTAATTATTAGGGAAAATCGTCCTCGTTATTGGTTATTATTGAGTCTTTCAGTAACCGTCTTGCTTTTGAGCCATAATTTATCTGCTTTAATTTTTTTGCCTTTGTCCGGAGTAGTAGCCTTAGGCATGATTATTTGGCAAAAATACACTCAAAACCAGCAGTTGGAATGGCGGCAAAGCGTCTTTAGTTTAATTAAGGGATATGGTTTAGCAGCGCTGTTGGCTTCATTTTATACTGTACCGGCTTTGCTAGAGAAAAATTACACCAAGGTGGACGAGTTTATTGTGGGTGGCTATTTTGATTACGCCGTGCATTTTTTGGGACTCAAGCAATTTTTGACGGAAAATTGGGGTTATGGGGCTTCGGCCTATGGCATGTATGATGAGATTTCTTTCTTTCTAGGTTTTGGCCAGATTTTAGCGTTGGGATTGGCCTTGCTGGGTTGGGTGATGCTAATGATTAAAAGTGGCAAAAGAAAAAACTATTTCCCCAGTTTTTTCTGGGCAGTTTTATTTCTAATCACCCTTTACCTCACTCATGGCAAGTCAAAGTTTATTTGGGATTTAGTTGAGCCGTTGAAATACCTTCAATTTCCTTGGAGATGGTTAAGCGCTGCTACTTTTTTCTTGGCGCTATTTTCAGCAAGCGCATTGGCTTTACTGAAACCAAGGTCAAGCCAATTAGCGTTTGTGGGCTTATCTGTTCTCATAGTTTTGGTCAATTGGCGGTATTTTGCTCCGAGCGAATACTTAGAAGATAATAGTGAGCTTTATTACCTTGACGAGACGCGGATCAAAAACGAACTCAGCTACGTTTTACCCGATTATATTCCTGTCCAACTTGATGAAAATCTTCAGCCAGCTGAAACTGAGTTTTTTGGCGAGTACACAGGAGCAGAGGTGCTGTCTTTCAACTCGGTTAGTACCAAAATTAAAACCAACTTTGAAGAAGCACAAACAATTATCTTTGCCAGAGCCGATTATCCCGGATGGAAAGTTTATCTCAATGATAGAGAAACTGCCAAGAGAGTCACTGAAACTGGCCTGATTGGTGTAGCAGTGCCTGCGGGCGAAAACCAGGTAGAAGTTAAGCTGGAAACTACTCAAGTGAGACGACTAAGTGACCTGACCTCAGCTATTGGATTGGTAATTTTGCTATTCTTCGTTACACTTGAGTTTATCAAAGGACAAAAAGCGCATGCCTGAAACTGAGTTAGCGATTATCAAACGTCGATCTTTGGTGGGAGCAATTTCGTATTTCTTCAGAACTTTACTGCTGCAAGGCATTGGCTTTATTTCTATTGTAATTTTGAGTAAGTTTTTCTCACCCGAGGATTTTGGGATTTATGGCATTGTTATTCAAATTATTGGCATTTTGATTTTCTTTTCCGATATTGGTTTGGCCGCTTCCCTGATTCAAAAAAAGGCTGAACCAAGCAAAAAAGACTTACAAACTGTTTTCGCCATTCAACAGCTTTTATCTTGGCTTATCGTGGGGGTAGTGGTACTCCTCAGCCAGGCAACCTTGATTCAGAACAAACTTGGTCCTGATGGTATCTGGGTACTTTACGCTTTAGCGATCTCTTTCCCGCTGGCTACCCTCAAAACCATCCCTTCAGTGATTTTGGAAAGAAAGTTGGAGTTTTCTAAATTAGTCTTGCCACAAATATTTGAGCAATTAATTTTTCACGGCATTCTGATTTATTTGGCTTGGAACGGCTTGGGAGTTTTGGCTTACGCCTATGCGGTGATTGCCCGCTCAATTGTTGGAGTTTTGGTGATGACTTTAATCCAACCTTGGCCATTTGGTATTCGACTGGATAAGCAATCATTATTGGGACTGATTAATTTTGGAGTGAAATTTCAGCTTAATGATTTTCTAGCCAGAATTAAAGATCAGCTTTTTTATCTGACGCTAGGTTTGGTTATTCCTACCCGCCAATTTGGTTACCTTCAGTGGGCTAAAAGCTGGTCAATGTATCCTTATAACTTAACAGTTCAGAATGTTTTAGCCATCACTTTTCCTAGTTTTTCACGCTTACAGCATAATAAAGCCGCCTTAGCTAAAGCCATTGAAAAATCTCTTTTCTTTATAACCTTGGTCATTTTTCCCATTATAGTTGGGATGTCTTTGTTTATTATGCCTTTATTGACCTTGATTCCAGATTATCACAAATGGCTACCGGCGGCTGCTAGTTTGATTTTATTTAGCGCCAGTATTGCTTGGGGGGCAATTTCTACTCCGCTCACCAACACCCTCAACGCTATTGGCGCCATCAACCAGACCCTCAAACTGATGTTTTTATGGACAGCGTTAACTTGGCTATTAACGCCAGTTTTATATCTTTTCCTAGGTTTCAATGGCGTCGCTTGGGCTGCCCTGCTGATCAGTTTCACTTCAGTCTTGTCAGTTTATTATGTGCAAAAAGCAATACCATTCAACTTTTTAGATCAAGTTTGGCGACAAACTCTGGCTTCAGTGGCAATGGTGTTGATTGGTTTGTTTGGTTGGCAGTATTGGCAACAAGGTTTCGCTCAATTATTGACTGGCATGTTCTTAGTAGGCGCCAGCTATCCGGCTGTACTTTTACTGATAGGAAAAGCTAAAATATACTCAGAAATTAACTCGGTACTAGCCATTGTTCGCCGGAAAGGAACAGCGTGAGCTTATCTGTAGTGATCAACACTAAAAACGCGGTCAGTTCTAATTTTGACCACAAATTTGCAGACACTCTCAAGTCTGTTAAGTTTGCCGACGAAATCATTGTGGTGGATATGCAGAGCAGCGATGAAACAATTAAAGTTGCCAAAAAGTACACTGATCGAATTTTTGCGTTTGCTGATGTTGGTCTGGTGGAACCGGCCAGAAATTTTGCTATTTCTAAAGCTACTCAGGAGTGGGTTTTGATCGTAGATGCCGATGAAATTATCAGCCCCACTCTCAGAAAACGTATTCAGGCTCTGGTTGGAGGTGATGCCACAGCTGATGCCTATTTTTTGCCCAGAAAAAATATTGTTTTTAAGCGCTGGTACGAACACGCTGGTTGGTGGCCGGACTATCAACTGAGGCTTTTTAGGAAAGATGTGGTGACTTGGTCTGACAGAATTCATTCTCAGCCCAGAATCAAAGGTACCGCCGACTACTTGGCCAAGCGAGAAGACTACGCCATTATTCATTACAATTACCAGACAGTGGAACAATATATTGAAAGACTCAATCGCTACACTAGTCACGAAGCCCGGCAGCGCGAGCAAAAAAATATCACTGGCGGCACTATCATTGAATCCTTCAATGCAGAAGCCATGAGTCGGCTTTTTCTTCATCGTGGGGTGGATGCCGGCACGCACGGGGTGGGCATTTCCTTGCTGCAAGCTTTCTACGAAGTAGCGGTAGTGCTGAAGCAGTGGGAACTTCAAGGTTTTCCTAAATCAGATAATAAAAACGACGCGATTAAAGAGCTGGAAGAGCTGCAATTTACTCTCAATTTTTGGCTGGCAGATTGGCATGCGAGAAACAACAAAGGTATTGCTAAGTTGATTTGGAGGCTCCGGCGTAAGCTTGGGTTATAATAAAACTGTGTTACATGTATCGATTATTATTGTTGATTACAACAGCCACCGAGACACTCGGGAGTGCCTGATTTCTTTGGATCAAATCAAAACCAAAGGCTTTAAGTGGAATGTTATTGTTATTGATAATGGCTCTAAAGAGCCGTTGGTCTTGCCGCCGAATCTAGTTAACAACAATTTTGAACTGATTCGTAGCTCTTCCAACTTGGGCTTCACTGGCGGCAACAATATGGGTATTTATCACTCTATTGAGAAATATAATTCTGATTACGTAGTGTTACTGAACAATGACACCGTGGTTGATACCAATTTCTTGCAGGCATTATTTACCTGTATCGAGACAAATCCCAAATATGGAATTGTCGGTTCAAAAATTTATTTTTATAAAGGCAGTGAGTTTCACCAAAACAGCTACAAAAAAGATCAGCTTGGCGAAGTATTGTGGTACGCTGGTGGCAGCATTGATTGGCAGCACCTTTCTGCTTTTCATAGAGGGGTGGATGAAGTTGATCGAGGGCAGTTTGACCGACAAAAAACCAGTGATTTTGCCACTGGTTGCTCTTTAATGATCAGGAGAGAAGTTTTGGAAAAAGTCGGCACCCTAGACAAACGCTATTTTTTGTATTTAGAAGATGTTGATTTAAGCATGAGAGCTAGAAAAGCCGGTTATGAGATCGGCTTTTGTCCGGAATCTAAAGTTTGGCACAAAAATGCTGCTTCTTCGGGCGGCTCAGGCTCAACCATTCATGACTATTATCAAACCAGAAACAGATTATTGTTTGCCGCTACTCACGGTGACTGGCAAGCTTGGTTGGCAGCCGTTAGGCTCAGCTGGAGAGACTTCTTTTCCGGAAACGAAAAAAAGCGCCAAGGAGTTTTACACGCCCTCACTAATCAATTCGGAAAGCAACCGGTAGTATGAGTAAAAAACCCACCATCACCGCCTTGGTTATTGCCCGCAATGAAGAAGCGATGATTGGTAATTGTCTCAACACCTTGCGTTGGTGCAACGAAATTATTGTGCTGGATGACGGCTCAATAGACGAAACCGCCACTATTGCTGAGGAGTTGGGTGCTAAAATTATTTCCTTCAAACACCAATCTTTTGCTCGTAAAAGAGAAGAGTTGCTCAAACGCGCCAAAACCGACTGGGTTATTTATGTTGATGCTGACGAAAGAATCATTCCAACTTTGGCTAAAGAAATTATGGTTCTTTTGGAAACCGGCACTGCTTCAGCCTTAAAATTCCGACGCAACAACATTTATTATGGCAAAAGGCTGAAGTATGGTGGTTGGGGACACGATTATGTTACCAGAGCTTTTCAGGCTGAAGCGCTCAAGGGCTGGTTTGGTGAGGTGCATGAAAGTCCTAAATTTATTGGCGATGAAGTCGAAGTTAAAACCCCGATTATTCACCTAACTCATCGCGATACTGCCAGCGGTTTACTGAAATCGGCTTACTGGACGCCTATGGAGGCGGAAGCTTTATATAAATCAGGCATTCCTAAGGTGGGCTTTCTTACTCTCCTTAGAAAAGGTTCTCTGGAATTTTTACGCCGATTTATTTTTAGGCGTGGTTATAAAGAAGGTATGATCGGCTTTATCGAGTCACTGATTCAAGGTATTAACAGAGTGTTGGTTTATATCCAAGTCTGGGAAAGGCAGCAAAAACCGACCATACAAGAAAAATACCAAAAGGTTGAGGATGAAATTCAAAACCTTTGGCAAGAAAAAAACGTGTAGCAAAACCCATGAAGATTGCCTTTTACTCCCCCTATATTCCTGACGCCACTATCGGTGGTGGTGAGAAGCATTTGCTTGATATGGCGCTGGCTTTAGCAGACGAGCACGAAGTCTATGTCTTAGTTTCCGAGAGCAAACATGGTCATGAACTTGGATTTATTAAAGAAAAATACGAGCGTTTTTTTGGTTTGGATTTGAGTCAAATTAAGTTTATCAATACACCTTTGGGCTCTTTGGCTGGTTTTTTTCACAAACTTTTATTTACCAAGCAATTTGATTACTTGTTTTACTGGACAGACGGCTCACTTTTTTTCAGTTTAGCCAAAACTAATAACTTGCATTTGCAGATTCCTTTTACGATTCAAAAAAATGGTTTTTTAGATCGGCTGAAACTTAATAATTGGCGATACAAAAATGCCAACTCTCACTTTACCAAGAAAATTATTGAGTCTCGTTGGCGGACCAAAGTTCCTTATGTCATTAATCCCATGGTAGACCTGGGTGAGTTCACTCCGAACACCAAAAAAGAAAAAATGATCCTCAATGTCGGTCGGTTTTTTCGCCAACTGCACTCAAAAAGACAAGATATCATGGTAGAAGCCTTTAAAAAGTTGGTTGACAAAAATCCCCAATTGATGAAAGGTTGGCAGCTGGTGTTGGTGGGTAATGTAGAAGATAACAGTTATTTTAATCAAGTAAAGCAGGCAGCTAGTGGTTACCCCATTAAAGTCATTAAAAATGCTAAAAGGACCAGCTTAGCTAAGTACTACAACCGTGCCAGCATTTATTGGCATGCTACGGGTTTTGGCATTGATGATCAGATTGAGCCGGAAAAGGTTGAGCACTTTGGGATTACTACTTTGGAAGCGATGGCGGCTGGCGCTGTCCCGATCGTGATCAATAAAGGCGGCCAACCGGAAGTTTTGGGCGCTCAATTAAGTTCTTACCTTTGGGAAACTATTGATGAATTAAACGCCACGACCGCTTCGCTGATTAAAAATAAGAACAAATTGGCACAGAGCCGGCAATTGGCGGTGGAGCGGGCAGCATTTTTCTCAAAAGAAAGTTTTACTAAACGAGTCAAGCAAATGATAGCGGAAAGCCAAAGATGAATCATCCCATCGATACTTCGCAACCAATTAGCGTGGTCATTCCCACCTACAATGGCAAGCACTTGTTGAAAAAACATTTGCCCTCAGTTTTGGCAGCAATGCGCAGCGGTGATGAACTACTAATTGTCGATGATGCCAGCACCGACGACACCGCTCACTGGTTGAAAAAAGCCTTCCAACTGAAAGAAGTGAGCTTTGATCCAGAAATTGATGATTTACCAACCAAATATTTTCCGCCGGTCAATGAGATGCAACTGAGAGTCTTGTTTGGCAAGTTTGAAGAAGCGGCCAAAAAAATCAGAGTTACTGTAATCAGAAATAAAGATAATCTGAGGTTTGCTGCTAGCGCCAATTTAGGCTTAGCTTTGTCTTCAAATAGGTTGGTGTTTTTATTAAACAACGACGTTAGCCCCGAACCGAACGTGATTGAAAAACTGCTGTCTCATTTCCAAGATGAAGAAGTTTTTGCCGTTGGTTGTCTTGAATATGAAAACAATCAAGATGGTGAGAAGGCCGGCAAGAACAAACTTTGGTTTGAAAAGGGTTTGTTTTGGCACAGTAAAGCCGATGATTTTATCAGCGGTGAAACTGCTTGGGTTAGTGGTGGCAGCGGCATCTTTGACCGGGAAAAATGGTTGGATTTGGAAGGTTTTGATCAGCGTTTTTATCCTGCTTACTGGGAAGATACAGACATCTCTTTTCGAGCTAAAAAATGGGGCTGGAAAGTTTTATTTGCAGAAGAAGCCATTGTTTATCACCAACACGAATCTACCAACGAGAATGTTTTTGGCCAAAAGCAAATAGAGGCCATCAGCTGGAAACACGCCAACACTTTTACTTGGAAAAATGGCAATCTAGTCCAAAAATTGCAACACTTGATTTGGAAACCATATTGGGCTTGGAAGCGGTATTAGCCGTAGCTAACCACAGAGGAGTGCCGTGCTTGTCAATCTGCAAAATCAACCTAAAAAATACTTAGCCACTGGGTTGTTGATAGCGCTCTTGATTTTAATTCCGGTGTTGCGTTATTGGGAATACTTCTGCTGTCCCGTAGATATTAACGAATACGAACAAAAATATAGCACCTCACAGTATGTTTTGGGTGAAAAATCACCACAAAAAATCAGTGATTCGGAATTGTATGTTTACGCTGGCTATGCTTATGTGAGAGGAGAGGATCCGACCACCATTAATTTCGAACATCCTCCTTTAGCTAAATATTGGTATGGGTTGTTTCATCATTTTACCGGTAATCCCTACCTGGCAAACTTGCCTCTCTACAGTGGCATTTTGGTCTTATTTTACTTATTGTCGGGCCTAGTTACCTCTAAAAAGGCCCTGCGCTTGTTGGCTTTGGCAATTTTAGGGACTTTCGCTTTAATTCAAGTACATTTGCGTTACGCGCTTTTAGATTTACCACTACTTTTTGCTTATTTGTTGTTTTTCTATGGCTTGCTTGGAGATTTTAAAGGTTATCAGAAATCTCTCATGGTTGGTGCTGGCTTGGGGATTGCCGCGACCGTAAAGTATCCTTTTCCGCTGGTGGCACTGCTGTTGATGTTTTTAGCCATTGATGCTTGGAGAAAAAAAGAGCTCAAAGAAGCGGTGGTGGCTTTAATAACTGCTGTAGCTATTTACTTTGGTGCCTATATTATTTTTTTTGTTAATAATCACAACCTTTTTGATTGGTTTGCTTTTGAGAAATACCGCCTTAGTTGGTTTATGGGAAAAACCGATGCGCCAAAATTTTTAAATCTCCAAACACTTTTTACTGGGCAGCATCAGGCTTGGTGGGCGGGAGGTGGCTATGAAAAAACAGCTCATTGGTCTGTTAGCTGGCCGCTGGTGTTCATCGGCTCAGTGGCGGGATTCGTTTTGGGTCTTAAAAGAAAGAATTACAACCTAGTAGTTTTAACGAGTTTTGCTTTCTTACAACTACTGATTTATGGCCTAGGTGCGGCCGCTGGTGATAGATTTTTCATTACACTATTACCATTTTGGGTCTTAGGCAGTGTTTATTTATTAGCTATGATGAAAGAAGCATGAAATTTCTTGTGGCTGCTAAAAAGCATTATTTACTGATCTTGTTTTTACTTTTAGTTGCACTAACGAGATTGCCTTATCTTCTGGATGAAGTGATCCCTTTTGGCTTTGATCACGGCAAAGATTCGCTGGCAATTATGAACATGTTAGTTTCCAAACAGCCCACTCTTATTGGCCCGTGGACTAGTATTCCGGGCTTATATTTTGGGCCTGGATGGTATTACTTGCTGGCTCCTTTTTTCTGGCTTGGTAATTTTAATCCGATTTCAGCTGTCTATGCCATGTTTATACTGGTGATGATTCAGGTTTATTTGGCTTATAAATATTTTGGCAAAATTGCGGCTGTTATCGTGGTTGGCGCCCCATTTTGGTTGATGATTTCTACCAGCGCTTGGAATCCGTTTCCGATGTCTTTAATAACTTTAATTATTTTGATCGTTTTTAAACAAATTAGAGAAAATCGACTGCTTAATGAAAAACAAGCTCTAATTTTAAGTTTGGCTGCCGGTTTTGGTTTTCATTTTTCGGCAGCTTATGCCATTTTTTATTTGCCCGCAATTGCTTTAGTATTATTTTATTTGAAACCCAAAATTAAGATTAAAGCTATGGTTGTGGGAGGACTCGGGCTGATGTTGCCTTTTGCTCCGCAAATACTTTTTGAACTCAGAAATAATTTTATCCAGACTCAGTCAGTCATCAATTACTTTAAAGCTGGTGAACCGCACACCTTTGGCTTAGATAAAATTATTAATGTGGTGCGCACTACCTTTAATGATTTGGGTAATGGCTTTTTACCTGAATTTAGATTACTGGCCGAGAACACCAATCGCTTGATTAAACAATTGGTGCTGCTAAGCTTTTTGCCAATTGTTTACAGTCAAATTAGAACCAAAAATAAAACCGTTATCAAAGACTTCAATTATCATTTGCTGCTCTTTATCGCTTTCATACTGATTCCGATGATCGGCTTTTTCTTTTTGCACTTTAATGTTTGGTATGTTTACGCCATGATTCCAGTGATGGTGCTATTGGTAGCTAAAATTGTTGAGGTCGCTCCAAAGCCATACCAAATTGTTTTCTGTACTTTAATAATTTTGACTCCGATAGTGAGCTATCTTGATTATTTGAGCGTTGATAAAACCAAACTACTGACCAATCATTCATTTTTACCGATAAAAAAGGAGGCGATTGAGGTTATTAGGGAAAAAGCTGGCACAGCACCTTTTGCTTCATATCACTATGTTCCGGATATTTATGATTTTGCTTATCAGTATTTATACTTTAGCGATGCTCTTAATGGCAAGGAACTACCAGTTGAGTTTGCTTATATGCCCGAAGCTATACCCTATATAGCGCAAAAAGAGTGGTTGTTGACCCAAATGCCTCGCCAGCTGAAACAGCCAGAAAAAATATTTTTTATAGTTGAGAGGCCAGAGAATGAAGAATTTCTTTCTCAGTGGTGGGGCCAACAACAATTTGGCGAAATTATAGAAACCATTGCGGTTAATGAAGCAGTGACTATTTATGTAGCTACCCCATGAAATTAAGATAGTCGAAAATATATTTTTGAGTTAGGATAAAAGAGATGAAGAAACGCGCGCTTTTAGCCCTGATTATTTTTGCTTATTTTTTTCTAGCTTTAGATGCTTTCAATGTATCCAGCCCTCTTGACTCGATCCCGATTTTTGATTCCAGACTAATGATGATATTGGCGCCACTATTTGGTTTTGCGTCCATTAAATTTTTTGGCAGCAAACAAAACTCTCTTTTTTGGCGAGTTCATAATTATCTGCTTTTGCCTATACTGATGATAATAGCGGCGATTTTTTTAGGCTTAGAACTCTATCACTATAACACCTATGTTCAAGAAATTTTTGGTTTCAATATTTCCAGAATTGTTTATTTGCCTCTGGCAGCGGGCACAACCTTTCTGGTGACTCGGCCTAAAATATTTTACCAGCGTCATTGGCGAAGATTAATTTTCATTACTCCCGGCGTTTTGTTTGTCATAGCAGCTTTAATTTATGTAAGAAATAATTTTATTTTTCGCTGGTTGGTAGCTGAAGATTCCATAGTCGAGTACGCCCAGTTTTTGTTACTGATGGGTTCAGCGGTGTTGGCTAGTCTGAGCGCTAAAATTTGGTTCGTTAAAAATAAGTTAATTAGTTTTATCTTATTAATGGCAGCGTTCTTGCTGGCGCTGGTAGCAGCAGAGGAGATATCTTGGGGGCAGCGGCTTTTGAGTTTTGATACTCCGGCAGAGTTCGCGGCCAGGAATACTCAGGGAGAGCTCACCCTACATAACATTGATTCAGTTTTTGGCTATGTTTATCGTGGTTATATGATCATTGGTTTGGTTGGCAGTTTGCTTTGGACTGTGAAAACCAGGCTGATGAAATTTTTTGGTGGCCAGATTGCTGTTTTACTAGAAATCGCCACTCCGGACTGGTATTTATTTTTTTACTTTTTCACTGCTTTTGCTTACAATTTTGATCGATTTTATCTTCGGCTCAGAAAAGGAGAAACTCTTTGGGAGGAACCGATGGAATTATTATTAATCCTAGGGATTTTCCTGTTTTTTCTTATTCAATATTTTTCATGTTCTCGTTTTACAAACAAGCTGCAAGCTCGTCAGTCATCATGATATGATAATCCCATGATTTCCGTAGTGCTAGCTGTCTACAATGAAGAAGCTAATCTCGAACGCTGTCTCAATTCGGTGAAAAATTTTGCTGATGAAATTGTGGTGGTAGATGGCAGCTCTACCGATAGTACCCGTCAGCTAGCCAAGAAACTGGGTGCTCGAGTCATCAAAACTACCAACAAACCCAATTTTCACATTAATAAACAAATGGCCATGGATGCTGCTAAGGGCAAACTGGTACTGCAGCTGGATGCAGACGAAGTGGTGGATGATGACTTGGCCGCCTTTATTCTCAAAGAATATCAAGCTAGGTTTGAGCGACAAACTAAACCGTCTGAAACTCAACCGGTAGCTTGGTGGCTCAAGCGCAAAAATTATTTTCTTGGTTCTTTTCTCAAAAAAGGCGGTCAATATCCCGATCCGGTGATTAGGCTCTACATCAATGGTTTTGCCAAGTTGCCACAAAAAGATGTTCATGAACAAATGACTGTGGCGGGTGAAGTTGGGGTAGCGGCTGGCCATCTGATTCATTACGGCAACCCCTCTTTTGCCGATTACCTAAGAAAATTCAATACTTACACTTCTTTTAAAGCCACTCAGCTCAAAGAAGCCGGCCAAAAAATTACCGCTGGCGCCTCCTTTAAATACTTGCTTTGGCAGCCACTACGAACATTTTTCAGCCTTTATTTTCGCCACAAAGGCTTTGTAGACGGAGCACCGGGCTTTGTTTTTGCAGTCATGAGTGGTCTGCACCACAGCATTGCTTACTTAAAATTATGGGAAATTTATGAAAGTACTGATCGACACTAGTCCGCTTTCCAGTGGGCACGCTATCAGAGGTGTGGGGACTTATACCAGAGAGTTATTGGAACATCTCGAACAAATTGAGGACATTGAGGTCTTTCGTTCATCTACCCTGGAAAAGGGGAAAAATCTGAAGCCAGACATCACTCATTTTCCTTTTTTCGACCTTTTCTTTAATACTTTGCCAATTGATATGACTAAAAAAACTGTAGTGACGGTGCATGATGTCATTCCACTTAAATTTCCTCAATACTATCCACCGGGAATTAAGGGCAAGTTGCGGTTTAATCAGCAAAAAATCGCCCTTAAAACTGTCAATGGCATCATTACCGATTCGGAATCTTCCAAAATTGATATTGTTAAATACCTGGGAATTCCGGAAGAAAAAATCCACGTGGTTTATTTGGCAGCCAATCCGAATCTAAAAGCTCAAAAAGAAATAGTGGTTAATAAGGTTGCTAAGCGTTACCATTTGCCTAAGCAGTACGTTTTGTACGTTGGTGACATTAATTACAATAAAAATATTCCTCAATTAATTAAAATGATGAAATTTTTGCCTGAAAACGTGCATTTGGTCTGTGTGGGTAAAAATTTTGTTGAACAAGAGATCCCCGAATGGCAGTGGATTGAAACCCAGTTGGCGCTCAGCAACGTAGCGCCGAGAGTTCATTTTCTCACTAATGTTTTAACTGATTCTGAGGAAGATTTGGCCGCTATTTACTCAGGTGCTCTTTGCTATATTCAGCCTAGTTTGTACGAAGGTTTTGGCCTACCGGTTTTAGAAGCAATGCAGTGTCGTACGCCGGTGGTAGCTACTAACACTTCTTCTTTACCTGAGGTGGGCGGAGAAGACGCTGTCTACACCGGTACCAATGCTGAAGAATTGGCAGCGGGAGTAGAGCAAGTTTTAAGCTGGTCTAAAAGCAGGCGTGAACAGAAAATTAAAGCAGCTTACCAGTGGAGTCAAGCTTTCAGCTGGCAAAAAACCGCGGCCAATACAGTTGAAGTATACAAAAAAGTGCTTAAGCAAAAATGAGAAAATTTTCGATCCTGGCGCAGCTAAGTAGCTTGTTTCTACTTTGGAGAGCGATGCTATTTTTAATTGGTGCGCTGGCTGCCATATTTTTTGTTTACCAACCAACTTTTACACCAGGGGAGTGGGCAGCAAAAAATCTACCACAATGGCTTTATTCTTGGGCCAATTTTGATGGCGCTCATTATTTAACTATCATTAACGAAGGTTACTTAAAAACTGACCTAATCCAGGCATTTTTCCCCGGTTTTCCACTTTCAGCCAGAGTAATTACTGGCAGCGGCCTCTCACCCCTTTTAGCTGGTTTGATTTTATCGAATCTAGCCATGTTCTTGCTGATTATTTTCTGGTTTCGATTTTTGCGACTAACTTTTTCCAAAGAACAAGCTTTTATTGGCACACTAATTCTATTGACTTTTCCCACTTCTTTCTTTTTAGGAGCGTTTTACAACGAATCAATGTTTATGTTGCTGACGATTGGTGCTTTTCTAGCTGCTGCACAAAAACGTTGGATCATCACTGGAGTTTTAATAGCGCTAGCAACCGCTACCAGAGTAGTTGGCATCGTTTTGGTTCCGGCTTTGTTGATAGAAATATATTTGCAAGCAAATGGAGCAAATACTCTTAGTGACGTTTGGCGATTTGTTAAGCAAAAGCAGATAGTTATTTCACTAAAAACGACCTATAAAAATTATTGGCCAGCAATAATTCTAGTGCTGTCTGGCTCTGTTGGCTTAATCACTTACATGCTCTATTTGCGACAGAACTTTAATGACCCGCTTTATTTTTTCCACGTACAAAATGAGTTCGGTGGTTTTCGCTCCGAAAAACTCATTATGTATCCCCAGGTAGTTTGGCGCTCTCTTAAAATCCTGGCTACCAATGCCCTCAGCTGGCGATACCTAACCTATTTCCAAGAAGCTTTAGCGGGAATTGTGGGAATGGGGGCGCTTTTATATGCCCTAAAATCGGTTCGCTTATCTTGGGTGATCTACTCAATCGGCATTATGATTATCCCTGCATTCACCGGCACTTTTTCCAGTATGCCTCGGTATATTTTGCCAGCATTCGCGCTGATGATTTTGCTTACCCAAGTACTGGCACCACGAACACGGCTTTTGTATGTATATTTGATCATCTCGGCTATACTATTAGCTATCAACACCATGCTTTTTGTTCAAGGATATTGGGTGGCTTAAGACAGCAAGAAAGGCAATTATGAAAATAATCGTAACAGGCGGCGCCGGCTTTTTAGGCAAACATTTGTGTCGGGCACTCGACCAATCTGGTCATGAAATTAAAGTCATAGACCTCAAAGAAAATCCAGAATTTCCCACCGTCATTGCTGATGTACGTGATTCTGCCAAGATGCTTGAGGAAATTAAAGATGCCGAGGCGATTTTTCATTTGGCCTCGCTGATTGAAGCAGGCGAATCTGTGCAGCAACCAGCTCGATATACGGATTACAACGTTATGGGCACGATTGCCATACTTGAAGCCATGAGGCAAAATGACCTTAAAACTTTGATTTTTTCCTCCAGCGCCGCTATTTATGGTGAACCACTGCAGGTACCAATTAAGGAAGATGATCGCACTATTCCCATCAATCCTTATGGTATGACTAAACTGGCGATGGAGGGTTTGCTGTCTTCATATTGTCAGGCCTATGATTTTACTGGTGTGGCTCTGCGCTATTTCAACTTGTATGGTCCGGAAGAACATCATCAGCCGGAAAC
>CAZESB010000002.1:0-18276 GCA_964515115.1 uncultured Pseudomonadales bacterium | reverse complement strand
TGGCTCTGCGCTATTTCAACTTGTATGGTCCGGAAGAACATCATCAGCCGGAAACTCATGCTATTCCCAGGTTCATCAAGCAGATCCATGAAGGTGATGAAGTGACAGTTTGGGGCAGTGGCGAGCATCA
Organism: uncultured Pseudomonadales bacterium; assembly: GCA_964515115.1. Classification (GTDB taxonomy): domain Bacteria; phylum Patescibacteriota; class Microgenomatia; order UBA1400; family PJMF01; genus UBA1370. The sequence goes on along the minus strand of CAZESB010000002.1, from coordinate 18,146 downwards.
ACGTGATTACATTTACATTCATGATGTGGTTGAGGCTCACTTGCGGGCTTTAGACTACACGATGGCTCAGGAAAATAGACAAAAATATCATTATTTCAATCTTTCGACAGAGAGACCCTCGTCAGTTTTGGAGATTGTGGAGATTGTCAGTAAAATCATGGGTAAGGAGGCTAAGGTCAAGCATTTCCCCGAGAGGCCGGGTGATCCTTTAGTGCTAGTGGCGGATGCCAGCAAAGCGAGAGAGCTTTTGGGTTGGCAGGCTGAAGTGCAGTTAGAAGCAGGCTTGAAGGAAACAGTGGCTTATTTCTTAAAACTTTGGAAGCAGTAACTTAAATTTTACTGCCGTGGCTTAAACTTGATTTCTAGGTTGCTGTTAAGCGCGTCTGCAAGCTTGGTTAGAAAATCGAGTGATGGACTGGCAACACCGGTTTCAATTCTTGAGACTAAAGACTGGCTAGCACCAACTTTCTTGGCCAGTTGAGCTTGGGTGAGGTTTAGTTGTGTTCTAATCTTGATTAATTTTACTATCATGTCAAGCTGAGGTTTGAGCCGCTTATACTCACGCAATACTTCAGGATCTTGCAAGAAATCCTCCCTAGAATATGGAACAGTAGTTGCTTTATTTTTTCTCATATTTTTGGTTTATATTAATTGATTCATCCAATATTATCTCAATTCATTTCTCCTTGCAATCGCGATTTTAATTTCTTTTTTTGGTATCTTATTAGTTTTTTTTCTAAAAGCATGTAATAAGACAAATTTATTGTTGTGAATGATATACAAAATCCTGACTTGCACCCTTCCAACTATTCTTAATTCAAAGATGTTGAAGTCCAATTTCTTGCTAAACTGAGTCGGAATAAAAGGGCCTGCTTCTTGAAGTATGTTTATCACAAAGTTGCATTTGGCAATTGTCGCCGGTAATTGATGTTGAATGAATTCCCTTACCGGAATTCTTCCCTGATTTGACTGATAATAATCAACTTCCCAGCTCATTTAGTGCCACTTTACATTTAAAACTTTGCCTTAACCTTGCAAAAAAGAACCCATAAAATGTTACAATAAGCAGACAATGACAATTCTTGTTACCGGCGCGGCCGGTTTTATCGGCTCACACACCTCGGCCGTCTTACTGAAACAGGGTCATCAAGTGGTTGGCCTTGATAATCTCAATGATTACTACAATCCGGACTGGAAAAAACAAAACCTGGCGCCTCTGCAAGAACACGGTAGCTTCACTTTCTATCAGCAAGACATCTGTGACCTGGAAGGTACAAGAGAAATCTTTGCGCGGCACCAGATAAAAACAATTGTCCATCTGGCGGCCAGGGCAGGAGTGAGGGCTTCAATTGAGCAGCCGTTTTTATATGAAGAAACCAATGTGCGCGGCACTCTCAATCTGCTGGAAATTGCCCGCCAGAAGGGCATTAAGCAGTTTGTTTTTGCTTCTTCCAGTTCGGTATATGGTAATCAAGAAAAAGTGCCTTTCAGTGAAACTGATCCTTGCAATCAGCCCATCAGCCCTTACGCGGCCACCAAAAAAGCCAGCGAAATGCTGGCTCACACCTACGCCCACCTTTATGACATCAACTGCATTGCCCTCAGGTTTTTTACCGTCTATGGCCCGGCTGGCCGGCCTGATATGGCGCCCTATCTTTTTACCGAGGCTATCTTAACAGGCAAACCGATTAAAAAGTTTGGCGACGGCAACACCAGGCGCGACTACACCTATATAGATGACGTTGTGGCAGGAGTGGTAGCAGCAGTCGGACTGGATCACCGGTTTGAAATCATTAACCTCGGCAACAATAAGCCAATAACGCTCAATGAGTTTATTGCTACTCTGGAAGAAATTACCGACAAAACCATGAAAATTGAGCAACATCAGCTACAACCCGGCGACGTAGAACAAACTTTTGCTGATATTACCAAAGCCCAAAAACTACTAGGTTTTAATCCTAGTACCCGTTTCAAAGAAGGGCTGGCCAAATTTGTGAGTTGGTATCAGGAAAACCGCCTTTGATGCAGTTACCAATTAAACCACTAAGCCAAAAATACATTTTGCAAAACCAGCAGTATGTTTATGATAGTTGGAAAGAAGCCTGGAACAATAGCGGCTGGGGCGATGATGAGTTTTTTGTTTTTGATGAAGAAATCAAGTACCTCTCAAGTATGGCAAAACAGGGCTTTTTTTATGTAATTGAGGATAAAGGCAGGATTGTTGCTTTCGCAATTGGTAGTAAAGGTAACTTCCCCAAACCAAAAGATAAAAGGGAAGCGACTATATATAAAACTACGAGTGATAATTTTTCTACCCCAGGATATTTTCATGAACTGGTAATTAATCCTGATTATCGAAGTCAGGGGCTCGGTGGCACCTTGATTGATTGGGTGGAAAGCAAACTGAAGAAGGCGGGCTGCGATAGCATTATGCTTTGGACTAGGCAGAACAGCCCAAGCAAAAATTTGTACCTTAGGCATAATTATCGAGAAATTGCTCGAATTACGGTTAAGAAGAAAAATAAAGTAGGCAAAGAAGACAGAGTTTATTTTGTTAAGACACTTTAGATTTTGCCTAATTCTCATTGACAATATTAACATTTAAATGTACACTCATTTGTGTATTATGAAACACATCACCACAACAGAATTACGCACTAAGTCAAATCAACTGATTAACACTTTAATGCAAGGAAAGAGAGTCATACTGATTCATCGCTCCAGAGTTGTGGCGGATATTAAGCCGACAGCATTTAAATCTCAATCAAAACAAGGAGAAATTACTTTTGGATCAGATATGTTCAAAAAAGCACTAAAAAAACTCAAGCCTAAAAAACCTATTTCGCTCAAAGAGCGTGACAAAAGGTACAGAGCTCATTTAATGGAAAAATATGGCAAACATCTTTCTTGATACCAATGCGGTGATCGATTTGATCGATAATCGCAGGGAAATAGATCAAGAGCAACTTGCTAGGCACGAGGTGTACATTTCAACCCTCAGCGTCCATATTATTTGCTATGTCCTGGGATTAAAAATGCCTCAAGAGGGATTGAAAGAGGCCCTGTCGCCCTTTAGGTTTGTTGATTTTTCTGAAAATTTGATGTCAAAAGCGATACTGGGCCCGACCGAAGACTTCGAAGATAATCTCCAACTTCACTCAGCAACTGAAGCAGAATGTCAATTTTTTATTACTCAAGATCAACGACTTCTTAAAATGGCTTACTTTGGCCAAGCTAAAATCATTGACTCCATTCCCTTGCCATAACTTCAATCTCAGACTATGATATTCCCATGTATATCTCCTTCGTGGTGCCGGTGTTAAATGAAAAAGACAATGTAGCGCAGTTGCACAGTGAAATAGTGGCTGCAGCCAAAAAAATAGGAAAATCATATGAAATTATTTTTGTTGATGATGGCTCTACTGATGGTACTCAGAAAGAAATTCGGCAGCTCAAGGGAGCCAGACTCATAGAAATGCGCCGGAACTTTGGTCAGACAGCGGCACTTGATGCTGGCATTAAGGCTGCTAAGGGTGAGTTTTTAGTGACGCTTGATGGAGATTTGCAAAACGACCCAGCAGATGTGCCGACGATGCTCAGGTTACTCCATGACGAAGATCTGGACGTAGTCTGCGGCTGGCGACATAAAAGGAGAGATGATCCGGTTAAGAGATTTGTTTCAGCCGGAGCGCGTAAACTGCGAGGAATTTTGGTGGAAGACGGCGTTCATGATTCTGGCTGCACCTTGAGAGTGTATAAGCGTGAGGCTTTTGATGATCTGGACTTGCGCGGCGAAATGCACCGCTTTATTCCGGCCATGCTTAAGTGGCGTGGGTTTAAAATCGGGGAAATAAAAGTAAATCATCGCCCCCGGATTCACGGACATTCCAAGTACAACATTAGGCGGACCTTCAAAGGTTTTTTAGACATGCTTAGTTTATGGTTTTTTAGGAAGTATGCCAGTAGACCACTGCATTTTTTGGGAGCGATTGGATTGGGGTGCTTTGGAACAGGGGTAGTACTCGGAGGATATTTGGCGGTGGGGCGATTACTTGGCTGGTTTGGTTTGTCGCAGAGTATCTGGCCGCTGACAGCGGTGTTTTTGGTGTTGTTTGGCATGCAAATGTTTGTAAGTGGGCTAATTATGGATTTGGTGATGACTAGTGGCAGGGCGAAGCATTACTTTACAAAAACTGAAAATTAATTATTTCTATGTGGTCAATCATTCAAAAACTTAATGATATCCTACCCCGCATTGATAAAATTCGTCTAGGAATTCTTTTTCTGATGATGTTGGTTGCCGGTGTATTGCAACTAATGGGTTTGGGCATGATTCTTGGCTTTATTTCCATCCTCTCGGATGCTGATTCAGTTTTAGCTCACGAACAGCTACAGTCAATCTGGGCTTTTCTCAACATTAGTACTTTTGACGATCTGCTGCTGTGGGGGTCATTGGCTTTAGGCTTAATTTTTCTGATCAAAAGCACTTACTTGATTTTTTTCAACTATGTCTTGTCGCGTTTTGCCCACAATAAATTTCGCAATATTGCTTTAGCACTGTTTAGAAGTTACATGTACATGCCATATCATTTTCATTTACAAAATAACTCAGCCACTTTAATTAGAAATGTGATCGAAGAAACCAGGCTACTACTCAAATGGGTGTTAATTCCGCTGCTCTCAATCGCTATTGAAGTCATTATGATCACGACAGTACTCATCTTTTTGATTATCATCGAGCCGGTTATTACCCTAATTTCTGCCATTACCATTGGTTCAGCTGGCTTTATCCTGATTAAAATCCTCAAAAAATATGAACAGCGGTATGGAAAAGATGCTCAACAAAGCAGGGGTGACCTAATTCGTCATGTCAGTGAAGGCCTTGGTGGAATAAAAGAAATTAGTATTCTCAATCGACAAAATTATTTTGTTAACCGACTCAGGAGTACTTTGGAAATCCTCAAAAAAGCAGAAACTTTTAACGAAGCCTCCAAAGAAAGTTTCCGGCCAGCCATAGAACTGATTGCTGTTGCTGGTATGCTGACACTGGCTTTAATTATGGCTTCACAAGGTAGAGATGCTGAAGAAATTATTGCTACCCTGACTCTTTTTGGCGTTGGTGCTTTTCAGCTCTTGCCATCGTTTGCCAAGATTACCAACCAGTACAGCAAGCTGGATTATTATGGTCGGAGTATTATTCCTATTCACGAAAATCTGATGCATACTGCTAAAGAAATGGGGAAAGGAACAGAAAATGCCTCTAAAGAAAAGCTGTCGCTCAATCAAGAAATTAAGTTGAAACGGGTTAATTTTACCTATCCGGATGATAAAAAGCCGGTGTTGAAAGATATTTCGCTCGTTATTCCTAAAGGTTCAGCTGTAGGTATAGTTGGCAAATCTGGAGCCGGAAAAACTACGCTGGTGGACTTAATTCTGGGTCTTTTTGAACCAGATAAAGGTGAAGTTTTGGTGGATGGGAAAAGTATTTTTAATAATTTAGAGCAATGGCAAAACAATATTGGTTATATTCCACAAGTAATTTATTTGGCTGATGATACGATCAGAAACAATATCGCTTTTGGTATACCAGAGAGCGAGATTAATGATCAGCGATTGAATGATGCTATAAGAATGGCACAGCTTGAGGAAGTAATCGCCGAACTACCAAATGGTATTAATACGATTATCGGTGAGCAGGGCGTTAGACTAAGCGGCGGCCAGCGGCAGCGGATTGGTATTGCGCGGGCACTTTATCATAATCCAGAGGTACTGGTGATGGATGAAGCAACATCTGCATTGGATAATAAAACGGAGCAGTATATTATTGAGGCTATTGAGCGATTGAAAGGAGAACGGACGGTCGTAATTATTGCTCATCGGCTAAGTACGGTTGAGAATTGTGACAAATTGTTTATGTTGCAGAATGGCGAAGTGGCAAAGACCAGCACATACAAAAAACTATACGAAAGCAAGTAATTGATTATGGCTAAGAGTTCAACAAATGAACCAATCTACGTTACCCAGCCCACACTACCTCCACTAAGTGAGTTTTCAAAGCATTTGGAAAAAATTTGGGATAGTAAAATCCTTACAAACAATGGTCCATTTCATCAACAACTTGAAGAAAAACTGGCTGACTATCTTGGTGTTAAGTATATTTCTGTATTTTCCAATGGTACTTTAGCTCTTATTACCGCCTTGCAAGCTCTCAGAATCAGCGGCGAAGTAATTACTACTCCATTCAGTTTTGTGGCCACGACCCATTCGTTGTGGTGGAACAATATCCAACCAGTTTTTGCAGATATTGAAGATGATTACTTTAATTTGGATCCAGAAAAAGTTGAGGCTGCAATTACTCCCAAAACAACGGCCATTATGCCTGTACATGTTTATGGTAATCCTTGCAAGGTAAAAGAGTTTGCAGCCATAGCTGAAAAATATAATCTTAAAATAATTTATGACGCGGCCCATGCTTTTGGAGTGAAAATCGAAGGTGAACCAATTTTAAACTTTGGTGATTTATCTGTGTTGAGTTTTCATGCCACTAAAGTATTTAATACCTTTGAAGGCGGAGCAATCATCTCACCAAACAAAAAAACAAAACGGCATATTGATGACTTGAAAAATTTTGGTTTTAGAGGAGAAACGACTGTGGTTGCACCGGGAATTAACGCCAAAATGAACGAAGTTCAGGCAGCAATGGGTCTTCTTCAGCTCAAATATGTAGATCGATATATTGAAAAAAGAAAGCGAATTGCAGAGCTATATCGAAAGAGACTGAGAGCAGTTCCTGGCATCAGAGTGCTTGAAGATCTTGAAAAGATTCACCACAATTATGCTTATTTTCCCATACTGATTGACAAACAAGAATATGGCAAGAGTCGCAACGAGGTTTATGAGCAACTGAAGAAAGAGGAGATTCACTGCCGCAGGTACTTCTATCCGCTTATTAGTCAGTTTCCTACGTATAGTGGCTTAGAATCTGCTGATCCAAGCAATTTGCCAGTGGCTACAAAAGTGACGGAACAGGTGTTGTGTTTGCCAATTTATCCGAATTTATCAAAAGAAATGGTGGAATTAATCTTAAATATGATGGAAAAATCATGATAATAGCAGTAATGCAGCCATACTTCATGCCATACATAGGGTATTTTCAACTTATTAATTTGGTTAACAAGTTTATTTTTTACGATGATGTAAATTATATAAAAGGCGGATGGATAAATCGCAATAAAATACTTATTAATAATGAAGAACACTTATTTACTATTCCTTTGAACAAAGCATCAAGCAACGTTTTGATTAAAGACACTATGATTAATTTTGATTTATTTAAGAGATGGAGATCTGATTTTTATCAAACAATTGAACTAAATTACTACAAGGCGCCATACTTTGATCTTATTCATCAAATACTCAGGGAAGTATTAGAGCCTGGAGTGGATTCTATCAGTGAGCTAGCTAAGAGAAGTGTTAAGTCAGTATCAGCTTATTTAAGTCTGAATCCTGTTTTTGTAGATACTTCTCAAATTTATAACAACAAGCATTTGAAAAAAGAGAGTCGGTTAATAGATATATGTGAACAAGAAGATGCGAAAGTGTATATTAATCCAATGGGTGGCAAAGAACTCTATATCAAAGATAATTTCATAAAAAAGGGGATTGATTTAAATTTTCTTCAATCTGAAATCAGCAAATATAAACAATTCAATGATACTTTTGTTCCTGGATTATCAATAATTGATGTTTTGATGTTTAATTCTGTTGATAATATACGAACAATGCTTGATAAGTATAAACTGCTTTAGAAGCAATCGAATGATATTGGAAACAAATTATTTATGAAACCAATAGGAGGTTACTTTCAGATTGAACTTGCTAAAAAAACTGAGCTGCACTTTGGTTGTGTAAGGGTTAATAGTGCGAGAAATGCTTTAACCTTATATTTATCCGCCCAAAATTTTGATACTTTGTATGCCCCTTTTTATACATGCGAGGTGATTAATGAGGTAGTTAATAAATTGCAGATAAGCTTAAGTCTTTATCACATAGATAAGAATTTTTTCCCCATTTTAAACTCATCTGAAATTCAAAAAAATAGTGTAGTATTGTTAACTAATTATTTTGGCATATGTGATAATAGTATTAATGATCTAATTAAAAAACATACATGTGTTGTAGTTGATAACTCTCAAGCTTTCTATCACAAGCCAGATGGAGCTTTGGCAACCATTTATTCACCTAGAAAGTTTTTCGGTGTGCCAGATGGAGGATATCTGTGCTCCAATTTCAAGATGGATAATGAACTAGAGCAAGATTATTCGAGTGCAAGAATGGAGCATCTGATCGCTAGTATTGAGGGTGAGCCGGAACTCTACTACCAAAAATACAAGATGAATGAGCTTACCTTAAATAATCAGCCGTGTAAGAAAATGTCTGGTGTGTCGAAAGCCATTTTAAAGAGTATTGATTATGATAATATTAAGATGAAACGACTTAATAACTTCAAATATTTACACCGTCATCTAAAAAGATCTAACTTATTAAGCGGTTATATTGAAAATAATCAGTTCAACTGTCCTATGATTTATCCTTACTTAAATCTAAATGGTTTGGCGCTGAGGAAGAAATTGATCTTAAATAAGGTATTTGTAGCCCAATATTGGCCTGAGGTTCTAGGTGGGATTTCCTCACTCAACAGTTTCGAGAAATCTCTCAGAGAGAATCTTGTATCATTGCCAATAGATCAAAGGTATGACACAACCGATATGGACCTAATTTTATCTAGAATGACACGTGAATAGAGCTTCTAATAAAAAACCAATAGTCAGCATTCGACCGCTTCTTCTTAAAGATGCTAAAGTTTCCTACAAATGGAGAAATGATCCAGATGTATGGGTAAACACTTTCAGAGTTTGGAAAGGAGCGGTAACAGCAGAAGTAGAGAAGGAGTGGATAAAGACGGTTAGAAAGAACAAAAACGAACGAAGATTTGCGATCATAGTAGGAAATGATTATAAATATGTGGGAAACACGCAATTAACTAATATTGACTTTTCTAGTAAAGAAGCAAAATTTCACATATTTATAGGAGATAAGAAATTTTGGGGAAAAGGCGTTGGTACTTTAGCAACAAAACTATTATTGAACTATGCTTTTGAAGATCTAAAGCTTAGAAGAGTGTATCTTGAGGTTAAAATTTCAAATATCGGAGCCATAAAGGTTTATAAGCGATGTGGCTTTAAGAAAATAAAAGAAGAGAACGATCACTATCTTATGGAGATAATTAAATGATCAAATTGAGGTTCTAATTCATGACGATGCCTTAATGGATGGTGCTAGATAATTAATTATTGGGTTATTATGTCGATCAGAAATCAAGCAAAAATTATGAAAAATTGGGGAATGAAAACCAAACCCCTGGTAAGTATTGGTTGTATTACTTACAATCATGAAAATTATATTGAGGAGGCAATTCAGAGTTTCCTCATGCAAGAAACCAATTTTCCATTTGAAATTATCATCCATGATGATGCATCTACTGACAATACAGCTAAGATAATTGCCAAATATTTTAAAGCCTATCCAAAAATAATCAAGCCAATTTTTCAGAAAGAAAACCAGCACTCAAAGACAAATGTACTTATATATCCTAAGTTTGTGTATCCTAATTGCAAAGGAAAATATATCGCCCTCTGCGAAGGTGATGATTATTGGACCGACTCACTCAAGTTAAAGAAGCAAGTTGCGGCAATGGAGGCCCGTCCCGAATGCAGTTGGTGCTTTCATCCGGCAGCGATCGTTAGAAAATCAATAGAGACAAACAGAGTGCTCAGAATCAATAGTGGAGACAAAATATTTGATGATTCATCAATTTTTAAGATAAATAATGCTAAATATTCCCCAACAGCCTCATTATTGCTTAAATCAAGCAGTTTGCAAAATTCACCTGAGTGGATTTATGAATCCCCAGTTGGAGATCTCCCCCTTAAACTGTTTTTAACTCTGAAAGGCTCTGCTTATTACTTAGATATAGCTATGTCTGCCTACAGATCAGATTCTGCAGAATCTTTCACTTCTGGATACAAAAGTAGCTCGCATACTAGGAATAAATTGTACATAGGTTTGATAAAAATGTATATGAATTTTAATAGGTATACTAAACTGAAGTATGCTTCAGAGGTATATTATCGCATTGCCATGTATTTAGGCAAGTTGATGAGAACGCAGCCCTTGAACATACGATTACATTTTTTGTTTAAGATTATGAGCAATAAGGAATTGAGAAAGATTTTGCCAATCAAAATGAAAGTAAGAATATTTGCAATGACCCTAGCTCCTTTAATGAGCAAAATAATGCTAAGAATAAAATTTTTAACCAATTATAAAATAAATTTTGAACGGATCTCATGAGTTATAAAATTATCAACAGCATTAAAAAGAATAGTGCCATGGCACCAATTGTTAATAATCTGCTGGAACCTCCCTATAAAAGTTTTGTCAAATATTTTAATTCCTTGGCTGGAGATAGGGTTTGTTATTTGTGTAAAAAGCGTTTTCGATCTTTCAAAAAGTACAGAGGTGGTCATAAAAATAAAAGCGACTTTTCGAAATTAATTCAGGCAGTTGGAAGTGACATAGATAATTTTGAATGTATGTATTGTGGTTGTCACGACAGAATAAGACATTTGTTTATGTATTTTGACAAGCTGAAATTATGGGAAACTATGAGGGGTGATAAAATCCTTCATTTTGCCCCAGAGCCTCACTTGCAAGAAATGATTGTAAAATATAGGCCGTCTAAATATATTAAAGGAGACTTGTACCCCTACAGCAAAGATCAAATCAAAATTGATATCACAAATATACAGTTTAAAAATAACACTTTTGATTTTGTAATTGCTAATCATGTTTTAGAACACATACCAAACTATATGAAAGCAATAAAAGAACTGCACAGAGTCTTAAAACCAGGTGGCGTTGCTATTTTGCAAACTCCTTACTCAGATTCATTAAAATATAATTTTGAACTCTCAACAATTGATTCAGGGCTTTTAAGATTAAAGTACTATGGCCAGGAAGACCACGTTAGATACTTTAGCGGCCAACAGCTGCTAATGTCTATTGAAAAAGTGGGTTTCAAGTCCAAAATCAAGAGGCATTTGGAATTATTTGATGAGCGCAGCGCGTACAAGTATGGAGTGAATTTGAAAGAAGACCTAATAATGTTTGAAAAATATGAATAAAAAAGCTGCGATTATCATTGTCAATTGGAATGGGGAAAAATATCTAAAAAGCTGTTTGAATGCGGTTTTCAGTCAAACTTACCAAAATTTTGAGGTTTTCTTTGTTGACAATGGCTCTTCAGATAGCTCGTTAAAGATAGTTAAAAATAACTTTCCCGCCGTAAATATCATTAAGCTCGATAAAAATTATGGGTTTGCTAAGGCTAATAATATTGGTATTGAGCAGGCGTTAAAAAAGAAAAATATTCATTTTATTGTATTTTTAAATAACGACACAAGAGTATATAAGCAGTGGCTGGCATCGCTGTTAGAAACAGCAAACAAATCACCCAGTGTAGGAATGGTATCCAGTAAGGCACTTTTTCCAAATGGAATAATACAAAATGCAGGACTTAGTCTTGAAAAAGGTTTGGTTTCTGGTAAAGAAGGCGGATCATCTTTAGGATACGGATTGCCGGATAAACACCCAGCATTTATTAATGATGTTGAGATTTTTGCCCCGGGAGGTGTAGCTGCTTTATTTAAAAGAAAAGTCTTGGAAGAAATTGGTTTTTTTGACGAGGACTTCTTTGCATACGCAGAAGATTTTGACTTAGGTCTGAGGGCCAGGCTTCAGGGATGGAGATGTTTATTGTCAACTAATGCAAAGTTGGTTCATTATCACTCTAGAACGGGTGGTGTCAATTCAAAATTTAAATTGTTCCATACAACAAGAAATAGGTTTTTTGTCGCATACAAAAATTTTCCGTTTCCACTATTCATTAGATTCATTTTTTACCTTATCATAAAAAAAATACATAATTATAAACACAGTCGAACAACTACAATTGAATATATTAAGGGGAGCAACAACAAGTTTGGATGGTTTTTGTTACTTATAAAATCTTTTCTTTCAGTAATTTTTTTGATACCCAAAATGACATTCAAGCGCCTACGAATTCAAAAAAGGAAAAAAGTAGGCGCTGCTCAAATCATTAATTGGGAGCACCGGTTTTGCAGAGATTGCCTGGAAAAAGAATCAAAATTGACAAATACACCTTATGCTCCATCATTGACATAAACTTCTTGCTCAATTATTTGTGTCTAAGTTATGTTTTTCGAATCTAGCGATATCATTTCTCTTAAAAAAACCATCAATTATCTTTTCGTCTAAATAGCCGTATGATGCGATCAACATATGCTTTAGTAAAATATATTTATCATATTTAGAAGAAAAATTGTGAGACCTTTCGAAATCTATTAGAGTAATACTGTTTCCGTCATAATATACATTTATTGGAAACATATCACCATGAATTAACCGAGCATTCGAAGAATATAATTCATCTAGCAATTTAGAAATATGCGAGTAAGTCTCAAGGACCTTATTCTTTGGAATAAAGTCAAGCTTCAGATCTACCCATAAGTTTCTTTTTTCGATAAAGTTTGATTCTAACTCATATTTATTTATTAGTTTATGCTTAGGAATGATTACAGAGTTGGTTGAACTTTGGTGCTGATTAACAAAATTTAGTTCCCTTTTCACATATCTGGCATCAAGATATCTCTTTCTTATTTTGTAATTATTATCATCACTTCTAAATAACTTGATTTCACTATTTTTACCAACTCGTTTCACAATAAAATTGTCATTGACTAAAGTAGTTTTAAAAAAAACTTTAGCAAGTGGAGGATAATAAATTGTTTTAATCAATATTTCCAAGAAATCGTACAGATATCTCGATAGCCTTTTTCCAATCCTAGAATAGCCAAACAGCGGTAGTTTATCTAGAAAGTACTTAAAAAAAACTAATACCGAATTTCGATTATTGAGAACCAAATATTTGCTATTTCTTAAGATTAAATACTCATTCATTTTAACCTAGCCGAAAAAATTAATATTGGTGAAAAAAATCTCAGATATTGTTTTGTATATAGATGTTTATCAATTCTAAATGTTAAATTTTTCAAAATTGGAACCCTATAAAAGATTTTTGGTATAAATCCTACTCCAGTATAGCCCATGATCTCATATCCATTTTTCTCTAGCAAATATTTTACCTCCGCATAAGACATTTGATTGGTTTTCTTGCCCAGCAATTTGTTTATGACAAAAACCAAAAATCTGAAGGAGTATTTGTTTCCATGGATATTAAATACAAGTATAGAATTCTTCTTCAGAGATTTTTTTAATGAAGCAAGAACCTCATTTCTCAACGATTCTTCGGCGTTCAGAAAAAATCTAAATGCTGTAATTAAATCAAATTTCTTTTTTAAAGGCCTTTTTACTATATCTTGCTTTATTAGTGTGGTGCGTGAAGTCTTTTTCTGTGCGACCTTCAACATTTCGCTAGATACATCAATCCCAGATGATGAAGCTACATATTTTTCAACAACACCACAAACTCTGCCTGTGCCACAAGCAAAATCTAAATAGTGCATCTTTTTACTATCGATAGACCCCAATAACTTTAGCAGGTAATCTTGTTCTAATTTCCACATCAACGAATAATAAGAATCATTAGCATATTCTATTGTTTCATAGTAATTGACGAGGCTGTTGTTTTTGAAACGATTGGTATATTTGCTCGAATTTTTTTTCATAATCTGTTTTTTTAATTGACAACATTCCTTTTGTAAATATTTATTAGTTTGATTAGATATTTATCAATATTGAATTTTCGTGCTTGTTGAATGGCGTTTCTCCCCAATTTGTTTCTAATGGTCCCATCTTTCATAAGCATCAATATGGATTCGGCTATCTCTCCTGGTGATTCTCTATCAACATAGATTGCATCTATATTCTTTCTAGGAATTTCATTTAATCCGATCACATCTGAAAAAATACAAGGAAGACCATGTGACATTGCTTCTAATTGAGCTACTGACAGCCCCTCAAAATGAGAGGGCATGACAAAACAGTCAAGTTGAGAATAATATTTGTTCATGTTTTCAACAAATCCTAAAAATTGAAATTTTTTTTCAATACCATATATTTTTACAATTTTTTTCATTCTTTCCAAATCTTTTCCTGTACCAGCCACTATAAAATTAATGTTTTGATATTTTTTAAGTTTATTTGCAGCGTTAACAAAATCTAACCAACCCTTTCTCTTAATTATTCGTCCAGCGAATCCAACATTAAAACCACTATGTTTTATTTTTTTAATATTGTGACGATCTATATCTATATAATTATGTAATAAATAAATTTTATTTTTTAGGTTTTTGGTTTTAGAAATAAGCCTCTCTTTAGTGGCTTTTGAAATGGCAATAACGGCTGTTATCTCGTTTTGAACCAATTTCAAGAAAAGATCATAATAAAATAAATCATTGTTAATTGATCCGTGTTCATGAAATATTAATTTTATACTAGGAGAAAAAAACTTTTTAATTATATATCCATAAATCTGAGAAGCAAATAGGTGGCAGTGTAAAATTTTTATATCATTTTCTTTAATATAATCATTGATTTTAAATAACTTGTTGAATGCGCTGTCCTGATTTAAATTTACTATGTTCCGATTGTTTTTTATTAATATTTCTGGCTGTTTTTTTCTTAGAGAAATAAGGTGAAGTTCAACATCTTTGGGATTTTTTTCAAAAATTCCCCTTACTAATGTCTGAGCACCCCCTAATCCCATATGGTCAATTAAATATAATACTTCCATACATTTCCCTATATTGATATGAGACTTCTTTCCATGTTTGTATTTTGAAGTTGTTTTTGCTTCGGTTGGATCTAACAAATATAGAGCTTATTGCATTAGCAATTTCTAGCGCTGATTTCCTTCTTACAATAACAAAGTCGGTGTTAGAAAGTTCTCTTATTCCACCCACATCAGTTAAAATAAGTGGTAACCCACACGCTGCCGCTTCTAAAACCGCGTTACTCATTCCTTCAGCCAAAGAGGGCAGACACATGACATGACACTTCGGCAGCATTTTAGCTAATTCATCATGATTGACTTGGCCAGTAAACTCAACCGCAGTTTCTATTCCCAAATCCTTGGCCATTTGTTTAAGTTTACTCTCCAACTCACCAGTGCCAAACAGGAGTAGCCTACTTTCCGGATATTGTTTATGAAACAGAGCAAAGCCTTCTACTAGGTATTCTAGCCCCTTTTTGGGTCCCATCACAGTCCCACCGGCAGTAATTGTAAACATTTTGAACTTATCTTTCTCAGGTATAGGCCTAAATTTTTCAGTATCAACACCGTTGGGAATAATCAAAATCTCTCTTTCCAAGGTTTTTCTAGCTAAACTAGCCAGCCACTGGCTGTTGGCCACAACCTTATCCGCCTGTTGCCAAATCAGCTTAGACAAGGGCCTATAAATTCGGTAGTACCAACCAAATTTTTGGTTATAACCTGGCACATCCACGCCTCTGAGTGAAACAATATATGGCACTTTCTTTTTGAATATCAGGCCATTCAACCCCCCAGGATAACCAAAGTAATGAGCTTTTTGGTACTGGTGTTTTTTGAGCAAAGAATAAACCTTCAAACCAGAAAAAATGGTGAACCTCAGCATCTCAAGAGGTGTCTGCTTTTGATACTTTTCTGGCGGCTTTTTACCGATGGGCACTTTGTAAATTGTAATATTCTTGCTGAACTTTTCTTCTTCCCAGGTGTTTTTTAAAGAGCTGGTAATTACATCTATGATCAGGTCTGGCTCTTTAGCAAATTCTTTGAGTAAATGATTAGCAGCTGTAGCTACCCCACCCCCGAGTGGAGGTAGTTCATAAACAACAAACAAAACTCTTTTGGCACTCATACACAAAAGTATAACTCAAGATTAGCCAATCAATAGAGGGAGTTGTATACTGGAAACATGCGTCCCATTCTCTTTGTCTTTTTCTTTGGTCTTACCATCAAACTGCTATTCTTGCCGTTTGCCATGCACTCAGATTTGCTCTCCATGTATTTCCGCGCTCACTTAATGTCTGAATACGGCCTTTGGGGGTTGCCAACTAATCAATACTTAGCTCACTTAATCTACGCTTTCAACTTGAAAATTATGTCATTTGTCAGCTTTGACCTTCAAAGTCTGTTTGCCCTGCCATTTGGCCTGAGAGAAGGTTCTCTCACTTCCTCAGTTGGTGATTGGCTGCGTTTTGCTGAAAATCCGAACATTAATGCTGCTCTTTTTTGGTTTAAACTCCCTCATTTAATTGCCGATATCGGTATCTTCACGATTCTTTATCGTTATTTTGCCAGCCACCGACACCGACTGATTATCCTAGCTTCCTGGTGGCTCAATCCGGTCAATATTTACGCTTTTTATATTTTTTCGCGACATGATGTCTTTACTTTATTGGCGCTTTTGGGTGCGGTTTTATTTGCTGCCAGAAAACAATTGCTTAGCTCTGCTCTGGCTATCCTGGCCGCTATTCAAATTAGAGTCCAGCCACTCATGCTTCTGCCGGTTTTTGTCGCTACCTGGTGGAAGAACAGGGGAGAGCTGAAAAATTTATTCAGGCCAGTGATGTTGGTTTTGCTTATTTCAGCCTTATACTTTGCAGTTATTAATTTGCTGTCGTTTGATCAAGACCTTTTTTTAAATCTTACTGCCGGGGAAGGCCTTAGCAAATCCGGCCCCAGTGCCGTGGGCGTTCCTTCTCGGCATGCCGCTCAAGCTTTTGGTAGCAATATTCTGGGTATCCCAATTTTTCCTTTAATCTACGCTGTAATTGGCTTAATTTATTTTTTCTTTGCCAAAAAAACCAACTCAGAAACTTCAAGGCTGCAACAGCTAAACTCAGTGCTGGTGGTGGTGATGTCAGCTTATTTTGCCATTAACCCCTTTTCTCCTCATTACTTTGTGTGGCTGAGTATTTTTATCACCCTAGCCATAGCTTACCAACCAGGAGTGCTGCCCTGGTATGTTTTGGGCATTGTGGGCTGGATGATGATGGGCCTGTTTGGAACAGATGTAACTTGGTTTAGTCAAAATCTTTTTGTGCCTATTTCCACCGATTTGTTTCGCACTCCTCAATTAGCCCTTATTCTGCAAAACAAGTTGGCTGGGTTGGGCTTCCAGTCATCGGGCGCTTTCGTTTTTGGTAGAATTATTCTGGCCCTGGGCATGATTGGAATAGTCTGGAAGGTGTATCAAAAAGAATTGAATAAAGTAAAGAAATTTTTGGCTTTACTAATCTTGATACCGGCAATTTATTTGAGCTTCCCTCAACCAGTTAGTGCCTCTCCCGTGCCAGTAATTGAGCACAACAGTTATGATCAGTTAGTTGAGCTTGACCAGGCACCCATCAGCCAAACCTTCACCTCTCCAAGTGATAGTTTTGGCAGCATTGAAGTCAGACTAGGCACTAATAGAATGGAGGGCAATGAGAAGTTCGTTTTCCGGCTTAAAGAAGCTGGTGCTAACGAATGGCTCTACGAAAACGAGTACGAGCGAACAGATCTTTATAACGGTTATTATTACCCCTTCGGTTTTCCCGAAGTTCAAGAGGCTGAAGGCGAAGAATATCGTTTTGAGATTGCCAGGCCTAATTACACTGATTTGCCACTGCATGCATATCGCGATAGTTCTACTGGAAATTTATCTTTTGCCGTCATTGCCGATCAACCAACCAATATTCTAGTCGAAAATATCAAATCTGATCTGCCTGAGAAAATCAACCATCAAAGAGAATTTTTTACTCTATATCTTCCTCTTCTAACCCTGTCTGTTCTGGCAACTCTGGTTGCGCTTCTAATCCCTGAGTCTGATAATAAGTAGCCATAAAAGTATCAATATCTGCCAGGCATACAGTGGCATCTGGACAAAAATAAACTTCCACTCTAGTATCATCAATTCCTCGACCGTGCAATTTTTCAAACCTAGCATCAATAAATGCTTTAATAATATCTTGCAAGTGATAGCCTTTGCCGGATTCCCAAGCTGCCCAAATTCTTTCGG
>CAZESB010000001.1:129755-130943 GCA_964515115.1 uncultured Pseudomonadales bacterium | reverse complement strand
CCTGCAATTGAAGCAGCTTTAGAAAGCGCCTATGGCAAATAACGAAAAAGGTGACGTCACCGAAATCACCCAATCCGGCGACCAGGAAGATTCCCTCGTCGGCACCATTGAAGAAACCAGACACGGCAAGCTGAAATACATTTCCATCAAACAGGAAATGGAAAAAAGTTACCTTGACTACGCCATGAGCGTGATTGTTTCCCGGGCGCTGCCGGATGTTCGCGACGGCTTGAAGCCGGTGCACCGCCGGATTTTGTACTCGATGTACAAAACCGGTATTACTTACCGCAGTCCCTACAAAAAATCCGCCCGTATTGTGGGTGACGTTTTGGGTAAGTACCACCCGCACGGTGATTCTTCCGTTTACATGGCTTTAGTGCGGTTGGCTCAGGATTTCAGCATGCGTTATCCGCTTATTGATGGCCAGGGTAACTTTGGCTCCATTGATGGCGACAGCCCGGCGGCGATGCGTTATACCGAGGCGCGGATGGATAAAATTGCTCAAGAGCTGTTGCAGGATATCGATAAAGACACGGTACCATTTAATGACAATTTCGATGGCTCACTCAAAGAACCTGGCGTGATGCCGGGCAAGCTGCCCAATCTACTGCTGATGGGGGCTGAAGGTATTGCCGTTGGTATGGCCACCAAAATTCCGCCGCATAATCTGACCGAGGTTTGTCAAGCTATCATTGCCATGATCGAAATGGGTAGTTCTCCCAGACCTGAAGGAACCGAATTGCATCTGCCCGAAGTGAAAAAGTCCAAAACCGCCAGTGTCACTGAGGCTATTGGGGCAATGCATGAATCAATTGACATTCTGCTGGCTACCCAACCAACGGTCCTAGCCGGAGAGTTTCAGACGGAAATCGACATCGACCAAATCATGGAGTACATCCAAGGCCCGGATTTTCCTACCCAGGGCATCATGTACGACTTCGAAGCGATTAAAGAAGGCTACAAAACCGGCAAAGGCCGAGTGGTCATTCGCGCCCGAGCCAAGATTGAAGAAAGTAACAAAGGTGGCTACCAAATCATCATTTCTGAAATTCCCTACCAAGTAAATAAAGCCAGGCTGCTGGAAAAAATTGCCAAACTGGTGCGGGACAGAAAAATTGAAGGTATCCGCGATCTCAACGACGACTCAGACCGCCAAGGCTTGCAGATTACCATCGAACTCAAGCGCGA
>CAZESB010000001.1:120652-129655 GCA_964515115.1 uncultured Pseudomonadales bacterium | reverse complement strand
TCAACGACGACTCAGACCGCCAAGGCTTGCAGATTACCATCGAACTCAAGCGCGATTCGAGACCGAAAGTCATTCTCAACAAACTTTTCAAGTACTCTGATCTGCAAACCAGTTTTTCCATGAACATGGTGGCGCTCAATAGCGAAGGCACACCCCAGCTGATGAACATCAGGCAGATTCTGACCGAGTACATCAAGCACAGACAAAGTATTATCGTTCGCCGCAGCCAGTACGACTTGGTTGGTGCCAGGGATCGAGCTCACATTTTGGAAGGGCTGCTAATTGCTCTGGAAAATCTGGACGCGGTTATCGACACCATCCGCAAATCTGCCGACACCGATGCTGCCCGAGTAGCCTTGATGAAAAAATTTGGCCTCTCTGAAATCCAGGCCACAGCTATCCTGGAGATGCAGCTGAAACGGCTGGCGGCTCTGGAAAGGCAAAAAATTGAAGACGAGTACAACTCCGTGCGGCAAACCATTGAAGATTTATTAACGCTGTTGAGCAAACCAGAGGCTATTCTCAAGGTGATTGTGGACGAAACCAACGAGTTGATCTCGCTTTACGGCGATGAGCGCAAAACTCAGCTAATCAAGGGCAAAGTCGGCGAGTTCAGCGAACAAGACCTGGTCCCCAACGAAGTTTCTGTCATTACCATGACCGAGAGCGGCTACATCAAGCGCATGAACCCTTCGGCTCTGCGCGGCCAGGCTCGTGGTGGCAAAGGCTCAATTGGCGTCAAGATGAAAGCCGAGGACATCGTTAAATTCTTGCTCACCATTGAAACCCACGACACCCTGATGGTTTTCACCAACCAAGGCCGAGTTTACAAGCTCAAGGGCTACGAGATTCCCGAGGCTACGCGCCAGGCAAAAGGTACGGCTATCGTCAACATCATCAGCCTGCAACCGGAAGAAAGGGTGCAGTCCATTTTGGCTGTGGATGAAAAGAAAGATGCCGAAAATTACATTATCCTGGCCACCCGAGATGGTTTGGTCAAGAAAACCCCGGTTAAGCTTTACGACAACATCCGCCAAAACGGCATTATCGCCATTTCGCTCAACAATAATGATGAGGTGGTGTGGGGCAAACTGACCACCGGCAACGATGACTTGATGCTGATTACTCACGAAGGCAAGAGTATTCGTTTCTCGGAAACCGAGGTCAAGGCTTCCAACCGTGATACTAAAGGCGTGAAAGGCATTACTCTGAAAAAAGGCGACTACGTCATGGGCGTGGAATCGCTCTCGCAGGCGGAAGATTTAGCTGAAGAAAAGGCCAAAACCCGGGAGCTACTGGTGATTACTGAAAACGGCATGGGCAAGCGCACCAAGCTCGATCAATATCCGGTCCAAAAACGGGCCGGCATGGGAGTGAAGGTATCGGAAATTACCAAAAAGACCGGCTCCGTGGCCGCGGCCAAAAAAGTCACTGACGAGCACAAGGAAGTAGTCGTCTCCACTCAAGAAGGCCAGACTATCAAGATGCCGCTGACTCACAAATCGATCCCGATTTTAACCAGACCTACTCAAGGCGTGATTCTGATTCGACTTAAAAAGACCGACAAAGTCGCCGCCGTAGCGCTGACATTCAAAAAAGTGGAGGATGAGGAGTAGGGGCTTGGAGTTGGTAATTTCGTTGTGGACCTGAGGGGATTCGAACCCCTGACCTTCTGTATGCCATACAGACGCGCTAGCCAACTGCGCCACAGGCCCGCGTAACAGTCGATATTGTACCATAATTTTCACTGCAAATTTTCTCGAACTTTTAAATAAACCGCAACAAAATAGGGCAGAGTATAGAATTTTGTTATAAGGCCAGGGTCTTTCCTCATACTCTTTCATACTTCCGCTTCCAAAGAGAAATCTGAAAAATCCACCCAAAAATTGCTTGATTCACCGCGGATTTCCCCAAATAGCCATTTTTAGCAGTCACAATGCCATTCTGCTAATTTCTCATAGTAATTTTAGGGCGGTTATTCGTAGCGTAGAGCGTCTAAAGCTGAGATTGTAGTTGCTCGGCGAGCAGGGTAGAGTCCAGTCAAAAAACCAACAGTGATAGACAAGAGCATCACACCAAGAATAAGTCCCAGCGGGACTGAGGAAATGTTGACATAACCTACACCTTTGAGAAGAGCAAAAATCGAGATACCAAGCGAAAGGAGCTCGCCTAAAACAAAACCAACTAGAAGCCCCAGTAATCCTCCCAACACTCCCATAATCATTGATTCTGTCAAAAATAGTTTTTTAACGTTTTCTGATTTCATACCCATAGCTTTCATCAAACCTACTTCGCGAGTCCTCTCAAGCAAAGACACCGTGAGGGTGTTAAACATGCCCAGCGCGGCCACAGCCAAAGCGAACATGCCCAGCGCTGCTAAAACAGTCCTGGCAGAAGAGAAAAGTTTAGTCACTTGGGCAACCGTATCAACTACTGACGTGGTGTTAAAACCGAGTGCTTCAATATTTTCACGCACCCTACTAAGATCATCTTGATTTTCTACTACCACTTTCACCTGGGAGTAGTTGTCAATCCCCAGCGACCGCAAATCTCCAAAGGGAACATAGAAAATTGGAGTGGCGTCGTCTGGCGTGACGCCAACTATGGTGTAAATTGATGGAAAAGATTCAGTTTTGCCTTCACCACTCTGCAGTTTGTTGGTAATTACAAAAGAGACCTCAAAAGTTTTGCCAACTGCTTCAGCTTCCGAAATACCCAGCACCCTCATCATAGCCTTGTTCACAACTGCTTCTTGCAATGCTTCTCCTCCTAATGAGACTTTCTCCACATTAGGCTGCGAAGCTGACGCGGAAATTGAAGCAATCTCTATCCACTCAACACCATTTTCAAACCGGCTAACAATCTGCAACCCACCCAAATCTTCCTCTATGACAGCGCTAACCGAAGCCTCAGTCGTTTCTCCAAGTACCAGCGTATCATCTTCACTCACCTCTTCTTCAACCAAAGCTATCTCTTTATTTTCCAATTCCAAGCCTGTCGAAACTCTGTTGAGGCGCATCTCGCTTTCAAAAATTTTACCCCAAAAAGGCTTGATCGCCGAGCTTTCAAGGTATTCCGAAGTCACTCCGTACACGGCTACATCAGTGACCGACCGCTCATAACTCACCCTGCCAACAACGCCGATCAGAGGCAAAACCATATCAACACCGGAAATTTCTGCGAAATCGGATAAGGTTTTATCATCGATAGCCAGCTTGCTTCCCGGTGGTTGAGAGACTTCTGCTTGGCTCATTTCTTCTAAACGAGCGATGCGAGTTATCACCATATCCTGCAGTCCGTAACCAATAGACACAAGCAGCACAATCGAGCTGATACCAACAGCCATACCGCCAATGGTAATCATTGTCCTGGTTTTTTTGACTTGCATATTGCGGATGGCAAGTTTGATGAGTTGCAGCTCAGAAACACTGCCTTTACGGCGCCGATCGAGTGGCTTAATCGTATGCGTGTACCACCAGAGGAGAGCAGAGTTGAGCCGTTTGGCTATCTTGGCGGGAACAAAACTCAAGCCGAGTACTTTTCCAACCAACCAATACGCTACATAGGCATGGAGAAGAGCATTGAAGTGTAAGCTGTCCTTTGTCAATATTAGGAGTGTAGTAGTTTGTTGAACTACTTTCATACTACAACCCCCTCGACTAAAGTTTCGTCCAGTTTTTTCGCGACGGCTTTGAGTGAAGCCACCAGCTTTTTCTTATCCTGACCACGGTAAACACCGATTACTTGACCATCCATAATTTGGATAGCGGTTTTGGCGTAGCGCAGATATTCAAGGTCATGAGTAACGAGAATGATGGTTTTTTGTTGCTTCTCATTGAGCTGCAGCAGCAGTTTCATTAAGTTCTGACTCGACAGGTAATCTAGGTTGCCGGTGGGCTCGTCGGCAATGATGACAGAGGGATTAGTAATGAGCGCTCGCATCAGGGCCACTTTTTGCTGCTGACCTGAGGAAAGCTCGGAAGGAACGTTTTCCGCCCAATCACTCAAGCCAAACTCCCCAAGTAATTTATGAGCTTTGGGCAACATCTCTTCTAGATCGTGGCCGAGCAGCATCATCGGAAAAGCGGTATTTTCAACCACGTTGAGCGACTTCACCCAATTCGGCTGCTGGTAAACCATACCAATGTGTTGCTTGCGAAACTCCGAGCGATCATCTTCGAGTGGAAACTGAGTGTAAAGGTTTTTCCCCCTGAAAAAGACTTTGCCTGAAGTTGGCGGCTCAAGACCAAGGAGCGAGTGTAGTAGGGTTGATTTTCCCGAGCCTGATGGGCCAACAATGATAACAAAATCACCCTCCATCACTTCGATGGTAATGTCTTTGAGAACAGCTATAGTTTGGTTGCCAATCACAAAAGACTTAGAAAGGCGGTCGGTACTAATAATTATATCGGACATCATTCTACTTTCAGGCTGCCGAGGAAGCCAAAAGCTTCTTGTAGATTGGTAAAGATAAGATTTAAGGCATTTTCAGTATTTTTCGGCGTAATGGTAACTGCATCCACCGAGTAGCTCATGTTACCAGCGCGATCTTTTGATATCGCTCTCAAATGGTACACTTTCGAAGGTGTTAAGCCAGAAATGACTACCAAGTGATTAGTCTTGAGGTTAAGATCATCCTGGGTTTTGAAGGGATACTCCGCGCCCGAACCTTCTCCAAACTCTACTTGGGAAGTTGAGGGCTCGTCTGTATTCCAGGTAACAATAAACTGCGTATTTGTCTGCTGTCCGGTTGAGCCTACCGGCGGTACATTGGCTCCCTCTACTGTGAAATCGGAAATCATCGGCGGTCGGGAGTCTATAGCAGTAGTAAAACGGTGCGCCGCGGAAAAAGCCTCGTTACCCACTTTATCGCGGCCACTAATAGTAAGCACGTAGGGTGTCCGAGGTGCGAGACCTTGAATCAGTAGCTTGTGATCAGTTTTTAAGGCTACACTCACTTCATCGAGTGCTTCGTTCGGATTGTCCTCAGGATAAAAAGTGGCGATGCTGGAAATTTCAGTGTTGCTTTGCCAACTAACCAAAATCGTTGATTGGGCGGTCCCCCTAACCTGCTGGATCCGAACATTGGCAATCTTTGGGCGCGGCAACGTGGTAAACTGGTGATCTTCAAAATCATACTCCTGACCATCTTCGTCATAAAGCCGGAGCTTGTAGTGGTAAGTAGTGCCGTCTGTAAGTTCGTTAAGTTTCACTGAATAGGATGACTCACTGAGTGCAGTGTTGATGACAGAAGAATTGCCATACTCACTGGTTTTTCCATAAAGAATAGCCACCTTGGCAGCATCTTTGACCGTGAAGTTCACTATGGCAGATGAAAGCCCCACATCCGATTCTTGAACGCTGGCAATTGTAGGTGGCGGCTTAGTGGTGAAAGATTTTTCCTCTGCGGTACCAGTGTTGCCATCTTCGTCAGTCCATTTAGCCAGGTAGTAGTAAGTGGTTCCTGGAGTTAGGTTGTTAAGATTGATAACATGGTCGATCACTTGCGAAGAATTCGAAGGCTCTTCATCGTAATATTCTTCTGAAGTTGTGCCAAAAGCTATCTTGGAATCGGAGGTTCGGTTGGTCGTCCAGCTGATTCTGGCCTTACGTGTAGTGACATCGGCAACGCTGGGACCCGATTGGAGAGTGGCGGGTGTCGTGTAGCGCCCATCTGGATAGCCAGTCACCGTTGAAGAGTAAGCCGAGCAATTGTTGGCGCTGTCACAAGCTTTGAGGCAGTAGTAGTAATTTTGTTGATTGAGACCAGCATCGACAAAAGAGCTGCCTGCCGTAGAGCCTATTTCGCTGAACTTGGTTGGGGTTTCAGAACAAGAACCCGCGCTAGCAGACCGGAAAATTTTATAGCTGCTAACGCCAGCTCCGGTATCTTCCGGCTCATCCCAAGCCAGTGCCAACTTCCAACTGGAGCTGGCTTTAATCGAAATATCTGAAACATCAAGGTTTCTCACCATCCCAGGTGCTGATCCAGAATAAGAAAATGAAACTGAGGCATACGCCTCATAATTGATATTGCCGGCTTCATCCCGGGCAACCAGATAGAAAGTATTAACACCAGGCTGAGTGGCAAAAGCATCGGCGGCCAGAGTAGTCTGTCCAGGATTGGTGTGGGTACAAGTACTGGTTGAGGGTAGTCTATTGATAGCGTAGCAGTAATCAATTTTGGCGGCCTGGCCAAGAAATGTCCCGGGTACTTCCCAAGAGAAAGCGTAACTATTAACCTGATTGTCGCTTGGGTCGACCACCAGGTTTTGAGGAGCGGAAGGAGCAGTGGAGTTAACTTTAAGGACACCTGTCACGTAATTGGTGGACACATTGCCGGCGTTATCCCATGTTCGCACATAGATGGTGTTGGCGCCCTCTTGAATAAGAGCAAAGTCGATATCACTGAAAGTTGTATAAGCGCCATCATTTTCCAGTAGATCCGTCATGTCCTGCGCGCCGTTGTGGTTGTCTCCGTACCAGGGAGCGTCGGCCCCAATCCGGTATTGCAAACCAGCCACGCCAGAAGCTCCATCCCACGGCGCGCCATCACCCACAGTCGGCCAGGTAATCGTGGCATTCTTGGTAGCAATAAAATCTCCAGGCAAAGAAATGTAATCAGGATTATTTGGCGGCACGTTATCATACTTAAAGAAAGCCAAATCCTGATACTCACTGACTTCGCCAGAATAAACGTTCCCCGCTTGATCAACTGCTTTCAGACTAAGGTTATACTGCTTACCGACTGTAAAGGTAAGACCCGCGACAGCGCTGAAATCAAAAGTTTCGCCCTCCACCACAAAGGGGCAAGCACCCAACGCCACACCATCATCAAAGTCCGTCAAAATACCGCTGGTTATGGCCGGATCCAATAGGGAAGACATGCCTTCATCTACCTCATCAAGAGCCAAGCAATAACCGGCTAAGCCGCTGCCGCCAGGATTGTCCTCGGCGCTAACCCAAGTCGCGGTTGGTTGATTTTTCGTCCAGCCTTCAGCTGATAATCCGGCAAAACTCACCTCGGTGGCATTTGTAATCGGCAGCTGAATATCAACAACAAAAGTACTATTTACATAATCCGCCGGATCTGTCGTCTGGCCATTAACATCGGTCGCTCTTAGGTAAATGGTGTGGCTTCCTTCCGACAACGACGGGTTAACCGAGCAGGAAAACTCTTCCGTTGCTTCGTTATACTCACCATCTACCGCTTCACAATCCGACCAACTTCCCTCCGTGCCATCAATCTGATACTCAACGCTGGCGACTGTGGCAACCTCATCTTCGGCAATACCTAAGATCTCAGGGTTAGAATCGTTGGTAGGATCAATCACGCTCGTGAGCGTAATTACCGGCGGCGAGCTATCTTCGGAAATGGTGATAGTGGTGTTATCAGCCGTGACATTGCCAAAATACTGCGTGATCATAATATCGGTGGCAATTTTTTCCTCAGTCGGCTGACTGATACCGTAGTCACCTGATGTCAGGCGGGCGCGGACATAAAAAAGATTGCGGCGGCCGGCATTGAGCTGAAGCGGCGACCAACCAGCTAGTTCCTCGGTCCAAAAAACCGCGCCAGCTGCAGTCATGTGCCGCGCCCCTTCTTTTGTTTCCTGCACTGAGGGAATAGCCGCCCATGATGAACCATTCCAGTATTCCCAGGCAAGTTGAGGCGAATCTCCTGCACCAGCTTCTACAAAAGCCAGATTAACACCACTAAACTGGTGAGGCGAACCAAAGGCTATATAATCTCCAGTTTCATTACCAAGGAACGGAATGGTGTAGTTATTCTCAATATCATAGAGATACTCATTAAAAGAAGAAATCAACCCGGCATCACCAATAAGAGTATAGTGATTGTCTGAACTGTCATAGAACCATGACTCGGTAAAAGGAATGATGTCCGCATTAAAATCAGTGCCATTTTCCTTATCCACACCCCCCACACTTAACAAGGCGGGATCATTCAAGGAGCGCCATCTCCTAAGTTTGAAGACAGGCCTAACACGGTTAATGGCTTGACCATCCAGTTCGAATGAAACCCTATTATTACTTACTTGCAAATTGTAGGTTCCCTCATGCTCATTAAAATAGTCAGAGGGAGAAGCCGTATATTCGTCATCGCTAAACCAGGCGCTGCCTACCGTCAGGCCATCCGTAAGGTCATCAGGATTGCGATAGTCGTTTAAGCTCCTTGTCGTCTGGTCAGCGTTGGCCCTGAACTCACTGAGATCAAAAAGCATCAAGCCAGTGGTAAAACCATCATGGCTTTTCCACCACCCCTCACCAGTGGGATGACCTGTAGCCCAATTAGCAGGTCCCGCTAAATCGGTCATCCTATAAGGAATGACGCTGGTGCCGGCATAATTGTCATTAGTGGTATCAGACAAGGTCATAGTCCAGTTAACGGCATCAAGCGCTCGAAATTGTGGATCAGTAGGATTTTTTTGGTTAGCGATGTTCAAAAAAGTCACAGCCCTCAACATTTCGACGTAGCTCCTGCCATCGGGATAAGTAAACCAGCGCACACCCATCTCGGTGGGGCTTTGTTCGCTGTTGACACTGGCTCGGGTAGGGGTGGCCTCAAGTAATTCGAAAATTGCAGCTGTCTGACATTCCCAGAAACCGACCAACTGAGCCAAGCCGGCACCACAACCATCGTCGCTCAAGATAAGGTTGGTGTTGCCGTTATTTATAGAAGTATGGTAGAGCTTTTTGCCAAAGGCTACGTCAGCATTACTCGACACGATCCGACGCGTACCATCGTCTGTAGTAATAGATGTGGCATCGCGCGTGATTGAAAGAGTGGGGGTAGGGGCGGCTTTGGAAGTAAATTTAAAGTAGAAAAAGGGGAGAACGGTAATATTAAAAAGGATACCCGCTATAAAAGCCAATTGAATCAATTGGCGTGTTTGCGGATTGATCCGCAAGAAAAGCTCTTGACATGTTTTAAGTTGATCTAAAACACGCACAAAAAATAGTTGCATCCAATTTTTAGACATA
>CAZESB010000001.1:43549-120552 GCA_964515115.1 uncultured Pseudomonadales bacterium | reverse complement strand
TTTTAGACATAGCACAGCCGTAAATATAATATATTCATTTTAAACGAAAATTTAGTCAATATCTAGGTGAGTGTCGAAAAAATAATACTATAAAAACGCTGATTTATTGGGATTTTTTGATATCTTAAAGCTTAGAATGATGTTTTTGATGGATTTTTTTCAGCTCCGGCCGAGTGACGTGAGTGTAAATTTGAGTAGTGGCAATACTTTTGTGGCCGAGCAGTTCCTGAACATCCCGAATGCCAGCGCCATTTTGGAGCAAATCGGTAGCAAAACTGTGCCGGATGCCGTGAGGACTGATCTTAACCGGCAGGTGAGCTTTGCGGCAGTACTTATCAACAAGGCGTTGCACGCTGCGAGTGGTTAGACGCATCTCGCTGCCGTCGGAAGTAATTTCCGGCTGTTTGCCCGTAAAGCGAATAAAAACCGGCTGCCAGTTGTCTTCGCGGGAGTGGAGCCAGCGCCCCAACCAGTCGGCGGCCCGATCACTGAGAAAAACTACCCGCGGCCGGCGCCCTTTACCAATTACCCCAAATTCTTGGGAATCTAAATCCACCTGATCACGATCCAAGCTCACCAACTCACTCACCCGCAGGCCAGTGGAAAATAGCACTTCCAAAATCGCTTTATCCCGCAACCCCGTTTGACTGGAAAGCAGCGGTTGGGACAATAACAACTCAATTTTTTCGCGATTAAGAAACTGCATGTGACTCGACTCGGCCTTGGGCAGGTCAATTTTTTGCGGCTGCAGCACCGGCAGATCGTTTTTGACTAAATATTTAAGCAAAGACCTGAGGGCAATAATGTAAAAACTCTGCGTTTTCTTGGAGAGATCTCGGCTTTGACTGTTCAGGTAGTTGGCCAGAAACACCCGGTACTTCCTCACCAAGTCCTGGTCGAGTTCCTTGAGGTCCTTATGGCCCTCGACCTCAAACCAATCAAGAAAAACAGTCAAGTAATGGCGGTAATTGCGGATAGTCAGGCGGCTCAAGTTGCGCTCCACCTCGAGATGTTCCAAAAAAGCCACCACAGCGGGGCGGGGCAGAGTAGAGAGTTTCATGATTGCCATCAGTATAACAGTTCTGTCGCAAAATTTTCAGAGGATTGTTATTTTTACGACTAAAATCACTTGAGCAATATACTTTTTTACTATATCCTAGTGTATACTAATAGATAGTTAGTATTAATCAGAAAGGTTTATATGTCCCTTGAAAGACTTAAAGATTTGTTCAGAGCCAAAACCGAACAAGAAGATGGGGAAAACTCATCGCCCACAATTGAAAGAGAAAATCTTGAAAAGGCTTTAGGTTCTTTTGAACAATACTTAAGCCAAAATCCTGATTTATTGGCAAACTTGACTGATCTGAGTCAAGCTCAAACTGTGATAAGAAGACTAGCAGCTGCGTATAGCGAGGCCACAGATAGAGTGCTCAAAAATGACTTCCCCGACACTTGGGAAGCATATATGACCGCTTTGGATAATCAGCGCCGGGATCGATTTTATAAAGGCGCTCCTTCAATTGATCGCATCCAATTATTGCTAGACTATATGCGCACTGAGCTTGGGCGAAAACCCAGTAGAACTCGCAGATAAAAGATAAAAAATCGACTTGCCACTTTTTACTGCAATTGTGGGTAGTCGGTTGCGTTCTAATCTATATTTTTTGCCTATACATCAAGCAAAACCCCTCAAACGCCCAAAATCGGCTTTTTATGAATCAGGTGGATCATGACATCGTTCAATTGATCGCCCGTTGGGATAGTAGCGGCTACAAATAGCTTTGCACTTACTACTAAATGTAGTATCTAGAGCTTAGAGAGCCAAAGCAAAGGAATAACAGCCGGAAGCAAGAAGCAGCTCCTAAGAGAGAGCCTGCGGGACAAAAAATAACAAAAATAAAAATAAAAACAAAATTGGGCGGAAACAAGAGGGAAAGTTAAAAACCGGCTTAAAAACAGCCCTGTCGGCCAATTCTGGCCTTATGTCGTAAAAGTAATATTGTGCGACATAACACAGAAATCTAGACAGGCCGGAATTGAGAGGAGAGGCCGTTCCCCTACTATCGCGAGAGGGGTTAGTTTTTCCTAATTACAGCGCTTTTTATTAATTAATTTATTTTGCTGCTCCTCTTGACTCCCTCCGCACTAAAGAAAATCCAGGCAACGCCACTGTTCTCAAGCTCTATTCGGGTTTTTTCTGATTTCCCACCCCTACCAGGCGGCCACCAGGCTAAATTATTTTTGCATGGCGCTTTGGCTCGGGACGTTTAATTAAGCGACACTAGAGCTCATAACAATTGTAAGAATCCAGTAATTGCGATCGTTTTTAGCCTGGCACCGCTCAAAACTTATGTCCTATAATAATTCAGTTATCCACATTTCATGGTAGATCAAACTGTATCAGTTTACCCTATCAAACTATATCACTCTGCCCTTTGCCAGCCGGGGCAAAATTTTTCAGTCCCCTACTTTGCTGAGGTTTTTGCCCATAAAAATCCATTTTTGCCAAAATTTTCCTTAAAAAAGTTAATTTTTGTGGCTAACCACGATTCATTAGTGCCTCTTTCAGCCATCTAAATACTACAATCTGTAGTAGTCATTACCACCTCTTGCTCTTCCCCGCTCTTTTTACCAGACAGAAACCAGGCAGAAAAAATCAGCTTAGTTCAGCTTATTTCATTAGTTCAGCTTATTTCAACGGAAAAACCAACAAAAAGATCACTCCCACGAAAATGGCCACCAAAGTATATTCCGTCAGTGTTCTGGAAAACAGCCTCCCCTTCAGGTAGTTGTGGAAAATACCCAGACCAATATAAAGCATGGACATGATAAATAAGGCGTTGTACCAGACGGTTAGAGGGATAAACGACAGCACCAAGGCGATTTCCATCAAGACAATAGTCAAGATGCCGGCCAAAACACTAATCCGCAGCGTTACTTCATTTTCCAGTTTAATTGACCAAAGGGACATAAAAATTAAGGGATAATGAACTAAACCAATCATCAGCACGGTGAAATAAAAAGGCAGCCGAAGCGAAAAAATAGTGTTGGAAAGCAACAGCGAGGTTACCAGATTAAAAAACAGCCCCACCGCGTGGGCAGCGTGCAACAATTGGATCGTTCTGCCTTTAGCTACGGAATAAATATTGGAAGTCAAAAACAAGGCGTACATACCCACGCCAAAAAGCAGCAGCACCGCTACTTGGCTAAGCACGCTCTCCGGCAGCAAGTAATAAAACAGCGCCACCGCCAAGGCATACATGGAGGGAAATGGCACTACGGTAAAACGCTCGTGCAACTGCAAATCATCACGTAGCGCCCAAGTAGAAACCAGGTAAGAAGCCACGGTAAAGATGGCTAGCGCAAAATAGCGGTAATCCAAAACTGTCCACTGAACTGCCAGCAGACCTAAGCTTAATAAAACCGAGGCGATAACAAATTTTTCTCTTCGACGCATAGCTTTTACTCTTTCTCTGAATCAGGGCTGTTTGAAGCAAGGTTGTTTGAATCGGGGCTGTCCGAATCAGGACCGTTTGAATCAAGATCGGCGGCCGTGTAAACGTCTTCAATATCTTCGTTCGCTCTTAAAGCAGCCACCAATTGCTGAACTTTTTGCCGGTCTGGTTCGCTCACCGGGATAGTCATGGTGGGAACATAATTGCCCGTGCTGTCGCGCTTAAACAGGTAGGTAGCGCTGCCCGGGCTGCCGAGTGAGCCACCAGCACGAGAAAAGGCAAATTTGACGTCTGAGCTGGTGCGGTTGGGGTTATCGGTGAGGGCCACGGCAATAATGGCCACACCACCGGGGCCAAAGCCTTCATAAGAGATTTCCTGAATCTGGGCGCCGCTGGCACTTCGACCCATGCCGCGATCAATAGCACGCTGGATATTTTCCTTGGGCATGTTGGCCTGCTTGGCTTTTTCTAAAGCCGTTCTGAGAGCGGGATTAAATTCGGGTTTATCTGATTTGCCCTCTTTGACCGCCATTCTGATCATCTTGCCGATTTGACTAAAAACCTGGGCGCGCTTGGCGTCTTCAGCGCCCTTTTTGTTTTTGATGTTATGCCATTTGCTGTGCCCTGCCATAGGTGCATTATATAGAATTGTTCGCCTTATTGCATTATAAGTTCAATCCAGGTAAAGTATGTTTTTGTGGTTGACAATAAGCCTGGAGGCAGGTATTCTTCGACGCAATTGTACACATAAGGAATGTCAACCAGAAAGACAATAGCATGAGTACGAATGGAGCTTTAAGACGTAAAGCTATCGAGGCCGCCAAAGCCGCCAACTGGCAACTGGCAGTAGACCTCAACCAACAGATTCTCTCCCAATACCCCGAAGATGTCAGCGCCCTTAACAGACTGGGTGTGGCCTATGTTCAGCTCAAAAATCTTAAAAAAGCTAAGCAAACTTTTGCCGTAGTGTTGAAGTTGGACAAGACCAATATTATTGCCAAAAAACATTTATCAAAAATTGAAAAAAACCAGGATTTATCCGCCCCTTCTTTTACGCAGCAACATTTTATTGAAGAGCCAGGGAAAACCAAGATTATTGAGTTGCGGCGGCTGGCTAATAAGCAGACTTTAGAAAAATTGCATGTGGGCGCGCCTTGTGAACTGAAGCTGAAAAACCGCTATATTTCCGTGGAAGTCGGCGGCAATTATGTCGGTGCCCTACCCGAAGACGTTTCTTTTCGCTTGGGTAAGCTGATTCAGGGAGGCAATCAGTACAACTGCTCTATTCGCTCCAGCAACGGCAAAAATTGCAGTGTTTACATTAAAGAAAGCTATCGTTCCAGCAAGAATTTTGGCATTCAGTCGTTTCCTAGTAATAAAGGGGCGATGTCGCAACTGGATGATGTGGATGAAAGCTATTTATTGAAAGAAGAAATTCCGATTGAGATCGTGGAAACTGACCGCGATGTAGAAAAAAGTTTTGACGAGGTGGATTCTAGTTCGTTTGAAGATTAGTTTTGGGTTGTTGGCGAAAAATTATGGTGTCGCTGTCGGAGCAGTTGCAAAAATTTCGGCCGCGTCTTCCCCAAGGAATAAGATCAATTGCGCTCGATAACGGTCGGTTAAGATTTTATTGGCCGGAATTTGCTGAATTTTGCTGGGAAAAAGACCAGTAATCAGCTCAGTGAGCGGTTGGCAAGTTTCAGCCGACTCTGCCCCGACGTAGAGGCTGCTGGTAGTAAATTTGCTGCTATTATTGGTGACTCTCACCACCAAAGCGCCATTTTCCTCAATAATATTGCTAACGTTGCCGGCTAAATCCTTAGTGTTGGTAGTATTGATCACCGCCACCGGGCAGTTGTGGGCGGTAGTAGCGCCGAGAGTTTGGTAGGCGGAAAGCACCTTGGAAAGTTCGGTGAGGTTGAGGATGGTCAGATCGGTGGAGAGCTGGCTAGTCAAAAAGTACAACTTGAGGTAATCTTGGGCTAATTTTGGGTCCTGGCGGGCTGCTTGATAGAAAACCGAAAAAGTTTCACCTCGGTTGATCGTTTCGGGAGTGAGGCTGTCTATTGTCAAAACCTTGTCTACTACAATACCCAGCGCGTGATTGAAAGTGGCTAGGATAAATTGATCAGCTTTTTTATCCAATTTAAGTGTCCGGTAGATGTCTTGAAGTGGTAGTTCTCCGTAGTCGCCAATAGGGTTGACGGTTTCGCGACCATCAATCAGATAGAGGGCGTGTTTTTCTTGATCCGGATCGAAGTGGGCTAGAATTAAGACCTCGGCGGTTTGTTCCTGGCTGGAGGGAATGAGGAGCAGGTTTTGCGGGCGGCTGCTGCTGAAAGCCCACCGCGGGACCAGGTAATGAAAAGCAAACCAGACTAAAATGCCGGCGATGATCACCAACGTCAGCAGCCGCCCCACCAACTTCCGCACCCAAGAAACTTCCTTTTTAGCCTGCTTTTGCCAGGCCGTTTTTCCAGACGATCTAGGCAATCGAGATATCCTCGCTGTTTTAGCCCTCTGAGACTTCTTAGCCACCACCGAAACACCGGTTTTAATCCGCTTTCTTCTGGACTGAGCTTTTTTGCGGGCAGTGACAGGCATAAAGTTTAACTTAATTAACTTAAAACGTATTGACGTAGCTCTCCGCTCAACCGAATCATCATGCGCAAATTATGAATACTGGCTAGGCGGTAATAGGCCAATTCTTTGGTTTTATAAAGATGATGTAAGTATGCACGAGTGTAATTATTAGAGCAAGTGTGGCAATCGCACCCGAGTTGCAGTGGCTGCTTGTCGGTGGCAAACTCGGTCTTACCGATATTGAGTCTGCCATTAGGATATTGACTCACAAATTTTGGCTGATCATTTTCTATTTTTAGCTCGCCATGATAAAGAGCGCCATTGCGCGCCAGTCGAGTCGGACCAACGCAATCAAACATGTCAAAGCCTGCCAGCACCGCTTCAACCAAATCTTGCGGATCGCGACCCAAACCCATGGCGTATCTCGGCTTATTGGCCGGTAACAACGGCTCCAACCACCCCATTACCTGGACTGTGCCCTCCATGTCATAGCCAATCGTTTCACCTCCCAAAGCCACCCCATCAACCGGCAAACTAGTAATAAACTCTGCCGCTTTTTCTCTCAAATCCCGATATAAACCACCCTGAATAATGCCAAAAAGAGCCTGATAGCGGCCATAAACACTTAGCCGCCTGCTCTGCTCCCAAGCCGCCACGCAGCGCTCGGCCCAGCGGCTAGTTCTCTCCACCGCTTGCAGCATGTACTCAGGCGACTCGTCATCACCCACACATTCATCCAAAGCCATAATAATGTCTGCGCCAATCTGCTGCTGAATCTCTATCGCCTTCTCCGGAGAAAAAACATGTTGGCTGCCATCCAGATGGGAAACAAACTCCACCTGCTCTTCGGAAATTTTGACCCGCGAACTCCTGCCACCTTGTTCCAGCTGTTTGCCAAGAGAAAAAACTTGAAAACCACCCGAATCAGTCAACATCGGCTGGTCCCAGCCCATAAACTCGTGAACACCACCCAACTTTTCCAGCCGCTCCATACCCGGACGCAAATACAAATGGTAGGTGTTGGCCAAAATAATTTGCGCCTCGGTCGCCGCGATATCCTGACTATCCAGCGCCTTGACCGTGGCCTGAGTGCCTACCGGCATAAAAATCGGTGTTTTCACCTCGCCGTGAGGCGTAGTCAAGCTGCCGGCCCGCGCCTGGCCTTTGATTTTTTCCAGTTTGAAAGTAAATTTGTGATCCATAGGCCCCTATTATACCTGGACATTTATGCCTCTACACTGACCAGTGTATAATCCTGCTGATGTTGAAGTTAAGTCAATTCGAGTATCACTTGCCTCCCGAAAGGATCGCTGCTGAGCCTGTTTCGCCGCGTGATCACAGCCGGCTGTTGGTTTTGGATAAAATTTTCGGCCAGATTCAGCATGCCCGCTTTTTTAATCTGGTTGATTTTTTGCAGCCTGGTGACGTGCTAGTTCGCAACAACACCAAGGTCATTCCCGCTCGGCTTTATGGCCAGAAAGAATCCGGCGGCCAGGTGGAAATTTTGCTCAATAAGCCACTGACAATAACTGGAGCAGGTGAAATTTGGGAAGCGCTGACTAAACCTGGCCTGAAAAAAGGCCAAAAAGTTGATTTTGGGGGAGCGGCTAAACTTACCGCTGAATGCCTGGATGATTCAGGCTACACTCGCAAAATTTTGCTCAACAAAACCGGTAGCCAGCTCTTCTCTGCCCTGGAAAAAATCGGCCACACGCCGCTGCCACCTTACATCAATCCCGACCAAGCCACCAGCCAAAAACTGAAAGAAAAATATCAAACTCTTTTTGCTAAATATCCGGGCTCGGCTGCCGCGCCTACTGCTGGCCTGCACTTTACGCCTGCAGTCGAAAGCGCTCTTCTCAAGAAAGGTGTGGAAATTATCGAACTCACCCTCCATGTGGGCCTCGGTACTTTTTTGCCAGTGAAAACTGAGAATATTACCGCTCACCAGTTACACAGCGAGTGGTTTGAGCTGCCGGAAGCAACTGCCCAAAAACTTAATACCGCTAAAGTCGCTGGCCGACGTATGATTGCCGTTGGCACTACCTCCACCAGAGTCCTGGAAACTTGCAGCGATGATTCGGGAATTTTGAGCGCCAAAACCGGAGAAACGGATATTTATATTTACCCGGAGTATCGGTATAAATTTGTGGATGGGCTGATTACTAACTTTCACCTGCCCCAGTCTACCCTGCTGATGTTAGTGGCCGCCTTTGTTTCGGCGCCAAATACCCCACACAAGTTTGAGGATTTTCAGACCTCGACTGTGGGCCAAGCTTATGCTCAAGCTATCGAAAATGAATACAGATTTTACTCATTTGGGGACGCGATGTTGATAATTTGAAAACAGATAAATTTTATTCTAACTTTCAAAATCAGTTTCGTAGAGAATCTCAATTAATGTAAGGATAGATCTTCCTCATTAGCTCTTTGAGGTTTAGGGAGAACCCTAAGAGTTCTTAAGGCTATCATAACTTGATCCGAATTCGACCCCTGATCATCATTATATGCATTTACCAGTGTAAGTTCAGTAACTTGACGCACAATCCCAAGTTGAGCTCTCTCTTTAGGTGTAAGTGGTCTGCCTCTTTCTTTTTCCCTGTCTGTCATAGCTCCTTTTTTTACCCTACTCTCCCACCTCATACCTCACAAACCGGTTAACCACAAATTTTTCACCAATCTTGCCGCTGGTTTCCTTAACCACAGTTTCCACCGTAATAGCAGGATCCTTGATAAAATCCTGCCCCATTAGCTCCTCAATATTCGCTGGATTCATGGCCACCACTTGCATGGCCACATCTTTGGCCATAGCCTGAAAATCACTGTTGCGAGCTACAAAATCGGTTTCGCAGAGGATTTCCACCAGCGCTGCCACTTGGTTGTTACCGTGGACATAGCTGGCAATATAGCCTTCCGCGGCCACCCGATCAGCCTTCTTCTCTGCCCTAGCCAGACCTTTTTGGCGAACGATCTCCTTGGCCTTGGCATAATTGCCGTTAGCTTCCTCAAGAGCTTTTTTGCAATCCATCATCCCCGCGCCGGTTTCTTCGCGCAGTTGCTTGATTTCTTTGATTGTGTAAGTTGCCATTTTAGTTTTCCTTTGATTTTTCCAGTTACTTTTATTGCTTATTTTTACCCGCCGAGTAAGCTGCTGCCAGTTGCTCCACCACAAATTTAATGCTTTTCAAAGCGTCGTCATTGGCCGGGATCACCAGATCAATGCCGGTTGGATCAGTATTAGAATCGACAATCGCCACCACCGGCACGCCCATAGCTTGAGCCTCGCTGACAGCAATTTTTTCGCGCTTTGGATCAACGACAAACAAAGCATCTGGCTTGCCCTTAAGCTCCTTGACCCCGGCAAAAAATCGCCTCAATCTATTCAGCTCTTTTTCCAACTGCACTTGCTCATACTTAGTGTACTTGCTATAGGTGCCTTCGCTCAAGCCTTTTTCCAATTTGAGCATCTTGTTGAGGGACTGCTGCACCTGCTCCCAATTAGTCAAGAAACCACCCAGCCAGCGAGCGGTAATATGCATCATCTTGTTTGCCTCGGCCACTTCTTCAATGGTTGGTGAAGCCTGGCGCTTGGTGCCAACCATAATGACGGTTTTGCCGGTTCTGCCCAGATGGTAAAAATAATTGTAGGCCAGTTGCAGTTGAGCAGCCGTTTTCTCGAGGTCAAAAATGTGAACCCCATCTTTTTCTATGTAAATCCACTCTGCCATTTTGGGGAACCATTTGGCTTTCTGATGACCAAAATGCATGCCATAATCGAGCAATTCTCTCAAGTCATATTCAGGAGCTTTGTCTGGCAAATCCAGATTTTTCAATAAAGTTGAGGTGATGACACCTTTCATATTGTCCTTATTTCCTGCTAACCGGTTTATTTTATCCGGAGAGCAGCGTGCGAATGGAGGGAAAAGTCAGGACTGTTGTCCGCATCATCCGCAATACTTAGTATTCAGAGGTGTATTATAACATAATTGATAGAGCGCCACCGCGTTTTCCAACAAACTCACTACTGTTAGCGGCCCCACACCGCCTGGCACTGGCGTAATAAAAGCGGCTTTTTCCGCCAGGCTTTTTTGATCCAGGTCTGGCCGCGGTTCACCGACATCAATTAGCGCCGCTCCTTTTTTAATCATCTCTCCGGTGACCAAGTATTCCCGCCCGGTGGCGGTAATAATCACATCAGCATCTGTAAGTTTTTGGCCTGATTTCATCCTAGCAGCAAAACCTTTTTTGCCGATCATCTCCACTGCTCTCCCCTGGTGTTTGAGCAGGTGATAAAGCGGCTTGCCCAGAAGATCCGACTTGCCAATAATCAAGTATTGGCTGTTTTCATTAGTGATGGCCTGAAATTCAGGACTTTGCATCACTTTTTGAACCGCCCGAACGGTAGCTGGCAGTACTCTACCCTCCTCCTGCCAAGTACCATTTTCAATGGCAGCCATGGTGGTGGGATGAAGGCCGTCCACGTCTTTGTTAAAATCCACTGCTTGGTAGAGCCTTTCCCACCACTCACCATAAGAGTATTGTGGTTGCGGATTGTGCTGCCGCCAAATTCTGCCTGTAGGTTTTTGAATAATTATCCCTGTCACAGTCTGGTCTTGGTTGAGATTTTCAATAGTGGCCATGACCACAGCTATGGGCGTGGCAATCGAAAAAGCATGCAATTCATAAGCGATACCAACTCTCTCGGCGGCTAGGCGCTTGTATTCAGAATAAAAACGGCTACCAACATCTTCATGGAAAAGGACAGCGGCGACCTTGATTTTTTTGTTTTCAGAGC
Source organism: uncultured Pseudomonadales bacterium (assembly GCA_964515115.1). Lineage (GTDB taxonomy): Bacteria > Patescibacteriota > Microgenomatia > UBA1400 > PJMF01 > UBA1370. The sequence continues at coordinate 109,716 of CAZESB010000001.1, read as the reverse complement.
GCAGTTTTTCCACCCGTTTTTGCAGGGCGGTTTCCAAACGCATAGCTGTGGTTCGGCCGTCAAAAATATGCATCAGGTTATGTATTGTACTAGAGGTTGCTAATTTTCCCTAACCAAGTCCTTGAGGCGGGAGATGTTTTCCGCATCCGGTCCTTCCCCTTTGAGGCCGGGTACTTCTAAGATTAAAGGCAGATTTTTGATTTTGGGGTGATTGAGCAAGTATTGGAAATCTTCAGCGGGAATTTTTCCCTCCAGCAAATTTTCGTGTCTGTCTATACCAGAACCGAAATCACCCTTGCTATCATTGACGTGGACACACTGGAGAGTTTCCCAAAGATTAAGGTCGCTAATGGCTTCAACTAAATTGCCCGAACAAGCGGAAAATTTTTGGTGCCCTACCCCACTTTTCTTAACGCCAAGCTCAAAACCAGCCGCGAAAGCGTGACAAGTATCAACACACCAACCCAGTCTCGAGGAATTGATTTGATCAAGCAGCCAGCGGATTTCAGTCAGATCGCTGCAGACTTTACCGTTCTGTCCGGCCGAGTTTTCTATCAAAAAAGTTGAGTTCTTAGGGGTATCAGCCAAAATTGCCTTAATTGCCTGGGCGACTTGTTCTCGCACCGCTGTCCAACCTTTGCCGAGGTGGCTACCAAGATGGACAATCACGCCGCCACCACTGATAGCGCTATCAAAACCCAGCTCCTGTTTCAGGGCGGCCACAGATTTTTCCACTTGAACCGGATTGGCTGAAGCCAAATTCACCAAATAAAGCGCGTGAGTAAAAACCGGCTCGATACCGTATTTTTCTATTTCTTCCCGATATTTAGCCAAATCCAGCTTCTGCTCCCAGGCGCCATTCCAAACCCGTGGGCTGCTGGAAAAAATTTGCGCACAGTTGGCGCCAATTGTCGCTGCCCGCTCTGCCGCCTTGTAATAACCACCGGCAGTGGAAACATGGGCGCCAATTTTTCTTTTTAACATGCTCTTAACCTTTCGCTTCCTCTACCGATACAAGCTTACCAAGTAAAAAGCGGATACTTCTCCGCCATCATTTTCACCTCTTGCCGGATTTTCAGCAAAGCTTTGTTTTTACCAGCCCGGGCTTTAAAGTCTTTGATAAACTTGCCCCATTCTTTTTTATCTGCAGGCAACTGCTCATCTTTAATCTGCTCAACAACTGCATAAATCCAGTCAGCAATCTGCACCATTTCTTTTTCTTTCATGCCTCTGGTGGTAACCAGTGGAGTGCCCAACCTCAAGCCCGAAGGATAAAACGGCGAGCAAGGCTCGTGAGGCACAGTGTTGCGGTTAGCGTACATACCGGCTACGTCCAGAGCGTAAGCCACTTGGGTGCCAAAACCATCACCATAATTGGTCAAGTCTACCACCATCAAGTGAGTTTCGGTGCCACCGCCCACCAACTGCAAGCCGTGACTCATCAAGCGCTCGGCTAAAGCGGTGGCATTTCGGCGTACCTGCTTGCCATAGGTTATAAATTCTGGCCGCATCGCCTCTGCCGCTGCCACAGCAATACCAGCTGTAGTGGCATTATGCGGTCCGCCTTGCAACCCGGGAATAATGGCGGCGTCTATTTTTTGCCCCAGTTTGGAGTCGCGTTTCATGCCTCTCTCAGTAGCCATGATCATGGCACCCCGCGGTCCGCGAAAAGTTTTGTGAGTGGTGGTCATAATCACGTCGGCATAAGGCACGGGTGAGAGATGCTCCCCTGCCACCACCAAACCGGTAATATGCGAAATATCCGCCATCAACCAAGCACCAACTTCATCGGCAATCTCGCGGAACTTTTTGAAATCCAGCTCAAACGGATAAGCAGTGTTGCCGGCTACAATAATCTTCGGCTGATGCTGCTTAGCCAGGCGGCGAACCTCGGCAAAATCCACTCTAGCATGCTTATCTACCCCGTACTGTACAGCTTGGTAATAGCGGCCGGAAAAAGTCACCTGAGGATGCCCATGAGTCAGATGCCCTCCCATCGCCAACTTCAGACCAAGAATAGTATCTCCAGGTTCAAGCAGAGCAAAATAAATAGCACTATTAGCCGGAGAACCGGAATAAGGTTGAACATTGACATACGGCACATTGAACAATTTTTTTACTCTATCGCGGGCCAAATTCTCAATTTCGTCGACAAATTGGTTGCCTTCGTAGTAGCGGCGACCCGGATAACCTTCGGCATACTTACTGGAAAGCACGCTGCTTAAAACGCTGGATACTTCGGGGGAAATATGGTTCTCGGAAGGAATCAGCCCAATCATTTCCCGCTGGCGCTGCTCTTCTTTTTTAATAATGGCAAAAACTTGATCTTTTTTCATGCTTCTCCTTTGCTGATTATAAATTCAAATTAAACTTAAAACTTTAACCGCTCTGGCGCGGCTTTATTCAGGCAGAAAAAAATCAGGAAGTGGAATAATGGCTTTGCCATCGCAAGCTAGCTTTAATCATGATGGGCTTAGTATAACCTAACCGAACAATGGGTTATACTACTATTTAGTGAAACAAATAAAACCCAAGGCTGAGCAGTTGCTGCGGCAAATTATTCTCAAAGATTTGGCTAATCAGGGGCGTAAAGATTATGATAAACCCCACACTGAAGCGGTAGTTTATTGGCTGAAAGAGCTGCTTGCCAGGCTTGATAACCTTGATGGGTTTGACAGCCCCGATCTGGATCCGGCAGTCTTAATTACCGCGGCCTACGCTCATGACTGGGGTTACGCTGGTTTGTTTGCGGATGCTGATTCGCGCTGGCTCAACAATATTATCGACAGAAAAAAACTGCACATGCAGCGCGGAGCCGAGAAAATCGAGCAGCTGCTTTATCAGCGCCTCAATAATTACTTTACTGACCGGCAGAAATGGCGGATTGTTCATCTGGTGGCGGTTCACGACCAAGTCCGTGAGCTGAAAGATGAGGATGAGCTACTACTGATGGAAGCCGACACCCTGGGCATGCTTGACGTTGAGCGGGTTACTCCCACTCTTTCGCCAGCAGACGAAAAGCGCTTTATGCAGCACAGCATTTATAAGTTGCGACTGCCTAGGTTCAGGCATGAGGAGGCGAAAAAGATTGCTGAGGAGTTGATTAAAGCGAGGGAAAATCGATTGTGATAGAGAAAAATTCGAAAGAAGTGCTACTTCACCTTCAGTCGATGGAATAAAAATAATCACGGATATAGCCGTCTTCTTTGGCAATAAAATCAGGATGATAGGCGGCAGGCGCACCGCCTTCATGAATCATCAGTTTAGAATAATCCTCAATCGCGTCAAGAATTTCAGTTTCATGAGTTAGAAAAAAACAAGTGTGCAGCGTTTTTTCATCCTGATAGCCACTGATATGATAGCCTCCCAATCTGGATGAAAAAGCCTGATGCAGCTCTTTTGAGAGTTTCATAGTTTTATCGATGGTAAAAACATGATTGAGGTCGCAAACCCACTGTGAATCTGGACATTTTTCAAAAACTGCCGCCAAATCTTGAACATTAGCTCCAAAATCTTTCCGGCGGTCCATATTTTCAAAAGCCGCCAGGCTGCCAAGCTTTTGCCTGATCAGCTGAAAATCATCAACAATATCAGGATGGAAAAGTACGTAGCGGGAATTTACCTTCCGGGAAAATTCCTTGAGTTTTTCGAGCAGTCCTCTACTCTTCTCAGTATAGCGGTAATTGATCATCGGCGCGTGAATAGAAACTTGTTGAAATTCCCCGGCCAAGGCCACAATTTGTTCATCAAGAGCAGCCACATCCTCGAGGGTGGCCAGGTTTAATTCCACCGCTTCATTTTCAAACTCCAGAATTTTTTCGAGAGCAATGGCCAGATTGGTTTCGTGAGGAAAATAACAGCCAGTTGAATAACCGATGGTTAATGGTGTTTTTGGCATGTCTGGTTATTTTATATTTAATAGTATGAAAAAGCTCTAGAAATAGCTAAAAACAACTACGAGGTAGTAGAATAACAATTTAGACAGAGTTGATAAAACGACTAATTTCCGCTGCCAATCTGTCAATTAGAGCACTATCAGGTTCGCCACGATTGAGTTTAAAGCGATGATCAATGCCTTGCCACTCAATAAAGGTTTTTACTTTAGCTTTCTTAAAGGCTGAAAAAAGTTGCAACGCATCGGCATGAGAGGCTGTATCATCATCGGTACCCCTAATCAACAACACCGGTGTGGCAATACTTTTAGCCGCGGTTTCAGAAATAGTAGCAACCGCTTTCATTTCTGCTGCTGAACCAAGTATGGGTAAATTATCCATTACAGCAAATTTACTCGCAGAGCCAAAAAGCATCGTGCCTTTTGCTTTGAACTCTTGAGTAAGTGTAGCAGCAATTAGTCCACCCAAAGAAAATCCTGCAAAATAAAGCTCTGGGGCTGTCTGCTTTTGTTTGCGGTATTCATCCAGAAGGTACTTAACACTTCGTCTACCCTCTTCTACTTCATCTATAAAAGATTTGCCACCAAAAGCTTCTGAAGCAAACTGAAAAAAATCCATTTCCTCGGTATCCTCAGTCTTTCTGAGTCTGCGGGTTGATTCATAAAACCCAACATTGGCAGTGTTAGTGGCAACTAATTTATCAGCTAATAATTGATAAGTTGTAGGATTTGTATCGTAAACAGTGCCGCAACAACCATGAAAAAAGATGATCAACTTATTACTGCTAGCAGCAGTGTATAAGTCTAGTAATATTTCCTTAGAGGCAAAAACGCCAATTTTTGTTTTATGCATGCCTAAGAACACCAGCATCTAGAAGTTTTTGCAAAATTGCCCGAGCATTCGGTTCAATTGGTTGCTTATCTAGTTCGTGCAAATTAACCCATTGCACCTGGCCAATTTCTGTACTATCAATATTATAAGCCATTACTGCAGACAAAGCATCTTTCTCTACTTGCTGAATTATAACTCTGGCCCTAACCGGTGAACCTGCTCTATAATCTACTTCACGATAAATAAATTCTTCAGGTGGAGTTAGACCAATTTCTTCCTGATAAATTCGCTGCATATTTGGTTCTAACTCTTCCATAATCATACCGCCATTTTCACCAGGCATAAATTCAGCCGTTTCAGTAAAAACATTAAGGTTTCCTGAATACCTGTTGATTTGCGGTTTATCCATTCCCTCTGGTACTTCATAAAGTATTACTTTGCCAGCGCCGTCATGAAGCACCGCCACCACCCCGCCAGCTTGATAACCTCGCTCAAGCAATTGACTGGATGGTGTTTCAAACGGAGAAAGTTGCTCCGGGTTTTCTAAATAATATTGCTTTTGCAATTCATCAAACCAAATTGCCACTATGTCATCTTCTCTTGCCGCTATAGAACGCAACTTACTCGCGAGTTCAGGATCATCTAATTCTGCCATGACATTACGAAATAAATGACCTGCTTTGCCTATTTCAATAGTTGGGAGTTCTGCAAATGAACGTGTTTCTACTTCTTGAAGAACAAAATAAGAGACCGACTTTCTAATTAAATCAATTTTAATAGAGCAGGTTTTTTGTCCTTCAGCATTGAATTTATCAATTTTAAAGACACTAGTTGCCCTCAGAAGTGGTTTCTGAATATTTCTTTCTAAGTCCATATCAGGTGGTGCTGAGACAAAATCAAAATGAAGTTCTTCGCCACTCGGCTTAATGACACGAAGCCGCTGCATTTCTTCATGTAATTCCAGCGTGTATTTCCTGCCGGCTATTTCAACAGAATTCTCAGTTAGCTCAATAGGTTTAACCAAACCTAATCCTGGATCAACCAAATACATGATCCCTTCATCATCAGTAACATATAGCGCCGCGTGCTGAAAAGGAACATCCACTATTGAAACACCTTCTGGGAGGTTATTGCTTGTTGTCACCGCCAGTTCAGTCTGATAGCCGCGATCTTCCAAAATCTCCTTGAATAACTGAACCATGCCAATGCAGTTGGTGCCACCCCACACTTCTAACATTTGAGGACTGTCGGGTTGCCATGCCGCAAACTCAGCCATTGAATCAATGTTGTGCTCAGCGTCCGGCTCAGTTGCAATTTGCTCTTGATGATGAAGCCAAGAAAGAACTACTGCTAAATTATTGAATTTATTAGCCTCCAAAAATTTGCAAAGGAGTAATTCTAATTCATGCTGGCTTTGGTTAGAACCAGATTCGTTCAACTCTAACAATGACATATTCTAAAATAATTTATCTAAAAAACGCCTCTACTGCTTTCTTCACTTGGTTTCTCCGTGCCTGGTGTTTGGTGTCCACGTAAGCCTGGCCGGTTCGTTGCTTGGGAGGAAAACTGCAAAAGCGCTTCCACCAACTTGTAGTAATTAGTGCATTCTAAGTAAAGGCCGAAATGATTTCAAGCCCTAATTTTATTATTATAGGATATTATTTGCGGTTTGTCAAACCTATAAATTATGAAGCTTTTGGTAATGATTGATGTAGCGGTCTTTAATCCCAAGTTTTATAAACCGGTCAATAATGGCTGCTTTTTTCAGGCCCTGCTTAAGCCAAGTCTCCTCGAGTAATTTCATGCTTTCCAGGGTTTCGTAGGGGAAAATAATCCAAGCCGTGGTTTCGCCGGCAAAATAATTCGGTTTGAACGTGGAGTGCGGTTTGTAAAACAAAGTGGCACATTTGACCGAAGCTACACCCTGATCCAATAAGTACTCGCGAGTAAATTCTAAGGACTCACCGGAATCGGCCACATCGTCAAAAAGCAAAACACTTTCCCCCTTCACAATCACCGGCAAATCCTGATAAATTTCCGGTCGGCTCATCCTTTTGTTGATACCGGCATAAAATTTGATGCCAATGCTGGCCACTTCCCTAACGTTGAGATAATCTACCAATGAGCGAGTCATGGGCCAGCCACCTTTAGCCAGAGTGACAATTCTGTCAAACTGAGCGCCGTCGGTGAGGATTTTTTGCGCCACCGCAAAAGCTAGTTGGTTCAGTTCCTCCCAGGTGGGAGTAATAAAGGCAGCGCCGTTGTTGTCAAATTGGGTGACTGGAAATTTCATCATGCAGCCCATTTTACGCTGATTCAGAAACAAACTTCAAGACGTCTTTGAGATCGGCGAGTAGTTCAGCTTGGATGGTGAGCTGTTTCCGGGAGCGAGAGTGAGTAAAAGTCAGGCTACTGGCGTGCAAAAACTGCCTCGGGCACCAAAGAGCGTCGAGTTTAGCCCGTTTTTTGCCCACATAAATACTATCGCCCACGATGGGGTGTTGCAGGTGTTGCAGATGAACTCTAATCTGGTGGGTGCGGCCGGTTTTCGGCAAACATTCTACCAGGCTAAAACCTTGGTACAGGCTCAGACGCTGGTTTTTGCTGATGTTTTCCGGCAGCAGTTGGGCGTTGAAGTGGGGGTAGTATTTGAGGACTTGGTAGACTGTTTCCGCCGGCCGGCCATCGGGTACGATACCAAACAGCCGGCGATTGTCCGGCCGGCGGCCCACCGGCAACCTCACCGCCCCACTCTCAAACACAAACCGACCGTGAGTCAGGCACAAATATTTTTTTTGTACCTGGCGATTTTTAAACTGCGCCAACAGATTGACCAAAACACCGGGATTTTTAGCCAGCAATAAGGCCCCACTGGTGTCTTTGTCCAGTCGGTGCACCATTCCTAGCCTGTTTTCAAAAATTTTTTCAGGACTGCCATACTGAGCAGTAAAATCTTCAGGCACCAACTTTTCCCAATCTCTAGCTTTAGCTCCAGTTTCTCCGCTCTCCCCCAACCGTTCCTCCAGCCAATCTTGTACTGTCCAGCCTTGATAAGTGGCTGCCCGATTGACCACCACTCCGGCTGGTTTATTCACTACCAACAAATCTTCATCTTCGTATATAACCGGCAAATCAAAACGCTTCATCTTCCCCTCCCTGATACAAATACCAAATCATCATCGCCAAACTCACCCAAATAGCCAAGTCAGCCAAATTATTTTGAAACGGTAAAAATGGTACCGGAATCCAGTCCCGCACACCGCCCAAAACCAGTCTGTCAATCAAATTAGAAAAAGCGCCACCGAAAAACAAACCGGTAGCCACCGGATGCTTGGCCCAAAAATAGCCATACCTCAAGCCCAAAAGCACAATCATGATAAAAGTCAGCAAAATCACCGCTGCCTGGGTTTCGTTGGCCAACCAGGCAAAAGAAATGCCGGGATTGAGATAAACTTGGCGGCCAAAAACTGTCGTCAAGTACTTGGTCAGTTGGTCAAAAACCACGGTGCTGGCAAAAAAGATCATTAATCTGCGCATAAATTCGAGGCTAAAACTGGTCTGGCTGATCAATTATCGGTTTTTCAACTTGTTGAAACCGCCTCAAGCGAGCCTGCTTCTTTTTGCTGCCGGCCGAAAAAGGCAACACTCGACCAGACCTAACATAAAGCAACATCACCCCCACCACAAATGCCGCCAAAGACACCGCCATATCCAGATTGGCGCCATACAAAGTCAGCGCGGGCGGTTTGAAAAAAGCGAGTATAAAGTTCGCCAAGCCAGTGGCAATAACGAAAGCAGAAATCAAAAAGCCGGTTTGGGCGGTTTTTTTGCCATAGCGATACCACTCAAAAGTGCGATAATGATATTCCGCCCAGAAAAGATAAAAGTACAAAGCCAAGTAAAAAAGGAAAAAATAAAGCTGAACCGGATGGTGCGGTTCAATTAAACTGGGAAAAGTCACCCCCACCGGCAAGCTAGTGGCGTAACCATAACCGCTGCCATCAAGAAAGGAGCCAAGCGAGGTAAAAATCAAACCCATGGCTACCGCAATCGCCCAAAAATCCAGAATTTCAAAACCATCCCAGCGATTTTTGCCGGCGTAACGATAAAGATACCAGCCACCGGCAATCAAGCCAAAAAGCCCGCTCAAGCCCGGATAACTCAAAAAATCGACCCAGCGAATCAGAGAAAAACCAAAAGTAGCAAAATTGAAAATCAGGTAACCGGCCCGAGCCGCCAGCAAACCAAAAACCGTCGCCATCAAAAAACCGTCAAAAAGTTGATCCTCCTTGTAATGCTCTTCCCTACCCCGTTTCCAAAAAATAAAGGCGCTGGCCAGAAAAGCCAAAACCATAAAAAGACTCATGGTTTTGATCGTCACCGGACCGTATGAAAATAAAATCGGAAACACTACTGCCTTTCTATATTGAGTATTCTACACTGTTGCTGAAAGTAACTCTACACCACTCAGTTCCTCATAATTCCCAACCACCCTGGTTTGTAATGATGCCGACACAATGATGTCTCTAAAACCACCCCGGTTCACGCTTTTTCAAGATTCTGCTATACTTAGCCTCGCTATATGTTATCAATTCCTCATATGCTGACGGGGGCCTTTGTGGCCAGCACTTTCCCACATCCGGCAGTCTATGTTCCCACCACTTTGGCCATGCACTATCTCCAGGATTGGATTCCTCATTGGGATGTTGGCACCGGGCTATCCAACGGCAGCCGCAAGCGTTCAACTGCTATTATTTTGGAACTGATCGAGTTGAGTGTCGCTCTGGGACTGATTTGGCTGTTTTTTCAGAGTGGCAAAGCCGGGATTCAATATCATGTTTGGCTGGGCGCGCTCACGGGTATCGTCCCGGATTTACTGGAAGCACCGCGCAATTTCCTGCGCTGGGAGCCGGATTTTCTCAAGCCCATCAACAACTTCCATCAATTTTTCCATAATTCCACTCCTAACATGGTTTTGGGGCTGATGCCGCAACTGATTTTGGTGGCGGCAATTTGGTTTTTGCGGTAACCGAAAAATTTTGTGCCGTGGGTGGGAATCGAACCCACACTCCCGGTAAAGAGAACGAGATTTTGAGTCTCGCGCGTCTGCCTATTCCGCCACCACGGCACTATTTGAAGAACTCAATTATACCACGAGCTTGATATTTTCATTTTTTTCACGCATAGTAGAAGCATGGAAATTGCAGCCAACCTTTTGGAGTCAATTTTAAACGTCAACAGCATTTGGTCGGTAGTTTTCCGTGGCCTGTTTTGGTTCATTGTGGCCGCAGTGATTATCATCAGCTCAGACACACCCGATCCGCAAAAATCCCTCAAAAACCTCAAGTCTAATCTTGGTTTTCTGCTCTTGTTTTTTGCTCTCTCCGGAGGTTTGATTTATCTCTTGTTCGGCTATATGCCTGGGGTTTAATGGCTATTTCCCAGTCGGCCAGCTTTAACTAAAAGTGATTAACCTCTAAGCCGCGGCCAAAACGCCACCTTCATGCCGCCGCTCCATGCCGTAAAATTTAATTCGATCGCCTCTAAAGTAAAGATCAATTTCACCCACGCTGCCATTCCGGTGTTTGGCAATCTTCAAAGTCACTGCCTCACGCACATCATCATCCTTACGGTAAAGGAACATCACCACGTCGGCATCCTGTTCAATCGAGCCTGACTCCCGCAAATCAGAAAGTTGCGGCGACTTTTCTGTCCTACTCTCCACCGACCGATTTAACTGCGAAATACCCAAAACCGGAATTTTCAGTTCTCGAGCAATATTTTTCAAGCCCTGCGAAATTTCTGCCACTTCCTGGACCCGATTATCCTTGGTTCTGCCTTGAGCCAGCTGGAGATAATCAACAATCAGCAAATCAATATGATACTCCGTCATCAACCTTCGGGCGCGAGTACGCATCTCAAAAATACTCATGCCCGGGGTATCATCAACAAAAATATTAGCATCAGCCAGTACTCCCATGGCGTCGGAGAGCTTCATAAAATCCTGCTGATTGAGTTTGCCCGTTTTAAGCTTCCAGGCGTCAATATCGGCCTGGGCCACCAACAAACGATCCACCAACTCCTCCCGGCTCATTTCCAGAGAGAAAAAACCCACTCTTTTTTTAACAGCCACACACATGTGTTGAGCCATATTTAAAGCCAAAGCAGTTTTTCCCGTTCCCGGCCTGGCCGCTAAAATAATTAGGTTGGATTTCTGGAAACCGGCCAACATGTTGTCCAGATCAGCAAAACCGGTTGGCAAGCCTCTCAGCTCACCATCACTGCGCTGCAGCTCGTCCAACCTCTCAAAACTTTCCACCAAAGTGTCTTTAATCGGAATAAAAGCCCGGCTGTTTCTGGTGGAAGAAAGCGTGTAAACTTTCTGCTCGGCCGCGTCCATGACATCTTCCAGCTCCTTGCCAGGATCAAAAGCCAACTCGGTTAGTTCTCCGCTCAGACTGATAATCCGCCGCTTGATGTAGGCGTCCGCCACCAGTTTGGCATAATGAACAATGTTGGCTGAGGTAGAAGCGGCGTTGGAAAGCTCCGCAATCGCCGCGGTCCCACCGGCCTTGGTGAGCTGTTTCATTTTTCGAAGTTGGTCGGTGAGAGTGACCACATCGATCGGCTGGCGGTCATCGTAAAGCTTCTGCATGGCTTCATAAATGCCTTGATTGGCCGGATCGTAAAAAGCCGCCGGGCTGATGAGGTCGGCAATTTTAACAATAGCGTCAGGATCAATTAAAATAGCACTCAACACCGAGCGTTCAGCGTCCAAATTGTGCGGCGGAATTCTACCTTTTTTATTTTCAGCCATGTTGATGTCGTTCTGCTCCCCCTACACTACACCAAATTACTTTCAGGTGGCCCTCAAAACAATCAGCTCAGTTTCTTCGCCCAACCGACTGCGACTCAAGTCCAGTTTAACTTCAGGTTTAGGCTCTAAACCATATTCTTTAGTAAATTCGTCCAAAGTTTTCACCTCACTAAAAATTTTCTCGTCATGATCAGCGGTTTTGTAATGCATCGGAATGGCAATGCTTGGCTCCAAGGTGCGAATAGTCTTGACCGCCAGTTCCGGACCAATGGTAAAAGTGCCGCCAACCGGAACCAACAAAATATCAACCGCGCCAATTTCCTCCAGCTGCCTGGCAGTAAGCTCGTGACCCAAATCGCCTAAGTGACAAATTCTGATGCCATCAATCAAAATAGTAAAAGCAATATTCTCTCCCCGCTCGGCGCCTTCAGCAGTATCGTGGTAAGTTTTAGTCCCAAAAACCGAAATACCCCCGACTTCATACTCACCCGGTTGATCAATGATAAACGGATTTTTCCTTCTGGCAGTGCCGCTGATTCTGTCGTGGGCATTGTGATCGGGATGCTGATGCGAGATTGTCACAATATCGCCACTCACCCTCGGCATATCAAAACCGATGTAGTCACCAAAGGGATCGGTCACTACCGTCCCTCTCTTGCCTTTGAGTTTAAACATTGAGTGACCGTGATAAGTAATCAACATTGATACTCCTTCATTTGCTTGAATTTCAGTTATCTCATACTATATCATTTGAAGCAATGAGTGCAATGTTCAGCAGGCGCTTGCGTCATGGGTTATAATGGATATTCAGTATGAAAAAAGAAGTGCTTGTAGCGGTTTTGATTGGTCTGAGCATGGGGTTGGTAATTACCTATGGTATTTATCGAGTTCAGAATTCGCTCAACCAGCCTCCCGTCACCGATGTAGCCGATGTGCTGGAGCTGACCAATGGCGCACTTGAGTCCGCGGCGGTTGCTACCGTGCTGTCGGTCCACACTCCTCAAGCAGGCGCTGTTCAAACCGCCAACACCACCACCATCACCGGCACCACCATTCCCAATGCCAACGTAGTCCTTTTTATCAATGCAGATGATAATATTGTCGTCAGTGATGATTCGGGCAATTTCACTTTCAACGCTAACTTGCAAGATGGCACTAATCTGCTCAACATCTATGTCGTTAATGACTCAGGCGAAACAGCCATGGAAGAACGAATTGTGGTAGTGACAGATATGTATGAAAGCGAAGCTCAAACAACCAGCGAGGAGGCAGAGAGCTCATGATTAAATTACCCACCCTTCAGCTAGCACTGATCTTACTGGCCTTTTTCATTCTCACCGCCTTCACCGCTACTTTGATTCAGCAGCGGGTAGCAGCGCAAACTATTTTTAATGCCACAACTTCAGCGGCGCAAAATGATGACCAAGAAGCAGTCGATGAAACTGTCACCAACAATATCAAGCAGTTAGTCAAGGAAACTGCCACTAAAGTTAGGGGCGTGACTGACGGTGGCAAAAAAGCGATTATTGGCGAAGTCCAGCGCATTACTGATGAGGCGTTGACTATCCGCCATACCGATGGTCAACAAATTTTTCCCCTGGCCAACGCCCTGCTGATGAAAGATGGCAACGCCATTAGCGTGGGTGAGATCGCGGTTGATAACTGGGTGACCATTATGGGCACGGTTAATGATAAAACCATTACGCCGGAATTTATTGTCGTTTCTGCGGAGTCTCTCCGGACCGATCCTCAAGTGGTGGTTTTGGGTACGATTACGGAAATTAGCAGAAATTCGGTGACCATTAGCCCGCGCGATGGCAGCAGTGAGCGCGTTATTGCTGTCGCCACTACGACCGAGCTGCAAGATTTCCAAGGCAACGAAGCTCCCTGGAGCGGCTTTGACGTCGATATGACTATTTTAGTGGTCGGTTTTGAAAATGAAGAAGGCACTGCCCGAGCCACCACTATCAAATCTTTAGCTCCGTTGAAGTTAGACTCTGAAAATCTCTAATCCAACAATGCACCAACTGGAAAAACTGCAAGCCAAAATTCCTCCTCGGACGGCTTTGTTGCTGAGTAATACTGGGGATATTCGCTATTTTGCCCATTTTGAAATTTTGGTGCCTGAAGAACGCGAGGCGCTGCTGCTGGTGACTCAAAAATCTGCCACCCTGCTTCATGCCAATTTTTCTCCCGTTCAAGCTCAGGTTGGAATTGAGGCCGTTCCCGGCTGCCAACCGGAGGTTTTGAAGAAAAAACTGCTGCAAATTAGTGGTAGAGAGCGAATTCGGGAGTTGTGGATTGATAAGAACACGCTTTTTGTTAGTGAATTGGAGGCGGTACGGGAGATTGGAGGGTTAAAAATTACTGGCCTGGATAGAACTATGATCTGGAATTTGCGGTCGGTGAAAACCGCTGATGAAATTGCTGCCATTAAAATGGCCTGTCAGATGACGGTGAAGGCCCTGAAGCAGGTGATGGCACGCCTGGAGCCAGGCATGACTGAGCTGGAGGTGAAGAAAATGCTGGAGGAAAGTTTGCGAGCGCTGGGGTCTGAGGCGTCGGCTTTTCCTACTATTGTGGCTTTTGGCGAGCATACCGCTCTGCCCCATCACCAGCCTACCGGTGCTCAGCTGAAGAAAAACTTGCCGGTGGTGATTGATATTGGTGCTTCCTACCAAGGCTATTGCAGCGATATGACTCGAACTTTTTGGTTTGGCGACCAGCCGGCTGAGAAATTTGTTGAAATTGAGGAAGTAGTCCAGGCAGCCTACCAAGTGGCCTTGGAGAAGCTAGGCAATTTGGGTGGGGGTGGCAGTGCTGGTGACGCTGGTAGCGGCAAACTGAGCGACGGCCTGAGCGCCAAAGACCTCGACTGGGCAGTGCGCAATTATATCGCTAGCCAGGGCTATGGCCCGAATTTTATTCACACCACCGGGCATGGGCTGGGTTTAGCTATTCATGAACAGCCTTCTCTGAGCTGGCTGAACGACACACCGCTCCAGCCTGGCATGGTTTTGACAATTGAGCCAGGCATTTATCTGACCGGCGAGTTTGGTTATCGGCACGAAAATACGGTTTTGTTGGGAAAGAAAGTGGAAGAATTAACGTGGACCTGAGGGGAGTCGAACCCCTGACCTCACGAATGCGAATCGTGCGCTCTACCAACTGAGCTACAGGCCCTTCCTTATAACTCTGAAACCAGAGTAAAACCTTGCTGGCTATAAAACTTATCAAAACTAAAAATTGCAGTAGCATTTACCACTACCACTATTTCTCTGCCAGGCTTTCCTGCCCCATAAATAATCATCCATATTCTCAGAGAGATCTTTCGGACCATGGAGATTATTTTTTTCACCAATTGCTTTTAACTTGAGCAAAGCAGTCGCAGAATTAAGCTGTTTTTCTGGAACATGCAGTTGGGTTTTTAACATATACTTCGTATTAACATGTTTTGTGACAAGTTGCAAGAATTGCATTGGCATTGACATACCTCCCTTGTTTATTCTGTAGAATCTTTTTTTGCAAAGAAACAGCAGAAAGAGACAGGCTTAAAAAAAGAAACTGAAAAAGTAAAACTCCAAATAAGCAGGCTTGAAGCAAAACCTAAAGCGGGGCTCGAAAAAAAAGGAAATAGATAAGCCTCTACAGCTGCCGCTTGGCCATCATTTTTTTCTGGCGGCGCTGGGCCAGTTTGCCTTCACCCTCTTCACCACCTTCCGGCCGCGGGTATTTTAAGGCATTTTTCTTCATTTTATCCCGAAAAGTCTCATCCAAATCAATCTCAAGCTCGTGAGCAGTCAACAGCACCCAGTACAAAACATCGGCCAATTCTTCACCGATATCATCCTTAAAAAGTTCAATATGCTGCTGCAACTCTTCGCCCTCGAGGTACTGAAAGTGTTCCGCCAACTCTGCCGTCTCGATAAATAAACCCAAAATTAACTCTTTAGAATTGCGGAAACGCTTCCAGTGGCGCTCAGCGCGAAAAACAGCGATTAGTTTGGTTAATTCCTTGAGACTCGAAGCACTCGGCTTTTTATTTGGCATGACTTGACATTTTCATATTATAGGCTCATAATTAAAGTATGGCCTGTATTACTGACAGTATTAGCTTGGTTTGCCATCATCCCAACCATCAGCTGGGAGTGGTTTGCCGTGCCTAATATAACTTGACATTATATACCTTGGCCAATTTGAAAACACTCCCTTAGGGGAGTTTTTTGTTGCCCTCCTCTTTAGGCTCCATAAAAACAAGGCCGCAAATGTTACAATAATTAGATTAAAGGATAAAGATGAAAAATACTGTACAAACTTTGAAAGGTTTTCGCGATTTGCTTCCTGAAGAAAAAAGGGCTCGGGATTTTGTGGCCAAAAAAATGAGTGAGGTTTTTGAAAAGTTTGGCTTTGAGCCTCTAGAAACTCCTACTCTTGAGTATGCTGAGCTGCTGTTGGGCAAATACGGCCAGGAAGCAGATAAATTAGTCTACACTTTTGATGATAGAGGCGGGAGAAAGGTTGGCTTGCGGTACGATCAGACTGTGCCGTCTTCTCGAGTGCTGGCCCAATATCAGTCCCAGCTACCCAAATTTTTCCGGCGTTACCAGATTCAAAATGTTTTCCGGGCAGATAAACCACAGCGTGGCCGCTATCGCGAATTCACCCAGTGCGACTGCGACATTTTTGGCACTACCTCGCCGGTAGCGGATGCGGAAATTTTGGCGGTTTTTTATGAAGTTTTCCGTTCGCTCGGTTTGAGTTCGGTGGTGTTGGAAATCAACGACCGGCAAACTCTGCTCACCGCCCTCTCGCCCTTTGCTAATGAAACTGTTGATGTCTTTTCTTTGGTGCAAACTGTTGATAAATTAGACAAAAAATCTGAGGCGGAAATTGCGGCCGAATTAATGGGCAAAGGCCTAACCAAAGCCGCCGCTGATGAGCTTTTTATTGCTCTCAATAACATTGAAATGTCAAGCAATTTGTTGGAAATTGCAAACAATGTTATAGCACTGGGTGTACCTGAATCAGCTCTCAAATTTAACCCGAAGCTGGCTCGCGGTTTGGACTACTACACTGGCCTCATTTTTGAAGCCAGAATTCCCGAATACACTGTTGGTTCTGTGGGTGGTGGTGGTCGTTATGATCAACTCATAGAAAACCTTTCCGGACTACGGCTGCCAGCGGTTGGCTTTGGCATTGGTTTTGACAGAACTGTTGAAGCCGCCCTGCAACTCCAAACCCTCGAGTTCAATAACCGCAGTGCCGATCTCCTAATCACTCTCTTTGCTGAGCAATATACAGAAAATTCCTTGCAATTAGCTAGCAAGCTCCGCGCGGCTGGTATTAAAACAGAAATCTATCCTGAACCGGACAAACTCGGCAAACAATTTAAGCTGGCAGATCAGAAAAAAATTCCCTTTGTGGCTATTGTCGGCGAGCAGGAAATCGAAGCAGAAAAAGTAGCCCTGAAAAATATGCAAACCGGCGACCAAGAACTATTAACAGTTGAGGAATTGATTAGCCAGGTTTTATCCGCCAGGTAGAAGCCGACTCCAGATGCCAAAAAAGCGATCACTCAAAACACCATCCCGTTTGGGCGCCTATCTCTTCATGATTGTTAATACTATTACCTGGGGTGCAGCGCTGATCATTGTCAAACCTGGCCTGGATGTGACTACACCCTACCGCTTTTTGCTTTACCGCTACGTCTTGGCGGCCGCTATCGGCCTGCCGATTTTGCTTTATTTTTGGTACCGAGCCAAGCCGTCAATCAAGAACATCATTCATATTACCCTGATTGAGTTGCTCGGCACCACCCTCACCCTCTGGCTTTTGTACACTGGTCTGCAGCGGACCAGCGGCATCGAGGCCTCTTTACTTGGCACTACTCAGCCGCTTTTTATTACCCTGGTGGGAGTGCTGCTTTTTAAGGAAAGACTGGAGAAAAATGAGTCGATGGGCTTGACGATTGCTTTTCTGGGCACGCTGGTGCTGTCGCTGGTGCCGCTCTTCACCGAAAACGAGGCGCTGGGAGAAATTGCTCTGCTGGGTAATTTTTTAGTTATTTTCAGCCTGGTTTTGAACGGTTTTTACTACCCGCTCACCAAGAGATATTACCGACAAATTCCCAAACTTTTGGCCAGTTCCTTGAGTTTTTATGTTGGCCTGGTGAGTTTTGCGATTTTGAGTTGGGTGGAAGCCGGTTTTTCCTTCCCTACCCTGACCGCGGCAATTCAAACAGATCTAGTCGCACCCAGCGTGGTGACCGCAGCAATTTACATGGCTACTTTTGGCTCGATTATTGGCTACACCGCGCTGATCAAGGCCATGGAAGTGCTAGAGGCGTCTGAAGCCAGCCTTTTTAATTACTTGCAGCCGCTGATTTATCTGCCCTTGGGCATGTTGATGCTGAACGAAGGTGTTCACCCGGTGCAAATTGTTTCGCTGCTGGTAGTTTTCGTGGGGGTTTTGGTGGCAGAAAGAAAAAATTACTTGCGCGGTTGAGGGAAAAGCTAATCTCGCCACTACCAATTTTTGCCTCCACAGCCCGAGTTTTTGTGGTACAATAACTGCTTGTTCAGGATAGAAGAAAGAAATTATGCAAAAAGGTATCCATCCCACTTGGTACAGTGACTGCCAGGTAACCTGCAGTTGCGGCAATACTTTTGTGATTGGCTCAAATCAACCGACTCTAGAAGTGGACATCTGCAACAAGTGCCACCCTTTTTTTACTGGTGAAGTCAAGTTTATTGACCGCCAGGGACGGGTTGACAAGTTTAAGAAGAAAATGGCCGCTGCTCAACCAAGAAAAGCTGCCAAAAAATCGGTTAAAGCTGCAGATCCTAAGTCTTACCGCGAACTGCTGCGTGAGCAACAAACTCAACTGCGCCAGGAAACTAAAAAAGCTGATGAAAAGGCCAAAACTGAAGTTCCTACTGCGGATAAAGCTAAGCAAACTAAAGCCGAATAGCTCAGCCTGTTGAAGCCCTGCTACAATAGTGCTATGAGTTCAATGTTCAATCCTTACCAAGATCAAATCGACCATCTTAATCAGCAACTAACTGAGGCTGAGGTGCTGCTACAAGCTGGCGATGAAGAGCTGAAAGCTTTGGCTGAAGGCGAGATTGCCCAGCTGAAAATCCAAAAGGCGGCGCTGGAAAAGGCGGCGCTTGAGTATGAGCAGAATCTGGCCGCTGGTGAAGGCACGGCTGCCGATGCTCAACAAGTAAACTGCACTATTGAGCTGCGACCCGGAGCCGGCGGCGATGAAGCCAAAATCTGGGCCAATGATATTTTGCGGATGTACATTCGCTTTATCGAAAAACTAGGGCTGAAATTTCATTATATTGATGATTTGGTGATTAAGGTTCAAGGCAAAACTCGGGAACTGGCAGCACTCCAGACCGAGGAAATTCCTGAAGTAACGGCTTACGAGTTATTTAAATATGAGTCCGGCGTACACCGAGTTCAGCGGGTGCCAGCAACTGAGGCTCAGGGCAGGATCCATACTTCTACTTGTTCGGTGGCGGTTCTGCCTGAGGTGGCGGTTAATGCTGTAGAGATTCGTGATGAAGATTTAGATTGGCAGTTTATGCGTTCGAGCGGCGCTGGTGGGCAAAGTGTTAACAAAACCAGTAGCGCCGTGCGGCTGACTCATCTGCCGAGCGGCATTGTGGTCACTTCCAGGCAGGAGAAAAAACAGGAACAAAATCGCAAGCTGGCCTTGGAGCTGTTGCGCTCACAGTTGTGGGAAATTGAAGAAGAAAAAAGACTGGCCAAGATTGGGAAGGCGCGCAGCGCCATTGGGCGCGCGCGCCGCAGTGAAAAAATCCGCACCTACAACTACCCCCAAAACCGGATTACCGACCACCGCACCAAACAATCTTGGCACAACTTGCCGGAAATCCTTAACGGTTTTCTTGAAGAAATGTTCACCGAGCTAATTCTAGCACTGAGAAAAACTGACGCCGAAGCCGAAGTGGTCAACACCACAACTGAGTAAAACTCTACTCTGAAGCCCTCAGCGTCACCGTTGCCCTGAGCCGACTCCCTTCCGACCAATACTCCAATTCCACTCTCTGTCCCACCCGCTTGTTGTTAATTATCACTGCCAGGTCGCGCTCCTCATTCAGCCGCTCCCCATCAATACTCAGCAAAACATCGCCCGGCTCAATTCCTGCCTCGGCTGCCACAGAACCAGCCACCACTTCAGCAATATAAGCTCCTTGGGGAATTTCGTTGGCCACCGCTGCCTGCTCAGAAATAAGCTGATATCTCACCCCCAAAAATGGCCGATCAAACTGGCCGGTTTCATTAAAATTATTGAGCGAAGCTTTGACCACATTAATCGGAATGGCAAAACCAATATTCTCGGCTCCTTGTGTCACCGCCACATTGACCCCAATTACTTCTCCGACAGCATTTAAAAGCGGCCCACCTGAGTTACCGGGATTGATAGCAGCATCAGTCTGAATCACTCCCTCTAGTGTTTCGAGCTGACTAAAAGCACTGCCTGCCTGAATCCCTCGTCCCAAACCAGAAATCACCCCAGAAGTAACCGTATGGCGAAACTCCCCGAGTGCTGTCCCAATAGCAATGGCCGGCTCACCAACCCTGATCTGATCTGAATCGCCGAGCGTTAAAGCCGGTAAGTTGATATTCTCAACTCGCAAAATAGCCAAATCATTGGCAGGATCACGGTAAATATTCACCACCTGATACTCATTGTCGTTATTATCAATGATCAAGTAAGCGGCGCTGGCATCAGCCACCACGTGCTTGTTGGTCACCACCAGATTCCCCTCAACTACAAAACCACTGCCGATATCACGCTGCACTTCCTGCACTTCTCCACTGGGAAAACCAAAGCCAAAACCAAAAAAGCCAAAAGGATTAAGCTGTTGTTCTTGCCTTCTCACAGCAACTGTCACCACCGAGTCGGAGGTATTTTCCGCCACTGTGGCCACTAAATAAGTCTCATCTGTCAGTAATTCCCGCAAGTTGGGCAGCGGCCGCTGTTGCTGATTCTGCACCAGTCTCCCACTCCGATTAAGCAAAAAATCCAGCGGTTTTAAAACAAAAACTCGGTCGGCTATTGCTCCCAGGAAAAAGCTGGCTAAAAACAGAATCGAAACCAGCAAACCAATGATAAAAGATCGAACTGAATGCATGTTCATAATTCTTCAATCGCTTTCAGCAACTGTTCGTCAACTTCAGTTTCAAAATCCTGCTCAACTTCAATGTCAACCGGAATACCACTGTCATGAATCCAGTCTCCGCCCGGCAGCATCCAGCGAGCAACAGTGACATGTAAGCCACCACCATTAGAAAGTTCTTTTCGATCCTGAACCGTGCCCTTGCCAAACGTCTGCTGGCCAATCAGCCTGGCGTCTTTTCTGTCCCGCAAGGCTCCGGCCACAATTTCTGAAGCAGAAGCGCTGCCTTTGTTGACCAGCACCTCTATCGGCGCCCAACTCAGGCGGGCGCGGCCTCTGGTGTTGTAATCTTGCTCGGTAAACTGGCCTTTTTGTGTCACCACCACGCCAGAATCAATAAATTCAGAGGCAATAATAATCGCTCCGTCAAAAAAGCCACCCGGATTGTTGCGCATGTCTAAAATAATTCCATCCAGACCTTGCCTATTTTTCAGAATTTCATTAACTACCGCATCCCACTCACCGTTGGTTCTCTCGCCAAATCGAGAAAGCATGATGTGAGCCACCCGCTTACCGGCATGCTCAACAAACTCTACTTCCACTGATTCAACCACAATCTCGTCTCTCAGAATCGTCAGCTCAAACGGCTCATTCACACCTTCTCTCACCAAAGTCAGGGTAATCGGCGTGTTTTTGGGACCACGAATAGTGTCAACAGCCTTATTAAGCGACCACTGAGTCGAGTCTTCATCAATACTTTTAGCTTCATCTTTGACGTTAATGATCAAGTCGCCGGCCTGAATACCAGCTGTCTCAGCGGGCGTTCCTCTCAGAGGGGCTACCGCGGCCAAAATTCCTTCCACATAGCCCAATTCAATACCGATGCCATAAAAAGCCCCGGCCAAATCTTCGCCGCTGCGCTGGTTATCTGCCGGCGGCAAATAAACCGTGTAAGGATCTCCTAGCGCCGAGGTCATGCCGGCAATAGCACCATTGACCATATTTTCGGCATTGATATCGCCAGGCTCCAAATAATCGCGCTCCAAGTAACTCCAAACTTCCCAGAAAGTTTGGAAAGAAACATCTTTTTGTTTGTCAGCGGGAATTTCGGTGTTGGTGACCAGCGATCTGGCTGAAGGTCGCTGCAAAAACGCTGCCTCCGGCGTTTCTCTGATAAATTTTTCTACCAGACCATACCGGTACTCGGCAAAAAACCCAGCCGTCACCAGCAACAAGGCGATAATCAAACTGCGAATAGTGACTGGTTGAATGCTCATGAGGTTTTTATTGTACGCAGAAACGCTGGTTTTTTCAAAACTAGAATTATCCTGCCATAGTTGCCTTGGACATAGACGCTCCCGCAAGTTTCCGCAGAAAAATACCCCTGGATGAGGGGCATTTTTCCTGGCTTATACGGTTTGAGTAAAGGGCAACAAGGCTAAATGCCTGGCTCTCTTGATTGCTTTGGCTAAACCACGCTGCTGTTTTTGCGTCAGTCGAGTTTCACTCCTGGAAAGAATTGATCCTTGAGTGGTAATAAATCGGCGCAAAGTTTCATAATTTTTGTATGAAAAAGTTGCCTGAGGATCAGTTTTAGCTCTGCCCTGAGAGGTTTTTTTGACCATAATTTCCTTTCTATTGAACCTTATTGAGCCAACTTTTCCCTAAAACGGGACATCGTCGGCTACGTCTTCTGCTTCAGAAACGTCATCCGCGCTGGGCATATCATCGTCCGAGATGCTGGCGGCGGCGGTGCTACTGCTGTTATCATCATCATCGTCATCACCAACACCGGCACCAGACGCCGTTCTGAGCAAGATCATGTTATCAATGATTACTTCGGTGGTCCTGCGTTCGACATTGTCTTCGGTTTTCCATTCTCTGGTTTGCAGTCGACCTTCGACATAAACCTTGTCTCCCTTGTGTAGGAGTTGCTCGCAAATTTCCGCCAGCTTAGACCAAGCCACAACGTTGTGATATTCCACCCTTTCTTGCTTTTCGCCACCTTCATTGGGGGTCCAGGAACGATTGGTGGCCAACCCAAATGAACACACCGCCGTGTTATTGGGGGTGTAGCGGAGGTTGGGATCTCGGGTAAGATTCCCGATTAACATTACTTTATTAAGTGAGCGGACTGACATGAATCATCCTTTCTGTACCGGTTAAACCGCTAAAGCGGCCTGTACTCTCTATTACTGTGCTTAATCTATAGGTCTTAGCTTGAATTAACTGTAGAACTTACTCCTTTGCTGATTCAGGTACTGTTACCGCCGGAGTTGCCTCCGCAATGACTAATAAGTGGCGCATAATGTCTTCGTTGAGCAGAATATCCTGCTCAAAATCTCGAACATTACCCGCTGCCGTTTCCAAAACCAAGTGATGATAATAGCCCTCATGGTGGTGCTTGGCTTGGTGAGTAATGGTGTAGGCCAACTCTTTTTTACCCCAGTCCTCTTCTGAAACTACTTTAATTTTATGTTTTTTGGCCAAGGCTTTGACCGCAGTATCAACAGCGGCTACTTGCACACTAGTCCGATCGCCGGGAATGACGAAAGTTAACTCGTAGGAACGCACCAAGTCTTTTGGTGGAAGTTTCATTATTTTTGCTCCTTTCATTCTGCCTTAGAGCTTTGGAGTCCGCCGCCGGCGAACAGACAGAATTAATTAATATTGTTGAACCGTATTATAGCATAAAATTAGGCACCGATCATGAACTCAACCACGTCACCCTCCTGCATCAGGTAATCTTTACCTTCCAACCGAAGTTTGCCGCTTTCTTTCAGACCTTTCCAGCCGTTGTGCTCGAGGAAATCGTGGTAGTTAGCCACCTTAGCTTTGATAAATTTTTTGGCAAAATCGGTGTGAATAACGCCGGCTGCTTGTGGCGCGGTGGTGCCTTGACGGATGGTCCAGGCACGAACTTCTTTTTCGCCGGCGGTGAGGAAGCTTTGCAGCTTTAGTTGTTGGTAAGCTTGCTGGATCAACCGCTCCAAACCGCTCTTTTGCAGACCAAGATCACGGAGATAAAGTTTTTGGTCTTCGTCGCTGAGAGAAGAAAGTTCGCTTTCAATTTGGGCGCTGATGATGATGAGCTGGTCGGGATTGATTTTAAGTTCAGCGGCAAACTTTTGAGTTAGAGTTTCTTGCTGGCTAACTACCGCTTCGTCCACATTTAGTACGTAAAGAATCGTTTTGGCAGTGAGCAGGCCAAGTTCGCGAGCGATTTTCTGTTCTTCAGGCGTAGTGAGAGCGGCGGCGATTAAGGTTTCGTTACGGGCGGCCGCTAACATTTTCTGGATCGCCGCCCAACGAAATAACTCATCTTTGTCCTTACTAGCTTTCGGTTCTTTTTGTTTTTCTAAAGTGGCGATATCCGCTAAAAGCAGCTCCATCTCGATAATCTGACGGTCGGTTTGAGGATCAATGCTGCCTTCTCGCAGTACTTGTTCATTAGAAAAACCACGAATGACATGAGCAATTAAATCAACTTCCCGAATGTGAGCCAAGAACTGGTTGCCCAAGCCTTCACCCTCGGCAGCCCCTTTCACTAAACCGGCGATATCGACAAACTCGACAGTAGCGGGTTTGATCACTTGAGTGTTGACAATTTTAGCCAACTTTTCCAGGCGCTCGTCCGGCACCGGCACTACACCAGTGTTGGGATCGATGGTAGCAAAAGGATAATTGGCCGCCAACGCCACCTGGCGCTTTAAAAGCGCGTTAAACAAAGTGGATTTCCCCACATTGGGCAGACCAACGATTCCGACTGAGAGTGACATGAGGTGTATTGTAGCAGGTGTTGTTAGATTCAGGTTGGTTGCAAATTCTTCTGGAGATACTTTAATTAAGCTCTTTATCAAAGCTCAAAATCCCATACTTTTCATTGTCTGCATAAGATAATAAATAACTATCCACAAAATGTAGACCTTTCATATATCGCGACCAAAGACCAAGCAGCACTTCTCTATTTTGAACCTGTAACCACTTTTGGCTCAAAAAAACCTCGAAGGCTCGGGCAATTTCTGCTCTGTCCAGTTTATAAAAAGATTCCAAGACGAAGCAGGCTTCCGCAACTACAAGTGGTGCAATCACCAGCTCAAACTCACCCGCTTCTGCTGCCAAGAACCAGTCGCGCGCCCTCAATTGTTGGCTTTTATTATCGCCAACTAGATAGCGCAAAATCACATTGGTATCAACAAGTTTCGTTCTAACCTTGCTCATTACTCCCCCACTCTTTAGAGAATGCTTCTCTTGCTTCTCTGAGTTCCACATCAGAAAGTTTTTTTTCTGACTTGAGCGAGCCTTCTAGTGACCAAAAATTGGCGCGTGGCTCAACAATGATTTTATTACCCACTTGACTAACGATTGCTTTTACAGGTGGAGTAATATCCATATCATCTAGTAAAGCTTTGGGTAAATTTAGCTGACCTCTTGAAGTAATTGAAATAATATTTCTCATAATATCGTTATTATATCATAAAGAATAATGCTATTGCAAGTTATATTATTGATAAAAGTGTTGCGTCAATAACTCAGCTCTCTTTTAAGAAAATCCACCGTCCTTTGCATGGCACTGGTGAAAGCGCTGCCGTTGAGGTTGTGACCGCCATCTGAATATTCATAGAACTCATGTTCGACGCTCTTCTCTTCAAGAATAAGGCTGAGATTGCGGCTGTACTCAATGCTGGTAACTTGATCATCGAGAGCATGATGAAGTTGAATAGCACCCGGCAAGCCAGCTAAATAATTGGTGGGAACAACTTGGCTCCAGAATTGACTCTCAGCGTTAAAATTACCATAAGTTTCCATCAGTCGGCGTCGCTCCCGCTGGCGCTCCGAGTACTCGGCCGGCGGTGAATAACTGTTGTCTTCGATACCAAACTGGCGCATGTCATCGTAAGTAAATACCGCGCCAGCCCAGACAACAATAGCCGGCACATCTTGAGCGGCCACAAAACTGCGCAACACCACGTTGCCGGCCATACTGTGACCCCAAAGGGCAATCTTGTCAGCATTAACAAAGTCGGTGGCTTGAAGAGCGGCGCGGGCATTGAGAGTATCAACAACATAATCACCGGAATAATAAGCACCGTTGGGACTGCCCTCCGAGCTGCCATGCCCGCGCAAATCAATCTTAAAAACTACCAAACCACTCCTGGCCAGATAGTCCACGTGATCTTCGTAGCGCTGTAAAGTCCGGTATTGAGTCGGCGGGATGTAGCCGTGAACAAAAACCAGCGCCGGCCAACCGCCAGCCGGCTCTGCTCCGTCGGGAATCGTCAGGAGTCCGTTGACACGAAAACCATCAGAATCGTAACTGGTGAGATAGGCAGTGTAGCCACCATTCCGGCTTACCTCTGCCAATCCACCCAAGCTACTCTGATAATCTCGACCACGCAAATACGGAATCGTTAATTCTTTAAAAGCAAAATCGGGGACTTCTGCCTCCGCGCTGCCGTCACTCAAAAATTCTGCTTGCCCCTCGACTCCGTTGCTAGCTTCATTGCCACTATTGCCGCTATTTTCAGCGCGATTGCGCGCCTCACCCACAAAAGCAGCTACAGCAACCAAACTCACAAAAATCAAAACCGTCGTAGTGAAAAATAAAATGATTTTAGCGATCCTCAATGTCATGCGGGCCTGATTATAACAAGGTTTACCTTAAACTCTCAATCCTCAGGCGAAGCCAATGGCGCAGCCGCTGCCAAAAACTTTCTTCCCGCTCTTCCAGCTGTTGCTGCCACCGCAGCCGCAACTCCGTTTCTGCTTCTCCAGCCTCCTGGCTAATTTGATCAAGTTCCTTTTCTGCCTCTTGTTTTTCGGTGGCAATTTCTTGTTCTGCGTCAGTAAGTTTGTCAGTTATTTCAATTTCAGCCTGCTTGAGTTTTTCCTCAAAATTTTTCAAGGCGGCCTCAGCTTGATTTTGCACTCTTTCCCTGGTTTGTCGGCGGAGCTGATCTGAGTCAGGCTGATTTTCAGCTGCGGAACGCTCAGTTTCAGAACGAATGGTGCGTCGATTGTCTTCCAGCACCTTACCATTCTCTTCGCGATAGGTATAAACTTCAACTTGATTGTTATTGCTGCGAACCGTCTGCTTCACCCGAACACTGGAATTACCTTGACTGCTGGTATTGCTTTTGACTTTGATTGATGAAGAAGAAGTGTTGGCTGATCCCTGATCGTTGGCGTTAACTCGATCAAAAAAATCAGGCACATAAAAAGTGCCAACGGCAAAAGTGCCGGCAATCAAATTAGTCAATAAAAAGTTTTTCATTCTCATTTTATTCCTTTTATTCCTTTAAGCCTGGCGGCCATTGAACCCATGTTGGGCCATATCGAGTAAATGTCTAACTGTTTCGTCTGAAGTTTGAGGAAAAGATTGATACCAAGCACCCACACCATAAAAAGGCTCCGGCATCCGGAGGCAAATGACTTCATTGACGGTGCTGAGAATTTCCTGACAAGTTTCTTTGGCGCCAACCGGTGCCGCTACAATAATTCTTTTCGGCTGATATCGCTTCACCGTCTTGATCGCGGCCAACATCGTGGCGCCGGTAGCTAAACCATCATCAACTATCACTACCGTTTTGCCTCGCAAATTAGGAAAGGCCTTGCCAGACCGGTAAGTATGGATCCGGCGCTCAAGTTCCAGTTGTTCTTTAGCCAAGACCTGCTCCCACTGGCTATGAGACACATACTCCAAGGCCTTATCGTTGGTGACTTGCTGTCCGCCTTCCGCTAAAGCTCCGACTGCGTATTCCTGGTTGCCCGGGTAGCCCAGCTTGCGAACCACCAAAACATCCATCGGTACCTGCAAATGTCTGGCCACTTCATAAGCCACCGGCACTCCGCCCCTAGGCAAACCCAATACCATCACTTCTGCTTCAGGCTCGAGTGAGGTTTCAATTTCTTGGGCCAACCTAAGACCCGCTTCTTGGCGGTCGGAAAATTGGTGGTAATCGGTCATAAATCCTTTTTGCTGGAATCAATTACATCAAGAGCAATTATGGCTAAGATAAAAAAAACGTAAGAGTTGGGTTAGAAAAAAAAGTAAGCTATTCACTGTTTGGTCGGGCAAAAATAATCATTTTAATAAAAGAGGCCAGCCAAATAAAGCTCATCGCTCCCAAAATCGCCATCAAAAAAGAGCCTAACAAAACGTAATTTAAAACGAAAATATTGAAAGCCGGTGCCAGAAAACCACCAACCAACGAGCCAATGATACCAATAATAATCGACCCCCAGGGATCAAAAATTTTAGCCTGCTGGCTGAGATTGAAATGCGCCAGGAAACCAACAAAAAAGCCGATAAATAAAAAGACAATTACTTGCAAGATCATTTTAGTTTCCTATTTAATCTCCTATTATATACAATTCTTGCTCCGCTCGGGTGACCGCAGTATACAGCCAGCGGCGCCACATTTCGTCGTCCATCTGCTTGAATCTCTCCTCAAAAACTATTACTTTTTTAGCCTGGCTGCCTTGAGCTTTATGAACCGTTAAAGCGTAACCGAAATCAAAAAGCTCGCCTTGCAAAGTGTCGGCGCGCTCTGAAGTAAAGTTCTTTGCCCGCTCAGCATTGAATTGTTCTGCTAAAATTAAACCGCGATAGGGTTCCGGTTCTTCATCCAAAGCAATTTCTGCAAAATACCACTTTTTATCTTCTTTAGTCAGAGAAATTACAGTTCCAAGCATACCGTTATAGACGTCTTTTTCATGGTTATTGCGCAAACATATTACTCTATCTTGAGGGCGCGGTTCGGGCATTTCAAAACCCAACAATTCCCGAGCAAAAGCGTTGAGCTTGATGCGAGTTTTGTTGTAGCCGCAAAGAATCAAGCTTTGTTCCGGGTGCATTCTAATCATCTGCTCTACTAATTCTTGCGAGGCAAAATCCTCCCGCGACAGTTTCTTGACTCCCGGAGCATAATTAGCCACCGGAATCTCCCCTTTTTCTCTGGCCATCATCGAAAGATTGATGATCGGATTATCTTTCGCCTGGCGATGAATTTGTTCCAGCTTAAGCTGCGGCGCTGCCATTAAATTAAAACTGCCCTGAATCGGCGGCAATTGACCGTGATCACCGGCAGCAATAATCGGAATCTCATACCTCTTCAGATCTTGCCAAATTTGGTAATCCACCATTGAGCCTTCATCAATGATAATCAGTTGGTAATCAAGTTGGTTTTTGCGGTCCCAGCTGATAATTTCTTGACGCTCATTGATCACCGGCGAATAAATCAGCGAATGAATTGTGCCGACAAAATCGTCCTGGTAGATGGCTTGCTGCTGCCTAAGCGCCGATTTCAGCACCCGGGTGGCTTTGCCGGTGAAACTAATGAAAGCTACCTGCCAGTCTGGCAAAACTGCCCGCAAATATTTTCTGAAAACCGCCAGCGAAGTAGTTTTACCGGTGCCGGCATAGCCTCCCAGAGTAATATAACCCTCGGTTTTGCTGTCGTACTTGAGCCACTGCCAGAGTTTATTGAGAGCTACTCGCTGATCTTGGGATAAAGTTACCTTCATTCTCCCTGATTGTATCAGAGGCTGGCTGGCAAAAAGCTAGCATGTTGGTGGGCGCTATTCCCGCATAATTGCCGCATAATTATCGCAAAGCCTGGGAGAAAGGGTGATTTTGCTGGTTTTTTTATCCTTGATTACTTTTTGACCTTTACTTTGCTGTATTTTGTTCCCGCCACGTGCTATATTAATAAGGTAGAGGTAAACTCATTGCTGTGACAAGCAAAAAGCCTACTACTAAGTATCCTGTCCGAAGGAGATCGATATGTTTCGCCATGCTTCCCTCCGTCTAGGAGTTTTGTTAATTGCCGGATCATTGGTGTTGAGTGGTTGTATCAACCGCTCTCCTGATCAAGTTGAGCCTGAGTCGGAAAGTGTTCAAGATAGCGCTGCCTTTGATGCGGAGATGTTGACTTTGGCCAGAGCCATGGAAACTGGAGCCTCGGTCAGGTGTACTGCTATTGACGAAAATGCTCAAAGTTTGGCTGAATATTTGGTCAAAGACAAGAATATGAAAATCATCAGCACCGACCCGAGTGGCCAAAAATCATATGTGCTGATACTCGGCACTACTCAATACATCTGGACTGAAGGTAACCCTACCGGCATGATGTACACCATTAATGAGGAGCAGGCAAAAGAGTTTGCTCAGGAAGCTCAAGAGCGCCCGGCTGAGCCTCTTGCTGATGAGCCAACCACGGCCTTCACTGAGGAAGCGGATGAATCAGAGGAATCGCCAGTACAATTTAGCTGTGATCGAGCCAATATTAGTGACAGTGAGTTTGCAGTGCCAACTAATGTCACTTTTACTAATCTGTTTGAAAATATGCCTGAGTTCACCACGCCGTAGGGTGGCGCTATTGAGGTCAATTAGAATTAGAAAATAACCTCGGCTCCCCTTGCCGGCCCAGTGGTGATCATCAGTACTGGCAGCTGAAATTCAGTTTCCAAAAATTCAATGAAGATTTTGGCGTTTTTCGGTAGGGATTCGCGGTCTTTGGCTTGCCGCAGCTCTGCAACATCCCAAGGTGCAAACTCTTCATAAACCGGCTGAACTTGGAGAAGAAATTCTTGATCCGGTCGGTAGGTTACTGGTTTGCCTTTCAGGGTATACTGCCGGCAAATTTTCACTTTCCTGTCCGGATAAACGATATCCATATGAGTTAGGACTAGGTGGGTTAGTCTGCCCACTTTAGCCAAGTACTGTTGCATCGGTAAATCAAAATAAACCACGTCCCTCGGCCTGCCGGTGGTGGCGCCATACTCGTGCGCGTCTCGGCGGATAATTTCCGCCTCCTCTGCTGGCATAACGGTAGGCAATTGCCTGACACCAACACTCGACATGTAAGTGGCTTTGAGCACGCCGGCATGAATCTCGATCTGCTCCGGGTCGATGATGCCTTCGGTGGAGGCGAAGATACCGGCGCTGGTAGTATCCGAAGCGGTTACGTCCGGATAAACACCCCAACGGTAATCCAACCCAATGGCCTGAGCTTTTTCAAAAACAAAACTGTAATTTTTCTCATCTTTCCAGGCGGTGGTAAGAAAATCAGACACGTCTTCGATGTAGGGTTTGAGGGCAGCCGCTTGCTCTCGGAGCTTGGTAATGAATTGCTTCTTGGTGCCAGTCGTAGTCATCTCCCCGGTGAGAGTAGGCACCGGAGCGGCTGCCAACTCAGCATCCAAACCGCTGACTAAAGCCGCATACAAATCGTAATGTTTGCTGATCTTTTCTTCATCAAAATGTAAAAGATCCCGCATCCTCAGAGGATGACGCAGTAAAATATCAACATACGCCGGTGCAATCCCTCTGCCGGTCGAACCGTGTTGGCCGGTTTGCCAATCTTTCAGTACTGCTTCAAAAGCGCGGTGGGTATCCAAAGACAAGGCCGCCATTTCGTCAATTTTGATCCGCGCCGGCACCTGGCCACTAACAGCTTTTTCTACTTCAGCAATTTCCTCAAGTAAATCAGCCGGATGCAAAACCATGCCTTTGCCCAAAATCACCGTGCCAGCTTCAAAAAACACCCCTGAGGGCAACTGATGCAGCGCCACCCGCACCCCGTCAAACTCGACAG
The DNA here is from genome assembly GCA_964515115.1 of uncultured Pseudomonadales bacterium. GTDB lineage: Bacteria > Patescibacteriota > Microgenomatia > UBA1400 > PJMF01 > UBA1370. The sequence goes on along the minus strand of CAZESB010000001.1, from coordinate 78,422 downwards.
TGTGACCAGCATTTGCCCCACCGTTGTCACGATAAACCACAATTTGGCCCAAAGCGGCGAATTCATTCACAAACGAATCAACTACTCTGCCCTTACCCTCATCACCAAAAGCACCGCCACAAATCACAATACTGCGTTTGCGTTTCTGTTTCATAACCCCTTTCAAATAGCAAAACCCAGCCGAGCTGGGTTTCTTAATACGGTGATTGTTGCTGTCGCTGCATTTATGATGCGTGTCTGTTTTTTATCCTCGCCAGGACGCCGAACATTCTGTCGTAATCAGACATGTCGCTAGAGCTGGTATTATTGATGTTATTGGCTCCCTCGGTCGGCTGATAGTCGTTAATATCGGCTTGATACTGTTCAGGCTGGAACTGCTCGATTTCCGGCTGCTGTTCCGATTGAGGCGACTGCTGCTCTGGCTGCTCGGGTTGCTGCCACTCGACTGGCTGTTCCGGCGGAGTTTCAATGCCTGCGACTTCCACTTTTCGCTCACCAAGCTGGCGCGCCACCTCTTCGCGGATATAGTTTTGCAGGTCAAGACCAAAATCATCAAGAATCTGCTGAAGCTGAGAGGCAGGGTCGTTTGGCATATTTTCAGTGTAATGCTTCAGGCAGAGCTATTTCAAGTAGTAATTTGTCTGATTTTCTGTCCTGAAGCAATGTCGGTAACTTCGTAACCCAGCTGTTTGAGTTGGTCGCGGAGGCTGTCAGCTTGATCCCAAGCTCCATTTTCCCTGGCTTGTTGACGCTCAGCCAGAAGTTGCTGCACCTCTTCCGGCAACTGGGCCGGAGTAATTTCGGTTTCAGTCAAATGAGCCTCAGCATTGGCCAGATCAAGTTGCAAAATGTTGTCAAAAACTTGCAAGAGCGCCAGCTTTTCTTGGGCCGGAATTGCCGTTTTGAGCGCCTGCCACATTACTGCCACTGCTGTCGGTGTATCCAGATCGTCATTCATGGCTGCGAAAAACTGATCATGAAGCGCTCGGGCCGCCTCACTCATCTCGTTCAACCCTGCTAAAGGTAAAGCTACCGAAAGCTCGCCTAGCTCTTTTGTCTGGCGCAGCAAGCGTTCATAACTTTTCTGCATGCCAGCCAAATTTTCCCAAGTGAAATTCATTTCGCTGCGGTAATGTGCAGTCAAGAAAAGCAACCTGAGGGCGCGAGGATCAAAGCCGCGATTGATGACGTCATCTACAGTAAAAAAGTTGCCGAGCGATTTGCTCATTTTTTCGCCTTCTATCAGCAAAAAATTATGATGAGCCCAGTAACGGACAAAGGGTTTCTTGCCTGTAGCCGCCTCCGACTGAGCAATTTCATTAGGATGATGGACCGGAATGTGATCAATACCGCCAGTGTGAATGTCAAGCTGCTCGCCTAAATATTGCATGGCCATAGCGCTACATTCCACGTGCCAGCCCGGAAAACTGCGCTCGTGCCACGGACTGGGCCACACCATGGCGCGGTTCTCACCCGGACGCTCATATTTCCAAAGAGCAAAATCGGTGGGCTGGCGCTTGCCTTCAACCACCCCAATTCTGGCACCTTCCTGCTGGCTGGCCGGATTGAGACGGGCTAGCTGGCCATAATCAGTCAATTTGGCGGTGTCAAAATAAATGCCGTCGCCGGGAATTTCGTAAGTGTAGCCTTTTTCTTCCAGGGTTTTGACTAAATCAAGTTGAGCCTCGATGTGCTCCGTGGCTCGGCTGCTGATGTCAGGGCGCTTATTGCCCATCAAATCCATGCTGTACCAAAAGTAATCCTCAAACTCCCGAGCAATATCCCAAGCCGATTTACCATATTTTTTGGCGCCTTTTTCCAGTTTATCCTCGCCGGTATCAGCGTCAGAAGTGAGATGGCCAACATCGGTGACATTTTGCACAAACTTAACTTCGTAACCCTGATGTTCGAGGGTGCGCACCAAAATATCGTCCATGGTATATTTACGCAAATGACCGAGGTGAGTGTAATCGTAAACGGTAAAACCACAGGCGTAGAGCTTGACCTCAGGCGGGTTTGAGGGCACAAACTCTTCAACTTGCCGGCTCATGGTGTTGTATAAACGCATAGAACTCATAGTTATATCCTAGCAAATCTTGGTGAGTTTGGGGTTAGGAGTTGAGTTAATCAGCCAAAGTGGTAGCTTGCACCAACGTGTCGTGCATTTTGCCAATAGTGTTGGTTGTCAAATCTTCTTGATTGCGATCCATGTCAGTCACGTATTGATCGGCCAGATCGGCGGCTTCTTTGAGCGCACCGGCTAAAACCACCTCATTTTCTGAAGCCAAATCCAGATATTCCACCAGTTCGGCTACTTCGTCCTCAGTTAATTCTTCATTGGCAAAGGAGTTAATAACCTCCGTAACGTTTTGACGCACGTCATCGGTTAGTTCGATTTCTGCCAGCATTTGGTGTAAGTCTTGTTTGGTCATGTAATTCCTTTGGGTTAATTTTTGCTTTAACTAAATCTTGCTTTTGCTCTATTTACCAAACCACGAAATGCTCCTTGAGTAGTCCCGCGCGCGTCGGTGAACATACCCACTACCCCCTGCCTCAAAGTCCGCAAACCTTGGCCATTGCCTAAGCGTGCTTGGGCTTCAGTGCGGAGTTCCGCTGCTCTACTTTCAAGCGCCTGAACTTGTTCAGTGTAAAAGTCTAGATCTTCTTTCAATTGCTTGTAAATATCTATGGTTTCGCTTCTTAAATTTTCCAGCTGCGGCGCTACTGCTGCTTTCACTGCCTCATTCCCAAGGTTCTCTAATTGATCGGCCATACCGAGCAACTGATCTCTAGAATCAGGCAAAGCCGATTCGCCAGCCATATTGCGCAAATTTTTAGCCAGATTAAAATAACGCTTGGTTTCTGGCTCTTTTCGAGCGGAGTCAATAATCTTTCGGGTGTGTTCCTTAAATTGAACTTCTAGATCTTTAAGGCGTGCGGCGGCTTTAGTTTGCTCTGCTTCTAAACGAGCTTGGTTTCTTTCATGTTTAGCAGCTTGAAAGTTAAGCTTCCCAGCCTCGAATTTGCCAACCAAGTTACCCATCCCGGTATCCAGTTTTTGCGCAATAGCTTCATCTGCCCTAGCAGCTTGTTCACGAGCAAACATAAATCCCTCAACTCCAACTTGCAAAACTCGATCTAGAGCTCGTGCCGGTGCGCTACCGCTTATCTCTTGACTGACAGCACCAACCGCTTCAGTTGTTTTAGTGTAAGCTGCTGCGCCTTTTTCGGCAGCAAAATCATAAGCAGCACGACCTTTTTCTTTTAAGACATTGACTTGGGTAGTAAAAATATTGGAGGCTCGGTCAAACTTTTCTTTTAGCGCCGCTCTTCTTTGCGCCCCTCTTTCTTGCGCCTGCGTTTGCCTTTCAGCTCGCTTTTCTTGTTTTCCGGCAGCAAAATCTAATCTTTGCTCTCTGAGCATCTCTGATCTAGACAGTGAAGGCTCATCTAGATGGGGGGGGGTAGATTGATCCACTTGCTGTTGGTTTGTTTCTGGCGCTGCGGTGTCAACAGCATTAATATCTTGGATATCTTGGGGATTGACGGTAATCTCGTTCATGTCTAATTTCCTTTACTTATATTTGTTCTTTATTCAGTTCAAAAGTATCAATATTCTATCATGACCAGATAATTTGTACTAATTTAAGTCGGCGATTTGGTCAGTAATTATCGAATCTCTTAAAGTTGATAATTCTGAGAGTGCTTCATTAAAATCTTGACTTTTGAAACTTTGATTTGCGGAATAAGACTCAGGAAGTTCAGTCAGTTGCACCGCTGTTTGGCGTTTAATTTCGGCTTCGAGATATTGTTGTAGTTCCTTGCCAAAACGTTCTAAAATGGTCGCGAGTTGTGGTGAAAGTGAATTTGTCATAAAACTTTCGAGAATATTAATTCCAGTTTAGAGTAGATGGCGAGTTGATTGCAAGCGGACTTAATTCAGGCTGCTTGGACCACTCAGTTGCTGGCGGCTTTGTTGCAGACGCTGAACCGCGTCTTGCTTTTTAGATTTACCGGCTGTGCCGGGGCCAATCGGACCTTTTTGCGGGCTGGCGGGCATTGGTAAGCCACGCTCTTTTTTCTGTTCTTCCAGTTGCTTTTTTTGCTGCGCTTCTTCTTCCTCCGCCCGCTTGCGCTCGAGTTCTTCCTGGTACTGGCGCTTGGCAACCGCTTGTTGTTCTTCAGTCAGGTTCTGCCAGCGCTCGTGCAGTTTTTTGCGCTTGGCTACTTCTTCAGGATCGTCTGTTTCCGGTTTCACTCCCAGCCAAGTATTTAAAGAAAAAAATGATTTGAGTTCCTGGAAAGCATCTTGGCCCATGCGCTTAAATTCTTCAGGAATGGTACCAACTTCGCGGGGAGCTTGAGGCTGGCCGCCGGCGCGCTCCTGTTGCTGCTGCAACTGCTGGGCTAAAGCCTGTTGCTGCATTTTGGCTTGGGAGGTTTGACCGGCGCGGGGATCAGCAGTTTTTTGGGCGGCGGCTTTTTGCTGCATGGCCTGCTGCATCGCCGAAGACTGGAGGTGTTCACCACCGAGTTCGTCAGCAAACTGATTGAAGCCGCCGCCCGCTCTCACCCGAGCGCCCGGCCCTCCAGCTTTAGGTGCAGACATAGCTATTCCTTATTTCCTCTAAATTTCCCTAAACTTTATCGTGTTTCAACTGCCTAATTTGCAAACCATCAGCCAGATTAGCTTCTTCCTCTTGCTTCTCGGCTTCCTGTTGATTTTGTTGGACTCTGGCTTGATATTCAGGCATAGTTTTAATTTCCTCCAAAGCCTGCTTTTGCACCTCAAGCTGTTCCTGCGTTTCTGCCTGGCTGCGAGCAGCCATGGCTTCGTACTCCGCTTGTTTTTGGGCTTGAGCCTGAGCTGCTGCCTGAACCTCAGCGTCAGCCGTCCCCATGTCCGAACCCAGGCCGCCAACCTCATCATCAGCTTCAGCTAGCTGCTGTGGGTTTGGTTGAGCACTCTGCGGCGACTGTTGATTTTGCTGCGTTTGCTTCAATAACTCCTCAAGCGCCGCCAGCGGGTCTTGCTGAGCTTGCTGAGCCGGTTGGGTCTGCTGAAAATTTTGCTGCGAACCACTAGTTTGATCATCTGCTGGATTAGTCATGTTTCTACCATACTAGATGAGCCAAGAGTAAATCAAGCAGGAACACTCTTAATCATTCGCCACTACCACTCTCACCGTTGGAACGGCGCAGAGTGCGGCGCTTTTCATATCTTTTCCTCAATTGCCTAATGGCGCTATCCGCGGCCGAAGCAATGGCTGTGTACATATTTTCCGCGGTTTTGGTCACCACCACATCTTTGCCAGGAATAACCACCCGAAAAGTGACTGCGTTAGCCTGGGGATCATTGCTTTTCTTAGCAATGGTTTCCAGATGTACCCGAACTCCGGTCACACCTTTGCCCAATTTGAGCAGCTTTTTTGCTTGCTCCTCAACAAAAGCTCGGAGAGCCTCGGTCACTTTTAAACGCTTGGACTCGACAATCACTGTCATTGAGTCTCCTTTCTGGATACAAAAAACCACTCTTCCTAAGCAGGACCGAGTGGTTTTACTTTGTATGAGCGCAATCTCATCGACACCTTCATCGTACCAAAATTTATAGGAAAATAAATGGGCTAAAAAGTTACTCCCGGGACTGTCAAATTGCCGAGCCGCTAAGCAGTTGGCCGGTATTCATTCAGGTCAATAATCATCACGGTGATGTCATCTTGATCACCAATTCTTCTGGCAAGGTGGGTAATTAAATGTGCAGTCATCTCCAAACTTATTCGCTTTTGTTCAGTCTGCTCAACTTGTTCAACCTGATCAGTTTGACTAGCCGGGCCGGTATGTCTTAATAATTGATCAACCGCCACTGAGTAAGCAGACGGCATGTCTGTAACAATGTTGGTTAGTCTGTTTAACAAATCTTCCTGAGCCTGTTGATCTTTGAGCGACTGAGCGAATATTTCAACAAATTTTCCAATTAGTTTTCTGACTTCCATTGATCGATGATCAGATTCATTATTCATAGCGATCATTTGATTTGGGCGAGCGCCGTCCGACATCAGCAGCAAAAACCGAGCATCAAGTTCGTTAATCGGTATGCTTAATTGACCAATCTGTTCCGGTCTCAAGGCTGGTTTTTGCTTACTACCGCCTACGGAAGTATAAATTTGATTTGCTTGCGACACTAGATCTAGGTCAATGGTAGGCGCAAAAGCAGGATTAGACTTTTTCATTTGCCAAGCCAGGTTATGCTGCTCTGAAATCATTTGCAAAGTGTTTGGTTCTTCAAGAGTAGAAGATTGAGCGTCTACTCTTCTGTTGTGCCGATAACCTGTGGGAGACCAAGTCATGGCGACCGGATCACCAACCCAAGCAAATTCAAGCCTGCCTGTTTTGGGATTAAACTCAACTGCTATCACTCCCCCCGAGGCATCATTATCTATAAGTTCTGGAGTGGTTTTGCTAGTCTTGTCTGCCGCCAGCAAGGCTTCAACTATAGTACCCCGATGCAAACATACTTTTTTGCGGACCGCTTCCATTTTTGCTTGAATGGCTCGGTCTCGCTCAGCCAGAGCTACCATCTGCGCAGTGCCACCAGCACCATCTATGACCAAATATCGGTGAACTCTTATTCCAGCTGCATTAGTTAGTGATTGCGTTGCAGACGAATCATGATTAAGGTGATGAGGTGAAGCCAAAGAGGCTACTCCCACCGGGAAATTATCGGGTAGTCTGATTTGTTCTTGAGGAGAAGTGTTGTCAGGCTCCTGTCCCTGGTCGGGAGTAAAGATTTTTCTTGCCAGTCCCTCCACCTTCTTCACTAAACTAGACCCAGACCGCTCCTGTCGCAGTGCCTGTTGTAACTCTGGTATTCTTCCAGATGGCATAACAAATAATTGGTCAGCAATTTTGAAAACAATGTAAGTTTCGCCTTGGTGTTGAAAAATTTTGTGTAATTTTGGATCAGTTAATGCGGCAACAAGCTCTTGCTTCTGAACAGGTGTGCTTTCAAGTAAAATCTCATTAGAACTACTTGGTTCCCAAGTGTGTACCTCAGTTGCCGAATCCTTTATCCCGAATTCACCAGCCGCCCGAATATGAACTGGCAGCATTGTTTCATTAAGACGCTGTACGGGGCTAGTTATTTCTCCCTCATTTGGCATATATCCACTATAGCATGAAGAAAATTACATCTCTCGCCGGCCATCTAGTGCCCTGGAAAGAGTGACGCCATCGGCGTACTCGATATCGGCGCCAATCGGCAAACCGTGACCAATCCGGCTAATAGCCAGGTTTGCCACCTTATCCACCCCAGATTGAAGAATATACTCTTTAATATAAAGCGCCGTAGCTTCACCCTCCATGGTGGGGTTGGTGGCAATAATCAGCTCCACCACTCCTTTCAGTCTTTTGGTCACATCATGCAAGTAAAGCTGATCCGGCCCTACATTGTTCAGAGGCGCGATTGCTCCATGCAAAACATGATACTTCCCCTTAAAAGCCCCAGAGTTTTCAATAGCAATAACGTCCAGTGGTTGTTCCACAATACACAGCGAAGAATCGTCGCGAGTCTGATCCGAGCAAATCTTGCAGGGATCGGTTTCACTCACGTTGTGGCAGCTGCTACAAAGAATGGTATTTTTCTTGAGGGCCAATAATCGCTCGGCAAACTCCTCCAGCTGATGATCGGGATTGTGCAGCAAGTAAAAAACCAGGCGCTGGGCTGATTTTGGCCCGACACCCGGTAATTTTTCAAAACTCTCGATAAGCTGCTGCACTGAACGCGGTAATTTCATTAAACTCCTTGCAAAATTCCAGTTGTACTTGATTTTGGATTTATTGGTGGCTGGTCATTTTAAGATTTAAGTTTAAGCCCCAGTTTTTTAGCCACAATTTGCCAAATAGCGGCATCAACTTCGTCTAAAGTCTGAGAGGCATCGATCAGGTGCCAACGCTTTTTGTCCTCTTTGGCGAGTTGCAGATAAGCCTCCCGCACTCTTTTGTGAAAGTTCAAATCCTCCATTTCCATGCGGTTAACGTCACCGGCTTCCCGCCTTCTTTTCAACCCAATTTCTGCCTCTAAATCAAGTAAAAATGTAATATCTGGGTAAGTATTTTTGGTGGAAATTTCGTTGAGTTGTTCAATCATATCTTTCCCGAAACCCCGCACCAAACCTTGGTAAACCACTGAGCTGTCGCGGGAACGGTCCATCAAAACAACTTTGCCCACTGCCAGCGAAGGCAAAACCAATTCACGATAAATTTGCGCCCGGGCCGCTTGGAAAAGCAGCACTTCCGTGGTGTAAGCCATACCGACATTTTTAGCCGATAAAACCACTTCACGAATTTGCTCGCTAATCACCGTCCCGCCCGGCTCTCGCAGCACTAGAACATCTTTTCCTGCCTTGGTGAGCTTGTCACGGAGTCTGACTATTTGGGTGGTTTTGCCGCCCCCTTCTCCGCCTTCAAGAGTGATGAGATAACCTTTTTTATTTGCTTTGGCTTTTAGTTTTGACATAAAAATTAGCTAGTTTTGCTGGCTCCAGTATTATTACCATTTCTTTCTAATCTATCATGGTTTGGCGAGTTTTGCTGGAGAATTTTTTGATTCTCTGAAGCCAACAAATCCAAGTATGGCGGAGCCAGAGGGCCAAGATAAAATTGCTGAGTTCCGAGTTGCGGTCTTTCACCTTGGCTATCCAGCTGACCATCAAATTGAACTTTGCAAGCCTCGATGGCCGCCTCATATCTCTCGTTAATTAGTCCGTCCTTTTCTTCCTGACTGAGACTATGATCACCCAAAATATCCGAAAAATTATCTTGCAGGAGTTGAGGATCGTAGCGCAAAAGATTGCGAGCAATTTTCTCGAGAGAGGCCTTGAGTGGGTTCAGGCCGTAAAGATACAGCATGACAAAAGCCGTGGACATGACTTCATTTAGCGCCATCTCCTGTTCGGTGCGGCTCAGTCCGTTCCATAAATCAGCTTTAGCAGGATCTAAAACTGTAGCCCAAAAGTTGAGATTATTTTTCAGTTGATTATAGGTTGCTTCTTGGTTTTGATTTAAAACTATTGGTTCTTTGAGCGGTTGGTCAAGGTCAACTACGGCGATATGGTGTGCTTGAGCAATAGTCGCAGCGCGCTCTAAAATCAAGTCTTCATCAAGAAAGATAATTTCATCTGGATTTTCAGCCAATTGGTCGTAAACCGCTTGCAAATAAATAATGATGTCCGCCAGTTCCTGCTGTCGGTACAAGCCCAAAAATTCCTCTTGGGCAAAAAGGCCGTACTTGTCCTGACCGTTTAGTTCCTTAACTTCGTGCCACACCAGCCAAAAAAGCCGCGATGGGTAAAGTGAGTGATAAGTATCTAAGGTAGGACGATCCTGACGGAAAAAGACTGTCAATTTTTTGAGTAAACTAAGCCGGCTATCAGGAATTTTTTCTGCTTCAGACCGGTTGTCGGCATGGGCATTGGTATCAAGTAGGCTGGTGAGGGACAGCTGTTCTATCGGCATAGGCAACAGAGTACATGAAATCACAAAATCTTGTGTGACCACAAGGGGGAAAATACTATTGGTTGTAGGGAATTTAGCTGAGCTTGGTGGCTATTTTCGACCGGTGCTGCCAAAACCGCCGCGGCTGTGAGTGGCAAAATGTTTCAGTTCCTGAAACTCCACCGGTGCGCGGTGCATGATGATCATTTGCACCAGGCGCTCACCGCGCTCAACCACCACGTCTTGAGAGGAAAAATTGTAGAGAGCTGCCCGGTATTCGTCTTCATCGCCGCGGTAATCGTAGTCACCTACTCCAATGCCGTTGGCCAACATCAGGCCGCGCTGATGCAACGAGCTGCGGGCGCTCAAAAGCGCCCAGTGGTTGGGGGGCAGCTGCAGGGCAATGTTCAAAGGCACGTAGCCGATTCCCCCAGCGGGGATGGTGGTCTCCTCCCGGGCGTAAAGATCAAAAGCAGCTGCCCCAGCCGTCTTATACTCCGGCAATGGCAACGATTCATCAAAACGCTTAATCACTACTTTAATTTTTTCGGTACTTTTACTTGCCTTTCCCGCCATAATTACCCTCTCACTTGATACTCCAGCAGAATTGTCTGATCCGACAGTTTTTTAACTTTTTTCAACTTCAACTCAACCTCAGCCAAATTACCGGAAAAAAGCTTAATGCCCTTGCCAAACAACTTCGGCTCAACCGTCAAATACAAAGTCTGCACCAAACCAGCGGCCATGAACTGATGATAAACGCTGGCGCCGCCGCAAACAGCCAACTCCTTAAACCCTTCAGCCTTAACTTTCTGCACCAACTCTTCCAGCGGCAGAGCCACTGGCTCCACCTGATCAGGATGAAAGCCCTCGTAATCTTCCGGGCTTGAAGTTAGTACGTAAATTTTCCTGCCCTGCATCGGGCCGCCAATAGTGGCAAAAGTAGTGGCACCCATTACCAGCGCTCCCGCTTGCTTCGACCTGGTTCTAAAATAATCGGCATCAGCTTTGCTGGTCCATTGAGTAGATTTTTGGTTTTTAGTCTGAGCAATAAAACCATCCAGAGTAATAGCAGCAATCAAAAAAACGTGCAATGAGTTCATGACCATATCGTAACATGCCCCTGCCCATTCTTCCCACTTATTCTTCTCACTGTTTAAAAAAACTTAAAATGCGTTATATTAATTGCTATGTACCTATCTGATATTGATATTCAAGCCGCTCTGAACGAAGGCGACATTATCATCGAAAACTTCGATCCGGCTAGGCTTCAACCTGCCAGTTACGATGTCTTGCTCGGAAATGAATTTTTGGTTTTTGACAAACACAAAGTTGAGATCATTGATCCCAAACAGCCGGTAGCGGAATACATGACCAAAATCACTCTGGCAAATGAAAACGACTACTTTGTCCTCCACCCAGGCGAGTTCGCCTTGGCTGTAACAGATGATTTTTTTGGCGTCGGACCCAAGTACTGCCTCAACATCATGGGCAAAAGCAGCCTAGCCAGACTTGGTCTGATTATCCATACCACCGCTGGTTTTGTTGATCCCGGCAACAAACTCAAAGCCACTCTCGAACTTTTCAACACCAACAGTATGCCCATCAAACTTTATCCTAAAATGAAAATTGCCCAAATAGCCTTTTGCCAACTGAAAAATCCGGCAGCCAAACAGTATGGCGATCCTTCACTCGGCAGTAAATATTTTAATAATTTTTCAGTCCAGGCTAGCAAAATGGCGGAAAATTTTCCGGAAAGCGAAGAATAGTGGCATCAGAAATAACAGCTAAATAAAGGAAAAATGCAGCAATACCTCAACTCGCTCAAGTATGTGCTTGAAAATGGGGTCGCCAGAGATGACCGCACCGGAGTTGGTACTATCGCAGTTTTTGGTCTGCAAACCCGTTACGATTTATCCCAAGGTTTTCCAGCTGTAACCACTAAAAGATTGGCTTTCAAACAAGTCCTGGCTGAGCTACTCTGGTTTTTTAAAGGCACCTCTGACAACAAAGTGCTCAACGAGATGGGTTGCCACATCTGGGACGCCAACGCTGAGGCTCCCTACTGGAAACCCAAAGCTAAGTTTGAGGGAGATTTGGGCCGAGTTTACGGAGTGCAGTGGCGATCCTGGAGAAATCCTGAGGGGAAAGAAATTGATCAATTGGCGGAAGTGATCGAGCGGATCAAAAAGGACCCCTACGACCGGAGGTTGATTGTTTCTGCCTGGAATCCGGGTGAGCTTGACCAGATGGCTCTGCCGCCTTGTCACGTTTTCTTCCAATTTTTTGTGGCTAAAGGCAAACTGTCGCTGCAAATGTACCAACGCAGCGGCGATATGTTCCTTGGTGTGCCGTTTAATATCGCTTCCTACTCTCTGCTGTTGCAGATGGTGGCTCAAGTGACGGATTTGGAGCCGGGAGAGTTCATTCATGTTTTGGGTGACGCCCACATTTACAAAAATCACCTTAAGCAAGTCAAAGAACAGCTCTCACGCCAGCCTTATGATTTGCCCACTCTCTGGCTTAATCCCAAGATTAAAAACATTGATGATTTCACCCTGGATGACGTTAAGTTGGAAAATTACCGGCATCATCCCCGAATTAAAGCAGAGATGGCAGTTTAGTTGCGGCTAAGTAGCTAAAGTGGCTAGTCGGCTAAGCGGCAGTGGCGGCTTTTTTCCTGCCACCGGGTGTTGCAGATTTTTTGCTTTTTCTAGTTGTTCCGGTTTTCTTGGTTGCCTTGCCTTTGCCACGACGCTCTTGCCATTTTTTCTTGCGCTCCTCACGCTTGGCTTGTAACTCGGCCCACTCTGCCGCTGTCACAGTATCACCCGGCTTAGGTTCCTGCCAGCTGGCCCAGCCACATTTGGGATAGGTGCTGCAACCATAAAATTGTTTGCCCCAGCGGGTATTTTTCACAATGACTCCACCATCGCCGCAAAGCGGACACTTAACTCCCTCAATGGTAGCCACGATATTTTCGGTAAATTTGCAGTCGGGAAAACGGCTGCAACTTTTAAATTTGCCATAGCGGCCGGTGCGAATGACAATTTCTCCACCCTCCTCTGCTCCACATTCTGGGCATTTTTGGCCGGTTTTTTCGTACGGCACTTGTTGGCGCTTGGCATTTTCAGTCACTTTTTCTACTTTGTCATGGAAAGGCTTGTAAAACTCACCTACAACCTTGCGCCACTGCTTCTCTCCTCTGGCAATTCTATCCAAATCTTCTTCCATTTCGGCCGTAAACTCATAATCCATAAAAGTGGTGAAGTATTCCATCAGGAAATCGGTCACGGTCGTGCCAATCGGAGTGGCAAAAAACCGCTTCTGCTGTTTTTCAACATAGCCGCGGTCTTCAATCACCGAAACAATTGAGGCGTAGGTACTGGGGCGACCGATACCCATTTTTTCTAAGGTTTTGATCAAGGAAGCGTCGTTGTACCTGGCAGGCGGTTGAGTGAACTTTTGAGCATAATTATGGTCAACAAAATCTAAAATCTGGCCTTGCTTAACTTCCGGTAAAAGTGTGTCTTCGCTACCTGGGAAAAGTTTCATCCAGCCATCGAAAGTCAAAATAGAGCCAGTTGTTTTGAGCTGAGCGTTCTTGATGTCTTTGTTTTTGCCGCCGCCGCCGCTGGCGCTGGGCTTGACGTCGGTGAGGATCGTAGTTTGGTCGTAGATGGCCGTCTGCATCTGGCTGGCAATGAAGCGGCGGCGAATCAGATCATACAGCCGCACGTGTTGGTTGGTAAACTTGCTGCCTTTAGCCATAATTTCTTCTGCTTTGATCGCCACTTCAGTCACCCGAATAGCCTCGTGAGCCTCCTGGGCGTTTTTGCTTTTGGTGGCAAAATATCTGGGCTTTTCCGGCAAGTACTCCGTTCCATACGCATTAACAATATACTCCCTGGCCATCCCAATCGAGGCCTGTGACAAACTCATGGAGTCAGTGCGGTGATAAGTAATCAAACCTTCTTCATAAAGCTGCTGCGCCAAACGCATGGTTTGCTTACCGCTGTAGCCTAAAACCACGGCAGCTTTTTGCTGCATGGTGGAAGTGGTAAAAGGCGGCAAGCTGCTACGTTTTCTTTGCTTGCGCTCAACTTCCGCCACTTCGTAAGTAGCGGCAGGCAAAACTGTCTTGAGGCCAGAAACATCCACTTCCTTGGTAGGCTTGAAAGTATGACCATTCAGTTTAACCAGCCTGCCAATCAACAAACTTTCAGGCAAATCATCCCTGGCCGCTCCATCTTTGAAAGCAGTAAATTCAAGTTTGCCGCTGGTGTTGAGCGCCACATCGACTTCCCAATACTCTTCAGGCACAAAAGCAGCAATTTCCCGCTCGCGCTCGACAATCAGCCGCAAAGCCACCGATTGCACCCGGCCGGCAGAAAGACCGCGACGAATTTTTTTCCATAATACCGGAGAGACTTCGTAGCCCACCAACCGGTCTACAATCCTTCTGGCTTGCTGAGCATCCACCAAATCCATTTTGATCGTACCGGGGTTTTCAATAGCTTCAGTCACCGCCGGTTTAGTGATTTCATGGAAAGTAGCCCGCATAAAATTTTTCTTGCCTAATCCCTTTTTGCTTTCCAAAGTTTCTTTGATATGCCAAGCAATAGCCTCACCTTCTCTGTCTGGGTCGGTGGCCAGGTAAATTTTGTCCGATTTTTTGGCTGCCTGGGTAAGTTTGGTAATGACTTTTTTCTTATCGGGTGAAACTTCGTAAGTAGGTTCAAAATTATTGGCTGTATCAACATTAACGCCACTTTTTGGCAAGTCGCGAATGTGACCAATCGACGCTTCTATCTGAAAATCCTTACCCAAATATGAGCTTAATTTTCTGGCTTTGGTAGGTGATTCTACTATCACTAAGTTCATAATTGCTTTCTCATTTCATTGGTTGATCACTACTGTCCAGTTCAAGCCATTTCTGACAATCCTGCCTTTTAACTCTAATTGTGTCAACAATGTGTTTAATTCTACAACAGGTATTTGAGTTTGCTGACTCAATTTTTCGGTGCTGAGCGGCTGAGCTATCAGCATATCACAGATGGTTTTTTCCGGAGCATATTTTTTCGGAGCATCATGATGGCCAGACTGTTTGCTTGAACTTTGGCCTAAATAACTACCCAGCCAGCATTCCGGATAACTGAGTTCCAGCTCGTTGATCACTTCGCGGCCACTGCCTACCATCAGCGCACCTTGTTTGAACAGATTTTTGGTGCCCTCAGAAAATGGACTGGTAATTGGCCCGGGAACGGCGCAAACAAGTCTACCCTCCTCGAGAGCAAGACCGGCAGTGATGCTTGTGCCACTCTTTGCGGCCGCTTCAATTACTACCACCGCTTGAGACATACCGGCAATAATCCTGTTTCGCAAGGGAAACTGCCCAGCGTTGGGAGCGGCATGAGGAGGAAATTCGGTAATAAACACTCCACCTTGATCTAAAATGCTGTCAAAAAGCGGCCGCTGCCACTTGGGATAAAGGTGGTGGTAACCATAACCCAACACCCCCACCGTCTGGCCACCCGCAGTCACAGTCGCTTGGTGAGCCTCAGCATCAATCCCATACATAAAACCAGAAACAATAATCGCCTCTTCCAGACAAAGCTCAGTCACCAGCTTGCGAGTTGCCAGCTGGCCATAGGTCGTTACTTTCCTAGTGCCAACCACGGCAATCATGCGCTGATCACTCAATATTTTCGTGTTTCCTTTTGCAAACAGTAGCAGCGGCAAATCTGTGGTAGTCAAAAGCAACGGCGGGTAAGTGATATCTTTATAAGAAATCAACTTGATGCCCTGCTCTGCTAAGTAGTAATGATACGAGCTAATTGTGTGTTCTTTTTTGAAGTTTTTGAGGCTATCTAGCTGTTTTTTTGATAAAAGTAATTCTACGGCTGAAGCTGGCAATTTGCGCCAAAATTCCCCAAAACTGATTTCGTATTTATTTAGGTAAACCAGGATTTGACGAACAGTTTCTCTGCCAATGCCGGGCACACTTAGCACCGCCGCCAATTCGGCCGCAGACAACTCAACCACTTGATCATTCGTATTACTTTTGCGAACCATACATAGTACACTAACTCTATTAGCTAGTAAAAACTGTACAAACCTATGAAAACTTTGCTCAGCAGATTAATTCTCGAGTATTTTAAGTTTTTAGCCAAAATTCAGCTCAAAAAGAATCAGCCCTTGATTATTGGCATTACTGGCTCGGCAGGTAAAAGCAGCGCCAGAAACGCGGTTGAGGCCATTTTTAAGGACTATTTCAAGACTAAAACAGGCTACAAAGCTAATTCAGAGTCGGGAATTCCCCTGAATATTCTGGGACTGAGCAATAAGAATTACTCTAGCCTGGAGTGGTTGTATCTGGTTCTGGCTGCACCGGTCAAGTTGCTCACTAATAAAGAAAAATATGATGTTTATATCGCGGAAATGGCCATTGATAGTCCGTACGCACCCAAAAACATGGAGTACTTGCTGACTATTTTGCGACCCCAGGTGGGAATTTTTCTTAACGCCCGTGCGAATCATAGCCAGCCTTTTGATAGTCTGGTAAAAACTATCGATCCGCAACAACGCAAGGAAGAGGTGACGGCGCTAATTGCGACGGAAAAGGGCAAACTTATCACTAGTTTGCCTGAAAACGGCGCGGCTATTCTTAACACCGACGACGCCAATGTAATTAAGCACGCCGAGAAAACTCAAGCTGCAGTTTTGACCTTTGGCCAGGACAAAAATGCTACTGTTCAGGTGGTGAGATCCAGCCAGCAGCTCAGTGGCACTAGTTTTATTTTGAAATATCAAGGCAAAAATTATGAGTTGCAATTCCCCGGCCAGGCTTTGCCGGATCATTTCGGTTATACTTTGGCCGCCGCTCTCGCGGCGGCCCTCAGCCAAAACATCACCATCGAAAAAGCAGTCAAATCACTGCAAAAAAACTTCAAACTACCCAGGGGGCGCTCCTCCCTAATTCCAGCCATCAAGGACGCCTACATCCTTGACAGCTCCTACAATGCCTCGGCCGAACCAATGCTAGACTCTCTCGAGTTGCTTAACCGGATTGCTCCCGGGAAAAAACTGGCGCTGTTGGGTGATATGCGGGAGCTGGGTCAGGAAACTAAACTTGAACACGAGCGGGTGGCTAAAAAAGCGGCCGCAGTTGGCGATAAAATTGCCCTGGTAGGGCCGGCAATGCAACAATACGCCTTGCCGGTGATTACTGCTACCAACACACCGGTGCAATGGTTCCCCGATGCTGCCAAAGCCGCCATCTACCTGGAAAAACAGCTAGAAAAAGATAGTTTGCTGCTAGTAAAAGGCTCACAAAACACGCTGCTACTGGAAATTGCCGTCGAAAAACTGATGCAAGAACCAGAAAAAGCCAACGAACTGCTCTGCCGGCGCGGTGCTTACTGGGATCAACAGCGAGCAAAACTACTCCGCTAGCCCGGCTTCCCTAATTTCCTCTTCGGAGAGTGTTTCTGCCCTGATATTAGTGCCGTAAATCCAGTCAACAATCTCTTTAATCACCGGCGCTGCGTCGGCTGAACCTTCGCGATAAGGAGAAATTTCATCGCTTTCCACCAAAGCCACCATCACCAAATTGTCTGGGAAACCAGCTTCATCAACCCTGCTCAGCCAGCGCTCCCGAAATGAATGAGCTTCATCATCCCAGTTTCCGGACTGGAAATCTTCTCCGCCCGCCGGCAAAATATCTTCTTTCTTAATCCCAACAATAGCGGTAAACCAGCCGTGAGTCTGCCTGTACCCCCTGGAATCAGCACCGCCAAACTCCGAAGTACCGGTTTTACAAGCCACCGCCCCTTCATTAAGCTGCTCTACCAGCGACAGTCCCTCTTGCCTAAACCTTTGATTGTGGGGAAAGAAAGGAAAACCAGTGCCACCAAAACTGCAGGCATCCAACATCCCTTGCAAAACCAGTGCCAAATTTTCTTCAGCCACTCCCAACTCACTACAATGG
The DNA here is from genome assembly GCA_964515115.1 of uncultured Pseudomonadales bacterium. Lineage (GTDB taxonomy): Bacteria > Patescibacteriota > Microgenomatia > UBA1400 > PJMF01 > UBA1370. Next base: position 60,940 of record CAZESB010000001.1, on the reverse strand, counting down.
CTGGCCAAGCCATCATCCACCTCCAGCGGATTAGTTTTGACCAAATGCGGACTGCACTGCGTGCCGCGCTTAGCAATAGTCTGGACATACTGAGCGACTTGCAGCGGCGTGACCAACAAGTTGTCCTGACCAATCCCAAAGTGAAAAGTGTTGCCCAGATACCAGCGCTCGCCCAATTCCCGTTCTTTCCAGGCAGGATCTGGCACCAAGCCGGCTGCTTCTCCTGAAAGTTCAATTCCAGTTGGCTGACCTAAGCCAAAAAGCCTGGCCATATCGGCAATTTTCTGCGGGCCGGTCCACTCAGCCGCTTTATAAAAATAAATATCATTACTCCTGGCCAGGGCGCGCACTAAGGCAATCGGCCCATCAATCCTGCCGTACTGAGTGTAATACCAGTTGGCGTAAGAATATTCCCCGATCTCGAGAACACCGGTATCATCAACGGTCTTGCCGGCATCAATCGCTCCACTATCCAGACCGGCTAAAGCGGTGAGAATTTTAAAAACCGACCCGGGCGGGTAAACCCCACTAATCGCCCGGTTGAAAAACAACTTCTGCGGATGGGTGAAAAAGTCACTCACCTGCTGCCGTCTTTGTTTTTCCAGTTCAGGATCAAGGTACTTGGTGCTTAAAGCCTGCGGATCATAAGTGGGTGTACTGACTAAAGTCAAAACCTCCCCAGTAGCGCTGTCAAGAATCACTACCGCGCCGCGCTTGGCACCCATGGCTGCAAAAGCAATTTGCGACAAATATGGATCAAGAGTGGTGTCAATATTCAAGCCGGGAATCCCTTCCCGATCGCCCACTTTTCTCTGTTTTTTCCCAAGAGCATTGACTTCATAAAAACTGGCGCCCGCCACTCCTCGCAGCACTTCATCAAACACTCGCTCCATACCCATTTTGCCCGTTTTGTCTTCAATATGCAGAGTGGTATCTTGTTTTAATTCATCGGCAGTAACTGCGCTGGCATAACCAAGCACGTGAGCCGTGGCTGCTGGAAAAACAAACTCCCTTTCCAGTTCATAACCCACACTCTCGCTACCAGACGCCATGACAATTAAAGCCTCCTCGCGGGAAATTTCTGCTTTGTCGCTGAATAAAGCTTCAGGATCAGTCAATCGGTAATATCGCGGCTGGTTGTATACCAGCGGATCACCGTAGCGATCAAGAAAAACCCCTCGCTCCACCGGCACTCTGGCTGTAAACAACCTGTTGGCATCAGCCATCGTCAAGTAAGAACGGCCGTTAATCAGCTGCAAATCCGCCAGTCGCCACATTAAAAGTGAAAAAACTGCCACTGCCACCGCGAAAAAAAGCAGTACTTTAGGCGATAGTTGTTTAAAAAGATTCATCAGTTGCGTCCGAGACGTTTGGTTAGGGATTTATCTGAGCTGATTGGTAGCCCCAACATCCGCCAAACCAGCAGCAATACTATACCACTTTGCAAAATCAGAGTAGGCGGGCTTAATGAGGCTAAATCAAGATCAGAAATTAGCAAAACAACCAGTGAGCCTGCCGCCGAAGTCAGTAAAATGCGTTGCATCCGTTTGGTCAAGATTCCGCCTTTGGCCTTAATGTTAAATCGCCCTGCTAAAATTAAAATAATAAAAGCTGCCGCCATAGGAATTTGATAAACCGCCGCCATCACAAAACTTAAAATCAAGATCAAAATCAGCGGCCACCAGAGGAGATTGGCAAAAAGGACACTGAGCCAACTCAAAACCGCCAAAAAAATCACCGGCAAACCCACAGCCGACTCTAAACTCAACAACAAAACCAGGACAAAAAATATCAGCAAGAATTGTAAAATTGCTTTGATCATCATTTTCCTTTATTAAATTTATTCAACCAGCAAATTAAGTTTCGTTACCAAATTTCCACTGCCGGCACATCAAAAAATGACAGTTGTTGTTGAACTACTGCGGTTTGGGTGGGAGCAGAAGGTCGGGTCATCACCTCACCAATCACCCCAATCAAAACATCGCGCCTAATGCCCTCCTGACCAACCGTCACCACTCGCTCGCCTTTGTTGAGAATCAAACCGTGAGGCACTTCGGTTAAAATGACTTGCTTGCCATTGCCGGTCACAATTCCTTGCACACCACTGTTGGTTTTAGCCAAAACCGGCACACTGTCTTTTCTGGTTAAAAGAGCGATCCTGGATTGATGCTGAGAAACTTGCGTAACGACACCCAATAAAGTATTTTGAAAAGTGACCATTTCGCCTTGATTGACGCCATTTTGACTACCGGCTGCCACCGCCGGATAGGCCAAAGATACTACCGGAGCAGCAATTTTAACGTCTTCGCTTGGTCGCTCCGGATTTTCCAACATTTGCCTGAGTTGAGTGTTTTCTCGACGGAGTCGGTCCAGCTCGTCAAGTTCCGCTATTTGAGCAGCGTACCTAATTTTCAGCTCTCGCAATTCTTCGGCACTGTGATAACCGGTAAAAAAAGATCGGGCTGGCTGGCTAAATGCCCGCACCAACTGAGTTTCGAAGGCCTGAATGGGATTGAGGACTGCTTCTACTTGAGCAGAAATCACCCGAGTCCAGCCCACAAATTCTGCCAAACCCAGCAACACTGCCAGCAATACCACGATGGCAAACTCTTTTTTCTCTACTGCTGGTCTATAAAGAGTGATTTTTGACATACTTCACCATACCCTTAACAGTGTCCATTTCCGGTTGCTGGGAATAATTGACCACCGACTGGAGTTTTTCTGCCAACGCTTCGCCCAAACCATCGAGTTGGCTAGCCGCCCCCGTTAAGTAAATGCCTTGATCCAAAGCGCTTGTCGCCAGTTCGGAAGGCAGTTCGGACAAAAAAGTTTCCAGTGCATCGAACAATTCGTCCATCAGTTCACTGAAGTTAGCATCAAAAATATCCGCAGTCACCACCACCGTTTTACTGATTTGTTTAATCACATCCTTGCCTCGCACAGTCGCCTTTGCCTTGGCTCTGCCCTCTTTTTTCTCTCCCGGAATTCTAGCAATCTCAAATTTTGTTTGTTCAGCAATGTGCCAGCCCACTGCGCACTCGTGCTCATGGCGAATTACTTCCTGGATAGTTTCAGTAAACTGCACTCCGCCCCATTTAATTGTTCGGCCCGTCACTAAATTATTGGCAGAGAAAACACCAATGTCCACAATCTGGCCACCAATGTTCAGCACCAAATATGACTGGGTAGGAGCGCTTTTCTCGATCACATTATGAAAAGCGGCTTCTATTCCAGGTAGTAGGTGAACTTTGGAAAAACCGACACTAGCCAAAATTTCCTTGATGAATTGTTTTTCCACTGGCGAAGCACTGGCCGGCACTGCATACCAAGTTTTTAGACCCAAAATAGTTCTCTTGAGAGAAAAATCGGCCACAATTCTTTTCAGCACCGTTGAGAGAAAGATTTCCATGTGAGTAGGATTGGCCACTACGCCGTGTTGCACCGGAAAACTCACCTCCATATTTTCGCCGGTTTTACCCAGCAATTTTTGGGCTTTAGTACCGATCGCCACAACCGTGTCGCTGGGACGGTGGACCGCCACGCAGGTTGGTTCGGCATACACCAGGCGCTCACCTAAATAAATTCTGGTGTTGCTGGAGCCGGCATCAATAAAAAGCTGATCATCAATTGCTTCGCCGGAAGAAATTAAACCGCCAACCAAAGCACCAAACTTAGCCAACCTATTCATGACGAAAGTATACAAGATGAAACAAGGATTTAGGAGATGCTGTTAAGCAGCTCTGCAGCTGAGTACCAGCGCTCCTGCGTAACTAACTCCTCAGCGCGGCTGATCTTCTCCATGGCCTGCTGCTGACCAGAAAAATATTCTTTCATGCCAGCAATTCTTTCTTTGAACAAATCGGCTTTCAACTCGAGAGCTTTCTCCAGCATGATATTTTCCAGTTCAGGCACCAGTTTTTCAATATATTCCACTGCTGCCTCCTGCTGTGCCAACGCTTGGCCGGCTTTTTCCGCCAACAAGCGCTGGAGTTCTTCGTATTCTTCGGTGGTCATCAGCAATTTGACGTCATATTCGAGAAAATCTTCCCAAATGACTTGTTGTAATTCGTCGAGGAACTCCTCGCGCTGCTCGTTGGAGCCATCGGTCACCCCGAGCATAAAGAAAACGTTTTGGTCTTCCAGTTTTTCTGAAGCGGTATCGCCGCTACCGCCCTCTGGAGCATCTTGAGGCTGGATCTGGGGCTGGGATTGAGGTTGAGACTGAGGCTGGCTGGCGGCAGCATCATCACCCTGCTGCTCCTCAGGCAAAACCGAAGCAGGCGGCTGAGGTGGGTACTGCGTGTAGTCTTGGGCAGGTTGGTCGTTCATTACGTTCTCCTCTAAATTTATATGTACACTAAATAATATACCAGGAATTTGTATAATAAGGAAAGTATGTTTAAGAAACTGAACCGGAAAGTGGGTCAAAATGAGCCAGATGAGCCAACTAAGTAGGTGGCAAAAAATTATCCTGGTGCTGTATCACTTTTTGCTTTTTGCCACGCCGCTTTATTTTTCTTTCAGAACTGAAGAGCTTTTCGAGTTCAATAAAATGATCCTGGTTTACGCGCTGACTGTTTTGATAAGCGGAGCTTGGGTTTGGCGGATGATTCAAGAAAAAAGAGTGATTTTTCAGCGGACATATTTGGATTTACCGCTGCTGCTGTTTTTGGTTTCACAAGTTATTTCTACCCTGCTCTCAATGCACCCGCGCACTTCCGTACTTGGTTACTACAGCCGCTTTCATGGCGGGTTGCTGTCACTGGTGAGCTATTATCTGCTTTACTACGCTTTTGTCAGCAACGTGCCACTCCGGGCAATCAAGCAACTGTTGCTAACCGCGGTTACTTCAGGCGTGTTAGTTTCAATCTACGCTATTCTGGAACATTTTGGCCATTCTGCCAGTTGCTTGATTTTGTCTAAAGGCAGTAATTTTGGTGTGGACTGCTGGGTGCAAAAAGTGCAAGAGCGGGTTTTTGCCAGTTTTGGACAACCAAACTGGCTGGCGGCCTACGTTATTACTTTAATTCCCGTCAGTATTTATCTGGCTATTACAGAAAAGGCTAATTATTTTAAGAAAATGTTTTTGGGAATTGCCGGCGGATTGCTGTTTATGGCGCTGGTTTTTACTCAGTCGCGCTCGGGGCTGCTGGGTTTTGGGGTGGGGATGTTGGTTTTTCTTGCCGGTGCTTTGGTTTATGCTTGGAAGAATTCTTCGCGGTCGGCGCGTTTTTCTCCGGCTGACTATTTAAGCAGACGGGTGGTCCAGTACACTCTTGGGTTTTTACTGCTGTTTGTGACTATTGCGGCCATATTTGGCACTACTTACACACCTTCAGTGCGAGAGCTTTTCTTGGCTTCAGAATCGAGCCAGCTCAGAGATGTAGAGGAGCTGCCCGCCAACCAAATGGAGCTAGGCGGCACCGATTCGGGCGAAATCAGAAAAATTGTTTGGGCAGGAGCTTTGAAAGTTTGGCAGCGGTATCCGCTTTTTGGCTCGGGAGTGGAAACTTTCGCTTACAGCTATTATTTGGACCGGCCGATTGAACACAACTTAGTTTCCGAGTGGGACTTTCTTTATAACAAAGCCCACAATGAGTTCCTAAATTTTCTGGCTACCACCGGCATTTTTGGCTTGGGAACGTATTTGTTATTGCTGGGCTGGTTCGCTGTGACTGCCATTATTCAAATTTACAGAAAGAATAGCTTGCTGCATCTAGGGCTCTTATCCGGACTGGCGGCCTTGAGCGTTTCCAATTTTTTCGGCTTCTCCACGGTCATGGTCACTGTTTTGATGTTTTTTTTCCTGGCTAGCTCTGCTCTGGTGAGAGAGATTGAAAAGGCGCCGGTGCAAAAACCGGAGTTCACTAGTGGTTGGCAATTTGCTGCTGCTACTCTTACCACCCTGGCAGTTTTAATGCTGTTGAGCAATATTTACAACTATCGCCAGGCAGATGTGGCTTTTAATTTAGGTAAATCTTTGCTTGACAATCAGCAAAACCGCGAGGGTCTGCTCTATTTACAAGAAGCGGTAGAGAGATCGCCCGGCGAAGCGCTTTTCTATGACGAACTGGCTGAAAATTACGCCAGTCTGGCGGTAGCTCAGGCTCAAGCCGGTGACGCCACCGCGTCGGCAGAGTTGGTGGAAGCAGCTATCAGGTTTAGCGATCGGTCTTTGTCCCTAAACTCGGCTCACCTGAATTTTTATAAAACTCGAGCCAGAATTTTTATTGCCTTGTCGCAAATTGATGCTGATTTTCTTCTCTACGCCAAAGATGCACTGGAAAAAGCCATTGCTAGAGCACCCACCGATGCCAAGCTTTGGTACAATCTCGGCCTGGTGGCCTGGGGACTGGAAGATCTTGAAGCAGCCAAGAGCGCCCAAGAAAAAGCTCTCGAGCTGAAGCCCGATTATGAAAATGCCCGAGCGCAGTTGACTAAACTGCTTGATGAGAGTGAAGCGGAAATTGAAGAATAGTATCAAAATGTGCCAGAGTAGCGGTATAATGACCGAATGATGGCAATAATTGAAATTCCGCACCCAACTTTGAGGCAAAAAGCTGAGCCTGTTTCTAAGGTAGATAAAAAACTGCTCACTTTTATCGCTGAACTCCAGAGTACTTTGAAAGCCACCAAAAAACCTAAGGGTGCCGGTTTAGCAGCGCCGCAGGTGAATAAATTGTGGCGGATTTTCGCGACTCAAGTCAAGGAACCTAGAATTTTTATTAATCCGGCGATAGTGAAACATTCAGCCGAACAAACGCTTGGCCAAGATCAAAAAGAGCCAATTATGGAGGGTTGTCTGTCTATTCCTCGTCTGTATGGGCCGGTTTTTCGTTGGGAGTGGGTGACGCTGGAGTTTGACCAAATTAAAAATGGCAAGCTGGTGCGCCAAAAAGAAAAATTTGTTGATTTCCCTGCTCGGGTAGTTCAGCATGAACTTGATCATTTGAATGGCATTCTTTTTACTGATCACTCGCTTAAAGACAATCTGCCTGTTTATCAGGAAATAGACCCAGAAAAATTTGAGGAAGTTGACCGAGAATTTTTAGAGATGATTTAGATGTCATATAAAATCGCTATCGCGGGCACCACCGTTAGAACCGAGGCTTGCGCCAAAACTTTGCATCAGGACTCGAGGTTTGAGCTGATTGGCGTGATCACTCCCGGGCCAAAACCAGTCGGCAGAAAGAAAATTCTCACCAAAAATCCGTTGCATTTGTGGGCTGAAAAAGAGCAGATTACGGTGGTGACGGTGGAAAATAAACTCACTGTCGCAACGTTGGCAAAAATTACTGATCCAAAGCATTGGCCGCGACCTGATTTTTTGCTGGTGGTGGATTTTGGTTACTTAGTGCCGGATAAGCTGTTGGCTTGGCCAAAAATAGCACCACTTAACATTCATCCCTCTGCCCTGCCGAAATGGCGAGGCAGTTCCCCCGGACAATTGGCTATTTTGTTTGGTGAGCCGATTTCAGCAGTGACGCTGATGGTGATGGATCAAGGACTAGATTCCGGTCCCGTGCTGGCTCAATATCAGTTCGACATTAATCGTCAATGGAATCATGAGGATTATTACCGCTTCAGTTTTGAGTTGATCAATCGACATTTGGGGGATGATCTTGAGAAATTTGCCACCGGAAAAATTAAGCCGGTGGCCCAACCGGCGGAAACGCCAACACCGCTGGCGCAGCGATTAGCAAAGGCAGATTCATTTATTGTCTGGGAAACTGTCAAAGCAGCCACTAAAGGCGTTTCCGCCTCCAGCTACCACTCCACTCTGCTGCAACAAGCCAGTCGCCATCACGACTCGACAGCAGCGCTGATTAGCCACGCCGTGCGGGCTTTCTCCCCTTGGCCCGGACTTTGGACTATCGTGCCCACCAACAAAGGCCAGCAAAGAATGAAAATCCTGGCAGTTGCCACTAGCGACAGTTCACTCAAACTGGAAAAAGTGCAACTTGAAGGTCAAACGCCGGCCCACTGGCACCAAATCAAAAACTCGATTTGGGAGTAAGTTCAGAAAATCGGAAATTCAGAAAATAAAAAAGATTTTACTCAGCAGCTTGACTGAGGTTTTGATGATGAGTGGTCACCCCGGATTTTTTGAGTTGACGCAGCACTTTAGTCGGTACTTTCAGACGCTGCTTAACCCCATCCATCACCACTGTCACCGTGTGCAAATTGTACTTAAACCGACGTTTGGTGCGGTTTTTGGCATGGGAAACATTGTTACCGATATGAGCTGATCTGGGATATTTAAATGAATAGCTTGCCATAAGAATTGTGATTATACCACTTTTCTTCACCTTTTCAAGCCATTTCAACCCATGACACAACCCGGAGGAAGCAAGGTTAACGTCAGCTTCGCAGCATATAAATAGTATATAATGAACCCATGCTTTTAACTCTCTTATCTGGAAACATCACTCTTTGGACTCTCATTGGCATTGTGATTTTTTTGGCAGTGTTGCTGGTAGCTATCACCATCCACGAATTTGCTCACGCCTGGGTAGCTGATCATCTGGGCGACCCCACGCCTCGTTACAATGACCGCATCACCCTCGACCCCAGAGCTCATCTCGATCCTTTGGGCACTATCACTCTGCTTTTGGTAGGTTTTGGTTGGGGCAAGCCGGTTCCCTTCGACCCCTACAACCTCAAGGAGCCGGTGCGAGATACTGCCCTGATTGCTTTGGCCGGGCCGGCATCAAATATTATCTTGGCGGCAGTGATCTCAATTATTTTTGCCCTGCTGCAAACTGCCGTGGCTCTGCCTGATATTTTCCTGCTGATTGCGCTGGCGGCAGTGCAAGTCAATATTATGCTGGCTGTTTTCAATCTCCTGCCCGTTTATCCCCTGGATGGCAGCAAGATTGCGCTGGCAATTCTGCCCCGCCAATTTGCTTACGAGTTTGAACAGTTTATGCAACAATACGGCACGATACTATTGATATTACTGATTTTTCCTTTTGGAGGGGTTTCTTTGGCAGGAAGAATCATTCTACCGATCATCAACTTCGGCACTGCCTTGCTGACTCAATTTTGGTTTTAACTACATGATCGGCAGTTCTTCGTAGGGGACGAACTCTTCTTGCGGAAAACCAGCGGAGTTCTCAATTTCCAATTCAAGAGCTTCGTTCATTTCTTCTGTCTGTAGCTCTTCTTCTGCTTGGTTATTATTGCTATTCAAAACCAGAGCTGCCACCGCTGCGACCACTAAAAGCGCCACAATCACCAGCAAATATTTCAGTTGCAGTTTTTTGGCGGCAACCGGATCAGTCGGCCGAGCTTCGGGAGACTCGGGAGCTTCGTAAGTAGGAACTGGCGTGTCTTGTTGCATTTGGCTTTCTCCTGCTGTGATAGGATATTAATGATCAAATCATACTGAAATACAAGGCTAAATGTCAAACGAACTCGAGGTCATTACCCTAGAGCTGGGTGAGTTACAAACTAACTGCTATCTGGCCTTTTGCAGTGAAACCAGAGAGTGTCTGGTTATTGATCCGGCCGACAGCGGTGAAACCGTCACCACTACCATTCTGGAAAATGAGCTTACTCCTCTGGCGATCGTTCTCACTCACGGGCATTTTGATCATATTTTGGGTACGCTGGAAGTGCAGCTTAACTTCAATATTCCAGTGATGATGAATCAGCAAGACCTTTTTTTGCTTGAATCAGTGCAGAGTCGAGCTAAACACTGGCTTAAACGCTCGGTTGATCCGGTGCCAACCCCCAGCGTTTTTCTGGAAGAAAATCATGTTCTGCCTGTTGGTAAACAAAAGCTGCGAGTGATTGAAACGCCCGGCCACACCCCAGGCAGTATTTGTTTAATCACTTTGACTGTCAGCGATGGGCAAATTCTTTTCACCGGCGACACTCTTTTTCAAAATGGCCTTGGCAGCACCAATCACAGTTACTCCAGTTTTAAAGCTCTGCACACCTCACTGCAGAAACTTTTCGAGCTGCCCGACAATACCCTCTGCTATCCCGGCCACGGTGCGACCACCTTTCTGGGAAGCGAAAAACAAAATTTCGGCTAATTTGCTATACTTGCTATACTGCTACTTACGGACTCAATATTAAGTATTTAGGTAAGTTCCCATATGCAAAATCAATCCAACCAAAAGGTGAAGCGGGCTATTATTACCGCCGCGGGTTTTGGCTCCAGGTTTCTGCCGATTACCAAAACCTTTCCCAAGGAAATGCTGCCCCTGATTGATAAGCCGATTATTCAATATTTAGTCGAGGAATGTGCTGACGCTGGGATTGAAGAAGTGATTATCGTCGCTTCCCCAGGAGAAGTGACCAAATTTGAAGATTATTTTTACGGCGCGGCTACCAACATCCGTACTTTGATGATTCGACAAGGCAAGCTGGATCGCTGGGATAAGGTTGAGCAGGTTTTTAAGCTGCCAAAAATCACTATCATGCCTCAAGATGAGCGGCTGCCTTATGGCAATGGCCGCCCGATTTTAACTGCCAAGGAATTGGTGGAAAACGATGAGGCTTTTGTGGTGATGTGGGGTGATGATTTGGTTTTGGGGGAAGTGAGTGCGGTCAAGCAAATTGTGGATTTTTATCATCAAGAGCCGGGTCTTGACGGTATTTTGGCTGTCCAGGAAGTGCCTTGGGATGAGGTCGATCGCTACGGAGTGGTCAAACTTAAAGACGGTTCTGATGAGGAAGTTGAGATGGTGGTGGAAAAGCCGCCCCGTGATCAGGCGCCATCTAATTTGGTTTCCTACGGTCGCTACATTTTGACGCCTAAAGTTTTTGAGTATCTCAAAGCCGACGCTACCGGTCTTGACAATGAACTCTGGCTGCAAGACGCCAATCACCAAGTGGCCAAACACGGCACTGTTAAGGTCAAAGTAGTGGACGGCGAATGGATGACTACCGGCGATCCGCTCCGCTACATGAAGGCTCACGCGAAGTTCATGTTGGCCGACAAAAAATACGGTGAAGACTTTGAGAAATTCCTAAAAGAACTTTGATGGGTTTTTCTAAATTTAGGCCTATATTTCAAGCAAAAGTAAAGGTTGCTGGTTCTTCCCGCCTGCTCTGTTATTTTGCCCTTGCACGATTCTTACGCGTGTATTAACATTCACGCTTCATGCTAAAAAAACCTGCCCAAAAATCTACGTCGATGACGTTGCATAGCAGCCTCGTTGGCTTAATTTTAGCGATTAGTATCGCGGTTACAACTCCCTCAGCAAGCCCCACTTCTACCGCCCAGCCAGAAACAAATTCTCTGACCAGCATGATTCAGCGGCAAATTTTTAACAGGCCAGTAGTGGAAGAAATTGCTGCTACCACTCCCCAGGGTACCTCTACCAGGAAAAATTTGCCCAATTTTGAGGGTAAAAATTTGCGGGTCGGGCTGCAGGTTGGTCATTTCGAAAATGAAAATCCGCCGACTGAACTGGCTTGGCTGAAAGGTAATACCGGTGCCTACGCGGCGGGCAAATGGGAAAAAGAGGTGGTGGGCGTTATCGTGGTCCGCGCTCGAGATATTTTAGAAAAACAAGGCGTGATTGTTGATATCCTGCCAGCAGTTATTCCTCCGGGATATAGGGCAGATGCTTACATTTCGGTCCATACCGATGGCAGCGACAAAAATCCCAAAGCCAATGGTTTTAAAGTGGCGTCCTCTGCCAAGGATAAAACCGGTCTGGCTCGTAAACTCGCGGCCGCTCTCGATCAAGCTTACGAAACGGAAACCGGCCTGCGGCGTGATGACAAAAACATTACCAGAAACATGACTCATCACTACTCTTTTGCTTATGATAAATATGAGCATGCCATTTCGTCGAAAACTCCGGGGGCGTTGCTGGAAACCGGTTTTTTAACCAATGCCGACGACAGAAAAATTATCGTTGATCGGCCGGAAATTCCTGCCCGAGCCTTGGCTTACGGCATTTTAGATTACTTAGAACAAAACTTTTAGCTTTTTGACTATCTTCTTACCAACTTCTCAATTCTTTCTACCCACTCTTTCACAATCAAAGCCTATACTTTTGCTGATGCCAACATCGACGGCCCACACTGGCTTGGATGGTTTTGATGATACCATTCGTGAAACTAATGAGCTGCTCAATTCCCTGGAAAATGAGTTGGGCTGGCAGAATCGCCGCGAACAATCATATGAGCTGTTGCGATCTAGCCTTCAAGCTTTGAGGGACCGACTGCCAGTGCACCAGGCAGTAAATTTAGGCTCGGAGCTGCCGATGTTGGTGCGCGGTTTTTATTACGAAGGCTGGGATCCTGACAACGTACCACTTAAATACAATCGGGCGCAATTTCTTGATCACATTAGAAAAAGTTTTATCTATAACGGCGATGGCAATTTTGAGGACTTGATCCAGACCACTTTGAGTATGATGATGGATCGAATTTCTCCAGATACACATCAGCAACTAAAAGAAATACTCCCTGAAGAAATTGCCAGTTTGTTGGGCTGACGGGGCCGAATTGTTTGAAGTACTTGGTAGTTTGACAGTTGAAACAAGAAACAGCCAGCTTTTACCATTTTCTTACCTGACTACACTAATTTACACAAAATACCTGAACTATAATTGAGGTATGCCAATCACACAAAGAAAAGAAACCGTGGTTCACACCGATACTGCGGCCAAAACAACAACCGAAAAACCTTATTTGGTGATTTTTCAAATCATCAATTTTCTTTTGGGTGTTGTCGAGGGGTTCTTGCTTTTGCGGTTTATTCTCAGGCTGATGGGTGCTAATACCGCGGCCGCCTTTACCCAATTTGTTTACGGAGTTTCTGATCTATTTATGGCACCGTTTAATTACATTTTTCCGCGCACTGCCGCCGACGAATTTGTGCTGGAGTGGTCGGTATTGTTGGCAATGGCGGTTTATTATTTACTTGCCTACCTCATCAAGCGGTTGGTAATGGTGCTTTATACCGCTGATACTGTTGAGTAGGCACACCAATTGAAAACACGCTTGCCTATTTATTTCAAAATGGACACAACAATGGAAGCGGGCGCTAGTTGGCAGCTCGCTTCATTGCCTCAACAAAATACTCAATATCTTCTTCCGTATGAGCAGCGCTGATCTGCACCCGGATTTCGTCTCTTCCCGGAGACACCACTGGATAACTGATGGTAGTCACCAGTATTTGCTGTTCAAAGAGGAAGCGGGTGAGTGCGGCGGCTTTTTTGGGATCGCCTACTAAAATGGGTTGAATAGGATGGATGGAATTAGCGGCAAACTCGAAACCGGTTGTTTGCATCAGTTTTTTGAAATGAGCCACGTTGTCGCGCGATTTTTGCAGCAGTTTTTGGCCTTCATTGGCTGTTAATAGCTCCACTGCTGCCAAAGCCGCGCCAGCAGTGCCTGGGGAAATTGAGTTGGAATAAATGTAAGTGGCGGCCGATTCTCTGAGATAATCAATGACTACTTGGTCGGCTACCACATAACCACCGTCCGCGCCAAAAGCCTTGCCAAGAGTGCCTGCCAACACATCTGCCTGAGCGCCACTAGTTTCTTCGGTACCAAGGCCGGTGTCGCCAAAAGCGCCGATGCCGTGAGCGTCATCAACTACCAACAAAACTCCGTCTTCATATTGCTGATCGTACTCGTCAATCACCTGGCGAAGCTTGCTTAAATCTTGGTACTCGCCCAGCATGCTAAAAACCCCATCCGTCACTACCAAGGCCCTCTTGTGCTGGCTAAGGCCGCTTTGCAGCTGAGCCGCTAGGTCTTGTGCGTCCAGATGTTTAAAAATCTTGCGCTTTTCCTTCGGGTGATTGGCCACTCTGATGCCATCAATAATGCTGCGGTGGTTGAGTTCATCAGAAATGACCAGCACTTCGTCGTGCACCACCGTGCCTTTGCTTTGGCCAGTAATGAGCGCGAATAAGACCGCCAAATTAGCGGCAAAAGCGGAGGAAAAAACCATGGCGGCTTCACGCTGGTGAAAACGAGCCAGCGCCTTTTCCAGATCATCATGAATTTTCAGGGTGCCAGAAATGAAGCGCACCGCTCCCGGGCCGGTACCGAATTTTTCCGAGGCCTCATGTTCGGCTTTCTTAAGGGCAGGATGGAAACGCAGCCCAAGATAATCATTGGAATTAAAAATTCGGTACTCTTGGCCACTGATTACGGCCCGCGGTGCCGGATGATCGGTAAAAGATTCGATAATTTTTTCCGAGCGCTTGCTGGTTTTAGCTTGATCCAAGCGCCCTACTTCCTGTTGCAGCAGGCTGTAAAAATTGGCTTTAGGCATGGGTCTCCTTTTTGAATTTTTCTTGCAATTTAGCAATCATCTCACTGGTCATTTCACTCAAACCAAACTGGTGCTGCCAACCCCAATCGGCCCGCGCCACCGAGTCATCAATTGAATTCGGCCAGGAATCAGCAATTTGCTGGCGGTGGTCGGGTTGATAATCCACCGCTACCTCGAGGTGCTGGTTGAGTTCCGCTGCCAATTCAGCAGCGGTAAAGCTAAAAGCAGCCAAATTATAACTGGTGCGGACGGTCAATTTGGACGGGTCGGCTTCCATCAAATCAATGGTGCCTTTAACCGCGTCATCCATATACATCATCGGCAGGGTGGTTTCCGGACCAACGAAACAAGTGTATCTCCCCTGCCGCAGACCATCATAAAAAATAGCCACGGCGTAATCTGAGGTGCCACCACCCGGCTCGGCTTTCCAACTAATCAGCCCGGGATAACGGACGCTGCGCACATCAACACCGTATTTCAGAAAGTAATAGTGACAAAGATTTTCACCGGTGACTTTGGTAACGCCGTACATGGTGGTCGGTTCCAGCACTGTTTGCTGTGGAGTATCGTCCTTGGGCGTAGTCGGGCCGAAAGCGGCAATTGAACTCGGCCAAAACACTCGCAACTGATATTCCCGAGCCAGATCAAGCACGTCTTTAAGACTTTGGACATTAATTTTCCAGGTGAGATCGGGATCGATTTCTCCTTTAGCAGACAAGAGCGAAACCATGTGATAGATCGTGCCGACATCATGTTTTTCAATTAGCTGCTTGAGGCCCTCGTAGTTGGGCAGCTCCAGCACCTCCACCACGCCGTCAAAAGCTTCAGGAATGTGGCGGTTGCCCATGGCAATGACGTTTTCTCGGCCATATTTTTGCTGCAGTGCCGGCACCAACTCCGTGCCAATCTGTCCAAACGCCCCAGTGACGAGAATTTTTTTCATATTTACTTGCTCCCGATTTGATAATTGATATTTGATAATTAATAGCAGCTAACTGAGGATAGTGTACACCAAAATAAAATTGATTTTGAACTCATTCTAACTGCGATATAATAATAGTATGAACTGGCTGTTTGTCCCCTGTTTTTTTATTACTTTTCAAAAAGAAAATAATGATGTTAGTTGAGCGCTTGACTTCTCCGCCAGTAGACCCACTGCCCCCAGCGAAAACCGCCCCAAAACTTCCTGAATCTGCCGATTATATCGAGCCCACTGAGCCTATCAAGCCTGCTGATCACCTTCCCACCCCAGAGGAAAAAGAATATAATCAACACCTGCAAACAATCATGGCTATCCTGAATAAGCACAACGTAGCCGCAGTGTTGGTGGGCGGTCACGCACTGCGAGCCATTCAAGGTCAGCCACTTTATGCCCGCCGCGGCAATGGCTCAATACCAGATCTTGATTTTATCGCCCTGGGTCCGGACGAAAAAACTATTAACGCAGCAGCCGCGGCCATCGCCAAAGTCGCCAAAAATCAATCCAACTTCCCTGAAGTCACCCTCGATCCGATTCTTTTTGAGAAAAAGTTAGGGTCGTTATTTCAGTTTTTTTCGCAAATTATCAAGGACAATCAAATGTATTACCTTTTGTTCCGAAGCGTAATTCAAGAAGTGCCGACAGATATTTTTGAGATTCATCAGCGCGATTATGGCGGCTGCCAGGTGCCAACTTTTTCCGGTGAATGGACTTACTGGCGCTACTTCCTACGCAATGGTTTCAAAAAACCTAAAGATAGAGAAAAACTGGATGAATTTTTTGCCTTTCTTCAGGAACACCCCGAAGAATTAATGAAAGACGAGTCGAGAAAGCAAGTGATCGAAATGATTGGCGGCATGAGCAAAACCCATCCTTACGTGGTGCGGTTGCTGCAGTTGTATTGGATTCTTGATTACAAATTAAACGGCAGGATTTCTGCCAGCGGCGGTTTTTTGTACAAGTTGATTCGATTGTTTCGGTAAGCCAAATCAAACCCCTATCTATAAACTCAATTCTTTCTCACCTTCAACAAAATCGTGGATCAAGGCACTAATTAAAGTCTGATAAGGAATCTTTTTTCGTTTAGCCCTAGCTTTGACCTTGATTAAATCAAGCTGATTAATTCTGATCGTTACAGGCTTAGAGGTGTGAAGTTGAAGGTAGCGGCTGGCTGCTTCATGCAGCATTTTGTTAGTATTTTCTAATTCAGCATTTTCGACTGATTCAAACTCACTTTTTTCCAATGCCTCTTCCAAAGCTTTTTCCTCTTCATCCAAAACTAAATTTTTAAATGGATCAAATTGATTGGTCTGTTGTGTCACTTTCTACCTCCTTGTAAATACTTCCTTGTCAATATCCGACTAGGATAAATAGTTTTTAAGAATATTTCCCGCTTCACTCTATTAATCACATAGGGTACAGCAAATACATAATTGTTAAATCTGACCACATATATTCGTTGATTAAAGTACCTTTTGTTCGGATGGACTAAATCATCCAATGCTCCCTCTTTTTTTAGAATCCTGATCACATCTTCAAAATCAATCTTGCGCGTAGCTTTTAAGAGTTGGTTTTTTTCTTCGTTAAAACGAATTCTAAAAGCCATATTAATATAATATCAATTTGTACATCTTTTGTCAATACAGGTAGACTTAACCCCACAACGCACAAAGGTTCAAGCAAGCATGATAAAATAAATGTACAAAAAAATCACTAAAAAAAGGAGAAGGTCATGTTCAAAAACATCAACGCCACTGTCTTGTTTGTGCAAGATTTCGAAGCTTGCGTCAAGTTTTATCGTGACGTCCTTGAATTTAGGGTCAAAGACAGTGATGAAGGCTTCGCTTCGTTCGATGTAACCGGACAAGAACTGGCGATCATGGACTTGAAGACCGCGGCTCAAATGATCAGTGATGAGGTAATACAACCTGAAAAAGCTGGGTCGCATCGAATCATGTTGGCTGCCTTTGTCGACGATACAGACGAAGTCTATGCTTCATTAAGAGACAAGGGAGTAACCTTTGTTAAGGCTCCCACCACCCAGCCGTGGGGGCAAAGAACGGCTTACTTCCAGGATCCAGAGAGAAATATCTGGGAAATCTCGCATTTCATCAGCGAAGAATAATCTCAAGCAACATCTTGTAATTTAACATCT
>CAZESB010000001.1:12291-43449 GCA_964515115.1 uncultured Pseudomonadales bacterium | reverse complement strand
TGTAATTTAACATCTCAGTTTTCGCTTAAAGTAAAGTATACTAAACTCAAGATGACTGCACCAAAAGAAACCAATCCGTTTCAAGAACCATCTAATGAGTCGCTGACTGTTTCACCTGATCAACCAACCACTAATGAAATTGAAAGTCAATTACCGACGCTGCCGGAAACTTTTCAGGATATTAGTAGTGCCACTGAAGATCTGGTAGAGCGCGTAACACCCTCCCCGGCAGCACTGCTGCAATTCATCACGGCTGTGGAAAATGTCGCTTTTATCGCTAGAAACTCTGACAATCACGAGCAACTCAAGGTGCTGAGCGCCTTTCTAAAAAATCTCAACAAACAATTGCGCAACTACGATTGGAAACAGCTTTCCGATCTTTTGTGGGATGATCACGAGCTGGAAGCATTTTTGCGGGCTTTAAACAAGCTTAATCATTTTTCCCAAGATAAAATTGGCAAAAATCTTAAAGAAACCTCTGAATTAGTCTTAAAGGGTCTGATAGACAAACGTTTCAACGATCCGGATCAGCAATACTGGCATAGAGTTTTGCTCACTATTGAGGAACTTGCCTATTTGGCTGCCGAAAATCTGGATGATTCGTCGCTTTCTGAAGCAGTGGTGGATCTTTGTACCGGTAAACATTCTGCGGTTGCACCGGTTGGGTCGCTGCCCTGGTTAAGTTTATTCCTCGGTATTTATGCCGCTCACCCAGACATGGAAGATCTATATGCCAGAGCTACCTACACTAACATGGCTTTGAGCTTAATGGCTGAGATCACCAACAAGCAGGAACAATTTAACCAAAGCAACCAAGCCTACGATCCTTATTTACTGCAACTTTCCTTTATTGCTTCAATTATTAAAGCTTATCCGGAATTAGCTGGCGGACCGGAAGAAATACCAAAAATACGAGCTTTACTCAAGCATAATTTGCGGGAACAAGCAGATAACCCAAAAATTCAAGAAAGCCACAATCTCAGCGCGAGCCAAATTAAAAAACAAAGTGGCCAACCAGTGCCGCCCGCGCTCATGAGAGTCGCGATTGGGTCTGGTTTATATCCGGACAGATTGCAAAATATTTTTAATTATCAACGAGGTAAGCATTTGGCTACAGAACGCTTGCAACAAACGACTCCGCCATCAACTCTATTCATGGCCACCATAGATTGGGGCGTTGCTGGTGAGTTTCCTTATAAATACAGCTTGGCATTTCCTGAAGAATTGAAACCGCTCAGAAAGATAGTGCGTGCCGACGTGTTTTTTGACATGATCCGCGAAGCAGTTGATCGCGAAAAAACAGAAAAAGAAAAAGCCACCGGCCGTCCTTGGCACATTCATCCCTTTGCTATTAGAGGATTGAGGGGTTACATCATTATAGATGAGCAGAAAGGTATTCTCAGTTCTCCTCAAGAAGTGGCCCGTTTTGCCGAAAAGATGTTAGCACAAAACGAAGAAATGAGCTTCAAGCAAAAAGAGTTGATGGAAGGCACAGAGCTTTTGTCTACTCTTCAGGAACATCCCGGAGTATTACTTTACTTGACCAATAGTGAGTTTCAACCAAAAACACCGCTGGAAGCACTGGTTGATTACCTGCTACCAGAAGAACTTAGAATCAGAGGTCTTGATTTGCTTCAAGAAAACGCTCAGCTGCGACGGTCAGTAGTGCGATCATTTAAACAAGGTTTGACTGAAGCTGGCGATCTGTATTACTTGATTGATCACTGGCAAATTCCTGGCGTGATTACTTCTGTTCATTTACGCTATCATTCGGAGGGAGGTTTTGCTATTACCTTTGATTTGGCCAATCAGTCGGATATTTTTCCTGACCTGCAGCAACCGCAAATCAAATTGCACCTAACCTTTCCTGCTACCGTAGCTAACGTGAATTTTCTCGAAGAGGCGAAGAATTTTCCGCCGGATATCAAGATTATTTTCGAGAGAATTGCTCTGGCGCTTTTTGAAAATTCCTGTACTGGAGAAATTCCTGAAGTTGATTGGCCAGAAGTAGTAGAGTCTGATGAATCTCGGCGTACTCGTCAGCGACCACATCTCAAGCATGTACCACTCAAAACTGATGGAACACCGGGTAATTTTTCCGAGACCGCTGATGGGGCTTTTCAGGAGCTTATTGCTCGCATGGGGTTGAGGCGAGCGCTCGAACATTGGGTTCGTGAACTTGAGGGTGACACCGGCGGATTGAGTTTGGAGGCAATCAATAGAATGCATCACGAAGACAATCCGGATTGTAATCGCAACATCACCTTTTCTCGCGGTCACGAGCCCATCAGCAAAGAGTTGAGAAATCTTCCTGTGATACTTAAAGCGCCGGAAAATTTGCTGGGAATCATTGAATAGCGGTGAGCTTTGATGCTGATTTGGCAGGGCCGGAGGGAATCGAACCCCCATCAAAGGTTTTGGAGACCTCTATTCTACCGTTGAACTACGGCCCTTTTAAGAGTAATTAAGAGTAATATTGTAACACGCCGCTGCTACTAGACCGCAAATTCTTTCTTGGATATGCTAATTGCATGCCTGAATTATTCGACCCCCATTTGGTAAAAACTTATCGCGAAGACAAGCGTCTGCTTGAGCAGACCGAGATTCCGATTGTGACCGTTTCAGCCACTTACAAAGAAGATCTCAAGCGGATGCACGGGCTGCCGGATGATGATACCATTCCCGATGTAGTGTTTTCGCGGGCGCATTACTCGATGGCGCTAGGGGTGGCAACGGAGATTTGGCAGCATCAGCTGAGGCCGGAAAAGGCCTGGATTGTTGAGCCGACCAATTATGTTTCCAAAAAGAATTGGTTTTCGATTGAGTTCACCCAGGCGGTGGGGAAAACTATTGCTCGTTACTCGATTCTGAAAACCGTCAAAGATTTTATCGATAATTTTGGCAGGCAAAAGTTGCCGATTCTGGGCAGCATTACGCCACCGCTGCTCTACTTGACGGAAAATATTCACCGGCCAATTCTCTCTTTTCATATCGCCGCCGGTAATATTTTGGCTGAACAAGGCAAAAAAGTGGTGCAGATGATCACTGACCCGCACGTGAGAACCGAGTACGTCACTAATGCAGATAAAAGCAATATTTGGTTTTGCACTTTTGATGAAAATACTAAAATGGAATTTTTGGAAAAGGCGGCCAAGCTGGGAATTGAGGCCGATCCGGACAGAATTATTGTGACTGGGCCGCCGGTGGACCCGCGGATCATCGCCGCCAAAACCAAAAAAAACCCGTGGCGCAGCGGCCCGCTCAATCTCGCCATCACCACCGGCGGCCTCGGCACCAACAAACAAGAAATCCTCACTCTTCTCGAGCAACTGCTGCCGGAATTAAGAAAGCGCGATCCTCAGCTCCGGCTGCTGATTTACGCCGGTACCCATCGGGATATCTACGAAGAAGCAGTTTTTCTTGCCAGCAGAGCCAGAATAGCGCCAGGCAAGCTGGCGGATAAAAAGGCCAGATTCCGGGTTCTTTACCATCCGCAAATTGTCGACGCCAACGAAATGCTCATCAAGTACGGCTTTCCCTGGGCACACGGTTTTATTTCTAAGCCCTCCGGCGACATGGCCTACGATGCCGCTGCCTCGGGCAGCTTTCTCCTGACTCTGGCTGAATGGGGCGAATGGGAAGAGCGAATTCGGGTTATTTTTGAGCAAAAAGCCATTTCCAGGCAAGCGGACGTAGCGCATATCGTTTCTCAGCTGGCTGTTCTCCGCTCTTCTCAGGGAAAATCTCAATCCTGGATTGAGCAGGCCATGCTCAATGCTTATAAGCTAGAGCCGTTGTTTTTGAATGGTTCCAAGAAAATTGCCGAGGCAGTGAATCGAGCACAAGAGGAGATGTAAATCCTAAATCATTGGCCACAAAGATACATGAAGAAAGACGCATTGAAGAAGAGCAAGAAAAGAGGCGCGAGCGTTAAAATTGATCGGCAGAACTTGCTTACTTCAGTTTTTTAGCCATCACGTGGGATTGATGAACACGGCAAACATTGCAGTACTTCTTGAGCGGAAAAGTGCTCACATTCTTGGTCTGCTTCATCAAGGTTTCGTTGTTTTTGTTGTATTCGGTTAAATAGTTGAATGAACCGCAAGCCTCACACTTTAAACCGGCGATTTGTCTTGGTCCCTTTTTTGCTTTTGCCATATGCTCCTTTTTTAGATTTTCTAGATTTACGCTAACTCGAGAGAGGTATTGTATCACAGGCTACTCTCTTGAGCCATCTCGGGGATTCGAACCCCGGACCTACGGTTTACAAAACCGTCGCTCTAACCAACTGAGCTAAGATGGCGTTCAGAAAACTTCACTCCGCTGTTTTATTACAACCTTCTCCATTATATGCAAGGTGCGTGCATTATAAACCACAGGAATCAATCCTGCTATATATCTATAATTGAAATTTGTTTTAAGATTGAATTTGTGACATAAATATGTCATAATGTTCAACATGAAACTAGCCAGAACTACTGTGAGACTCAATCCACAATTAAAAAAAGAAGCAACTAAAAGGGCCATAGAAATGGATATCAGTTTTCAAAAATTGTTGAGTCTAGCACTCAAACAATACCTAAAAACCAAAAATAAAGAAAATGCTAAACAGATAGTCTTTATGTCTAAGGACATTGGCTCTCCTCTGGACAACCTGACTCGAGAGGATATCTATGCTGATTGACTCTAACATCATCATCTATGCTCTAAACTCTGGTTCGCCTAAATGTAAAGTTGCACAAAATTTTATCAGTCAAAATCAATCAAGCATGGTCATTGCTCAACAGAATATTTTTGAAACCTTGAGAATCTTGACTCATCCAAAGTTTCCACGGCCCTTCTCAAGTGAAAAAGCCTTATTGGCAGTCTCCGCCATTACTAAACATGCAGAAATTATCCATCCCAATTCTGAAACCCAAGAGATTGCTTTCGCACTCATAAAAAAATATCGCCTTAGTGGCGCTGAGATATTTGATGGTTTGCTTGTGGCCACAGCCCTCACACACAAAATCCAACGGATTGCCACGAATAACCTAAGACATTTTAACAAGTATAAGGAAATCGACGTAATTTCTCCGTTCTAGATTGTGAGTGCCAGGTGTAGGATTCGAACCTACGTAGGCGTGAGCCAGCAGATTTACAGTCTGCCCCCGTTGGCCGCTTGGGTAACCTGGCTGGTTCGCCCCATTGCTGAGGCAAGGCACAGTTTGTTCCTGAACAAACACGAGCCCAGAGAGGGAATCGGACCCTCGACCTCCTTCTTACCAAGAAGGCGTTCTGCCACTGAACTATCTGGGCAATTTTCAATTTAAAGAACGCTCAATTTATATTCTAAGTCTTAGCCCATGTTTTATCACACGCCAAAACAACGCCTGCATGCGTGAGATTTTACCATCTTTGGGAGGTTTTGTGCAAAACAAATACCCGACCTTAACCGCCGGGTGTGAGAGACACCATGTTCCCGCAATTTGCAGGTGGGCAGGATGCGCCTGGCACCACAGCGCCAAGTGACAATCCATCAGCCCTTATGTAAGGTGTTCAGGAAAATTCCTGTGCCTCTCACACGCGGTTGTTAAAGTGCCTCTTTTGTACCTAAATTATAACAAAATAGACTGCTTGATTTGTAAGAATTTGGTTATGGCCTAGGTATTTCATAATTAACCATTATTTGCTACAATACTTTGCCTATGGTCAACCCCACTACCTACCTGCGACAAGTTGGCAGGGAGATGCAAAAAGTCTCCTGGCCTGATAAAAGTCAAACTATCGAGATGACGATTCTGGTGATTGGGGTAACTATTATCATCGGCGCTTACATCGGTGCCCTGGACTATCTTTTCCAAGAACTGATGTCCTTTGTAGTGACCAATCTGTAGAAAGAAAAAAGGCAAAAACAGCTATGGCAGACAACAACGGCAACAATGACAATCAGCAGCTTATACCTCCTGAAGTACAGGAAGTGAAAGTTGATTCACCTAATATTATTCGTATTTCGGCAGCGGAAAATCGTAAAGCCCGCTGGTATGTGGTGCACACCTATTCCGGCCACGAAAACAAGGTGGCGGAAACTCTCAAGCAGCGCGCCGAAACTCTCAATCTTACTGGCAAAATTCTAGCGGTCTTGATCCCGACGCAAGAAAAAATCCAGATTAAGCGCGGCCAGCGCAAAACTGTCAGCGAAAAAATCTTCCCCGGCTACATGCTGGTGCAGATGGAGTTGACTGATGATTCTTGGCTGGCTGTGCGCACCACTCAGGGCGTGACCGGCTTTGTGGGCGTGGGTAACAAACCTACCGCTCTGCCCAAGCACGAGGTCGAAGCAATCAAAAAATACATGACTCAAGCCGCGCCGCAATACAAAGCTGATTACGTCGAGGGCGAGGCGGTGCGCATCACCGACGGGCCGTTCAACGACTTTCTGGGCACCGTCAATGCTATTGATGAAGAAAAAGGCCAGGTGGAAGTTTTGGTCAATATTTTCGGCCGAGAAACGCCGGTCACTCTCGACTTCCTGCAAGTCAAAAAAGTTTAAGCCAAGATGTGTTATAATCGTTGATTCAAGAAAGAGTTTATTATGGCAAAAAAAGTAGACCAAGTCCTCAAGCTTAATTTACCAGCCGGTGTCGCCACTCCGGCTCCTCCGGTTGGACCGATTCTCGGTCAGGCCGGTATTAACATGATGGACTTCATCAAGCAGTACAATGACGCCACCGCTGATCGGCGCGGCGAAACTATTCCTGCGGAAATCACTGTTTATAAAGACAAATCTTTCACTTTTGAACTAAAACTGCCGCCGGTTTCAGCTATGATTCAGCAAACTTTGAAACTTAAATCAGGCAGTGAAAAGCCCGGACGCGATCAGGTCGGTACTTTGTCCAAAGACCAAATCCGTGCCATTGCTGAGAAAAAATTGCCGGATCTCAATACTGAAGATCTGGACGCGGCTATTAAAACCGTAGCCGGCACCGCCCGCAGTATGGGCGTGCAAGTCGAATATTAAAAAAAGTAATCGCTAGTACTTCTCTTGGTGCGAGCCCAAAAATCGCCTAACCGAGAAAAAGGAGAGAATATGGGAGCCAAAAAAAACGTTGACATGTCCGCGACTACGGATGAAGTCAAGATTGTCGAAGCGGAAACGCCGGTTGAAGCTGAAAAAGCCAGCAAAAAGCCTACGCCGCAAAGATCCCGCAGTAAAAAATACCGCGCTCATCGCGCTAAACTGGATAAAACCAAAAAATACACAGTTATCAATGCCGTGGAGTTGGTGAAAGGTCTTTCCTACTCCAAGTTTGACGGCACTGTGACTGCTGCTCTGGTGGTGCGAGAGGTTGGTCAAGTTGGTTCAGTTACTCTGCCCCACAGCACTGGCAAAACAGTCAAGGCGGTGATTGTTGATGACCAAGTCCTAGCCCAAATTGAGGCTGGCGAGGTGGAAGGCATTGATGTGCTGATCGCCGAGCCGCAGTATATGCCCAAGTTGGCTAAATTTGGTAAAGTTTTGGGTCCCAAAGGCTTGATGCCCAATCCTAAAAGTGGCACTCTTACCCCCAATCCCAAAGCCAAGAAAAAAGAGCTGGAAGCTGGCACTATGGTGCTGAAAACCAACAAAAAAGAACCAGTTCTGCACGTGCCGGTAGGTAAAGTTTCGCTGGATACAGATAAATTAGCAGAAAATGTTGAGGCTTTAATCAGCGCAGTCGGGCCAAAATTAGTGAAATTGACTTTGTCGGCTACGATGAGTCCCGGCGTGCGGGTGGAGATTTGAAATATTAGAGTATCAGGGACTGAAGTTGCTAAAGGCAAATTAATTCTCTAAACTCTCAAGCCAAACTCTTTGAAGAGCTTTGCATCAAAAGTAATCAGCTCGGCTTTGTTACCAATTGCTTTTGCAACAATCATACAGTCAGCCATATCAAGCGATGTGCTTTCATATATCTCTACAGCGTGGGAATATTCTCTTTCTGTTTCAATGTTTTGCTGAGTATCTAAATACCGATATGACTGAAGCAACTCCCTCCTACTGGCTGAATAAATGCCTTGGAGAACATACTCTATCTCTGGGAACACCACGCTAGGTATATACAGCCGATCCTCGGTTTCAAGCAAATTCCTAACGTACTCTGCTTTTTGTAAATCATCCTTAGTAAAAAACCGCACCAGCGCGCTGGTGTCAAGAATCTTCATGTTTCTTTTTCCTGGCAGTTGAAATTGCCTGCTCGTAATCAGCTTGGGAAGCTTTTATATTAGTTTTGATAAAGCCAAAGGCTTCTGAAGTTGTCATCACTGGTTCTGCCATAATACACCCTTTTTCTAGCTTAAACCGTAGCTTATCGCTCGGCTTGATACCCAGTTTTTCCCTAATGTGTTTAGGAATAACAACCTGACCTTTTGTGGTCACTGTGGTCACAGAATCCTGATAGTTTTGCATAGTATTACCTATACTACAGAGTAATACTACAATTTTCAAGTATTATTTCTACTAGAAATCTCTTTTTCCACTCGACCAACAAATTGGTCAAGCTCAACCACTCCTAAGTCACCTTCGTCACGATGGCGGATGGCAACAGTGCCAGCCTCCTCTTCCTGGCCGCCCACCACCAACAAATAAGGCACTTTTTCCATTTCTCCCTGGCGAATTTTGGCGCCCAGGCGTTCAGAGCGATCATCCAGTTCCGCCCGCACACCCGCTTCCTTCAATGCCGCTGAAACTTTGTAGCCATAGCCATTAAATTTGTCTGAAACCGGTAGAATTTTAGCCTGCACTGGTGAAAGCCAAAGCGGGAATTTGCCGGCGTAGTGTTCAATAATAATTGAAAGAAAACGCTCGATTGAACCCATAATGGCAGCATGAATCATCACAATCCGCTCTTTTTCTCCGTCCTCATTAATGCAGTTAAGGTCGAAGCTGTCAGGCATATTCATATCAAGCTGAATAGTGGCCACCTGCCACTCACGGCCCAATGAATCATGGGCCATAAAATCAAGCTTGGGTCCGTAGAAGGCAGCCTCACCTAACTGCTCAACCGCAGTAGCTCCCTGCTCTGCCACCATTTCTCTGAGTTCCTGCTCAGATTTTTCCCACAAATCTCTCGAGCCCAGGTATTTTTCCGGCTGCTCCGGATCCGAAAGTGAGAGCCGCAGCTCCACTGCAAAGCCAACCGCCGAATAAAACTTTTCGACAATATCCCAGATTTTCAGCATTTCTTCTTTCACCTGTGATTGGCGGCAAAAAACATGGGCATCATCTTGAGTAATGCAGCGGACCCGAGAAAGACCATTCAGCTCTCCCGATTGCTCATCGCGATAGACCATAGTGGTGTTGGCGTAGCGCTGCGGCATTTCGCGGTAACTGTGCATTTTCCTGGCAAATATTTGGGTGTGATGCGGACAATTCATTGGTTTCATGGCAAACTCATGTCCTTCGCGAGTGGTAATCCGAAAGAGTTCATCGGCAAATTTGTCCCAGTGGCCGCTAGTTTCGTATAAATCTTTCTTGGTGATATGGGGAATTTCCACTTTTTCGTAGCCTTTTTGTTGGCGCAACTCCCAAACAAAATCGTTGAGAATCTCCCGCAGCAAAGTGCCTCGAGGCGTCCAGAGTGGTAAACCCGAGCCGACTTTTTCAGAAAAGGTGAAGAGATCGAGTTCTCTGCCGAGTTTTTTGTGGTCCCGCTTCTTGGCTTCTTCGATCATGGCCAGGTGAACAGCCAACTCCTCTTGGCTGAAAAAAGCCGTACCGTAAATGCGGGTAAGCATGGGATTTTTTTCACTGCCGCGCCAGTAAGCGCCGGCTACGGAGAGTAAAGCAAAATACTGCAGTTGCTCGGCGGGGTTTTCGATATGGCCGCCGCGGCAGAGGTCGGTGAAATCGCCGGAACGGTAAAGGGAAATTTGTTGGTTTTCTTCAGCCAACTCCGCGATTAACTCTGCCTTGTAAGGATTGCCGGCGAACCGCGCTGAAGCCTCCTCGGCAGAAACTTCCTGTCGCTCAAAACTCTGCCAGCCACCCACCAGTTCCTTCATTTTAGCCTCAACAGCAGGTAATTCGCTCTCAGAAAAAGGTTCGGCGAAATCAAAATCATAGTAAAAACCGTCGTCGGTGGCGGGACCAATGGTGGGTTTGGCGTCCGGGCGTAACTCCAAGACCGCCGCTGCCAACAAATGCGCGGCCGAGTGGCGCAATTGCTCCAACTGTTCCAGTCGCTCCGATGGCGCCAATTTTTCTAATTCTGAATTAATTTTTCCGGGCATAAATCCTTTCGTTTGATCTGTTGCAACAGTTTTATTTCGCCAAGGAGGCGGACTCACTCCACCGCAGCAAAAGCTTTTTATATTGTAGCACTGTTTCTGGCCTCACTTGACACACTTGACACGGCCTGGCTTGACAGCTTGAACACATGCTAGTTGCAGATTTTAGCCCTCTTCTTTCGTCTCTATTTTTTCCTGCGACATCGGGCCGACTTTTTTCACACTGAGGCTACCCGTCACCGGATCAAGCCAGACCAAAGAGCGGTGGATTTTTAGGGTATTAGCCAAAGCTTCCAGGCTTTTTTTAGAATACGGCAAAGTTAAATCAGTTGCTCGCATGTGTCCTTTCTGTATTTTCATACTTGATACCTCATCTTGCTTGCGTTGAGCTGGTTTAATGCTTGAATTCAACCAAGCGCTCAACTAAACCAATGCCAAAAAACAATTAAAAAAGCCTCCGGGTGGAGGCTGTGTTTTAAGTGTCTGTCAATTCTCTTTATTCACTCAAGCCACAACCTCCGGATCCGCAGGTTTGGATTTTCTTGATAGTGATGAAAGACATGCACTTACTCATGTGTTGATTGAATATAAAACAAGCGCGACTAATTTGCAATACGGAATATTTTTTAAGATTTCAAACTGCATATAAACCTTGACAATTATGCAAATAAATCATATATTTGAACTATAAGTTAAATTAAAACTAATCTATAGTTTAAATATATGAAAAAAGGCAGCTATTTAAACACTATTCTAAGATCAAATAAAACAGTCTTTACACTAAAGGACCTTGCTTTGCTATGGCAGGAAAAAAACACCAACGCTGCTCAAGTTAGATTGAATTACTATGTCAACCAGGGCGATTTGTTTAGGATTCGTCGCGGTATTTATGTTAAAGATAAAAACTACAACAAATTAGAGCTGGCCAGCAGAATATTTACACCTTCGTACGTGAGTTTTGAAACTGTTTTGGCGCAAGAAGGACTAATTTTTCAATATCAAACCGCCATTACTGTCGCTTCATACTTGACTCGAGACATAACGGTCGATGGACAAAACTACTCATACAAAAAAATGAAAGACACAATCTTGATTAATCAAAGCGGAATTCAGCAAGCTAATCACATTGCTATTGCCACTAAAGAACGAGCGTTGCTAGATACTCTTTACAATAAAGCCGATTTCTATTTCGACAATCTGCGCTCAATTGATTGGCAGACAGTTAGTTTCTTGGTGCCGATATACAATAATAAAAGCTTGACTAAAAGAATCCGCTGGCTCAGCCAAAATAGCAAGAAAGCACTTTTATGACTTTAGATATTTCCACTCACAGAACTATCCTCTTTCAGATTTTGAAGGATATTTATTCGGATACAACCATTTCTCCATTCGTGGGTTTTAAAGGAGGAACTGCTGCTCTGATGTTTTATGGATTAGATCGTTTTTCGGTTGATCTTGATTTTGATGTGCTTGACGAAGCTCAAACAGACTACATTTTTGAAAAAATGATGACAATTATTCAAAAATACGGCAAGATCAAGGACTCTCATAAAAAGCGTCATAATTTATTTTGTCTGCTCTCATATGAAGACAAAGCTCACAATGTTAAGATAGAAATCAACCGGCGTCAGTTTGGGTCAAGATACGAAATTAAAACTTATTTAGGTATATCTATGCTGGTGATGGTGCAAGAAGATCTCTTCGCTCATAAACTGATGGCCATGTACGAGCGAATTGGTAAAACCAGTCGAGATATTTATGATGTTTGGTTTTTTCTAACCAACCGGTTTCCCATCAACAAGACAATCGTAGAACAGCGAGCCGGGATTTCCTTCGAGAGATTGATTGGCAAGTGTGTAAAGAAGCTTGAGAAAATGAATAATCGTCACATCCTGGATGGGATGGGTGAGCTGTTGACCAACGGACAAAAAGATTGGGCAAGAGCTAAGTTGCGAGAAGAAACCATTGCTTTATTGAAATTACAGATAGTTGATTAAAAAAATCAGCCGTTTCCAAACAGTATTACTCTAGTTAGAAGTGTCACGCATATGTTTATACTCTGTTCGCTTGACATCTGTTCGCTTGACGCTCATTAAGTAACATGTTACTATGGATACAATTATGCTAACCCACAGAACCAATTTATTGCTATCTGAAGACGACAATCGCCTCCTCACTCAACTTGCTCATCAACAAGGAGTAACTAAAGGCAAGCTCATTCGCGCTGCTATCGCCAAGGTTTATCGGCATGCCAAACTTAAACAGGCTCAAGCTGAACGAATTAAATTAATGCAAAACATCCAGCAAAACTGGTCTTTGATCCAAAAATCCAGTCAGCGACTGGATTATCAAGAATTGAGAGACTATGGCCGGTCAGCATAAAGCCAACTCTGCCTACGTGGTTGATTCATCTGCGGTAACTAGCGTGCTTTTGCCAGACGAACGCAAACTATCGGCTAGTACTCGTGGACCAGAGTTGCTCAAACTTCTAGAAAACCCCACCGCAAATTTTCTGGCTCCGAAGCTACTGATTTTTGAAGTTGGCAACATTTTGCGAACCTGTGTTTTGCGCGGCAGACTTGATCAGCGAGGAGCAAAGACAATCTTCCAAACTTTTATGTCATTCCCCATTCACTATCTTTCACCCAACTACGAACAGACTTTGCGTTTTTCTCTGATACACAACTGTAGCTACTACGATTCCAGTTACGCTCAATTAGCCCTTGAGCAAAAAGCCGAGTTATTAACTCTCGATCACAAACTCAAGCAGCTTTACCAAAAAACAGCTTCATCTTCCTAAATTAAACCCACCGAAGAATAGTGCTCACCTGGGTAATGACGATTGTTTTTAAGGCCGAGTATGTTATAATCCCCTTTGTTGTCCAAAGACAGCGTGCGGTCCACCATAAGTGGACAGAAGCCACGCCGAGGAAACCGCTAGAAATTCTATTTCCAGTCTTTGTGCAACACAGTATCAAGCTGTGTTTTTTGTTTTTACTTGACTAAACTCAGAAAATCAGCCTCAAAAAATAAAAAACAGGAAAGTTAGATGCCAAGCAAGAAAAACCTCGATCAAGTTGAGATTATCAAAGACAAACTCGCCAAAACTAAATCGGTGACGGTGGTTGATTACTCTGGTACCAGTGTTAATGACCAGGTGAAGCTGCGCAACGAGCTGAAAGAAGCCGGCGGCGAGATGTTTGTGACCAAAAATACCCTGATTGATCTTGCTCTTGGCAAGGGCAAGCTCTCCGAATCCCTGACTGGCATGAATGCTTTAATCTTCTCCTACGAAGATGCTGTTGCTGCCCTGAAAAAGCTCTTTGAGTTTCATAAGGATAACGAAAAACTGACCATCAAGCAGGGTTTTATGGACGACCAGGTCCTCTCCCCTGAAGAGGTTGAGGCTCTGAGCAAGCTGCCAAGCAAGACAGAGCTGATTGCTATGGTGATGGCCCGTATTCAGAGTCCGGCTCAGGGTTTGGTCAATGTTTTACAGGCGTCACAGCGCAATTTGGTCTATGCCCTCAGCGCTATCGCCAAGAAGCAAGAGGCTTAATTTACAGATGGTTTTTGAGAAGTAATAAGTAAAAAGGAACAATTATGGCAGATACAAAAAATGTTCAAAAAATCGTCGATGCCGTCAAGGAACTTTCCCTGATGGAAGTTTCTGAGCTGGTCAAGGCTCTTGAAGAAGAGTTCGGCGTAACCGCGGCAGCCCCAATGATGGCTGCTCCAGTAGCAGGTGGCGCGGCTGAGGCCGGTGCAGTCGAGGAAAAGGACGAATTTGACGTCATCCTTAAGGACGCCGGTTCTAACAAGATCGCGGCCATTAAAGCTGTTCGCCAGCTCAAGCCAGAGCTGGGTCTGGGTGATGCGAAAGCTTTCGTTGAAGAAGCGCCTAAAACCGTTTTGGAAGGCGCCAAAAAAGAAGACGCTGAAGCAGCCAAAAAAGCCCTTGAAGAGGCTGGTTGTGTTGTTGAGCTTAAGTAAACTCAAAACTGCAAAAAACGGGAAACCCCGCTGTTACAGGCGGGGTTTTTTGTTGGTGACTTAGCGGCAGCGCCATATTTCCGGTCTGCTGCTTAAATTTGCTCGAAAAAGGGAAACCGAAGCAGGCTAATTTTTATTTGACTTGAGGGAAATAAAATCTTTATTCACAGCGAAAAAATATAGGTCGTTGATTGAAAAACTATAGGTTGTTGGTGTGGAAAACTCAGTTTTCTCAAGCGGCTAAGCCAGTTGATTTCCAGACCTCTACCAGACGGAAATTTGCCCTTCCTACCCGACTTTTACCTATTGACCCATTTCAGTCTACTCTGCTACTTTAAATACAACTTACACGGTGTTTGACCCACTTTTAAAAATATAAATGCAGTATTAGAAATTGCCTTGATACCAAGGTAATTTAAGAAAGGATTCATGAGCGAACCTGCTATGACCACCATCAGCAATATTGACCCCAATGGGCAAGTTACGGAAGATAAAAGGACTGGCCGAGCTGACGATGCCAGTAGGCTCGATATTAATAATCTGCCCGACCTGCTAACAGTCCGTGAAGTGGCAGATTTGCTCAGAGTTTCTCCCCTGACGATTAAGCGGTGGGGCAAAAGAGGCAAGCTGCCCGCGATCCGGATTAATTCGCGCGGTGACCGGCGCTACAAAAAAGAGTCTGTGCTCTGGTTGTTGGGAATTACGCCAGGGGATGAGTAGATTTGGGTTGAGATTTTGATGAAGTTGATTCTGCCCCAGGCTGGAAGCCTGGGGCATTTTTCAGCTCTTCTCATCTCTCCCCTGCCTTCGCTTCACAAACAGCTGCTTAAAAGTCAAAAATGCAAACGGAATCAGCTGCAGCTGCCGTCCGAACCGCCACGGCTCTTGAAATAGCCTAAATAGCCACTCAAGACCGAGTCGCCTCGCCCAGCCAGGCGCTCGACGCAACTTGCCAAAAATCATGTCAAAGGCGCCCCCCACTACTTGCACCAACAATACTCCTGATTTCTCCAGCAATTCCCGATGCTCCACTACCCATTTTTCCTGATGGGGGGCGCCAAAAGCCACAAAAACCAGGTCCGGCTGCAGGTTTTTGATCAAAGCAACCACCGCTTTTTCCTCTTCCTCTAGAGGTTGCTTAATATTTTGGTAGCCTTGGTACCAATCAACCATTAAGCCGTTAGTGTCCAACTGCCCTGAAACCTTTTGACCCTGATAACCGCGCCCACCTAAAATTAGCACCTTTAGTTTTTGCTCCTGCGCAATTTTCAGCAAATCTTCAGCTAAATCAATGCCGGCAATCCGCTCCGCCAACGCTTTTTGAGACAAGAAAAAGGCATTAATTTTGGCCGCCCAAACCAAGCCAATGCCATCGGGCAACAAAATATCGGCAAAACCCAAAGATGAAGCAAACGTTTGGTCCCGGCGCGAGAGCATAATTTGCTCGGGATTGGGTGTAAAAATCACCAGCGTGCCACTTTGCCGCCGCAAGTGATTTTGCAAAATTTTTAGCAGTTCCAATCTGCCACTGCTAAAAATGTCTAAATCAAATAATTTGACTGTCTTATCAACCATTTTCAATTTTATTACCTCCCTGTTACAAACCAGGCATTTTTGAAGAAAAACCAAAGCAATAGCCTGGAAAAGTCATTTTTAGCTCCAAGTTCTCTACCCACTCAACCACTACCATTTTATCATTGTACACTGTTTGCTTTGGCTTTGCCCAAAAGTAATTTTCTTTGTCTTTTATACGGTAAAAAATCCGGCTATCAGCAAAATCCCAACATTGGCCGAAGTCGGTTGAGGCAATTTTTTCACGAAAAATTGCTATTTTTGAGGATTTCCTATTTGCTTTTTGGCCATTTTGAACACAATATTTCTTGAGTATTTATCAATTTTTATCTTATTTTTTACTCAACTACTTTCAACCCACCAAAAATCATACTCAGATGCACTTTTTGGCGTCTTCCACTATAATGAAAGTCCATGAAATCAGTAACTGAACTGAGGTCACAGCACCCACGTTTTTTCTACAAAAAATATCAGTGGCACTGGGAAACCAACACCCTCACCCTCCAGTGGCATTTTTTCCTTGAACCGGAGTTTCATTTCCACCCGGTTATGCATTTTCCTAATGTTTCCGAACAGCAGTTCCAACAAATCAGTGAAGCCGAGCTGCATCTGCACGCTTTTTCCATTGGCCTGGCAGAGATGTTGAGCTACTGGAAGCTGACTGCCGCCCCTGAAATCATCATCGAAGCCCAGTCGCTAACTCCAGAACAAACCACCTGGTGGCACCAGTTGCTGATTCAAGGCATGGGTGAGTACTTTTACATCAACCAAATTGACTTCACCGCGCCTGATTTTGTGGTTATCCGGGCAGCAGACTCTACTCAACCAACCGCGCCCCAATTCAGCCTGCCAGAACCCACCAACCCCAGAATCTTGATTCCCCTTGGCGGAGGTAAAGACTCGGCCGTAACGCTGGAGTTGTTCAGACAAAATCTCGATCCTGCCAACTTAGGCTGCTTGCTGATCAACCCCACTCAAGCCGCTCAAGATATTGCTACCGCCAGCCAACTCAAAACCATCACCGTTACCAGAGAACTGGACCCGCTTTTGCTCTCGCTCAACTCCCAGGGTTACCTCAATGGGCATGTACCGATCTCTGCCCTCTTCGCCTTCACCAGCCTTTTGGCGGCCAGACTGCATGATTACCATTTTGTTCCGGTCTCAAATGAGCGCAGTTCCAACGAGGGCAACGTCGAGTATCTCGGCAGGGAAATCAACCACCAGTACTCCAAAACTTTTGCCTTTGAAAAAGCTTTCAGCGAATATATCAGCCAGTTCTACCCGGCCAACTCGCCCGTTTACTTCTCCTACCTGAGGCCGCTTTTTGAGCTGCAGATAGCCAAAATTTTCTCAGCCATGAAAACCTACCACCCCATTTTCAGGAGCTGCAACGTCGGCCAAAAAACCAATAGTTGGTGTGGCCACTGCTCGAAATGTCTTTTTGCTTTTATAATTCTCTATCCATTTGTAAACCTTTCTGAACTCACCGAGTATTTTGGTGAGAACTTGCTAGATAAACCTGAGCTGCTAACCATCGCCCTTGAACTAGTGGGAGCCAGTGAACACAAGCCCTTCGACTGCGTTGGCACTCACGAAGAGTCGCTGGCTGCTTTCCACCTTTGCTGGCAAAAATGGCAACAGACACAACCGGATTCTAGCCAGCAATTATTGCAACAAGTGTACAAACAAGTGCTTTCCCAAGAAGCAAATTTAGACGAACGCGCCCAAACCATCCTTCAGGTCTGGAACAACCATCATCTCATTCCCTCTCAAACCTGGGAAAGCTGGCTGAGGGAAGTGTTGCAGGAAGCCAAGTAAAGAAAGCAAACCAATGAAAAATCCGCTGGCAAAACTGGCAAACAAGCAAATTTATATCTTCGGCCTCGGCATGGAAGGTTTTTCCACCTACAATTATCTCCGGAAAATTTTTCCTGAAAAAAAACTCATTCTGATTGATGACAAGCCGCCTCAAGACCTGGACCAACGCTGGCAACAGGCCGCCAGCAACCCGTACACCACCATCACTACCGCCGACACTTTTCTCGATACCATCACCAATTACGAGATCGGTAGTGGGGCGATGTTTAAGGCGCCGGGAATTCCTGTCGCTCATCCGCTGATCAAAAAAGCGGAGCAAAAGAATCTTGAGTTCAATTCCAACACCAATCTTTTTCTGCAAATTGTCCGGGAACATAAAACTATCATCGGCGTCACCGGCACTAAAGGTAAAAGCACTACCAGCGCTTTGATCAATCAAGTGTTGGCTAAAGCCGGCTTCAAAACCGTCCTTGCTGGTAACATCGGCCAGGCGCCGCTGGACCTACTCCATCAAGAAATCACGGCCGATTATTACGTGCTGGAACTTTCTTCGCACCAACTGCTCAATCTGCGCAGCAGCCCCCATTTTGCCGTCATTCTCAATATTACTCCCGAGCATCTCGATTACTACCCTGATTTTGCCAGCTACGTCGCCGCCAAAGCCAGGATTGTTCAGTTTCAGCATAAAAATGATTACGTAGTTTATAACCCGCTTTTTGAGCTGCCTCGGCAAATCGCCGCTGACAGTAAGGCTAAAAAACTGCCTTTTGGCAAAAAAACTGCCAGCCAAGCTGGCCAACTCGGCCATCCCAACCCGCTGGCCTATATTCAGGATAGCGCCATTTATTATCAGCAAGAAAAAATTGCTGATATCAGCGACCTGTCCCTTAAAGGCGAGCACAACTTGCTCAATAGCCTGCCAGCGGTGGTGATTGCTAAACAATTCGGCGCGGAAACGGCCTCAATTCGAGAAGGACTGCAAAGTTTCCAACCTCTTGCTCACCGCCTCGAGGAAGTGGTGGAAATAAATGGCGTGATTTTTGTTAATGACTCGCTTTCTACTACACCTGAGGCGGCTATTGCCGCCATTAACAGCTACGAAGGCAGACCTATCGTCTTGATCGCCGGCGGCCACGAGCGCCAGCAGGATTTTTCTCAGCTGGCCAAAACTATTGACGAAAACGATGTCCGGATGCTGCTTTACTTCAATCCCACCGGCGCCAGATTAGCCAATGAAGTGAAAAACCCTAACACCATCAAGGAAGAAGTTTTATCGATGGAGGAAGCGGTGACCGCGGCCTCCGAGTTTGCCAGAAATGGCTGGGTGGTCCTGCTCAGTCCGGCCAGCGCCAGTTTCGGCACTTTCAAAAACTACGAAGACAGAGGTGATCAGTTTGCCAGGTTGGTGAAAGCGCTTGTCAAAAAGTAGTTACAATGTATTGACTTTAAACTAACTCTGATACCCCAAACTTTCCTTAAACAAATCAAGGTGTTCCAGAGCAATACTCGTCCCCTTGATCACCACCTGCTCGGGATTGTCGACAACCGAAACCGGAATGCCCATTTTTTCGACAAAGTACTGGCTGACACCGTCAATATTAGCCAAGCCGCCGGTGAGGAGCAGGCCTTTGTCGATCACATCCACCGTCAATTCCGGCGGGATAGTAGACAGCAGCCGGCGCAATACTTTTTCATACTTCTCGAGTAGTTTCAGCAGTTCCGGCGCTACATCGGCGGCGGTAACGCTGATTTCCTTGGGACTGCCGTCGTGGGCGCTTTTGCCCGTTACCAACATCTTTCTTTCTTTAAGTCCGTAAGCGGAAACCACCTGGCGTTTCATGGCTTCCGCGGTTTGCAAACTCACATCAAGGGCAAACTCTTTTTTCATCAGATACTGCAATCTTTGACTGAGAAAATTACCGGCATAATGAGTGCTTTCGTAATGCACCAGGCTACCCAGCGAAATCACCGCCCCTTCAACCACATCGGCGCCCAAGTGGAGAATAAAGCAGCCGGAAGCGTCGGCAATCGGTACATCGGCGCCAATACTGGCCGCCAGCGGGCTGGAAATGGTGTAAACTTCCCGCGCGCCTAAACTGTACATCAGTCGCGTCACGGCTTGTAAGTCTGCCGCGCTGCTGCTGGCGGGCACACTGCACATATAAATCGGGCTAATCAAGTTGGTGGAGCTTAAAATGCGTTGCAAAAACACCCGCAGCAGCGCTCTAGCAGTCTCCAAATCATAAATTTTCCCATCCTGAATCGGCTGCTCTACCACCACCGTTTTGCTGACTCGGCCGCGCATTTCCGCCGCCTCTGACCCAACTGCCAAAATTCTTTTAGTTTTGGCATCAAAGGCGATCAGCGCCGGCTCGTCGATAGCAAAACCCGACCGGTCCGTCCAAATCCTCACTTGGCTAGAACCCAAATCAATCCCGACAAAACGCACGATCTGGGAAATAAAAGGTATCTTCATCACCCCTAATATAGCATGGAGCAAAATTCTGTTATACTAGCCTTATGAAATCTTGGTTCAAGCCGCGGGTGATCTATGCTGTTCTTTCGGCATTGATAATTATCGTCGGTACTTTTTTGGCGATTCGTTATGCCAAAGGCGGCTACCGCGTCACTGATCAGGGTTTTGTCAATGGCACTGGCTTGCTGGCTGCTAATTCCTTCCCCACCGGGGCTGAAGTTTATATCGACGGCAAGCTGATCACCGCCACCGATGACACTCTCTACCTGGTTCCGGGCGAGTATTTGGTGGAAATCAAGCGCGATGGCTATAACACCTGGCAAAAAATGATGCGCGTGGAACAAGAACTGGTGGCTCAAACCAACGCCAAGCTTTTCCCCGTGGCCCCAAGTTTAACTACTCTCACTTTTACCGGCGTGGAAAATATCACTCCTTCGCCGGACGGGCAGAAATTAGTTTTTTACACCGCTTCAGCTTCAGCACAAAGAAAAAACGGCCTTTATTTATTTGAACTCAACAGCTCGCCGCTCTCCTTCCAGCAAGGCCCCAGACAAATCAGTAATGATTCGGACGATTTTGATCTAGCCACAGCCGAGTTTATCTGGTCTCCGGACAGCAGTGAGGTCATGGTGCTGAGCAACGACAGGCAAGTGATTTTACCCATCAACCGCCAGAGTGATCTGGACACTTTGCCGGATGTAGTTTTCCAACGCCAGCAAATTCTGTCTGAATGGGAGCAGGAAATGTACATCAGGGAAAGGCAGTTTTTGGCTCAATTTCCGCCGGAAATTATTAGTATCGCCACCGCTAGCGCTAAAAATGTTTATATTTCACCGGATAAAAAACGCCTGCTTTACACTGCTACTGAGCAGCTGACGCTGGCGGATGAATTAGTACCTTCTCTGCCGGCCGCTAACACTCAGCCGGAAGAAAGAACTCTCACTCCGGGCGGAATTTATATTTATGACCGCGAAGAAGACAAAAATTTCAGAGTCGGCGAAGAAGCCAGCGCCGAGGCAGAAATCAACACCAAATATCTGCTGGCCACCGACTTGCATGATCCGCAATCTCCTCTGCTGACCGCCTCCCCCAGCGCCTTTACTTCTCTGCAAGCTACTGCGGCCGCGGTTACAGCCAGAAACTTTAAGGTTTATCACACGCCGCTTTTTACCAACACTTTCCAGTGGTATCCTGATTCGCTGCACTTGCTGTTTGTGGAAAATGGCGGCGTCAACATCATGGGCTATGATGCTACCAACAAAACCACGCTCTACTCCGGCCCCTTTGACCATTCCTTTATCTACCCCTGGCCTGATGGCAACAGATTGTTGATTAAAACTTCATTCAGTCCGGACACACCAGCCAATCTTTATGCGATTGAGTTGAAGTAAGTTAAGCTTCACTTAAATTTCCAAAACAAGCCTTAGCGCCCTCTTCATCAGCCGCAGCTGCTCATTACTAAGTTTTCCCAGCTTTTTTTCCAACCTGTTAATGTCAATGGCGCGCAGATACCAAGCCAACAGAAGCGAGTCTTGCTCAAGGGCCGGATTATCTCGAATAATAATCTCTGTCTGTGGATGATAAATTTTCATTTGGGTAGTGAAAGGAGCAATTAAAACAAACCTGCTGTCCAGGTGTTCGTTGGCTGCCATTACCACCGCTGGCCGATATCTTTTGAACTCGGCTCCATAGCCTGGATGAAATCTGGTCAAATAAATATCTCCTGGCTGGAGACGAACGCTGTTAAACATTGCCGGCATCCCTCTCCTCCAGATACTGGAGCATCTCATCCAGCTCCCATTGCTCACCAGCGATTAAATCCCTCAATATTTCTCTGTCGGCAAATCTTAGTTGCTGATTGATGGCCTCTACAGCCAACTGAGTCAATAACCGGCTGCGATCAATACCGGGAAACAACTCATCAAGCTGATCCACTACTTCGGCTGGCATTTTCAATTGCACTCTCCTATTAGCCTGGCTGTTACCAAATTGAAGACTAGCAGCTAAATCTTGAAAATACTGTAGCTTTTTGGTATTTTTGGAAGATGGTGGCTTTGCGCTCCTGTTTGTGGTCATAATTTAGTCAATTGTACACACAATCGTGTGTTTAGGCAATGGTTCAGAGAACTATATTCAGGAACCCACAAAACCCCTACGTTATTGAAATCAATCCTGGTACAATATCCCTGCTGGAAAAGCACCGGAAAAGTTAGCGGCCAACCAACGGAGATTAGCTCAGATGGTAGAGTGCACCGTTCGGGACGGTGAGGCCGGCGGTTCAAGTCCGCCATCTCCGACATTTTTATGACTGAAAAAAATCAACCATCACAGCCCGAGAGCGAACTGCCGCCTGTACCGGCTTTTTTAGATCTGCCTTCTGGGGTTGTTTCTAAAGAGCAATACCGGCAGATAGCTGAGTTGCTGGGTGATGAAAATGCCAAAACTGGGTCTATGCACGCACTCATAGACTATGCAGCTAAGATCGAAACTGCTTTAAGTAGACACGAAACTTATGCACATGCAATTAATTCAGAGGAAAACCGCCAAGCATTGAAAGCTCTGCTAAGCCAGATGCTAACTAAACTAGGCTTGCCTCCTTCAGTAATTACCTCACGCCTAGAAAATGCAGACCAGCTGTGGCAATAATTTTAACTAAGCTGCCGCTAATAATGCCGCCAACAACGCTCATCAGGTATAATACAGCGCATTAGTCCCTGTAGTTCAATGGATAGAACGGGCGCCTCCTAAGCGCTAAATCCAGGTTCGATTCCTGGTGGGGACACAAAACTACTGGTCAATTCCCTGGAGTTTT
Organism: uncultured Pseudomonadales bacterium; assembly: GCA_964515115.1. Classification (GTDB taxonomy): domain Bacteria; phylum Patescibacteriota; class Microgenomatia; order UBA1400; family PJMF01; genus UBA1370. Next base: position 20,530 of record CAZESB010000001.1, on the reverse strand, counting down.
TTCAGCTCTGCCTCGGCGTAAACAATGGCCTCAAGCGCCGTGTGGTAATCAAAAAGCTCGTCGTCTGCAAAAACGATTTTGATTTCGCGCTCGGCGTCATCGCCATTGGCAGAAGCATGAATCAGGTTCATCTGCTGGCTCATGCCATAATCGCCCCGGATGGAGCCGGCCTCCGCCTCGCGCCCCAAAGTAGTGCCAATCAACTTGCGGACCACTGGCACAGCGTCAATGCCTTCCCAAACCATCGCCACAATCGGCATCGAGCCCATAAAACTCTTGAGGTCAGCAAAAAACCCCTTGTCCTTGTGCTCAATATACCAATCGGAGAGCTGTTCATCGTCCATAATCAGCATTTTCAGACCGACCAACTTGAGACCTTTCTGCTCAAAACGAGAAATAATATCGCCGATGAGGCCGCGCTGGAGGCCGTCGGGCTTAACTAAAACCGCGGTGCGGGCTGTTTTTTCCATAATGTCCTTTCTCGACGGCTCGCGCCGCCACTCTTACTCCACAAATTTTTTAAAAACTTTCTCTTGATCTTCTCGGCTAAACGGCCCAATCACTGCCAGACGCATTTCTTGCTTTTTAATTAGCCGGCGGGCGATTTTCTGTACTTCCTCCAGCTCCACTGCTCGAATTTTTTCAAGTACTTCTTGAGGAGTTTCGATCTGATCATTCAGTACTTGTTTCAAACCAAAGTACTGCGCTACTCCCCGACTATCCTCAAAACCAAGTGTCATGCTGCCAACAATATATTCCTTGGCAGCGGCCAGCTCGGCTGCAGTAACTGGTTTTTCGCCACCCACCAACGCCGCAAATTCCGCCTTAATCACTGTCAGAGCCTCCTCGATTCTGCCGGGATCCACTCCGGCCGAGGCGCCGAAAATACCGGCGTCGTGGTAATGGTCGTTGTCTGAGCGCACGTAGTAACAGAGGCCGCGCTTTTCGCGGACTTCGGTAAACAGGCGCGAGCTCATGTTGCCACCCATAATGACGTTGAGTAGAGTCAAAGCGTAGCGATCTTTATCGCGCCGATGGATGCCTGGCCAGCCCAAAACTAAATGGGCTTGCTCGGTTTGGCGCTCTTCGATGGTGAGGGTATGGGGCGAAATTGGGTTGCCTGAAGAAATCCAGCGTTTAATGCTAACTTTGTCCTGAGGACGAACACTATCGGGCTCTTTAGCAAACTTGGCTTTGGCCAGTTCGAGGGTGGCGTCGGCTTGAACGGTTTTAGCATGGCCTGCTATCACTAGCACCATGTTGCCCAAACCATACCAGTGACGCAAGAAGCTGATGAAATCGGCACGATTCAGGCCTTCTACCGTCTTTTTAGAACCAATAATGTCGTGACTCAAGCCGGAACCACGAAAAAACATTTGGTCGAAAAGCTGCCCAACAAAGCTCATCGGGTTGTCGTGGTACATGTTAATTTCCTCGACGATCACTCCCCGCTCGCGGTCGATATCTTCTTGGCGCAGTTGCGGCTGGAGCAGCATGTCGGAGACAACGTCAAGCGCCAGCTCGACGTGTTTGGCGGCCGACTTGACATAATAGCCGGTGTATTCTTTGCTGGTGAAGGCGTTAAAATCGGCGCCGATGGCATCAATAGCGGCCGCCAGCGTCTTAGCATCGGGATAATTGGCCGTGCCTTTGAAAACCAGGTGCTCAAAAAAGTGAGCAATCCCCTCCTCTTTGGGCTTTTCGTAGCGCGAACCGGTATTAACCAGCGCCAGCGTCGTCACCGACTGGACGCCCGGCATGGGAATTCTAATGATCCGCAAACCGCTGCTGAGTTTTTGTATGGAATGATCAAACATTGGAAGCCTAGTATACCACAAGCAACGCTCAAAATTTCGCTCTCTACATCTTGTCCACGGTTTCAATACCCAAAATCTGCAGACCGGCAGCAATCACCCGAGCTGTGGTCAGAGTCAGCAGCAAGCGCAAATGCGCGGCCGGAGTGGTTTCAGCTAAATCCGCCAAAGTATCGGCGGCTTCATTGACAACATGGTGGTCGCTGTAAAAAGTATTAAAAGTGCGAGCCAACTCATAAAGGTAATTAGCCAAGTGATGAGGGCTGTACTCAATCAAACTGTGCTCTAAGGTTTCGTAATATGAGCTAAGGTTTCGCAATAGCTCTTTCTCTATCGGTGAGAGAGTGATTTGCTGCTGTATCAAAAGGTTAAGCAAGATATCAATCTGTTTAGTAATATAGCTTTCTATAATAGCTACCTCGGTGCCCCATTTGGCCGCGGCTTTAGCCAAAATACTGCCACAACGCACGTGGGTGTATTGCAGGTAAGGACCGGAATTGCCCTTCACATTAACGATCTCGTCCCAATCAAAAACCAGGTTGAGATGCGGGCTGCGCTTAAGATCGTTCCATTTCAAGGCGCCAACGGCGATTTTCCACTTGGTTTCCTCCGACAACTCCTGGCTGGAAATGGCGTTTACTCGACTGTAAGCCTCGTCCAAAACATCTTTGAGCCAGACAACATTGCCTTTGCGAGTAGACATTTTGCCCTCTTTGAAGCGAATCATGCCGTGGCCAATATGCACCCGCTGGCCGGGCTGGTACCAGCCAAGCAGTTCTTCAGTTTTAAAAATCTGCCGGAAATAAAGACTTTGCTCAGAGCCGGTTTCATTAATAACGGTGATATCGTGGCCGTAGCGCTCCAGCCGGAATTTGTCGGCGGCAAGGTCGCGGGTGGCGTAGAGGGTAGAACCGTCTTTTTTGAGGATCATTAGGGGCGGCAGCTCGTCGTTAGGGAAAAAGACCAACTCAGCCCCTTCGCTGGCTTGGAGCAGGTTTTTGGCTTTGAGCTCGGCAATGACAACGTCCATCTTGTCTTCGAAAAATGACTCGCCGTAGCCGCGGCCAGCGTTTTCGGTGAAACTGACGTTAAGCAGTCGGTAGATTTTTTCAAACTCCTGCCAAGACCAGTTGATGCATTTTTGCCAAAGGCGGCGCGCCTCCGGGTCGCCGTCCTCCAGCTTTTTAAACCAAGCGCGCGCCGCCTCCTCCAACTCCGGATCGGCTTCCGCCTCCTGGTGAAACTTAACGTACAAATTCACTAGCTCTTTGAGCGGATTTTCCGTTTGATCAATCTGCTCCTCATCTCCCCAAGCCTTGATCGCGTAAATCTGCTTGCCAAACTGCGTCCCCCAATCACCTAAATGATTATCGCGATAAACTGTATGGCCGGCTGCCGCCAACAAATTAGCCACCGCGTCGCCGATAATGGTCGAACGCAAATGACCAACCGTAAACGGTTTGGCAATGTTGGGTGAAGAATACTCAACCACGATTTTTTGCTGGCTTTCCGGCGCCATCTTGGTTGGGCGTGGGTCTTGAGCCAATTCGCCTATTTTGGCGGCAATAAAAGCCTCAGACAATTTAAAGTTGATGAATCCTGGTCCAGCCACAGTCACACTGGCGATGGCTGGGTTAGTTTGGCTGCCAAGCTGGTTGTTGATTGCCGCCGCGATGGCTGCTGCCAGATCGTGCGGGCTTGAGTAAAATTCTGTTTCGTTGCTGGTTTTTAATTGGCTAAACAGCTCCATGGCAGTACTGGTAGCGTAATCGCCGTGAGCGATATTAGCGGGTCGTTCCAGATTAATTTGTGCTGGCCGCGGCAGTTTTAGGGCTTGAAGTGACTGAAAAATAAGTGTTTCCAATTCCTGCTTAATGGGATTTTGTAAATTGTGGTTGATGCTTCTGTTGCTATCGCCGTTCATAACTGCCTTTACGTTTTGTAAATTTTGTAAGTTTTGTACACTCTGCTACAAAAATACCTCTTCACTTTCATGGGTGCGAACCATGTCTGGCGCGTCTGTGGGTAGTATAGCTTTACTTCAAGAAACCAGCAAGTGATCAGTGAAACCCAACCGAAGAGATGGCGAAAATCGCTCTCTTAAATTGAGTACATTTTGTTTTTTTGACTTTGAGATGTGTGGGGCTTTTATACCCTTCAACTCGACCAAAATTATGTGTTCATTTTGAACCTATTTTGCTTTGATCATAAATTTGAAAGCAGCTCTGGTTTTTTGAAGCACGGTGAGCAGCAACAAAAACCACCAACCGAAATATTACCAAAGTCGGATTTTCGGCAGCGGCGGGAAGAGCAAAAAATTAGCGCCGCCAAATTTCCTAGCCCACCAAAAATAAATTAGTCGCCCTTCCCAACCCACCAACTACCAGACCCCGACTCTGGAAAATAAAATTGCTAGTTGCGCCAACAAAAATTTTGTGGGAAATTATTCCCTGATTGCTACTTAACAGCTACTAAGTTGGTTCCAGGCTAAACCAGGCTTATTTCTCATTTATTCCTCGAGCCAATAATGCCGGCCATCTGAGACAAAAGTGATACTGCCCAGTTCATCAGTTCTGAAAATCTGGGAGCCAACTGTTATTAAAGTATCAATTACCTCTGGTGCAGGGTGGCCATACTGATTGTTTTTGCCGCTGCTGATGACCGTAATTTCGGGTCTGAGTTTAGCAGCAATTCCAGGTGTAGTACTCGTTTTTGACCCGTGATGCGGCGCTTTTAGCATATTCACTTCATTTATCAAGCCCGCCTCGAGTAGTGCTTGTTCACCCCTTCTCTCGAGGTCACCAGGCAAAAATACCTTAAAATCCCCAAATTCCATATTTAGCACGATAGATCGGTCATTTTTAACAGTTTTTTCACCGTTTTCTAACCCTTTTATCACATTTATATCCGATAATATTGTTTCGGTCGGCTCGGAATTAGGCCCTATAATTTCATTAGTTTCCTCGAGTGGCCACAAAATTTTGAAGGCCAGTTTTTGAGCTATTATAAGCTGTTGCGCTTGCCTGGGTAGGATCAGCCAGGCCCCTTCTTCGACCGCAGCCGTGGCTTGACTGTAAAAAGCCTCGGCCTCTTTGGTCTTTTTACCCGATATTTCAGTCAAAATTAGATTTACTTGGTACTGCTGTAAAACACTGGTCAGGCCGACAATGTGATCAGCGTCCGGATGCGTGGCTACTACCAGATCTAGAGTAGTATCCCAAAACGGCATCCTTTCCTGCAGGCAGGTTAAAACTTTGTCGTTGGGACCACCATCAATCAGTACTTGCCAAAATCGGTAAGTAATTAAAATAGCATCACCCTGCCCCACGTCACAAAAGGTGATTCTGAGGTAATTATCAGGCCATTGCAAAATTAATTGATATACAGGCATAATTAGCAAGACCGCTAAAACGCCCAAAATCAGCTTTTTTTTCATAGCGCTAGTCTTTGGTACCCTCTTTTTTGTGCCGCGATTTGTGACCTAATCACTACGTATCCTACTAAAACAAGCCACCACAAAAATACATAAATTGACTCAAATTTTTCAGCCGTGATTATTAGTGGCAATTTAGAGAATGATTCGAGGATGAGCTCCACCAAATCCATCAGGTAATAAGCGACATTTCTGCCTGGTACCAGTAGTTGGTAAAGCAAATTGTTAGATCCGGCCAGCACAGACAGTGCCACTAAAAACCAAGAACCGGCCACCAATAAAGAATCAAGCCAGAAGAAAAGGCTTGATACACCAATGGATATTAAGTTTGCTTCGCTAAAGTAATACCACAGTAAAGGCAAAAGGGCCAAATAAACACTGACACTAATCCAAAAACTCTCTTTGGCTAAAGTAAAATATTTAGCAATGAGGCTGCCCCGCAGCGAGCCACCGCTTACTTCCGCTCTTTCGATTGAAGCCATAACGCTGTCTACTCGAGTAAAAAGAGGCATTAAATAGATAATGCCAGCTGTGGCCGCCGCTGAAAGTTGAAAAGAAACATCTTCTATTTTTTCCCTATACATCAAGAATAATGCTGCTATCAGTAAAACAAAAAAGTAACTAGCGCGATGCTGACGGAAAAAAAGGTAGCGTGCCGCGATGGCCGCGCACGACATTGCCGCCGCGCGAAACAGCGACGGTGAGTAACCCACGACCACGTGATACGCCACTGCCACCGTCATTGCCAAAAATGCCACTTGCCAATTAACGAGGCGAGCTTGTAAGCTAGCTGTCACGGCTCTGATCAGCAAATTTAAATGAAAGCCAGAAACTACTAGAATATGTTGCAGCCCTGTAAGTACAAATAAAGGCTGCAATTTATTATCCGCTTCAGCCAGCTTGCCAAAGATCAGTTGGGAATAAAAATCGCCTGCCGATTTCCCCAAGAATGAGCTAGTTTGAGCTATAGCAAATTGCTTAAAACGAGAGAGGGTTTCTTCACTTGAGGTAATAGCCTGGGACAAAAAACGCATCCCACCATTTACCGAACCACTCCCTCTGGTAAATACCAATTTTTCCCGATATTTCAATATATTTTCTGTTAAAACCTCGTTAGCAAGTGGTAAAAGCCTGGTGCTAATCGAGTAAGTTTTGTGTAAGAAGGCAGTAAGCCACTCCAGATGTAGCTGAAGCTTTTTCCCGAGTAGCTTTGCACTCGTGGCGACACTGTTTCCAGCAGCAGCCGAGACCAAATTCAAGCTCTGCCATCCCAATTTGGCTCCCAGCATACTATTATATATAGGCGTAACGAATAATATTATCAGAATTTGCGTTAATATTAATAGCTTGAAGGCGGTTAAAGAGCTAAAATTCATATTATTTTGCTTTGCTATAAAGACATCTAAATATCAGGCGAATAATGACCAAATTGGGCATTTTTTGCTCGTTGAAGCATGATTTGAAGCTAGGCTGCGGTCGCTCACAAAACTGCCTTTGCTTCCTTTATCCTATAGTAATATCCTCATAACTGTTTTAGAGACTGATCAGTTCCTCGATACCACTAAAAATACCTTGGGTGAGTACGCCCAATTCCACTAGTTCTTCTATTGATTGATAAGGACGACCGGCTACAATATCCGCGGCTCGTTTTTCACCGATCTGCGGCAACTCCAGAAGTTGCTTTTCCGTGGCTTGATTGATGGAAATGAGGTTGCTGTTGCCTGGAGGTTGTTCTGAACCCAAGGCACTGCCACCTGCTGCTAAAGCTTGCTCTTCTTGAAAATAGGGAATGTAGATTTTGTCTCCGTCCTTGACTGGCTTGGCGGCGTTAAGCTGGCTGGAAATGTAGCCACCGTCGGCATCCGGATGCAAACCTCCCGCTGCCTTGATGACATCGCCGATCCGGGCACCTTCCTCGACGGTGTAGAGGCCAGGGTTTTTGATGGCGCCGCCGGCGTCCACTTTCAAGCTGCCAGTGTCAACCACCCGAGGGCATTCGGCCAGCACCGGCTGCAACTCATAGCCGGCGGCGCCAGTCTCCCCCAGAGCAGCCAAACCAAAGCCGGACACCCCACTACCCGCCAGAAAAATCACCAGCGCCAAAATCTCAATCCGATTAGCTTTCAACTTCTGAAAAATAGCATGATGTAGAGTTGTTTTTTCGAACATGACCCCACTTTATAGGGAAAACCTTGCTTTAACTGTAGAAAGTTACCTAAAAACTTTATGTTTAGCACTATCAAGCATTATTTTCCTTATAAATCTGGTAGTACTCATTAATCCGCTGCACTAAATTAGCATTCATTAGGCTAACTCGCTAAATATCACAGGATCTTCTACAACACAAAATCAAGAAAATTCTCGGGATTGATTGCTGCAAAGGTACTATTGGGGTAGATTTTTTCCCAGCTACTTGGAGCAATGACTTTTTTTGGCTTCCATTTAAACTCATAGCCATGCAATTTTCCGCCATATTCCTCGATATAATCGAGTTCCGCCCCTGAGTGCAGCCGCCAGAAATACTCGCTACCATACTGCCTAGTATAACTGTTGCGCTTCATTCTCTCTGCAACGAGGAAATTCTCCCAAAGCTGCCCGATATCTTGGCGGTTTTGCAGTAAGTTAAAGTTATCAATCATCATATTTCTGATGCCGAGATCATAAAAATAAATTTTGTCCATTTTTGTTACTTCGTTACGCAGATTCCTCGAGAAACCTGATAGTCGGAAAACCACAAATGATTTTTCAAGCAAATCAATATAATTATTGACTGCAACTCTACTAATACCCAGCTGAGCAGCCAACTCTTGCACAGAAACCTCGCTACCAATCTGGAAAGCCAAAAGTTGCAGCAACTGTCTAATTTTTGAATGATATTTTATTTCAGCGAAGGTGAAAATGTCCTTAAACAAATAGGCTGAAACAACCTCGTTAAATCAACGCAAATTGCGTGAATTGCGTTGGTCGACCGACGGAAATGGAGCTAATTGCG
>CAZESB010000001.1:5040-12191 GCA_964515115.1 uncultured Pseudomonadales bacterium | reverse complement strand
CAACGCAAATTGCGTGAATTGCGTTGGTCGACCGACGGAAATGGAGCTAATTGCGATGATTATGATAGAACTACCCTGCCACAACAAAATTGACAATCCTACCCGGAACGTAAATAGCTTTAATTTCCGTTTTATCAGCCAAATGCCTGGCCACTGTCGCCTCTGCCCGGGCCGCCGCCAACACTACTGCCTCATCTTCCAAACTATCCGCCGGCACCATCACACTGCCGCGAACCTTGCCATTAACCTGCACGCCAATTTCCACCGCCTCTTCACGAGCCAGTGCCGCGTCAAAAACCGGCCATTCCTGCAAATGAACACTATCTGTTTCCACCGAGCCAGTCAGCTGATGATAAAGCTCCTCGGCCATAAATGGCGCCAATGGGGCTAAAATCCGTACAAACAGCAATGCTTGCTCCTTGTTCAAGCCACCATCAACCTTCACCGCCTCTTCCCAAGTATTGATAAACTCCATCATGGCAGCAATAGCGGTATTAAATTTCAAAGCCGGAATATCGTGACCAACTTTACGAATAGTCTGGTGCAGTTTGCGGACCGCTGCCTCGCTGTCCACTTTGCTGCCGGCCGCTTTTGCTGTTTTTGCTTCAGTCACTTCTCCTGCCCCCAAACACAACCTGTTCACTCGCTGAAGAAACTTGTGTACCCCCACAATCGCGTCTACATTCCAAGGCTTATCTGCCTCCAGCGGTCCCATGAACATCTCGTACAGCCGCAGCGTGTCAGCGCCAAACTTAGTCACCACGTCATCCGGGTTAATGACGTTACCTCTGCTCTTGGACATCCGGTGGCCATCAGGACCCAAAATAATCCCCTGATGGCGCATTTTTTGGAACGGTTCAGCAAAATTGAGATAGCCCTGATCGCGCAGGAATTTAGTCAAAAAGCGGGCATACAAGAGGTGCAGGACAATGTGCTCCGGGCCGATCATGTATAAATCCACCGGCAGCCATTTTTCCAGCTGCTCCCGGGCGGCCAGCTCATTTTCGTTTCTCGAATCCACGTAGCGCAAAAAGTACCAGCTTGAATCCACAAAAGTGTCCATGGTGTCGAACTCTGGCCGCCAGCCTTCACCATAAAGCTCTTCGGTACGACGGATAAACTCCTCCGAAGACTTAAGCGGCGACTCGCCGGTGGGCTGGAAATCAACGTCGGTGGGTAGAATCCACGGCAAGTGCTCTTCCTTAACCGGATGCGGCTGGCCCTCAGGATCATAAACAATTGGAATCGGCGCGCCCCAGTAGCGCTGCCGGGAAATCAGCCAGTCGCGCAGACGATAATTGGTTTCTGGGTGAGTTTGGTCGGGAAAATCAGCTAAAATTCGCTCTATAGCTGTCTGAGAAGTCAAGCCGGAATAAACACCGCTTGCAATCAAAACGCCATAATCGGTAAAAATTTCGCCCCTCTCACCCCTTTCGCCAGCCTCGGCAGCCACACTGGCATCAACTCCACCACCATTTCCAGGCTGGATTACCTCAACTACCGGCAAACCGTGCTTCTGAGCAAAAGCCCAATCCCGCTCATCATGAGCCGGCACCGCCATAATCGCGCCGGTGCCATAGCCGCCCAAAACGTAATCAGCCACAAAAACCGGAATTTTCTCTCCATTGACCGGATTAACGGCCAGTAAGCCGGTTTTCACCCCCGGCTTGTCTTTTTCGCCAATCTGCCGCTGCTCTTCTGTTTTTTTGAAAGCTGCCTCCAAGTATTGTTGAACTTCGCCAGCAGTTTCCGGGCTGAGCAAATCCATCAGCCCGAGTTTCAAGAACTTCTCCGGAGAAATCACCAAAAAAGTAGCGCCAAAAATCGTATCCAGCCGGGTGGTAAAACAATCCACTGCCAACTCGGTCCCAACCACCGGAAACTCAACCACCACGCCCTCTTTCTTACCAATCCAGTTAAGCTGCTGCTGCTTGGTTGCCGCCGGCCAGTCCACCTGATCCAAACCTTCAATCAACTCATCCTTGTACTCAGTAATTTTGAAAAACCACTGCTTCATTTCTTTCTGAATCACCTCGGAATCGCAGCGCTCACACAAGCCATTGACCACCTGTTCATTAGCCAACACCGTCTGGCAGCTCGGGCACCAGTTCACCATCGCCACATCTTGATAAGCCAAACCTTTCTTGAAAAGTTCCAGAAAAAGCCACTGCGTCCATTGGTAATAGCCCGGGTGATTGGTGGCGATTTCGTTGGCCCAGTCGTAGGAAATGGCCAGCCTTTTAATTTGCTGCCGAAAAGTGTTAATGGCGCTCTTGGTGGTTTCTGCCGGAGGAATGCCGGTTTTAATCGCGTAATTTTCTGCCGGCAAACCAAAAGCATCCCAGCCCACTGGAAAAAAGACATCTTTGCCCTGCATCCGGTAGTAGCGAGCCAAAATATCCAGCGCCGTCATGCTCTCCACGTGTCCCACGTGCAGGCCTGAGCCGGAAGGATAAGCGAAAGCAAAAAGCAAGTACAAAGGATCCAGCTCCGAGGCAGCGGCCTGCCGCTTTTCGGTCCGCTGAAACAATGCCATTTCCTCCCAAACTTTTTGCCATTTGGGTTCTACTGTTAAGTGGTCGTACCAAGATTGTGCTGAAGCCATATTTTCTCCTTGCTCAGGGAGTTGTAGTATAACAGCTATAGCCTGCCAGCTACAAGTTGGTTATACTGAAAAATACTGAAAGTTAATGATGCTGAAAAAAACGCGCCACCACCTGCAAACCCTGATCCTGCTAGCTGTGATTGTTATTGCTTATCTTTGGTTGCAATTGCCGGTGTTATCGCAGTACTCGCTTCAGGCTTTTGCCGGCGCGGTTTTGGTCTATTTCTTGATGAAAAGGGTGAAAAAAGCCAAAATCTGGCACGTGCTGCCGGAAGATGCCTCTCTGGAAATGGCTTTGTTGACTTTTGCCTTCCTGCTTTTGATTGGCTACACCGGCAATATTGGATCGTATTTTTATCCGCTGACTTACTTGCACTTATTTTTGTTGGTGATGACGACAGCTGTCAGCACCGCTATTATCGGCACCCTCTCAGTGATGATTTTTCATTACGCCCTCACCCCGGCTTTAACTAGCCTGGAAATTGGTGCGCTGTTGGCTTTTCCGCTGCTGTTGCTGTTCTTTTTGTTTGCCAAAAATCAGTACACCGAGTCGCAGGTTGATAAAGCCAGGCTTGAGCAGAAAGAAGTTGAACTGGAGAGCGCGGAAGCCGGTGAAATGGCGTTGCAACAATTTATTGACGGCTACCTCAAGCCCAAGCTTCAGGTAATTGAAAAGCTGTTGGCAGAAGCAAATCCTGATCTGAAAGTAATCAAAACTCAGCTGTCACTGCTGGAGAGCGAAAGCGGCAAGATGGTTGGACGGGTGAATGCGACTAAAGAGCTACCGCCAGATGAGCAGGATAATCAAAACAATCAAGATGAATCAGAAAAGCTCGCAGGTTAGCAGCGTGGCTCTGAAGGCTGCCCTGCTGACTTTTTTTACTATTACTTTTTTGCAATTCTTTCAGACGGCCGTCGCAGAAACGCTGCAGTCTGACTCTTATATTATTCAATTTGGCAATTTCAATGTTACCTCTGGTGAGAAGTCCAGTGCCGGTTATACGGTTACCGATACCGTTGGTCAGTTCGGCGCCGGACCTTACGGAGAGTACGGAACTTCAAGTTTTTTTCTGGGCGGCGGTTTTCAGTACATTTACCAGATTAACGAGTTTAGTTTTGTGATTTCCAATACTGCTATTGATCTGGGAGAACTGGTGCCGGGGAATTTTAGTTCAGACTCAAATACCCTAACCATCTCCACCAGAGGAGCGGGTGGCTACAATGTTTATGCTTATGAACTGCATGAATTAAGACACACCATCGACAGCACTCACACCGTTCCCGACACTCTCTGCGACAGCGGGCCTTGCACCTCTGCTTCTGCTGAGATCTGGAATATGCCTGAAAATGCCGGCTTTGGTTTTAATATGGATGGCGACACCGTTCCATTAGACTTCGAGAGCAACGCTCACTACCGTCCTTTTGCCAATGACGAATTAAGCCAACCAATGCAAGCAGTGATGAGTTCAGAAGATATTGGCTCTGATGATGAAGCGACTGTGACTTATAAAGCTTCAATCAATCCTACTCAAGCTGCAGGCAGATATGAAACTACTGTGGTGTATGTAGCTGTGCCTGGATATTGAGGTTTAGAGTCTGGACAAGCCTCGGGAAGAACACAAAATGCGCGGAAGAATATATAAAATGTACCAAATTTACAAAAATCAAATTTACAAAAATATTATTGCCGCCACGGCGCTGACGGTGGGGTTATTGAGCAACGCTCAAACAGCGGCAGCCCAACGAAGCCTGGAGTTGACGGTTTCTCCTCCTGTGGCTTATCTCAAAGCCGCACCCGGCATGGAACAAACACATATCGTTTCTTTAAAAAATAATGGCGTGACCACGGTGGCAGTAACGCCAAGTATTGTGGATTTCTCCCTGCATGAAGTGACCGGCGCACCGGTTTTACAGGAAAATCACAGCTTTCCCTACTTTACTATGCCAGCCTCAGCGCTGAAGCCAATTGAGCTTAAACCAGGACAAGTAGCACAATTGCAACTAAAAATAGAGCCACCGGTGACTGCTCCTGATAAAGAATATCCCTTGAGCATTGTTTTTACGGCAGATAACTTGGGTACCAGAGGAAGCGAAGCTACTCAAGTCAGTGGAGCTGTTTCCAGTAATTTGATTATTTTAGTTTCTGATAAAAATAATTTGGAGAAAAAATTAGTGGTGGAAGATTTGGGGATGCCAGGAGTGATTGATAGCTTTAGGGGCGTTACGGCCCAGCCGGTGTTGAAAAATGAGCGGTTTAGTGCTGGCGCTGCCTCAGGCAGCGCCAAACTCACCAGCTGGACCGGCCGCGCGGTGGCGGAGTACCAAATCTACCCCGACAACATCCTCGGTTTCAACTCCAGAAAAATCCGTGCCCTCAAGCCGGACAGCGAACCAGACACCAACCTCCCAACAGTCACCAAATTCTCTTTCCGCCCAGCCTTCATGCTCGGACCCTACAGATTTTCCCTCACCCTCGACAACGACGGAGAATTTACCACCTACACTCATACTGTTTTTGCTATTCCCTTCTCCATTTTTGCTGCCGCACTCATAGGAGCGGTAGTGGGCGGAGTTTATTGGTTCAAAATTGCTAAAAATAATCGTATCAAACTATAACAAAACCTTCTGCAGAAAAGGTACTCAAAAAATAATAAAAGCATACTTGCATACCCCAAAAAAACAGTCTAGTATTATTGTATAAGTTTGTGCCTATGAAAAATACCTCTGCCAAAAAACTTCAAAAAGCTATTGCCCTAGGCGTAACTGTCATTGCTACTTTGGCGGTCGGGGCGCTAGCGCAACAAGGCCGTGCCGGCAATCTTGGTGACGTCACGGTGACTCTTTCCAATTCTCGACCATCATTCTCAGGTGAGGTCGGCAGCGGCAACAACGTCGGTTCCACGGTTTTAACCATCGACAACTCCGGTCCACCCTCAGCCAATACCAATCAACTAGTCATCGGTGACATCTTGTACTTCAGCACCGTTAGTGGCAATGATTATAGTGTGGTCGAAATCCTGGATAGTGAAACTGTCAGGTTAGACGATCCACTCCAGTCTGGTGATCAGACTGCCGCGGTACCGATTTATGATCCTCAAGTAACCACTATCAGCGTCGCTTTTACCACCGTCACTGCTATTCTTGACGGCAGTTTCGAGATTCTGATTCCGATCGCGGCCGCCAATAACAACGACGGCGCCCCGGATCAGGGTGGTTTTGATATTGGCAATTTTGTCGCTGGCGATGTCACTTGCCCTGGCAATGCCGGCAACCACGCCTTTGGCTCAGCTGCCGTCACCACTACTACTCTTGGCGGTAATGATTACGTCCAAGTCACTTGCCCGTACACTGGTGCCGGCAGCATTGGTGAAGATTTTACCATTGCCATGGACGATCTAGTCAATCCCGCCCCACAACCCCTGCATGCTAGCGGCACCGCCGATCCGTACACCATCACTATCAGACATCTGGATACCAATGACAATGTTATCGACTCTACCGGCGCTAGCGTCGGCATTATCGAAGCGGTAAGAGTCACGGCTACGGTCGAGCCGCAACTTAATTTTGATATTATCGGTATTAACGACTCAACCAGTGTTTGCGGAGTCAGCACCGACGTTACCACCACCCCTTATGCCGTGCCCTTTGGCGATCTTTCACTCAGCGCCTTTGCTGACGCCGCCCAAACTCTCCAGGTTTCCACCAACGGCTCAGGCGGTTATGTGGTCACCGCTATCGCTAATGACCAACTCAGTAAAAACGGCCAAGGCTGTACCAATACCGACCCCGTCACCGCCACCGACACCGACTGTATTCAAGATGCCCGAGGCGACACCAGCACCATGACGCACGCTGTCGTCGACGAATTTAGCAACGTTGCCTCCAAAGGGTTTGCTTACTCGCTGGTGCAAAACAGCGTCACCGGCAACACTACGGTTGATTTCCAATATAATGATTCGACCGGCGGCTGCACTGGCGCCGGTTGGTGCGGCAAACAGTTCGCCGATCTCCAGGGTTCAGAATTGCCGCAATCACTCTTCTCTTCAACTACAGTTTCAGACAATGAAAGCGTTGATGTCTGCTACCGAGTGATACCTGATACCAGCACCGAGGCCGGCGATTACTCCAATTTTATTATCTATACGGCGACGGCTACTTTTTAGGAAAAATAAATAACAATTGAATATGAAAACTGCCCAAACTTCACTTTTTAATAAACTGATTCAGCGCCAGCTGATAATAGCCGGCTTAGCTGTCACTGCTTTGGCAGCGGCAATTGTCGTTCAAGGTCAAACAGCCAGCCCCGCCAATATTGCTCTAACGGCCATTCCGCCTCGCCTGGGCGAGGACAACAGCGTTCTGCTGGACCCGGGAGAGCGCCAACAAGTGCAAGTGCGGGTGCGCAACGAGTCCAACCAGCCGCTCAACGTTGTTTCCCGAGCGGCAGATTTTATTGTCGCTGATGATGGCTTCACCCCGATTCCAGTTGATGAAGCAGTTTCCAACCGCTGGAGTCTGGCTTCCTGGCTAACTTTAGTACCGCAAA
>CAZESB010000001.1:0-4940 GCA_964515115.1 uncultured Pseudomonadales bacterium | reverse complement strand
GAAGCAGTTTCCAACCGCTGGAGTCTGGCTTCCTGGCTAACTTTAGTACCGCAAACCCAAACGCTCAACCGCAACGAAACCGGCGCGGTCAATATTTTGATTGAAGTGCCAGAGGATGCTCTGCCCGGTGGCCATTACGCCATGATCACCCACGAGCCAGCGGTCGGCGGCGATGAAACTGAGACGGGCGAACTGGTTTCAGCCAGTGCCATCAGCCAAAAAGTCGGTAGCCTGCTTTATGTGATTGTTGACGGCCCGATTAATGAAGAAGCCTTTGTTCGCGATTTCAAGTTCCCTAAATTGACCGAGTTCGGCCCAGTGCCCTTTTCTTTCACTGTTGAAAATGCTTCCGATATTCACATCACCCCCAGAACCAGCATTGAAATTTACAATATGTTCGGCCGAAAAGTGGATACTTTGGAAATTGAACCCAGAAATGTCTTTCCGTTGATGAGTCGCACTTTTGAAGACGAGTGGAAACAGATCTGGGGCACCGGTCTTTACACTGCCAAGCTGACCATGAGCTACGGCACCACTGGCGCGGTGACGATGGCCAGCACCAAATTTTGGTTGATTCCACTCAAGCTGCTACTGGCTATTCTCATTCTGATCCTGACCGCGATTGCCAGCATTGTTGGCGTCCGTCGACATTATCGCCATCGCCAAGACCAGAAGCAGCAGAAAATTCAAATGCTGGAGCAAAGGCTCAATGAACTCGAGGATAATGACCTTGATAGGTACGAAGATTAGATCAATATGATTCGTGACAAAACACATTTATAACCAATCACCGCGCAAACCAATTGCTTTGATACTCTGGCTGCTGGCCGGAGTATCTTTTTTCTGGAGCTTGATGTTGTTGGGGCCGCCGGTTGGGTTTTTGGTAGCCCGGCTAGCGGCGCCGATTGATGTTTACGCCCAAACACCGCCACCAGAAACCAAAAGTCCTACTGTTACCGCCACCATCCCAGACCACGTGCCGCCCACCACCCCAATTTTAATTGAGCCGGAAAACAACGCCCTACTTAACACCGCTACACCCACTTTCGTTTGGCAAGGCAGCACAGATAATGTGGCTATTAGTCATTATGTTATTTATCTGGATGGTGTGATTTGGTTTAACAACTTGCCGGTCGGCGGTGGCAGCAACAGCAATTACACTCTCGTTCATAATTCTGTTACTAATTATTACTCCCTCACGCCCAATAACTTGCTCAACAACGGTTCTTACACCTGGAAAGTAGCTGCCGTGGACACTTCGGGCAATATTACTGAGTCGGTGACCTGGACTTTTACCATTGATACTCGAGCGCCTTCTTTTGTGATTGATACGCTGGGTGAAGTGGCGGTGGGTATTTCGGTGCGGGACCCGGACACTTTTCCTTCAGCGCCGGTGCGGCTGAGTCAAAACGAGCCGCTGCTCACCGGTACCGGCGAGGCCGGCAGCCGAGTCAATGTCACTATCACCACTCCGGACAGAACGGAAACTGCTACTTTTAACATCGGCAGCAATGGTCGCTGGCAGTTGCAGCTGGGGATTTTGCCTCGAGATGTAGTCATTTATCTTGATTTTGTCATTGAAGACGCAGCCGGAAACATTAGTATTTTGCTGGATGTGCCTTTTATTATTGAGTCGAGGGCGGGACCGCCCGCTTCCCCTACGCCTATCGTGTCGCCGGCGCCGACCACTCCGGGTGTGCCGCTGCCGCCTGCCACGCCTCCGGCTACACCGCTCATTCCGCCGACTGCTCGGGAGTTTCGCACCAGGTTTATTGAAACGATTGAAGGCTTTTTGCCGCTGTCACTCCAGGAAGTGACTCGAGAAAGACTGCTGCAAGTGCCTGATGAGGAGCGGCTGGTGCCTTTTTATGTTAAGTTGCTTAATTTTGGCAGCGCCATTAGCCTGTTACTACCGGCTTTGGTGAGTTTGGCGATTTTGTTGATCAAGTTTGGGCAGCATGCTGCACTCAGCATGCTGCCCCTCCTCGCCGGCTTGGCTGGACTGATCCCTCGACAAAAAAATTATCACGGCTTGGTCTTTCAGGCTGAAACAGGCGAAAATGTCAATTATGCTCGGGTGGTTTTCAGCGGTCTTAGCGCCGAGGGTGAAAGAATCTACCTGCAAACCATCACCAACGCCGAGGGCTTTTTTGAGCCGCCAAATTTGCCGCCGGGCAACTATGTTTGCAGTGTCATTCATCCTTGTTTTTCTTTCCCCAGTTCGCTGACCCGCGCTGCCCATTTGCTGCCACGCGATTTCTACCGCGGTGAACAATTTGCCATGACCGACGCTGCGGCTGGCGCCGCAGCCGCATCAGCTTACCAACACCAACTCTGCGTGCCGGTGGATCGAGAAAACCATGCCAAGCAGCCGCTTGCCTTCAAATTACTCGAGAAACTCCGCTTTGGCGGTCTGATTTCCTGGCTAAGCTTCGTTTTCGCCACTTTTATCACCATTCTCTTCCCCAGTGCCTGGAATTTGCTGGCGCTCGGGCTCTTTATGGCGGTCATGCTGGTGAGACTGATCCAAAGGTCGTTCCAGCCCACCGGTCTGCTTATCAGCCAAGATGGCAGGCTGCTGCAAAACGCCATTTTGCGCTTTATGGATGAGCAAACAGGCGCAACCCTAGCTTTGACCAAAACGGGCGAAAATGGCCGGTACAAATATCCTAAGTTGCTGCCCTTCTCCGCCATCAATCCCAGCGATCCCACCGATCTCACCAAAAACCTGGTACTGATTAAAGTAGGCTGGCAGCTGGCCTCAGCAGATTCACCCGACACGCTGATTGCGTCCCATACTTCACCCAAAGCTGATAAAAGACCGTAAAGAATGGCTATTTTGCCGGATAATTAGCTGTCGCTAGCCAGTTTCAATTAATTGTCAAAGCACCAGCCTGATTGCCAATGCTGGTAAAAGCCCCATAATCAGAGCCTATAACTTCGGAAAAAGCCGCTTGATTGAGCTTTAATAATTTCAGGCTAAAAAAGCGAGTCGCAAAATCGAAACCTCATCACTCTTCGTTAAAACTGCAATAAAAAGTCCCGCTCCTACCTCCCCAACTCCAAAATCAAGCATTAACGCATATTTATTGCTTATCTTTGGACGTAATTTAACCAAAGAGTTATTTCCGCAGATTTCAAAGATTATTCTTGCATGATCTAGTAGACTATTCCCGCATTTGTGATTTGCCACTTATATTCTGTAACTTTCGTTCATTTTCCGCCCAGAAAAACTCTACCTCACCAGCACCCGAAAATTAAGACTTATTTTTGCACCTTTACCGCAATAAGGTAAAAATCGAGCTTTCAGCTACCGCCAGCTCATCACTCCACCAGAAGAAAACTACCCCTCACTATCGACAAACAAGCATAACAGCAGCTTTTGCAACTGTGAGAGCACCTCAGCGGCTGTTGGAGCGTTAGAAACGTAAAACCGAGCAAAACCCGTATCGGCAGTTACATTTTCCCAAAATCGGTCAAAAACCGGCATGAACCTGAGTTTTTGTTGATCCGTCAATCTTACATTCTTCTCACAATTCTCTAGCAATTCCCTTATTTCTCTGCTAATACCAGAGTAAGCCTCAATAATGTCGGTTAAGCCCAATTGTTCTATAACAATTTCTTGCTCGTTGCCAAATTTCCATTCACTGATAGCAAAAATGGCCACGGAGTGATGATAAAGGCTCTCCACGATTTCTAAAACCTTTTCCGAAAGTTTTCCAGGTACAGCATAAACTCCTCTTGAGAGAAAAACTGCTCTCTCTTCCAGTAGTAGGTTGCGCAGGTATCTAAATTGAGGATCATTTTTGGGCGCGCTCATAAAGACTATCAGCTCCCATTCCCCCTGCCACGCTTGCCATTCGTCAGAAAAAGCCGGAAATAAGCGCCTACATTGCCTTTTGCCTTTATTGGTAATGGTGATCCAGTGCTGCCCCAGCAGATTTTGGCGTAAAATATAGCCCTCTTTCTCAAGATGATGGAGTAAAGAACGCCGACCGCCAGGCGATAAACCGCTTAGTAGTAACTCAATTTGTTGGTAGTTTAAGCTGAAGTTTGGGTGGAGAGCCGGATACAATAGTAAGAGCAATTTTTGCGAGTTTTCTTTCATTTTTTGGTTGATTCTGGCGTGTTTGGTGGGTTTTCAGTCTGGTTTTGGGTGGTTAATTGCGGTTTTTGCGTTAATTATTTAAAGTTTTGGCAGAGCCTATATTTCCTCGTTTATCCACATTTCGGCACCCAAAACTGGGTAGCGGCTAGTTGTGCCCAGCTTTCCCCGGCAAAATCTGCTCTTCTCTGCCTGGTTTAGCCGCGGTTTTTGCTGCTTGTTTAGATTCTGCTACAGATACTACACCATTTTTAAATGCATGCACAAGGGGGAAAAGTTGGGTATAAACCGCCTCATTCGGCCCAAAAACTCTTAATCGCCAAGTTCTGTTGAGCTATTTTGCTCTATTTTGTTCGCCATGAAAATTGTGAAAGATTTACCGCAAGAATATTTTTTACCCCTGGTAGAGCTTTTGCGGCAAATATGACGAAATATTTTTGCTTTCCTCAAGGCACTCGACTATTGACTGGCTCTCCCCAAGTGACCTAAACTGAAAGCAGTGGTCTAACCGGTCTAATGAATCTGGTGAACCAATTCAGCCGCCCAAAATGGCTTTTTTGCAAAAATATCAAAGCCAATGACCGTCAAACCACCAAACAACCCGATTATTGGAAATTGTTGAAAAATATGCCTGCCCAAGCTAATTATCTCGCCAGTATCCTTGACACTTTCGCCGCTTTTTTGGAGCTGCAAGAGGCGGCTAGTGGCGATCGTGATGCCGCCACCTTGCTTTTTATTCATTTCCTCGAGAAAAAACAAAATTATGACCGTTGGACCGAAGCCGAACTGGCCGCTTTCCTTGAGAAAAACCCTGAAGCTCGCCAGTTTGCCCAAA